>JAVBQJ010000078.1:0-82154 GCA_031549115.1 Victivallaceae bacterium
ACTGGTGCTTTGAGTATGGTGATTATGATAGTGGATGCGAGGCCGCATTACGCTCGGTTTCGGCTTCGCCATCGTCCCCTCCCAACCCGGATCGGCCGCTCGGCTTCACGTTTTTGCCGCCAATTGGCGCCAAAAACTCCATTCGCGACTCAGTCCCTGCCGGTCGTTCGGGCGCTGGCCAGGTCGCGCCTGACCGGCGCTCCCCCGTGCGCGATTACAATGTAGACGGTTGACGTCAGACCTGTGAATCATATCGAGTCCACATTCACGGCACGCCGGCCGTCGGGGGCGTGCCACGGACAGCGGTATGGCACGCCATATCGCCGTGTCCTTTGCGTCCTTTGCGTCCTTTACCATGCGCACATTAGCCCAACCGGCATCTGCAGCAGAGGTGCAGAGAACGCAGCGCGAAGCGCAAGGGCGAAAAGTAAGCTCGCGTCAGCGAGCGTAACGCGGATCATCCTGCCGTAGGGGCGGGGGGGCGAGAAGTCTTCACATTTTCCCAAAAAGCTCAACGATACAAAGTAGGATCGATAACCCCGGCTTCTTTGAAGCCTTGACGGCGCAACACGCAACTGTCGCAGGAACCGCAGGCGCGGCCGGCTTCGTCGCCGCGATAGCAGCTCAGAGTCATGGAATAGTCGATACCGAGCTTCACGCCTTCGCGGATGATCTGCGCTTTGGACCAACTCTGCAGCGGTGCGTGGATTTCGAATTTCCAGCCTTCGTCGGCGGCTTTGGTGCCAAGGCGGGCGGCTTCGGCGAAGGCGGCAATAAAGGCGGGGCGGCAATCGGGGTAGCCGGAGTAATCGACGGAATTGACGCCGATGAAAATATCTCCGGCGCCGAGAGTTTCGGCATAGGCGGTGGCCAACGACAGCATGATCAGGTTGCGGGCGGGGACATACGTGGCGGGAATCGCGCCGCCGTGCCCGGCGTCGGGGACGTCGATGGCGTCGCTGGTCAAAGCGGAACCGCCCCACTGCCGCAGATCGAGCGGCATCACGATATGGCGCCGGGAGCCGAGGCGGGAAGCAACACGCCGGGCGGCCTCCACCTCCCCATGATGGCGCTGTCCGTAATCAAAGGCCAGGGTATAACATTCATACCCTTGCGCCCGGGCCAGGGCCAGCACCGTGGCTGAATCCAGACCGCCCGAAAGCAGGATAACCGCTTTTTTCATTTCCACAGCCACTTCCCTCCCCCGCCATAAAGGTGCCGGCCGCTCTTCATCGGAGAGGAGCGGCCGGCATTTTGTGTCTTATTTCGTCTCTTCCGGAGCGACTCCGCGCCAACGCTGCAGCGCTTCCCGGGCTCTCTGGAAGATTGCGTACAGTGCCGGAATGAACAGGATTCCGAATACCGTCGCGATCACCATGCCCCAGAATGTAGTCACACCGATCGCCCGGCGGCTGCCGGCGCCGGCGCCGGTCGCCACCACCGTCGGGAACACCCCGATCACGAACGACAGCGCCGTCATCATCACCGCGCGGAAACGCACCCGCGCGCCGTTCAACGCCGCCTGGGCAATCGGGACGCCCTCTTCGCGTTCCTGCTTGGAAAACTCGACCATCAGAATCGCGTTTTTCGCCGCTAGACCGACCAGCATCACCAGGCCGAGCTGGCAGTAGATGCTCAGCGGCATGTTGCATACCAGCAACGCCGCCAGTGCTCCCAACGTCGCCACCGCCACCGACAAAATCACCGAAATCGGCACTGTCCAGCTTTCGTACTGCGCCACCAAAAACAGGTAACCGAAGGTCAACGCCAGGGCCATCAGGTAAACGATTTTATCCTGGTTGTTGTTTTCTTCATAGCTCATGCCGGTCCAGCTGATCCGGTAATCATGCGGCAGTTTCTCCCGCACCACCTCCTCCAATGTCGCCATCAGTTCGCCGGAGCTGACTCCGGGAAGCGACATGGCGTTGACCGGAGCGGCCATGAACTGGTTGAAACGTTCGATCTGACGCGGCCCGGTAACCCAGCGGAGCGTGGCAATCGCGCTCAGCGGCACCATTTTGCCGGCGTTGTTCTGGACGTTCAACTGTTCGATCATGTTGACATTGTTACGGAATTCGGAGTCCGCCTGAATCTTCACCTGGAAGGTATAACCGAACAGGTTGAAGTCGTTGACATAATAGGCCGCCAGCTGGCTCTGCAGCGTTTCGAAAATCCGGCTCACCGGAATACTCAGCGCCTGCGCCTTGGCACGGTCGACCTCCAGCATCAGTTGCGGTGTCGACGCTTCAAAGGTACTGAACGCGTAGGCGGCCTTGTTGGTCATCATGATCTGGCCGCTCAGGTTGCGGACCGCCTGTACCAGCTCCTGCGGCGTCTGACCGCCGGTGGCCAGGAGCGAGAAACTCACACCGCCGGTGACGCCCAACCCCGGAATCGCCGGCGGCACAAAGGCCATGACGTTCGCTTCCGCAATCACGGAGCAGCGATCCTCCACCAGCTTGCGGAGCGCCTCAACCTGAAGCTCCGGCGTCTTGCGCTCCGACCAGTCATCGAGAACCACGATCACCAAACCGACGTTTTCACCGTTGCCGCCCATGAAGCTGAAGCCGGAAACCAGAATCGTATCCTTAACCCCCGGAATATCCTTGACAAGACGGTCGATTTCTTCCAACGCCAGACCGGTACGGTACAACGTCGACCCCGGCGCCAATTGCACGTCGCACAACAACGCACCCTTGTCCTCCGTCGGCAAAAACGAAGTCGGCGTCCGCAGGAACAAGTAGTAATTGCCATACAGCACCCCGGCGAAAAGAATCACCGCCAGCCACACATGGCGCACCAGGATGCCGCAACTGGCGACGTAGAAATTCCGTACCCAGTCCAAACAAATATTGAACCACAGAAACGGCCCGCGCGGCTTCTTGTAAGGCCGCAGCAGGATCGCGCACAGTGCCGGACTCAACGTCATGGCGTTCACCAGCGACAAAAACAAGGCAATACACATCGTCACCGAAAACTGCTGGTAAATGGTACCGACCATACCGCCGGAGAAACCGACCGGCGCATACACCGCCATCACCACCAGCGTGGTCGCGACAATCGCGCCGGTAATCTGTTCCATGCTCTTGATGGCGGCCTGGCGCGGCGTCAGATGCTCCTCCTCGATCAGGCGCATACAGTTTTCCACCACCACGATCGCGTCGTCCACCACCGAACCGATGACCAGGATCAACGCGAACATCGTCAGCACGTTAGCACTGTACCCCATCGGCAGCATAAAGGCAAATGTCCCCAAAAGCGACACCGGAATCGTCACCGCCGGAATCAGCGTCGCGCGCCAATCCTGCAAAAAGATATAGGTAATCGCCACCACCAGCACCAGCGTCAGCACCAGCGTGATTACGATTTCCTCCATCGTGGCGCGGATGAACTTGGTGGTGTCATAGCCCATCTGCCAGGACATTCCCTCCGGAAAGCTCTTCGCCAGCTCCGCCATCTGCGCGTTGGCGCCATTGATTACCGCGACCGCGTTCGCGTCCGAGTTCCGGTACAACGCCATCGCCACGCACGGTGCGCCGTTGAAGAAGCTGTTCCCGGAATAGCGCTCCGACCCCAGTTCGACCCGGGCGATGTCCCCGATCCGGATCTGCCTGGCGTCCTTTCCGGTTTTCACGATGATGTTTTCAAAGTCGCGCACCTCGGCGAGACGCCCCTGCGCATTCAACTTGTATTGCATGAACCGGCTGCTCTCTTCGGTACCGACCGAACCGGCCGCCGCCTGGACGTTCTGGGTCTGAATCGCGTTGATCACCTCGGCCTGCGTGATCCCGAGCGCCGTCATCCGCAACGGATCCAGCCAAATACGCATACTGTAGTTGAGTTCGCCCATCACCTGCGCCTGGCTGACCCCGTCCACGCGGGCCATGGCGTCTTTGACGTTCATATTGACGTAGTTGCTCATGAAGAGCTTGGACAACTTCGACTCTTCGCTTTGAAACGTGAACACGGCCAGCATGTCGCTGGAACGCTTGTGCACGTTGACCCCCAGCGCCCGGGTTTCCGCCGGCACCGACGGTTCGGCCCGATTCAACGCGTTCTGCACGTTGACCTGCGCCATGTCGTCGTCGGTTCCGGACTTGAAGGTAATCGTCAGCGTATAGTTGCCGGAGTTATCCGACTGCGACGAATAGTAAATCAGGTCTTCGACCCCGTTGATCTCCGATTCGATCGGAGCGGCAATGGTTTCGGCAATCACCTGCGCGCTGGCGCCCGGATAGCTGGCGGTAACCATGATGGTGGGCGGCGCCACTTCGGGATATTCCGCCACCGGCATCATCATCATGCATATCGTACCGGCCAATATCATCACCACCGAAATCACGATGGCGAATTTGGGCCGCCTGATAAAAACTTCTGAAATCATTCGTTACGTCCTCTCTCAACGGCCCGGTTGCGCCAGCTTGGGACTGACCGTCATCCCTGGCATCGCCTTGTGCACGCCTTCGACGATCACCCGTTCTCCGGCCTTCACGCCGGAGCGGATTCCCTGCAGACTGCCGACACTGTCCCCAAGCACCACATCCCGGCGCTCCACCACATTTTTGTCATTCACCACATAAACATAGCTGGTCTTATCGTCGGTCAAAATCGCCGTGACACTGGCGGCAATGACAGGCGCGGCATACTTTTCCGCCACGTTCACCGTCACGAAACCGTCCGGCATCAAGCGGGCGTCCGGATTTTCGCACTCCAGCCAGATCGTCACTGTCCCGGTGGATTTGTCCACCCGGTTATTGATGAAATCCACGGTGATTTTTCCGGTGTAGGCTTCGCCGTTGGCCGGAACGACCGTGATCAGCGAGTCGGCCTGCGCGGGACCGCAAAAACGATCCAGATAGTCGCGCTCGGACACCGAGAAGCTGACATTGATGGGGTCCATCTGGACAATGTCGGTCAAGGCCTCCGGCGTGGCCGGAGTCACATAATTGCCCACGGTATAGTTGGCACGGCCGATCCGGCCCGTAATCGGGGCGTAGATTCTGGTATAGCTCAATTCGTTTTCGGTTCGCATCACCGCGGCCTCGGCTTCGCGCATTTTCGCTTCGGTGAACTCCACCAGCCGCGTCGCATTGTCCAATTCGGTTTCCGCGATCGCCTTCTTGCCGAACAATCCGGATTTCCGTTCGAATTCTTTGCGCGCATAGGTGGATTCCGCCTGCGTCTGCTGCAGTACCGCTCTGGCGGCCAGCGCTTCGGCCTGGTAGGTGGTATCTTCCAGCTCGAACAGGAGGTCGCCCTTTTTTACCATCGAGCCCTGCTCGAAGTTGATCTTCTCGATCCGTCCGGAAATCCGGGCGGGGATCGATACTTCTTCCTCGGCAGAGACCACACCGACATAACGCTTGGGCTCGCTCTGCGTCAATTCCGACACCGGCGCAATCGTCACCGCCGGCCCTTTGGATTCCTCCCCGTCGGCGGCAACGACTCCGGTTACAGCCAGCACCGAACCCAACATCATCATCCACTTCCAATTCCGCTTCATCTTCATAATTCCGTATTTTCCCTATTGCTGCCGAGCCAAACTCTCTTCTTCCGCCCGGAGTTTTTTCTGAAAACGCTCCAATAACGCCACCAGAAGCTTCCCCTCTTCCGGTTCGATCGACTCCAGAAATTCCCGGCTTATACGATCGAAGTCATCCCACCGGCGCTGTAAAAACACCTTTGCCGCATCCGACAATCCCAACGAAATCGCCCGCCGGTCCGACCGGCTCTGTTCCCGCTTCAACACTCCTTTTTGCACCAGATTTTCCACCATCTCCGAGGCCGCCGCCGCCGTAATCCGTAAATATTCCGACAACAGCTTCAGCGTCACCTCCCCACCGCGTTTCTCTTCCAGCTCCCACACCGCCCGGATCACCCGGGTCTGATTGATGGTCAGGCTGAATGCACTTTCCAACTCGATCGGACTGTATTCGAAGTTCCGAAAGTCCTTCATGCGATCGGTCAGCGAGAACAAAAGCCGCCATAGCCGGTTTTGTGCATCCTGCATTGTCGAAAGATCCTTCCCTAGCTTTGAAACTCAATTTTATATTTCGGATGCCCGTAATATACAGCGCATCGAATGATTTTCAAGGAAAATTTCGAGTTTTTTGCCCACAAATTCTTCTTCGGCCGGGCAAGATGCCGTACCCGGTCGCTGTCCCGATCCACATTTTTTTGCAGATTTTCAACTTTTCAACTTGACATTGGAAAATTTTGGACTAAATTGGAATAGATTGGAAAATTTGCAAAGGATACAATCGCATGCCGGCATTCTGCGGACAGGACTATTGCTCGTTGGACGCCAACGGCCGCTTGAAGCTAAGTCCCCGGGTCATCGAGGACTTCATGCGGCATTCCGATGGCGCCGTGGTGATGCATTGTCTTCCGGAAGGAGCGGTCGCGCTCTATCCGGAGGAAACCTATCGCCAGATGCGCCAGGCCGATACCGATGCGATTGCCAATCTGGGAAACAGTTTATTGCTGCGGCGAACGATGCGCCGCTTCGGAGCTTTGAGTGAAGCGTGCACCATCACCCGTCAGGGGCGCGTCACCGTCCCGTTGCCGTTTCGCAAACATGCGGGACTGGAACCGGGGACGGATCTCCGGGTGGTCGGCGTCGAGGTCGGAGTGGAAATTTGGAGCGCGGAACGGTGGGAAAAGGAGCTGGAAGTATTGAATTCCCATTGGAATGCGCGCGGCGAACATGAAATGAACGGCGACCTGAAGGAAGCCGATACACCGGGAAGTCAGTATTCCCGGCACATTCCATAAAAACGGAAGGAGGAAAATATGGCAATCATGCAAAAGACACAACAAGAGGAGCGCGGAGCGCGGCTGGTGATTTTCGGCTGCATTGCCGTGGCAGCCCTCCTGCTGCTGGGCTCGGTTCACACCCGCAGTCGCCAGGCGCACAATGAAAATGCGGAAGCCCGGATCAAAACCGCCGGGGTCGCGAGTCGGAATTGTTCGGAATCCTGGCAGAACTGGGGTCGGGAAAATCCGGAAAAAATGCTGCAAATTTTGCGTTGATACGACACTAGTGCTTCAGCCGAAAAAATCCCCCGAAAATTGTCTTCGGGGGATTTTTTTCCCGCGATGGTCCGCGACATCTCTGGCGAATATCTTTTCCCGTTATCGCCGGAGCGGCTTTATGCAATATAAGTTCCCATGCTTTTCACGCTGTGAAGTATATAAATTTCATGCTCCAGAAAATAATTCGACGAAAAAAATTACAAAAAACATGGATTTGTACTTTCTTTTCTTTTTTTGCAGTATATATTACATAGAATGCTGAGGGAAAGAGAGCTTGAAGGGTAACACTTCAGGAGCAAACCGAACAGATTGGGAAATGCCATCGTCAATTGAGGATGAGTTTTGTAGTCAATGCTTCTGCGATGCCCCGGATGCCGCTCTAGCCCGCGGTAATTTGCGGCAGCTTCGTTAAAAACTGCCGCCGGGCGGGAAAGATTTCACCGAACAAATCTTATTCCCGGTCAAGACAAGGCGGTTCCGGGGTTTCCGGTATTGCCGATGAGCCGTAGCAATAATACAAGCGGCCAGATAACGTTAACTCAATTGCACGAGGGGGACGAGCATGAATCAACGTTTTCGATCCAGTTTGTTTGCCATGGTTTTAGGTGCCGGATTACTTGCCGGATGCCGAACTATGGAAACATCACCAAAGCCGGAGGCGCAGTTTCACGCCATCAATCCGGCCGAGCAGGCCAGCCTGCGCCAAAGTGGAATCGCCATCGGCGATCAGATGATTGCGGCCATGAAGTCGCGCAATCACGCTGAATTCGTGGCGAATCTGATTCCGGAAATCATCGATCAGGTGACGCCGGAAAAATTCAATGAGCTGTGTGATTTCATCGCCAGAGAGCACGGTACATTGAAGTCAAGCGAGTTCCTGGCGGAATTAAGCCGCCCTCCTTGGGTAAATATGGTTTGGAAACTCACCTACACCAAAGAAGTCAAGGATTCCAGCGAACCGGTAACCCAGGAACTTTTGTTCAAGGTTACTTTCGGGAAACTTGACGGCAGTTACAAAGTCCTAGCCTTTGTCATGATTCCGTGAGCGAATCGTCATTTACCGGAACAACGGAGAAGAACTATGAAGACCTTAACCGATAAGCAAAAGAAGATGCTGGAATTCATTGAGGATTTCCAGGAACGCGAAAGCATGGCGCCTACCGTCTATGAAATCGCAGAACACTTCGATATCAAAACCTCGACGGTTTTCGCCCACCTCAAAGCGCTTCAGCGCAAAAATCAGCTCAGTCGGACCAGCAAGGCCCGCAGTATCAGCCTGAGGCAACCCAAGCGCCCGATGCATGCGTCATTCGCGCTGCCGATCCCGCTTTTGGGCCGGATCAATGCCGGTTGCCCGGCGGAAAGCGCGCAGGAAAAGATCGGCGACGTGGTGATTTCCCAGGAACTCGCCTCCAAAGGCGATCCGGCTACCATGTTTGCGCTAAAGGTATCCGGCGAAAGCATGCGGGATCTGGGAATTTTCGAAGATGATATCGTCATTGTACGGCCGACCGACATTCTGCGGTCCGGCGACATCGTCGTGGCGCTGGTCTCGGGTGAAGTGACGATCAAAAGTTACTTCCCGCTGAAGGACAACCGGGTGGAATTGCGTCCGGCCAACGCGGAATACTCGACTCAGGTCTATCCGGCCGGTGCCATCCAGGTACAGGGCAAAATCATCGGCCTGATGCGTAACTACTGAAAATAACGCCGGAACCGGCGGGAAATGCCCGAAAGAAAGTGCAGGCCTCCGTGATTTCAAACGCTTCCAGACAACCGCGGCAATATCGCCGGCTGCTTTCCGCAATCCGGAACGGTATGTTTGCCGTCTGTTGCGCAAGCGTTTGGACCGGGGGCTGCCTTCCCCGCATTACCGCCGTGCCGGCCAACCGGGACAAAGTCGAAAACAATTACCCGGCTTTCAGCGATCACCGGTTTCAGGGGCTGGATATCGACAGCGTCAATTTTCTGGCTTTTTTCGGCCTTACCGAACGCTTCGCCGACGATCCGGCCGACGTGATCCGGAAGCTCTACAGCCAGGGCGAGCTGTTCGGCGGCAATACCGTCCATGAGGTTCTGGTCGACCTGTGCTACTATCAGGCCAAACAGGAATCCGATTCAACCCATAGTGCGGCATATTATCTGACCGCGGCCCAGATCGCCTGGCAGCATCTCTTTGACTCCGGCGACGAACCGTATCAGGGGCGGATGTGGCGGCACTACAACAACGCCGCGTTGAAGCTGTTTGAATACCTGAAAGACAACCGGCTGCTGCTGGCTTCCGGTTATGAGCTGGAGCCAATTTGCGGTCCCCGGGTCTATTTCGAAGCCCCGGAGAGCCGGCTGGCGCAGCCGCCGGAACAATACGAACTGATCGAAGCCTGCGCCAATTGGGTGCCGCGCCACAATCAGGTATTCAGTTTCCGGCGCGGCATCGGCATTCCATTGATTTTGCATGCGCCGGTGGCTCCGGTGCACAGTGACGACACCACGATCAAGTCGCCGATTTGCGAACCCGCCACATTGCTCTTGCGCTTCGCTCCGGCTGAAACCGGAAATACCCGCCGGCAGGCGCGCTGGGAGTTCGCCGATTCGATCCGTTACGAGGCGGTATCCGATCGCGGCGTGAGTATTCCCCTGGCCATGGATATCACCACGCCTCTGGCATACGCGCTCAATCAGCCCAATCCGTTCAAGGATATTTATTTCCTGCTCAATCCCGACAAAATGGCCGACCTCGAAGGGCTGTATATGACCCAGCCGTGGGACCCGGAAAAGATCCCGGTCATTCTGACCCACGGGCTGATGTCGAACCCGCGCACCTGGGCCCAGATGCTCAACAGCCTTTATCTGGATCCGCGGCTGCGGCGGCACTATCAATTCTGGTGTTTCGCCTACCCGACCGGCAACCCGCTGTTGTATTCGGCGTTTCAGCTCCGCAGCGCACTGCAGGAGGCCGAACAGCGCTTCGGTACCGGCAACGACAACTTTCACCAGATGGTGCTGATCGGACACAGCATGGGCGGCCTTCTGACCAAAACCATGATCACCAACTCAGGAGAGGAGTTCCAAGCGTTCGTACTCCGGGACAAAAAAGCGGAATGGGCGGCGCTCACGCCGGAACAGCGCGAATACGTGGAGCATCTGTTGAACTTTCAACACCCCGACTACATCACCCGTGCCATTTTCATCGCCACGCCGCACCGGGGTTCGGAAATCGCCACCTGGTCGATCACCCATTGGGCTTCCCGGTCGATCGCGCTGCCGGCGCGGCTGTATGATGTGGCCAAACAGGGTATCGCGCATCTGGGGCTGGTGAACGAAACGGAAGTAATGAAGATTCGCACCGGCCTGGACAATCTGGCGCCGGACGACCGCGTCCTGCAAAAATTGAACGAATTGAACTTTCAGACCGTCCCGTACCATTCGGTGATGGGAAATGAAGAAAAAGCCAACGCCGTCGGCGGCACCGACGGCATCGTGCCCTATGCCAGTTCGCATCTGGACGGCGCCATAAGCGAGTTGGTGGTGAAGTCCAATCACAGTGTTCAACAGGTCAGCCAGGCCATTGCCGAGGTCAACCGGATCCTGATCGAACACCTGATCTCCTGCGGCCGTCTGACGCCGGACGGGCGGGAGATCGACCGGCCGCCGGCGGTGCTGCCGGAATTGCCGTTCCCATCGGGAGCGGCAAAAAAATGACCATGGACAAGTGCTTGCGGTGGCTGCAATGGGGAGGCCGGGCGGTATACTGGCTGCTCGGCATCTGGTGCATCGGCGCATTGTGGTTCGCGTTCTTTTCCGGGGCTTTCGGGAAATACTTTTTCACTTTGCTGTTTGTGGTCGTCTGGGCGGTCAGTCCGTGGCTCCCGCGCCGTTATGGCCGTTGGCTCTACCGGGCCGCGATCGCGATGGAGGTGGTCATCGCGATTGCATTTCTCGCCATTTCGCCCACCGGCAACCACGAATGGAAGCCGTCGTTCGCCCGTCAACCGTATGTGTCTTTCAACCGGCCCGCTCCGGGGTGGGTGACGATTCACGATGTCCGCGACTTCACCTACCGGAGCGTCGACGACTTCGATATTGCCTACCGGGACATGAGCTTCGATCTGGATACGCTGGAAAGCGTCGACTTCCTGATCGTGCATTGGGGCAGCAACACGATTGCCCACACCATGTTGAGTTTCGGTTTCGCCGACGGCCGGCATCTGGTGATATCCATCGAAACCCGCGTGCCCGCCGACGGCGCGCAGGGCGCGCTGCCGGGAATCTACAAATGTTTGAATCTGATCATGATCTGGGGCACCGAGCGCGATCTGATCGGGTTGCGGACCAACTACCGCCATGAACAGGTGTATTTGTATCCGACCACGACGATGCCGTGGGAGGCGCGGACGCTGCTGACCGATCTGTTGCAGCGGACCGACCGCCTGGCGCGGCAGCCGCGCTTTTACAATACCTTGACCGCCAACTGCACCAATACCTTGGCGCCTTCGATGCGCCGCGTCTGGACGCTGGACTCGGCGCGTTCGGTGGTTTTCAATGGTCACGTGGATGAGATCGCACTGAACGCCGGCTGGCTGCAGCCGCTCGATCCGGAGCCGGATTTCGCCGACTACAAGAAGCACCACTATGCCAATCCCCGGGTCGAAGATATGACCGAATTGCCGGAAGCCGAATTTTCCCGGCGGCTCCGGAGCGGCCCCGTTAACAGCTCTCAAACCGAGGAAACAACCAAATGATACACCGATCGATTTCGCGGCTTTGTTTGTTTATGGCCGTCAGCTGTTGCCTGGCCGGAGCGGTCGGCGCCGAAGATTTGCAACCGAATACATTGGACCGGGCGGCCGCAGGGCATAACAGCGCCGGTTCGGAAAGGAACGACTCCACGATGATGCCTCTTTTGGGAACGGAAACCGCCGGGACCTATGCAGGTTACCCGATGTACGAATTCACCGTGGATGGCTGCCCGTGCAAGATCGTGGCGCCGCCCAACCCGCTGCCGGGACGGCAGTGGGTGTGGAAAACCGAATTTTTCGAAGCCTTCCCGAAATTCGAACTCGCCATGGTCGAACGCGGTTACTATCTGGTGTTTATGGACGTCGGCAACACCTTCGGTTGTCCGGACGCGATGCGCCACTTCGATGAATTTTACCGGCATTTGACCGGACAGCGCGGCTTCGCGCCGCGCGCCGTGCTGCTCGGCCTCAGCCGCGGCGGCCTGTATTGCTACAACTGGGCCGCCTATAATACCGACAAGGTCTCCATTATCTGCGCCGACAACGCCGTCTGCGACTTCAAAAGCTGGCCCGGCGGCAAGGGCACCGGTCCCGGCAGCCCCGGCGACTGGGCCAAGCTCCAGCAGGATTACGGCTTCGCTTCCGAAGCCGAAGCGCTCGCCTACCAATTCAATCCGGTGGACAATCTCGCTCCGCTGGTCCGTGCCGGAATTCCGCTGATTCACACAACGGCAACCGAGGATTCGGTGGTTCCGGCGAGCGAAAACACCGACGTGATCGAGGAGCGCTACCGGGAGCTCGGCGGCTCCATCAAGGTATTCCGTCATTCCGGCGACCATCACCCCCACGGCCTCGACGATCCGGCCCCCGTGATCGAGTATCTCGAATCCGTCCGGCTGTAGCGGCGCATTTGCCGATTCAACCGCCTGTATCAGCCTCGTCCGCTCCGTGTGGAGATTTGCCCTTCGGAGCCTTGCAACAACGAGCGGGAGACGTCATTCCGCAAGCTGCTGGTTTCGCCGGAATCGAAAACAGCGCTTTTATCGGCTTGAAAAACACGTTGCCGATGCAAAAGTAATGACAAAAAATCTCATTCGAAGATTTCCTGAACAATAAAATAATGGCCAGTCGCCGAGACACGTATTGTCAAAGGTTGTCTCATGACAGTCCCAAAGGCTGACTGGCCGTCGTCTCCGCAAGCCGTTCAAAGATATTTTGACCATAATGCAACGGAAAAACTTGCTCCCCGACACTCAATTCGCCAACCAAACCTGCGGGTAATGTAATTTCAATATTCAAAGCTTGCGTTTCCGTGCGCCGATAAACGGCAATTATTTTCCCGGTGGGATGAACCATTTCCGTATGAAGATATTTCAATTCTCCCAATTGCGGTTTCACTTGCACCCGGGTAAACTCAAATTCGGCAGGGCGTATTCCTCCTATGGTCGCGCTAATGTGAAAATAGGGATGCGAACTCCAGGCATGGCAATCCGAGCGGCTGGGTTCCGGCCGCTCAAGCAGGGTTGACAGTCCCAAGTTGTCGCAATCGAACCACAAATGCATTCGACGAAAAAAACTATCCATTCTTCCTGTGATGCGGCAACACTCAAAATAATAATGAGAAAATGAAATGGAAGTTTCATCGAAGCCCTGCTCCGTATAAAGCCCTTCACAAACTTTTTGTTCGATTTCCTTTGGTAAAAAGCCGGACAGAATGGCAAGGCACTGCGCGTGCTCGCTGACAGAGTTGTCATCAGATGTTTCCACAAATAACCCCCGTTCTGAAACATAATATTTGTTTATAAGCAACTCTGTAATTTCTTTGCCGCGTCGAAGATAAAACGTTCCACATTCGGGTTCACCCGCATAATCGCATAATTCCGCCAAGTGTCTGAGCACATAGGAGTAAAGTAAATTAATCACGAGTGAAACTCCATATTCCCCGTTGGGCGGGATACCGCATTCGGTTACAGTCCGACTCCATCGCGCCGTCCAGTCCATAAAGTTCCACCCCTGAGCGAATTCAAGCAGGCCATCACGGTTTATTTTATGCTCAAATGCGGAAATGATTTTTTTTGCGCATCCCAATAGCTCAATAATGCAAGGCCGGTCACGCCGAAATAGAGCATAATCATGCAGCGCCATGATCCATATCAATGAGAATGTCGGAATGATTTGGCATACCCGCGAGGGATAGCGCGAATGTAAAAAGCCGCTCGGCAATTGACTTGATGCAAACAATCGCAGCATCTTTTGTACCATTCGATCATCCTCAGTACTGACAAGTGTTACCAGTGCTTCAATTCGCGCATCACCAATATACATCAGCTGCTCATAATACGGACAGTCCATGAAGGTATCATGGCAACACATCTGCAACGTACGGAAACACAAGTCAAGTATACGGTTAAGCTGTTCATTATCGGTATGATGTGTTGATTCCGCCTCCAGGGGATAACGACAGTCGAAGAGTGTGATCTTTCGCAGAATCAATTCTTCGCCCGCCGTGGAAATGAATAATTCAAAAAATCGTCCGGCCCTCCACCACGGAGTAAAAAATGTCATTTCTCCTGCTGCCGGGAAGAACTGATCTCCGCTGTCATGACACCCACGGAAATATTTTCCTTCAATCTGTTCACGATTCCCTTTGGCGTCGTTATTTTCCGAACCGGGATATTGGTACAATGATTCAGCCCATTGCATTTTTATATTCGAACCGGCCCCGCCAAAAGTTTGCAGTACGGGATAAACGCAATGATAGCACGTTAATTTACCGATTACACGCACTCTGGAGTGTGGCGGAATAACAACGGCTTGACTGTGGTTGTACCAATTTCCCCAAACCCCGGGACTGCCAGGCATGGATTCCACGATTTCCGATTCCGGATTGCAAAGCAGAATTTCATTCACCATTGGAAGCGGTTCATAATACCGTGGCGGCAATGTTGCCGGGCGCATGAGTCTTTCGGGGGCGAATTCATTACGGATATCAGCATGAGCTGCGAGCTCTGCCGGTATGGCTTTCTGCCATTCTTCTCCCAAGCCTTGCAGAATATCGGCAGGCCAGTTTTTAGCATCAAAAATCACATTCGGGTATAAAACCGGAACAGCAGTCCATTGCATTGCCGCCGTAGATTTGACTTCCCATGCGGCAAAGCCTGTATTGAGAAATTCCGGGTTGGTATTTTCTGCCGCCAACAGGAACCCCGGGCGTAAACTTACCTGACAATATGCCTCGGCGCCTTGAAAATCAAACACCAGCGCCGTGATGCGATGTTCCCCCCGGAGCAAATTGAGCTGATAGCTTTCATAAAAATAAGAATTGGCATCTCCTAACTCCGGCCCCATGCCCAACATAACTCCATCCAGAAAGAGTCGATATTTATGGTCCCCGGAAACTAAAATGTTGATTTGTTGCGTCGTCTCGCATGAGAAAACACAACGGTAACAACATACCGTATCAGCCGAAGAACGTCGGAAGAATTCCAGCCAGCGCGCAGGCCACTTTCCGCGTTGCGACCAGTGCATGGTGGAGTCGTTTGCTGTAAATGGCAAATTGGTCTTATCTCCGAAACTACTCATGTATTGTCACCGCTTCTTCTCATATGTGCTTTTTTTGTTTCTGCGGACATCTCCGATTCAGATCGCTAATTGCTGCCAATGTTATCCGCAGCAGTACCATGACCTTGGCGATATATACCCTGATGCATGGTCTCCAGAATCCAGTTGAATTTTGCCGAAACCGAGACATCCAAATTGGGAATATGGAAAAAAGAAATTCCATCCGAACCGGCTTTTATCATTGCCTCAGACTGGAGTAACAAATTTTCCATTGGAACGGGCGAGGTATACCCGCAAATTTCCGGCCAATAGATCAGCCATGCGTCAATGGCGACCCCGGGGGCGGCAGTTCTAATAGCAGGGAATAACACTTCCGCACGTGCTTTCAGCCACAATGGGCTCTGCGAGTACATCATAAGAATGACGGCGTCAAATTTCTTTACCCACGGTAACCAGACGCCCGGACCGGGATGTGCCGCATCGCCACCGTTCAGGTCATCGATATTGCTGCCCGGATATACACATAATGCAGTTTTGATTCCGGCTTCCCGGAGGAGAAAAACTGCTTCATCAACCATTGCCGTGATATTTTCACGTTGATGGCCTTCCCAGATGATTTTCTGATCCGGACTCATATTCAATGGGTCAAAACCGAGGCGTTCCGCATTCCCATGTCCGTATCCTCCCGCGTACCCCTCATAGTCAAGCATGGCAGACTTAACACGGAGCCGTTTTGCAATTTTTAGCATCTCGACGGAATAGGCATTGCGTGTTTTGATATCTCCGAGGTCATAATTATATGGTTCTCCCATATCGTTCAAGTCCGCAGATAAATTGGCAGCCACGTCATTCGGCAGTGGGAAATGACTCGGCAGCCAACACCACAACGCCGGCTCCAACCCTGTTTCCTCCACGCGTTTGGCACTTTCCTCAAGACGTTTCAGTTGATCTTCATCATGGTAATTGTAGTGGAAATATACCTGTTTAAATCCAGCTTCCTTGATTAACGCCAGCTGATATTCACTGACATCTCCATCTACCGCAATGGCCCGATACTTCAGGGACATGGCGGATGGAACATTTTCCAACATAACACGCCGGCACAGTTTGACGCCTAATCTGTATTGCGCCCAGACTTCGGACTCCATCAGCAGTTCCGCCCAGTGCAGCATTTTTTGACTCATCGGATCGGCGGTAGTGCGATTTGCCATGAAATGCGATGCTGCTTGCAGCAAATGGCGACCTCGCAAGCGCCAGGTTTCACGATCTGTTGAGACCCTTATTTGCTTGCCCTCAATATCAAGATCGATGCGACATCCCTCGCCAACCCAATTTAGCAGACGGGTGGCTCCACCGTGCGCAACTCCGGTTCCATGTCCGGACAGGAGATATCCGTCAGGGGGAATTGTTAAAAAACCGCCGTCACGAGTAACAACCCGTCCAGCCTTCACAGCGGCCTGGAAACGATATAGATGATTGGTGTTATTTTGATATTCCGGTGTATATACCCACAAGGCGTTATTTTCAGAACGCGCATCGTTGATAAAATCGACTGGGAACGTAATGCTGAATTCGGGAAAATCACGAACGGTTTCAAGTTTTACTTGCGTCCCGGCAGGAAAAAATTCACGCAAATATTCCAGGGCGTCCCATCGCGCCGCGACCGCAAGATCACGAGAACCGAGCACATGGGGAAAATTTACAATTCCCTGCGATACGCCGTTGGTAATCAATAGTCCTTCGCCGGGTGGAACTTGAATCGTATCGCCGTAATACAGCACAGCACCGTCATTCCATATCTTGGGAAGGTTTTCGCCGTCAAGATAAAACTCTTGTCCCATCGTATTGGATATTTTCCACTTTTCCTCTCCGTCCGGTTTCGAGCCAAACGTCTCCGAAGAAATTGCCATAATCAGGAAAAAGAATACATATTTCATCGTTTAATATCCCCAGAATTTACTGTCATTATCTATGGACGTAACCTCATTTGCGGCAACATGGCCGTCCACGAAGAGCGAGACGGAACGATTGGAGTGGCGGGGATCAAGCCGGTAATACTTTATATCGTATGCTCCACCGCCAATGTAGACCGAATACCCCTCTTTGGCAATGCAAATCGAATAATTTGAATTGGGATCTCCGGAATCTGAGATTGTTACGACATGGGATGGATTTGCCAATTGAGTTGGTCTCTTAAAAGGAAGCCCGGGATTGTAGATGGGTTCGTATTGATGACAGAGCAACATGAAATTATACCCATAGTCTGACTGGGTGGTTTCCTGTCCGATATTGATGTGGGCATTGTAATCCAATACGGGGTCTCCCTTGGACGGACAGTCGAAAATGGCAAAACTGCCGACAGAAGAACCTATTTGATAAGTCCAACGATTTATATAGGTGCCATCGCGCAGATCGAATGACTTTGGGAAAAAATCGTTATATTCCCCCGAGTAAAGAGCAAAACCGAGTCCAATTTGCTTCTGATTGGAAATACATTTTGCGGCTTGAGCCGCCGCTCTGGCTTTGCTTAAGGCCGGAAACAGCATACTAGCCAAAATTGCAATAATCGCAATCACAACCAAAAGCTCTATCAATGTGAACTTAAACATTTCCGATGCGTTCTTCCTTGACATTTTTACACCCTTTTTGAATTACGGTTTGCGACGAGTCACGACTTTTGTTGGTTCTCGAACGTTAGTCAGGTCATCCGTTTGACACTTTCGCGTTCCAAAAGCAACGGTTCGACTACTTTCTGAAACGTGGGAGGCGCAATGCCATTGCGCCGTTGGTTCACGTATTCCGCAACGTGGATGGCCATGGCTTCAGCCGGATACTTGATAGTGGTAAAGGCGGGCTGAAGATACTTCACGCAAGGCTGGTCATCGAAACCGATCAGACTGACATCTTCTGGAATTTTTAAATGCAACTTATCGCAACCACATTTTATGCCAATCGCCAACATATCGCAGACACAAAGTATTCCAGTCACGCCGTCATCACCAGATAGCATATACTCCAATGCACTGGAGCAATAATCGTCCAGTTCACCGTAATGTGCCGGATTGATAAGAAACTCCCGCGGCTGTATCCCGTAAGCTTTCAGAGTCTGCAAAATCCCCAGGCTACGTTGCGGGAAGTCGTTACCATTGGAGAAGGAATCAAACGAAACCACTCCGATTTTGCGATGACCTCCGGCGAGTAAATACTCCGTCATCATTTCGCCGCCACGGAAATTGTCCGGCGTGATATAATTGAAGTCATCCAGCTTCTGATTGAACACAATCACCATACCGCACAATTGTTCAAGACGCCGAATTTGTTCAATATCGGTACAGCCAAAAAGAATCAGTACATCACCGCACAAATTCTTCTCATCCACGTCATCACTGAAGTTTACCAGCTCAACCGCTACTTTGATCTTCAACCCCAAATTGGCACATACCGTCTGCAAAAATGACAACCACAATGGATTGGCCACCTGGGAAACCGGAAACGCGAATATCACCTTAAAATCGTGCCCCCGCACCCTGCCGGACTCCTGAAGAATCCTCAACGATTCCGATGTGATGTAATTGCCGCTGTATGGCCGATTCTCGACCGCATGATCCTGAATCAACATTCCGATTGCCAACCGAACCGTATTCCGGCTCAAATGATATCTGGCCGCCAACTCGCGCTCGGATGGCAATCGATCCCCGGGATGATAACAGCCGGAGGAAATTTCATAAATCAAGCGGCGCTTCAACAGTTCTGCCTTGTTGTTGATATCGATCATCACCGCCCCCCATTCATTAAATGTCCTTTTTTTATAATTATAGTATAAAGTTCCGCAAAAGTCAATATGCGAAAGAAAAATTTTGCAAAAAAAGTACCAGTTGTAGCTTGCAGAGTAGATAATATGTTGAAATTCAGCGTACTTCGGCGATTTTGTGAAATAATAAAAAAACCTCCGGAATTACGGAAATGCAAGTTGCAAAATTTCCATCGGCAGATTAGATTAGCGACGGAGTAAAAAATTTGTTTGCGGCAACGGTATCAGTTTTTGGTTTCGGCAACGAAACCGGAGCGGCGAACCGCCGTTCCGAACGGGATACGAAAAGAGCGGCGCCGGTTCCACCGGCGCGTCGGCCTGACTTGCTTCGCGGCGCCTGGCGCGGGGCATTTGCGCCGGCAACGCCGTCCCTTCCGCTCCGCGTGCGTCACTGCGTTTCACGCAGCCAAGCACGCCTCGCGGCCGGTCCGGCATTTCCGATCGCAAAGCCCCCGGCCAAGCGTCGGCGAATCCATTCATGAAATGGATTGTGTGATACCGTTGTCGCGAACACTTTCCCGACAGGAGAGGAGTCATGCCGGAAAACAAACCATACGATGTACCCGAGCTGGAACAATGGCTGATGTCCGGCGGCAGGCTTCTGTACGCCATGGCGAACCGGCCCGAAGAGTTTTACCACAGCTTCACCATACCCAAGCGCAACGGCACCCCCCGGCGCATCGAAGCCCCGCGTTCGGTGCTCAAAACGATACAGCGGCGCATCCTCCACCGGATTCTGGAAAACGAAGCGCCAAGTCCCTATGCCACCGCCTTCCGGCGCCATAGCGGCATCCGGGAAAATGCCGGCTGGCACGTCCGCGCTCCGGCGGTCCTGTCGCTGGACATCGAAAACTTTTTTCCGTCGCTGTCGGCCGCATGGGTGCACACATTGTTCGCTTCATGGGACTTCACGCCGCGCGCCGCGGTGCTGTTGACACGCCTGTGCTGCTACCGCGGACACTTGCCGCAAGGCGCGCCGACCAGTCCGTATCTGTCCAATCTGCTGTTGCGCAAAGTCGATCACGATATCGCGGTCTGGTGCGCCGCCCATCAGGTGCAGTTCTCCCGTTACGCCGACGACATCACTCTTTCCGGCGACCTGCCCCCTCCGGTCGCCACCGAAGCCATCGCTGCGTGTCGGGACGCGCTGCGTCCAATCGGTCTCAAGTTGAACCGGGCCAAGCAGAAATTGCGCCGGCAGGGACAGCGTCAATGGGTTACCGGATTGGTGGTCAACGACGCGGTTCACGTCCCTCGCGAACAGATCCGGGCGCTGCGCCAGGCCGTCCATCGCTTCGAACACTCGTACACCCGAAGAAACCGCGAAGAGCTCGCGCACTGGCTCGGCGTCGCCGACTTCATCTACGGCATTCAGCCGGAAATGCCCCGGATCGCCGCCTGGCGCGAACAACTGCGGAACTGGCTCGGCCAATGTCCGCAGCGCTCCTATTCATTCTGAAAAATCCGCAATATCGTAAATTTTCCAAGGTTCCAGCGCGATCCGCCGCTCCCGTCCGGCCAAACGCAGCACCGCCGCCGCCGGCGTATCCTGCTGCAACTGGATGTGACTGTAATCCAGCAACCGCACCGTGTCCGGTTCGACGGCAAACCAGCTCTGACGCGACGGCGTGACCGATCCGTCATGCGGGTAACTCATCACCGTCACCGGCGGCAACTCCATCCGTTCGGCCTGCTCCGCCGCCGCCAGCGTCTCACCGACGATGCCGAAGTGAAACCGGTGTTCGCCGTAATCGGTGATCGGCCGTTCATGGCAACGCGCGTCCACCCCGACTTCATCGGAAGCGCTGCGGCAGCCGCGAATCAGGTTGATGCCGAACTCCCGTTCCAGCATGGTAAAACCGCAAAACGCATCGCTGACAATGCCGCAACCGCTCAACTCCAGCCAGCGGCCGCCGGGGACATCCCCCAGCACCGAACGCACGATCGAACCGCCGGGAATCGCGTAACGAACCGCTGCGGCCGGGTCCATCACCAGCCGCAGCCGGGCCGCGCGTTCCTGCCAGATCGCCTGCGCCAGACATTCGACCCGGTCGGAACCGCGATAAAGCCGGATCTGCAGCCGCACCTGTGAAGTGCCGCCCTCGAAGTGCACGAACATCGCCGCCCGCAGCGGTCCGTTTTCCAACACTTTGACTTCGCGGATCACCCACGTCTGCAGACGCTTGTCGCAGCGCCAACCCTCCGGCGCCTCGTCCATCGCTCCCCAGGAGCCGAAGCGGTCCTGATAAACCGCAAACTCCAGCCCTTCCTGCGCCAGTACCGGCTTGCCATCCCGGAAAATCCGCAGCCGGGTCTCTCCGGGATTTGCTTCCACCCGGAAAAATTCATTGGCGATGAAATTCGCTCCCGCGGTGACGCCGGAATCTTCGACGGCAGGCGCGGAAAACGCCTTCACGTGCCCGGCCGACAACTGCCGGAAGCCGCCGGCGGGCAAATCCAGCTCGAGCACCAGCCGCCGCCGCCACGGCCACCCCGGAATGATGCTGTGCTCGGTCGCAACGGCCTGAAACGGCAGCGAATTGCCGTCTTCGTCCAGAACTTCGACCGGCATCTCCGCGTCGCGGCCGAGATATTCCGTGTTCGGCCGGTAATCCATGCAGAACTCCAGCTCCACCGGCCCCCGGTACGCCGTCGGACGCGGATTGAAAATCACCATCGGCACCGCCTCCGGCATATCGTATTCCGGCGTTTTCACCCCGATGTGCAGCCGGCGCGCCAATTCGTTGAGGGCGTGAAATTCCCGGGTCCGGGCCTGGTGAATCACCTGGTCCATCCATTCGATCTGCTCGTCGTTCGCCCGGTCGATGCTCGTCCCCGGCAGAATATCGTGGAACGAGTTGAACAAGAGCCCGCGCCATTCTCCGGTCAACGGCTCCGCCGCGGTCCCCAGTCCATGCGCCACCGTCCGGGTCACGAATTCGGCCCGGCGCACCGCCGCCTCGGTCTGGCGGAACTTGCCTTTGACCCGCGCCGCCGAAATCGTACAGCCGCGCAGGCAGAAATTGATTTCGCCCCGGTATTCGGGGTAATCCCGCCGCTCCGCCTCACAGGCATGAAAAAATCCGGTCAGGGTGGAAAACCTGACCTCGACTTCCGGATGCGCGTCGCGCCACCGGAAAATATCATCCAGGTGCCGCTGACTGGTCCCGCCGCCATGGTTGCCAAGCCCGAAAAAGATCGGAATATGGCGCACCGGCCACTCCGGTGCCAGCGCCAGCGCGGTATCCAGCCGTCCGGGCATTTCGTCGCGGCTGCAACCGTACCAGGCGACTTTGTCGGTCACAGTCAGTATCCGGCTGCCGCCGGGACCGCTCCAATAAAACAACGGCTTCACCCCCTCCGGCAACTCCGAAACCCGACGGGTGAAGGCAAAATAGCGGAATCCGGCCGCCGTGTAAATCTCCGGAAATCCGGCCGAGTGCCCGAACGAATCCGGCGCCCATGCGACTTCCACGTCGAAATCGAACTTGTCGCGGAAGTACACCCGGCCATATTCATATTGCTTCAGCAGCGTCGCGGTGGCCGGCATATTGGTATCGGTCTGCACATAGTTGCCGCCGACGATATCCCAGCGCCCCTGCCGGACATATTCGCGGATCGCGGCGAAACTCTCCGGATCGAAACGCTCGATGTGTTCGTAGATTGAACTTTCCCCGCGGATGAAGGTGAATTCCGGGTAACGCGCCAGCAGCCGCAACATCGTCCGGCAGGTGGCAATCCCTTCGTTCAACCCCTCGCGCCAATCCCACAGCCATACCGGGTCCAGATGCGCATTCGGCAAAAGATGAAATATCGGTTTCATTGTTCTATCGACCATCCTGTTGTTGTTGCCTCCGGAACGACTCCTTCCGGCTCTGTTTCCTTGATTCGCTTCGAAGCCTCTTTTTTCGTCAACACCCGCTCGGTGCGGTCGCGCACCTTGTGCAGCAGATTGATCAGCACGTCCCGTTCGATGCCGGTAAGCTCGGCGGTGATTTCCCGGTGACAGCGTTCGATGATCTCCCCGATCGCCGGAACCAGCGCCAATGCTTTTTCCGTCGCATGCAACTTGAAATTGCGCCGGTCACCGGTATCGACTTCACGGGTAACCAGCCCGGCGGCCAACAGCTGCCGGACGATTGCCGCGGTGGTGCTTTTGCTGATCATCAACTCCGCCGAAAGCTTCTCCTGCGAAATGCCGTCATTGTCGGCAATCCCCACAATGAACGGGAACTGCCCCATCGAAATTCCCAGTTTCCGCAGCTCCCGGGTATAATAGTTGTGCGTACACCGGCTGATGGTATAAATATCCAACGTGAGTTTCTTCATACCTGTCGCTTCCTTCCCGCTGCTTGATGATAGCCGAACGAGCCCCATCCTGTATTGATGCGGTGACTAATTGGGCTTGCCATGATCGCGTCGCCGCATCAATAATATAGCGTTCCAACCCCGGATTGCAACACCCGGGCAACAGAAAATATCATGTGTATCCACCTACAAAAAACAAAAAATAGTTTCAAACAGAACCATAAAAACTTGTTTTTAAGCAAAATTATGATATATTAATAGTTCTATACAGAACTAATTTTCTATTTTCTCATGACATCATTACCCGGAAAGGAAATCAAAATGTCGTTGCCATTGCCATCTGCCGTCATCGTTTTGCTGTTACTCGGCGCCCTCCCGGCAACTGCCGCGGAACTGTTGGCGCCGCCGCCGCCAACGGTCGTGGTCGCACCGGCGGTCATGCAGCAGGAAAGCTCCCCCAAGCGTTATGTCGGCGCCGCCGAATCGATTCGTCATGTGGACATCATGCCGCGCGTGACCGGGAATCTGCAGAAAATCCACTTCGCCGAAGGCGGCATGGTCAACGAAGGCGATCTGTTGTATGAACTCGAAGACACCACCTACCGTGCCGCGGTAGACCGTCTGATTGCGCAAAAGGAGCTGCTGGAAGCGGCGTTGCACTATGCCGACACCGAATACCGGCGCAGCCGTACCTTGTTGCAGAGCAAAGCGGTTTCCGCCTCAAATCATGACAAGGCGGAGCTGGAAATCGCTTCCGCCAAAGCCAAACTCAAGGAAATCAAAGCCGCGCTGCAAGATGCGGAAAACACGCTCTCCTACACCCGGATTTACGCCCCGGTCACCGGACGCATCGGCAAGAGCGCCTGTTCCGAAGGCAATCTCATCACCCCGGCCGGCGGCAAACTCACCGACATCGAAATGATCGCCCCGATCTACGTCCGCTTCAGCCTCAGCGAACGCATATTTCATCGCGACTTCGGCGGCATCGACACTATCCGCGAAAAAGCACAGATACGCCTCCAGCTGGCGGACAATACCCTGTATGGCGAAACTGCCGCGGTCACTCTGATCGACAATAAAATCAACATCGCCACCAATACCATCACGTTGTGGGCCTCCTTTGCCAACCGGGACGGGGCGCTGCTGCCGGGCAGCTTCGTCACCGTGCTGGCTTCGGCCCGTAACGAACGGCCGCAGGTGACCGTCGTGCCGTCCGCCCTGATCGCGGAAGAGAGCGGCTACTGCATCTATGTACTCGATTCCGCCGACACAGTCGAACGCAGGGCAGTGGAAATCGGCAGTATCTCCGCGGGGCTGCAGGTCATCACCTCCGGCCTCGACGGCTCCGAGCGTATCGTCATCGACGGCATGCACAAAGTCCGGCCGGGCATGGCGGTGACGCCGGTGGCGCCGGAAGCGGTACGGTGAAGGAGTACATCATGTTTGCCGAAATTTTCATCAAACGTCCCAAGTTCGCTTTCGTCATCTCGATTGTGACCGCGCTGGTCGGGGTGATCTGTCTGTTCAGGCTGCCGATTGCCGAATATCCGGAAATCGCTCCGCCGACCGTGAAAGTCACCGCAATGTATCCAGGCGCCACCTCACAGGTGATCGCCGAAACCGTCGCCAGCGTGATCGAAGAGCAAGTCAACGGCATTGAAGATCTGCTGTATTTCAAATCCGAGAGCGACAACAACGGCAATTACACCCTGACTCTGACCTTCAAGCCCGGAATCAATTCGGATATCGCCCAGGTCAACGTCCAGAACGCGGTGCAGCGTGCCGAAGCGCAGTTGCCCGATACCGTCAAGCAGATCGGCGTGGTCACCAAAAAGCAATCCACCGACATGGTGGGAGTGTATGTATTCCGGACCGACGGCAGTAAACTGACCGAACTGGAGTTGGCCAACTACATCCGGATGAACGTCAAGGACCCGTTCGCCCGGTTGCCCGGCATGGGCTATGTCGAAATCCTCGGCGAACGCAACTACAGCATGCGCATCTGGCTGGATCCGCTGAAAATGGCGGCACTGAAGTTGACTCCCGAAGTCGTCATTGCCAAAATATCGTCACAGAACAGCGCCGCCGCGCCGGGAACATTGGGCGCCGAGAAGGCCAACCCGTATCTGCAATTGAAGCTGGATGTCACCGGCCGGCTCCAGACACCGGAGGAGTTCGCCGACATCGTGATCGCCACCGGCGATACCGGCGAACAGATCCGCCTCGGCGACATCGCCCGGCTGGAACTCGGCGCCGAACGTTATACCGACGAGGGCTTTTACAACGGCACTTCAAGTGTCGCGATCGCCATTTACCGGCAGGACGGCGCCAACGCGGTCGAGCTGGTACGCGACACCAACCGGCTGCTGCAGGAACTTCAGACCCGTTTCCCGGCCGGCGTGGAGGCGGGCATCGCTTATGACCCCACGCATTACATCATGGTCAACGTCCGGGAAATCGCGGCCACGCTGGTCATAAGTCTGCTGCTGGTAATCGGAATCACCTATGTTTTCCTGCAGGATTGGCGGGCGACGGTAGTACCGGCATTGGCGATCCCGGTATCGTTGCTGGGGACTTTTTTCTGCATGGCTCTGCTCGGTTTTTCGATCAACGTCCTGACCATGTTCGGTCTGATTCTGGTCATCGGTTCCCTGGTCGACAATGCCATTGTCGTGGTCGAAAATACCATGCGGATCATGGCCGACGAGGGGCTCGACGCCCCCGAAGCCACCACCAAGAGCATGCGGCAGATCACCAGTCCGGTGATTGCGGCGACGCTGGTTTCGGCGGCCATCTACGCCCCGATCGGCTTCTATGGCGGCATTGTCGGAACGATCTATCTGCAATTCGCGGTGACGATGTGCATCGCGCTATGCATTTCGGCATTCAATGCCTTGACGTTGAGTCCGGCGTTGTGCGCCATCCTGCTGCGCCCGCCCGTGCCGAACCGGCGCAAATTCCTCCTTTTCCGCTGGTTCGACAGCTCGCTCGAAGCCACCAAGCGAGGTTATATCGCCTTTTCCCGTTTCATGATCCGCCGTTTCTATCTGACGGTGATTGCGATTGCGGCGGTATTGGCGGCAAATTATTTCCTGCTCGGCGAACTCAAAGGCGGATTTCTACCCGATGAGGACAAGGGGGTGCTGATGTGCGAATTGGAGCTGCCGCCGGGCGCTTCGATCGAACGCACGGAAAAAGCCATGCTGCTGTTCAACGACCGAGCCTTGAATACCCCCGGCGTGCGCGACATCCTCACCGTGGCCGGTTTTTCGATCATGAGCGGCGCCAGCGAGAATCTCGGTTTCGCCATCGTTTCTCTGGACGACTGGGAGCTGCGCCGGACGCCGGAGCTGTCGATTGACGCGATCCGCAGCCGGATTATGGCGGAAGGAGCGACGATCCCGCAGGCGCAAGTCCGTGTTTTCCAGCCGCCGGCGATCATGGGATTGGGTGTCACCGGCGGCGTAACGCTGGCGTTCCGCACCACCGGCAACGACACACCACAGCAATTCGAGCGGCAAATGGGGAAATTGCTCGGGCTGCTGAATAACCAGGACGTCATGCCGGAGGTGATGTATGCATTCAGCGGCTTCAACGCCAGAACGCCGCAACTGTTTCTCGACATCAATCGCCAGAAAGCCGAGGCGCTCGGCGTGCCGGTCAGCCGAATTTTCACTGCGCTGCAAAGCAATCTGGCATCATTATATGTCAACGACTTCAACTTATATGGATATTCGTTCAAAGTGAAGATCCAGCTCGACCGGAACGAGCGATCCACCATCGACGACCTCGAAGAACTGATGATTCAGAACGACTACGGCCAGATGGTGCCGTTGACCGCCATTGCCGATGTCAAGTTGATGCTCGGAGCCCGCAAAATCGAGCGTTTCAACCAGAACATGTCGGCCGGCATCACCGTGATCCCGCTTCCCGGCGCCTCGACCGCCCGGATCATGAACCGGATTGAAACCCTGGTCGATGACACTTTCCCTGGCGAGTACGCAGTCAGCTGGACCGATATGAGCTATCAGGAACGGAACAACGACGGCCGCATCGTGCTGCTGATGACCCTCGCAGTAATCTTCGGGTATCTGTTTCTGGTGGCCCAGTATGAATCCTGGACCATCCCGATGCCGGTGATCCTGTCGGTCGCGTTCGCCTCCCTCGGCGGAATCGCCGCATTGTACGCAACCGGCATGCTGCTGGATATTTATGCCCAGCTCGGCTTGATCATGCTGATCGGATTGTGCGCCAAGAGCACCATCCTGATGGTGGAATTCTCGATGCAGGAACGCAGTACCGGCAAATCCATCGCCCGATCCGCCCTCAACGGCGCCAATTACCGCTACCGCGCGGTATTGATGACGGCATGGAGCTTCATCATCGGCGTGATGCCGCTGCTGCTCGCTTCCGGCGCCGGCGCCGAAAGCCGCAAAGTCATCGGCACCACAACCTTCTGGGGCATGTTGCTTGCCACCCTGGTCGGGGTGGCTTTCATCCCCCCGATGTTCGCCGTCTTCCAGAAAACGCGCGAGGCAGTTAAGTCGCAAAAGCGGGAGAATTGAGGGAGGGAGAACGTGGGGGACTTCTCGTCCCCCACGCCCCGCAGGCTCGGTCACCGGCCCCTGCCCCTCTGCTGCGGATATGGCAGCGCCATAGCCTCCGCAACCTACTTGGAAAGAAAGCGGATCGCCTCGGGGAGTTCGCGGAAGTTGTAGATGATGTAGTCGGCTTCGACGCCGCGGGATTTCCAGTCGCCCTGATTGGATTGGAAAAACACGGTTTTCATCCCGGCCTGGTGGGCGCCCCAGACATCGCGGTACATGTCGTTGCCGATGAAGACCGCCTCTTCCGGTTTGAGTTCCATTTCGGCCAGGGCGAATTCGAACATTCTGGCATCGGGCTTGCGGAAGCCGAAGTCGCTGGAAACGAGCACCGGATCGAAGTAGTCCGCCAGACCCACACTCTGCAATTCGGGGTGCGCCCACAAGCTCTGGCCGTCGGAGACAGCCGCCAGCATATAGCGCGCTTTCAGGTAATCGAGCACTTCGCGGACACCGGGATAAAGCTGCAATTTGGAGCGGGACGCGGCGCGGAAGGTTTCGGCGAGAAAGCCCGGCAGCTGCGCCAGTCTTTCCGGCGGCAGAGTCCGGGTATACGCCGAACCATAACGGTCGACGATCTCCTGAAAAATCGCCGCCACGTTGAATTCGGGGTGCTCTTCGAAGCTTTCGCGCCGCTGGCGCTTGTTGATGTCATAAAATTGCCGGCGCAGCTCCTCCGGTTCGATCCGCACCCCCTGATAGTCGAGCAGATTCGCCAGCATCCGGTAAATCTCCCCGGACGATTCGTCGGTCCAGATATCCACCACCGTGCCGTTGAGATCGAAAAGCAGTCCCCGGATCATCGTTGCCACCCCCATAAACATTCTTTGGCTTCGTAGACCAGTTTTTTACGGTAATCCCAGTGCAGCCACCGGTTGCGGGCGATGCGCAGAAAGGTGATGCCCATGTAGAACGGCACCCGGCCGGTCATGGCGCGGAACGCCTGCTCCCGATCCGGGAAGTGGCACGCATACTCCCACAGGAAGTGGCCGATGAACGGCTGCGCCGCGTAGCGGTTCCCGGTCGCGGCGAGAAAGAAGTGCGCCAGTTCGCCCGCCAGCCGGCCGGTATCGAATACCCGGTCGTTCCGGCGCAAACGTTCGAGGTCGAAGCTGATCACATGCGGCCCGTCGCCGAAAAGGAAATTTTCCGGCGTGGCGTCGCCGTGCGTCAGCACCTGGCAATCCTCCCACATCCGCGGTTGTCCTTTCCAGCAATCGCGCAGCCAGTAAAACTCCCCGGCTTCGTGCCCGGAAATCAGCCGCTCGTTTTCGAGACGGCCGATCAGGCTGTCCATATAATGGCAGTTTTCCTGAAAATTCACCCGGTACGGATTCGCGGTCCGGTTGTGAAACGACGCCAGAAAATACGCGAGCGCGGTCAATTTGCCGAACAGCAGCGCATCGTCGCGCTGCTGGATCGCCCGGGTAATGATGCGGCTGAGCAGTTCGCCATTGCAGTATTCGACCATCAGCAGCTGGTTCAGCGACGCGTTGCACCCCAGGGGGCGGGCAATGTAATGCGGACTGCCGGAGAAACCGTGGCTGCGCATCAGCGCCAGATGGTGGCACTCCCGGGTCAGGCGCCGGGCAGCGACTCCATGGTTGGATTCCCGCGCCGACAGAAAAAATTTCCCGATGGTTTTCGTCCCGGTGTATTTTTCTTCGTACAAATAGACATCGTTGGAGCCGTTGAGCTTGAACACCCGGTAGACCGGGCGGCGCGACGCGCGCAACTGCGGCTGAATGTCATAACGCAGATAGCCGTACAGCGAATCCGACTCGGGCAAATGCCCCAGATATTGTATTCCCATTCTGTATTAATCTCCTCATTCATAAAAAGGTAACCTGATTCTGACAAAATACAAATCTTCTTCCCCGGAAACGCGCAAAAATCACAGCCTTTTCGCTGGAAAACGCCCGCCGCGCCGGTCAGAAAAAAAAATTTTCGCCAATTTCTCCATTCCACTATTGACTTTTTTTCCAAAGTACACTATAATGTAAGCAGAACGTTGCTGAAACGCTTCAGCAGAATCAAAAAATGCCGTACCGGGAGAAAAAACTCATGGTGACATTGCGGGATGTGGCGAAAGCGGCCGGAACCAGCGTCAGCGCGGTATCCACTGTGTTGAACGGACGCGCCGAAGCCGGACGCATCGGCGCCGAGCTTCAGAAGCGGATCGAAGTGACCGCCCGCGATCTCGGCTACCGCTGCAACCAGCTGGCACGCTCGATCGCCACCGGATTGACCCGGACGATCGCGCTGGTCTCCGACGCCGGCGAGCATTGCGAATACTTCTACGAGCTCAATGCCGGTATCCTGGATTCCGCCTCGGCGCACCAGTACGCGTTAAAGATTTACCTGACCGCCCACCAGTCGCTGGCTTCGATCCTCGAACATCTGGTCGGCGAGCGCACCGGCGGCGTGCTCTTTCACATCGTCAACCCCGGCTGCGCAACCACGTTGATGAAGGCGCTGGACCGGGAGCAGATCCCCTACGGCGTGGTCAATACCGCGCCGTTCTCCCGGCGCGGCTTCCGGGTGGATTCCGATGACAGCCCCGGCGTCGAGGCGGCGGTACGACATTTGCACAAGCTCGGGCATCGCCGGATCACCTACTTCGACTACAATCAGGAGGTCGCCTCCATCTATGCCCGCCGCGAAGGCTACCGGACGGCGATGGAGCAACTTGGACTCATCCCGGATATCATCAGCGCTCTGGAAATGAACGGACCTTACCCCGAACTGCAGCGACGCTTTTCCGCCCCCGCGGGCACACGGCCGACCGCGGTGGTCGGTTACTCGGACATGCTGGCGCTGAAAGCATTCGGCCATGCCTACGAGCTGGACTTGAAAGTTCCGGCGGATCTGTCGCTGGTCGGTTTCGCCGGCTTGTCGCTGGCCGATTTTTCGCCGGTGCCGTTGAGCACGGTGAAGCAGCCATTTCAGGATATGGGCCGCCGCGGTACCGAATTGTTGCTCGAACGTATCGACCATCCCGAACGGATGGCTGAATTTCATACGGATTTGTTGCCGGTAATGCTGTCTCCCGGGAAAAGCAGCGCAGCCGCACCGAATCCCTAGAGTTCATAAAACACAAACGGAAGGAAGTTGATTCATGAAACGCATTTTCACACTCATTGAGCTTCTCGTGGTCATTGCTATTATTGCAATTTTAGCCAGCATGCTGCTGCCGGCGCTGTCAAAAGCGCGCGCCGCGGCACAGGCCATCACCTGTACCTCCAATCTGAAGCAGACGATGCTGGCATTCACCATTTACTCCACCGAGAACAATGAATGGGTCAAAGGCCCCAGTTACGCCAACAACGCTTGGGCCGACTTGAATGCGGGCGATGCGTTCCTGCATAACCTCACGGAGAACTCCCCCAAAGCAATGTTCTGCCCCGTGGTTCGGCAGAACCCCGATTACCAGATTCAGAGTCAATTGTACGGCATGGTGTTCGATGTCACCAGTGTGCCGGCGGGAAGCTACTTGACGGCCGACAACGCGACCTATATACGCCTCAGCGTCGGCAATCGGCCCAGTGATTTCCTGCTTTTCGCCGATTCCTGGTACTCCACCTATGAAATGCAGTATACCGCGGTCATCCCCCACAGCACGGCAATGACCTACAGCATGCGCCACAACAACAAGGCGAATGCCGCCTTCTCCGATGGACACGTCGAAGCGTGCGCCAAAGACCGGCTTATCGCCGCCTCCGCCCAGGCTGAAATTTATTACCTGATGGTATACGCTCACGATATGAACAACCAGCTCGTCGAGCTGGAAGGCATCAACCTGAACCGCAAATAACAATAGCATATCATTATGACTAAATTATTATCCTTATTATGGTACGTGCCGTTCGTCGCCGGAGCGGCCACCGAACCGATCGCCGCGTTCGACTTCCGCCAGGCGGCAGGCTCACAGGAAATCCGCGATCAGAGCGGTCAATTCCGCTGCATCAGCGATTCGGGCGCGTTCGTCGTCGAAAACGATGCCTTGCGGGTGGCGTTCGGAGCGCGCTTCCGCGTTCCCGAACTCGGCAGCAAATTGGGCGAGCACTTCTCCATCTCCGCCTGGGTATTGAAAAGTGCGGAGACCCGGATCTACCGGACGCCGTTGGTCAGTTGCGGCTATACCGCATCGCACGAAGGCAATGCGCCGGGTAGAAACGAATTTGATTTCCTCTGGCAGATCAACGGCTTCGTACCGGAATTTCAGACTTACGGCGGCGGGTTGACGGTCAACGCGTCTCCGTATTCCGGCGAATTCTTCTACAGCGATTCCAGCTGGCGGCGTCATCAGGAGGATGAGCCGGTCGCCATGAATCGCTGGCAAGAGCTCACCTGCGTCTATGACGCCGGGAATATCACGCTCTACGTCGACGGCCGGGCCGTCGCGGCCAAGCCCCGCACCAGTGAACGCGCGCCGCTTCTGGTCAGCGGTTTCGATCTTTATATCGGCGCGTTGCGCGAAAAAAACGAAGCCGACAACAGTGTCAGCGCCGAGATGCTGATCAATGATCTGCGCTTTTACAATCGTGCCCTCACCGCCGCCGAGGTGGCGCAGGATTATGCGCAAAGCCGCTCCCGGTTTCCGGAAACGCCGGTAACCTTGCAGGCGACCCGCGCCTATTTTTCCGAAGAGATGCGCGATCTGGACGAAGAGATGACCAACCGGCTGCCGCAGACCGCCGCCTTCGCCGCGCAACCGCCGGCCGATCCGTATCCGGCCGATCACCGCATCCATGCCGAACTGCGCCGAAACGAAGGTCAGGTCCAGCTTTTCCTGGATGGCAAACCGCTGGCTCCGGTGGCCGCCAATCCGATTCAATTCGAGCCCGGTTTCTGGACCAGCCAGGAGTTCGTCCGGGACTTCGCCGCGGCGGGTGTCACCATCAATCTCGTCGGGATGCCGGGAATCTGCAGCTGGATCGGCGAGAACGAATATGACTACAGTGTCATCGACCGGCGTATCCGGGAGGCCATCGCCGCGAGTCCGGAGGCGCGGATCGTACCGGTGATCTTCTCACTGCCGCCGGTGTGGTTCCACGAGAAATACCCGGATGAGCTGGAGGAGTATTATATTTCCGCCGCCGAGCCGGAACTCGGGAAAACCAAATGGCGCGGTTCCGGCGCACCGCTGGGCTCCGACGTCTGGCTGAATTTATCGCTGGATATGCTGCGCGACTTCGTGCGCCATTGCGAAACCAGCGACTACGCCAACCATATCGTCGGCTATGCGTTTCCGGGTGGAGACGCGGGCGAATGGTACTGGCCGGGACTCTTCACCGGCGGCGGCGGCATCACCGGGTATTCGGCGCCGACGCTGGCGAACTTCCGCAAATTTTTGCAGCAGAAATACGCCACCGATGCCGCGCTGCAGCAGGCCTGGTCCGATCCGGCAGTCACCCGTACCAATGCCGAAGTGCCGACGCCGCAGGAACGCCGGGCGACGGAGCGGGGATTTTTCCGCGATCCGGCAGTTGCCCGCAATGTCTATGACTTCCGGCAATTCCTGAACGAGCGCACCTTCTTCAACTTCAACGAATCCGCCCGGGTGATCCGGGAAGCGGCCGGTTCCGACCGCATCATCATCACCTATTACGGCTATCCGTTGTATTTTGCCGGCCGCAACTGGACATTGCAGTATGCCGGTCTTCAAAGCAGCCGCGACGCCCTGACCAGCCCTTATATCGACATGATCGCCACGCCGGTCAGTTATCTCAACCGGCGCGGCGGCCAGGTCGGCGCCAATATCGCGGGCTTTTCCGGCTCCGCGGCATTGCATGGGAAGGTGATTTGCCGCGAGGAGGACATCCGCACCCACTTCTTCCCCCGCATGGAATTCGGCCGGACCTCCACGTTGTCGGAAACCGTACAGGTGATGAAGCGCGGTTACGGTTACTATCTGACCGACAATTATATGATGTGGTATGTCTGCCAGGGCGGAAATCATTCCTATCATCAAGAGGATATGATGCGACAGTTCCGGGAATTTCAGCAAATGGCCGACGCGGCCGTGACCGTCGACCGGGAAGCGGTCGCGGAAGTGGCGCTGATCTTCGACGAAAAGAAAAGCATGGATGCGTTGGCCATCTCCGACAACAACTTCATCACCCGCCACACCTGGGAAACCTACGAAGCGGCGCATCGGATGGGAACTCCGTTCCGCCTCTATTATCTGGAAGACCTGGCGGAGGACGCCATGCCGGATTACAAGCTTTATGTGTTCCTGAACCCCTACCGGATCGAGCCGGCGTTGCTGGCGAAAATCCGCCGGAAAATGGCCCGCAACAACGCGGTCGCGGTCTGGTGCTACGCGCCGGGGTTCATCGGCGATGCCGGCTTCGACGTCGGCAATATGCGGAACGTATCTGGAATACAGCTCAAAGAGTGCGAACCGGGCGCGTTCACCGTCGCCAACGTCAAATCGCACCCCATTACCCGGTACGTCACCGGGCAGCGGAATTTCAGCTGCGATCCGGCGTTTGCCGTCGACGATCCCGATGCCGAAATTCTGGCCGGTTCGGGTACGGCCGGAACGCTCGCCGTCAAGGGGCAGGACATATACACGCTGGAACCGTTGAGCGGCGGCATGCTGCGCGGACTGGCGGAATATGCCGGTGCCCACATTTATCTGGCGCAGGACGATGTGCTCACCGCCAACCGCTCCTACCTGATGCTGATTGCCGATGAGGCCGGAGAGCGTACCATCACGCTTCCGGCCAAGGCCACCGTGACCGATGCCGTCACCGGTGCCGTGATTGTCGAAAATCAATCGCAGTTCACCGTACACCCCGCCGCCGGCGCAACCGAGCTTTATCGCTTGCTGCCGCCAACGTCAACCCCCGACAAGCAGGAGTAAAAACGAGCCGTCGCCAGAGCGCAGTCATCAACTATGGAAAGGAAGCACAATAAAACTTTTGACAGAAACACATCTTTAACGAAAGGAAACGGACCGTGAAATGTTGTTCCCAGGCTTTCAATGTGATGAAATTGCGAGGAATTGACACACAATATGATGGGCATTTCGTATAATGTCGATTATGTGATGCGTTTCGTGCTTACGTTTCATTTCCGGTTCTCCTGTTTCTTTTTATATAGTTTTTGATAGACAATGAATTACGTTATCATTTCACCTAACATAATCGACATTATACGTCATAATTTTACACTAATAGAACTTCTGGTCGTGATCGCGATCATCGCGATCCTCGCCAGCATGCTGTTGCCCGCACTGTCAAAGGCGCGGGCAGCGGCGCAGGCCGCCAGTTGCGTCAACAATCAGAAACAGCTCGTTCTGGGGTGCGTGCTTTACGCCCAGGACGCGCAGGATTATTTTCCGTTGGCCGCGCTCCCCGGCTGGTTCTTCGATCTGCAGCAGTATGTCGGCAACGGCGCGGACGGTTGGATCACGGACGGGAGCAGACCGAACAGCAAGTGTTTCACCTGTCCGGCGGATTCCGTGGAAGCGGCGTGGCCGGACAATGCCTATTTTCGCGGCTTGAACTATCTGTATAACTTTCAGTTCGGCTATTCGGGCGCCCTGGATGTGTGGCCGGCGCACCGGAACCCGAAGAATCCATCGCAAAGTGTGGTGCTGGTGGATGGGAAAAACTGCTCGCTGGGAACGGATGGGCAGTATGCCTTCGACCGCGCCGGAAATTCCGGTGAATACCGGCCGGAGTTCTTCTGTGACCTGCGTCATAACAGCCGGATCAATGCCGCCTTTTACGACGGGCATGTGGGAAGCATGATGCACAAAGACATCTCCACCGAAATTTGGCTGCCGAATATCTCGTATTTCCTCTTCGATTACCAGTGAGTCAACTAAGGAAGCAATATGAACGCATTATTAAAATACGGCACCGGCATTCTTCTCACCATGATGCTGCCTGCCGTCCAGGCCGTGGAGGTGATTCCGGTGGACATCGCGAAATTCACGCCGGTCGGCGACAACCGGAAGTTCGTCCGCATCGATCCGGAGGTGGAGTACAAATCCATCCCGGCGCTGCTCTTCGACATGCCGGAATTCACCGCCTTTCAGGTGACGCAGGAGGTTACGGTCAAGCCCAACCGTTACTATCTCTTGCAGGCGGTGTTGAAGTTGAACAACCCGTACATCGAGGAGCGCGGTTACGCCGGGTTGCATATCATCGTGTCGGATTCCGGCGGCAACCACATCGCCAGTACCACCTTTCTGACCGCGGTTTCCGACTGGAAGCCCCATGAGCTGGCGTTCCGGTCGGACAAGAGCGGGACCATGTATGTGACCTTCTCGGCGATCGAGGGCAAAGGGCAGGCGTGGCTCGGCGAGCTGACCCTGACCGAACTCGGAGAGGACGGCGTCGGCAACATCACGCCTTCCGATCCGGCGGCGGCGCAGCTTCAGGACCGAACCGGCCTTCTGACCTATCAGGATCACCCGGAGGAGATGTATTATCCCACCCGGGTGCCGCCGGAGCCGTCGCGCGGCGACAAGCTGGCATTCCACAGCGCCGGCAACCAGATTGCCCAGGCGGCGCTGGGGGTCTACGCCTGCGAGGCGCTGACGGGACTGGAGGTAACACTGGCGGGCGATCTGGTACGGGAGGAGTGCACCGCCCGGATCGAAGCGGACAAGGTGGAAATCCGTTATCTCAAGCCGGAGCCGTATTATGCCGACGCGTTGCGTTTCTTCGACTATCCGGTGTTCCTGCGGCGGAATCAACCGGTGGACATTCCGGCGAACGAAAACCGCCGCTTCTTCTTCACGCTCGCCGTCCCCGCCGGGACGCCGCCGGGAATCTACCAGGCGCCGGTGACGCTCCGGAGCGCCGGGCAGCCGGAACGCGAGGTCACACTGGAATTGGAGGTCTATCCGTTCGATCTGGAAGATTCGGACAATACCTATTTCTTTTATCACAATACCGCGTTCGACGCCCGGATCGCCGCCGATATGGCGCGTCACGGCCTGAACAGCATCACCATGTACGACAGCGCGACCATGAAGGACGGCCGCCTGGATTCCCGGATCGACTGCTTCGCCCGGGAAATGCGGACGGGCGGGCTTTTTCACCCGCAGCATCCGCCGTTGTACTTGTACTGCGGTCGTGACGGAATCGCCACCTTCGCCCCCCCCGGGCAATTGGTGGCGCCGTTGATGGAGGCCGGGAAAAAGGCCGGTTGGGAGGACTTTTATTTGTATTGCGTCGACGAACCCAATTCGTCGGAGCGCATCGAGGAAGCCAAACAGGCGATCCCGCAACTGCGGGAGGCCGCCCCCGAAGCCAAAATCACCACCGCCATCGGCATCGGCGGATTGGAAGGCGGACTGGGACCGCTTTACGACCTGCTGATTCTGGATATGATGGCGATGCGCGACTTGCTTCCGTATGTGGCCGCCGATCCCGGAAAAAAGTTCTGGACCTATGAGTGCCGGATGAACGGCAAATCGCCGATGGCGGACCGTTACAGTTTCGGTGTATTCAACTACGCCGCCGGCGGTTCCGGCTGTGCGCAATGGATCTATTTCGATCCCGACCGCCCCGGTGACGGGCGCAAAGGCGTAGTCTACGGTTACGTGCTGGTCGAGCCGGACGATATCGTACCCTCCATCGGTTACGAGGCCAAGCGCGAAGGCATCACCGATGCCCGGTACATCCAGATGGTGGAAAAATTAATCACCGGAGCGAAAAATCCGGATTCGACCGCCGTCCGAACCGCCGCCGCCACGCTGGCGGAGATCCGCGGAACGGTCGATTTGGACTCGTTCCACCAGCGCATGGAAGCGATGAACGGCATCGAATTCCGTCTGGACAACCAGCCGCAAACGGGGTGGGAAGCGACTTTCCCGGACCGCTGGCGGGAGCGCCTGGCGCGGCATATCATCGAACTCGGCAACGAACTGCAACAGTAAAAGGTATACACCATATCATGGATGAAGCATTGCGGAAAAAATTGTGGCTGTGGGGTCAGCAGCCGGGCAGCCATCATACCATCTATCCGGGCATGCCCGGCGTCAACCGGATGACCCCGGTGGAGGGGTGCCGAAAGCTCGGTTTGCCCAATTGCTGCCGGGTGGTGATGAACAATCTGCCCGCTCCGGCTGATTTCGACGCCGAAGCCGCCCGGTTGGATCATCTGGACCGGGTGGTATGGTCGATCACCGGCTCCTGGGGTTCGGTGCGCAACGACGACGGACGCGGCGATCTCGACGCGGTCATCGATCTGGCGCGCCGCCACCCCAATATCACCGGCGGCATTCTGGATGACTTCCTGACCGAAAAGCGCCGCACTGTTTTCACGCCGGAAAAGCTGCTTGCGTTCAAGGATGAGTTCCGGCAGACGCTCGGGCGGGCATTGGATCTCTGGATCGTGGTCTACGACTTCGAGCTGGAGCTGCCGATCCGGGAACATCTTCAGGCCTGCGACGTGATCACCTATTGGAGCTGGTTTCCGGACAAGATCGCCGAATTCGAACGGAACTTCGCCCGGGTCCGGGCCATGGTTCCCGACAAGCCGCTGCTGTTGGGGCTCTATCTGTGGGATTATGTCGGCGACCGGGAGCGGAATGCCGACGAATTCACCGCGGAGTTGCAGCGCAACGAGAAAATGTTGCGTGACGGGGTGATCGACGGCATGGTTATCTGCTCCAATTGCAGCTTCGATATCGGGTTAAAAACCTTCGATATCTTGAAAACATGGTGTTCGTAAGCTATAATAGAATAAAGCAATATCATACAGGACAGGAAATTTATGTTGCACTACTCCTTCCCGCATCGCGCGGCCCATCTGGATTTCCACAATATGCCGGAGGCCACCGGCATCGGCAGAGATTTCGATGCGGACGCATTCGCCGCCACCCTCAAGGATTCCGGCGTCCAGGCCGTCACTTTCTTCGCCAAAGACTGCAACGGCAACGCCTATTACCCGACCGCCACCGGCGTGCCGCATCCGCATCTGGACTGTGACGTCACCGGCGGCGTGATCCGCGGCAGCAAGCGGGCCGGGTTGACCGTGACGGTTTACTTCAACGCCGGTTACGACAACACCGCCGGTGTCCGCCACCGGGAGTGGTGCAAGCTTGATGCCGACGGACGCGTCCAACCGCAGGGAAATTATTACGACACCAAACGCAGCGACTATTTCCTGCGTGCGATGTGTCCCAACAGCAATTACCGTGACTATCTGTTTTCGATGATTCGCGAGATCATCACGAGTCATCCGGATATCGACGGCATTTTCCTCGACTGTTACACCTTTTTCGGCTGTCACGGCCACGAATGCATCGAAGCGATGCGTACTGCCGGCGTCGATATCTTCGACCCGGCGGCCGTCCGGCAATTCGCCATCGACAGCACCCACCGCATGGCCCGCGAAATCGAAGAACTGGCGTTGTCGTTAAAGCCGACGCTCAATGTCTACCACAACGGCATCGCCTACCGGCGCCAGCTCAATCATGTCGAAATTGAAGTCCTGCCCAACGGCGGCTGGGGCTACGATTATCTGCCGGCGGCGTTGCATTACGCCCGGACGCTGGGCAAACCGGTCCAAACCATGACCGGCCGCTTCCAGAACACCTGGGGCGATGTCAACGGCGTCCGTACCGAAGCGGGAATCGAACACGATTTCCTCTATTCGCTGGCGCACGGCGGCTGGTGTTCGATCGGCGACCATATGCCCCGGCACGGGCAGCTCCACCCGGAGGTTTACCGCCGTTGCCGCCGCATCTATGAGCGGGTCGCCCGGTTGGAGCCGGAGCTGGAGGGGCAGCGTCCGCTGCCGGAGATCCTGGTCCTCTCCCCGCCAATGCGCGACTTCCCGGAACCGATGCCGACGCCGCAGGGCGACGGCTGGCGGATGACGCCGTCCATTTTCGGCGCGGTCCGGGTCCTGTCCGAGTTGAAGCTGCAATTCGATGTCGGCGACGATCTGATCGATCTGGCGCCCTACCGGGTGGTCATCCTGCCCGATGACGTTCGCCTCGACGGCCCCCTCGCGGACAAGCTGGCGCGCTATCTGGAACAGGGCGGCAAAATCCTCTCCAGCGGCGAATCCGGTCTCGCGCCGGATTCCGACCGGTTCGCACTGGCGGCGTATCGCAACATCGAATGCGCGGGTCCGGAGACCGCGTTCTACAACTTCATCGGCCCGGCCAAAGACAGTTGGCCGTTCACCAACTACCAGCGCGGCGGCATCCGGCTGCGCAATGCCGGAGACGCCGTTGGTTTCGGTCACTTCTATCAGCCGGAATTCAACCGGGACAGCTGGAGCGGCGAACAGTTGAATTATTACGTCGCCCCCGAAGACGCCCCGGTGGCACCGGCGGCGCTCGGCAACGACGCCGTGATCCATATCGGAATCCCGGCCTTTTCCTCCTATGGAACCGACGCGGCGGAACCGATGCGGGCCTGGCTGGGAAGCCTGTTGCGCCACTGGCTGCCGCAGCCGCGTCTCGAAACCCGCAACCTGCCCAGTTTCGCGGTGGCGTCGGTGATGCGGCGCGAGCATGATTACCGGATCCACTTGCTCAATTATGTCCCACAGCGGCGCGGCAAAGCGGAAATCATCGACGAACCCATCGACGCCAACGACGTCGAATTGACGCTGCGGCTGGAGAAATCCGAGAAAATCCGCGAGGTTCTTTCGGTCGAAAGCGGTGAGCTCCTGTCTTTCCGCCAGGAGGGAAATACGCTCAAAATCACCCTCCCCCGGCTCCACGGCTACGCCCTGATCGGCGCACAGCTGACAGAATGACAATACAGAGCAAAAAAAAGCACAAATCGAGGAAGTGAAACGGTCAAACGGAGGTATTCTATAGATAAGCATAGAATACTTCCCAAATAACTTCAGGAGATGGAAATGACCGATTACAATGCTTTGAAGAGTGCGGTGATGAGCGGCAAGCGCAACGACGTCGCGGCCATGGTCCAGGCGGCCATCGACGCCAAAGAAGATTTGAACCTGATCCTCGACCAGGGCATGATCCCGGCGATGCGCGAAATCGGCGACAAGTTTTCCCGCAACGAAGCCTACGTGCCGGAACTCCTGATCGCCGCCCGCGCCATGCAGGCCGGTCTGGCGCTGATCGAACCGCTGCTCGCCAACTCCGGCCGCAAACCCCTCGGCAAGGTCGCCGTCGGCACCGTCAAGGGCGATTTGCACGACATCGGCAAGAATCTGGTCGCCATCATGCTCAAAGGAGCCGGCTACGAAGTCATCGACCTCGGCGTCAACTGCGATGTTGCCAAGTACGAAAGCGCCGTCGCCCAGGGCGCCCAGGTCATCGGCTGCAGTTCGTTGTTGACCACCACCATGCCCTACATGAAAGATGTCGTCGAACACTTCAAGGCCAAGGGCATGGATGCCAAGATCATCATCGGCGGCGCCCCCGTCACCCAGGCCTATGCCGACGAAATCGGCGCCGACGGTTACAGCTCCGATGCCAATGGCGCGGTCAAGCTGGTCGATTCGTTGTTGGCGAAGTAAGTTGGCTACGCGCCGCCGGTGCGGCGCAGTGTGATAGTGTTAACGGTGAATTCGGGGCCGCATTGCGCCCCGGCAACCGCGGGGGCGGCTCCGTGCCGTGCTCCCTGGCCGCGATGCGGCCAATTCCTAACGGCACGGTCGCGCCTGACCGGCGCTCCAACCCGTGCGCGCTCATAAGCAATTTGTAATTTCCCGAATTGAGGATATATTAAGGAATATACAAAATCCGGGGAGAGAAATTATGATCGGAAGATTGCGGGGAACCGTGGTGGAGGCGGGCTTCAGCGAATGCCTGGTCGACGTCAACGGTGTCGGCTATCAGGTGCAAATACCGCTCAGCACTTTCGAAAAATTGCCCCAATCGGGCGGCGAAGCCACATTGCGTATCCACACGCAGGTGCGCGAAGACGCCATCACCCTTTACGGCTTTGCCACCGCCGAGGAAAAAGCGTTATTCGAATTGCTGATCACGGTCAATATGATCGGCGGCAAAGTGGCGCTGGCGGTACTGAGCGCGATGCCGGTCGAAAACTTCTGCCGCGCCGTTACCCAGAGCGATCTGAAGATATTGGGACGTATCCCCGGCATCGGCAAACGGACCGCCGAACGCATCGTGGTCGAATTGCGCGACAAGCTGGGCCACTTCCTGACCGGCGGCAAAGACGATATGCCGTCCGACACCCCGCCGGCGGTCAATGTGGCCATTGAAGACGCACTGGCGGCATTCGAACAGCTTGGCTTCAAGCGCGAAAACACCGAACCGGAATTGCGCAAGCTGGCGATGAGCCTGCGTCCGGAAGAATGCTCCACCGAAAACCTGCTGCGCCGGGCCCTGCTGATCGTCAATCAAAAACAAAAATAACGGTGAAATTCGTGAAAAAATTCATGTTGTCTGTTGCCGCCCTGCTGTTTTGTGCCGCTCTTTCCGTATGCGGAGCGGAAACCTCCCCGGTTGCCGAAGCCAAGGCGCCGTACGCCGGATATCCGGTCAGCGCGTTGCAGTTCGGCGTCTGGTACGGCGTGCCGAGTTCGACCGACTACACGCAGGTATACGGCTTCAAATCCGGCTGGCCGTTCTGCGGCGGCCATGGTTTGGTCTGCGGCTTGGAAGCGGCATGGCTCGGCAGCATGACCGATTACGTTCAGGGTTTGCAGACGGCGCCGATCGTCTGTGTCGGCAGCGACATTTCCGGACTGCAGGCGTCGTTGATCAGCAACACTTCGGAGCATGTCAATGGCGTACAGGCGGGTCTCGTCAATGTCACCGAAAGTTTGAGCGGCGTGCAATTCGGCCTGGTGAATTATGCCAAGTCCGGCGTACAGGTCGGCTTGATCAACATCATGGAGGGGGGCCTGTTGGGCTTCTTTCCGATTTTCAATCTGAAGATCTAACCGCAACCATAATAAGGAGGAGAGAAATGGGTAAGTGGCTGGCAGCGGTAGTGGGAGGGGCACTCGTATGTGGTGCCGGAGTCGCGGCGGAGGAGGTCGTGATCATCGAGGAAATTCCGGCGGCGGCATTGCAGCCGGCGGAACCCATGGAGTATGAGTCGTTGATGATCTGTATCTGGGAGGATGCTCCGGACGTACAGATGACGACCACCACCAGCGGCGTCAAAATCGGCGTGCTGGGATCGTTCGGCGCACCGGTGTACGGTGTCGAAGCGGCGGTGATCTGCGGCGGCAGCGATGAAGTGTACGGCTTCAAGGGAAGCCTGGCGTACACCATCGGCAAGAATCTCGACGGCCTGGGCTTGGCGCCGGTGAACTATGTGGAAAAGTTCTCGGGCGTCCAGATCGGCGCGGTGAATATCGCCGACGAAGGTATGGTACAGTTCGGGTTGGTCAACGTGATGAAGAATGGCTTCCTGCCGTTCTTCCCGGTAGTCAATTTCGCCTGGAAATAAAAAACTCAAAACCATTTTGAGGTAAAAATTATGAAACTGTTTTGCAAAATGGCGCTGGCGGCTTTGACCGCGGCGGTAGTCTGGAACGTCCAGGCAATGGAAGAAATCATCATCATCGAAGAACCGGTTCCGGCCGTGGAACCGTATGCCGATTACCCGATCAGTTATTTTCAGGTCGGCATCTGGAAAGGCTTCCCGTCTTCGACCAACCAGTCGCAGGTGTACGGGATCAAATCCGGCTGGCCGATGGTCGGCGGCGATGGTCTTGTGAACGGCTTCGAAGCCTCCTGGATCGGCTCGCTGACCCAGTATATCCAGGGCATTCAGGCCAGCTGGCTGTTGTGCAAGAACAAGGAGTTCATGGGCATCCAGGCGGCGTTGGGCATGTGCATGAACACCGAGCGCTTCGACGGCTTGCAGGCGGCATTGGCGTTCACGCTGGCCGGCGACTTCCGTGGCCTGCAGGCGAGCTCGCTGAATATTTCCGGCGACATGATCGGCTTCCAGCCGGCGGCGATCCTGAACGTGTCCGGCGACGTGACCGGGATGCAGGCGGCGGTGGTCATGAACTGCGCCGCCGATGTCAAAGGTTTCCAGACCGGCCTGGTGAACGTTGCCAATAACCTCTGCGGCATGCAGCTGGGCCTGGTCAACAGCGCCAACACCGGTTTCCAGTTCGGCTTGATCAACATAATGGAAGACGGCTTCCTGCCGATCTTCCCGTTCTTCAACGCCAAGCTCTAACCTGGATGTTGCATGAAGCGCCGGAAATATATCGCAAGCATTATGGATGCCAAAGACTTACAAATACCGCAGTCGATAGCAGCGCTATCGGCGAGAATTTTCGCAAGGCTTTTGGCGCCATAAGGATGCGATAGATTTTTCGGCCATTCGTGCAATATCCAGGCTAAGCGAAACGCGCAAAAAAAGACGGCGGGGTTTGCCTGCCGTCCTTTTTTTTGTTTTTGTGATGGTCTGACCGGTTCGACGATGCGTGGTGGCAAGAAGCCACCACATTCTCCCTTGGTCACAATCAACCTCAACCTTTCAACACTGCCAGCGGAGTCAATCGTACCAGCGGTTCGATCAAGTCGAGTTCCGCTGCGATCACATCGTCGATGGCTTTGTACGCTTGCGGCGCTTCGGACAAATCCAGCGTGCCTTTGGGCAGGCGGCTGCGATTGCGCTGCGGCAGCGGCTTCCAGCGGTCGTAAACGACTCCGGCCAATGCCCGGTCGCACTCCTCGGCGGAGAGCTTCTTGCACGCCTCGGTCCGGCTCATCACCCGTCCGGCACCGTGCGAACACGACTGGAACGACTCCGGGTTTCCCAAACCGCGAACGATATAACTGGCCGTTCCCATCGATCCCGGAATGATGCCGATTTCATCCAGCTTGGCGCTGGTCGCACCTTTCCGGTGGATGTAATAATACGCATCGCCATGCCGTTCGCGCACTGCGTAGTTGTGATGAATATTGACCTCGTCGAGGAAATTCGCTTCAGGCACGAACTCGGCGATGGTTTCGCGGAACACCGCCATCATCCGGCGGCGGTTTTCCAGCGCATATGCCAACGCGAAATTCATATCCCGAAAATAGGCCTGTCCCTCCGGAATGTCCACCGGCAAAAACGCCAACTCGGGATCGGGCAGCACGACATGGAATTTCTCATTCAACTTCCGCGCCAGCCGCTGATAACGCTCCTCGACCCGCGCTCCCATATTCCGGCTTCCCGAATGCAGCATCAAATAGATCCGGCCGTCACCGGACTGCTGCAATTCGACGAAGTGGTTGCCGCCGCCGAGCGTTCCCAGATTCGCCCGGTCGAGCTTGGTCGGCAGCTCCGGACTCGGATCGGGTTCGCTCAAATAACGTTCGAAGCCGTCCCATTCCTGCGGTCCCGGATGCGCCACCCCCTCTCCGGCCGGAATGCGCGCCTTGAGTTTCTCCAACAGCGCCCGGCGCAACGGCAGTTCCCGGAAGCGTTCCGCCGGAATATCGGTACCCACCGCCACCATGCCGCAGCCGATATCCACACCGACCGCCGCCGGCAATACCGCATCGCGCGCCGCGATCACGCCGCCGATCGGCATGCCGAAACCGGCATGGCAATCCGGCATCAGCGCCACATGACACTCCAGCGCCGGGTGCGCGGCCAGATTGGCCGCCTGCTTCAACGCCGTCGCGTCGGCATCGCCGCACCACGATTTCACCGGAATCCGGGCGTTGTCCATCTGCTTGATCCATTTCATCGTTTCACCTCAATTCGGAATTGGTGGTTTGCTGATTCATTCACTTCAATTGCCACCGGCAGAAACTGCCGGATCACTTCGATATTGGTCCGGGTGTGTTCGGTCAAAGGGCCGGTCACAAAGGCGCCCCCGGCCCCGAGCGCCAGCGGCAACAACAGCTGGTCGGCGAGAAAACGTCCGACCGGCGCCCGCCGCTCCCGGTACGTCCGCACCAACCCGGCCACCCGGTCGGCCACGGTCTGGCGCGACATCTGCATTTCACCGCAGATGCCGAACAATTCGGTCACCGCGCCGGTTTCGCTTTCGACATACACCACATTGCCGGGACCCGGCGACGCCACTTCGACGCATTGCGTCACATCGTCGCCCAGGCCCAACGCCTCCGCCACCCGGTGCACCTCCTCCACCGCAATCGACGCCGGAATATTCGCACTCAGCGCCACCACCCGCAACGCCGCCTGTTCGCCGTATTCCTCCAACATCAATGGCCGCCACTCCCGGCACGGCGCCACCTCCAGCGTCAAAACGCCGCCGCCCGCCGGATAAAAGCCGTACCCCTCCAACCGCGCTTCTACTTGCGCCCCCATCCGCCGCAACTGCTTCAGAAACACCCGATCGAAGAAATCGAAAACCGGCGCCATCGGCACATGCGTACCGCCCTCGATCCGTATATGCGAAGCCTCCGGCGCCCGCAGCAGCAGCGGCAACACCGTCTGCGCGATCAACACCACACTGCCCGCGCTCCCCACCGCGAAACGGAATTCGCCGCCCCGGATTTCCCCGGGACGCAGCGTCAATTCCTGCGAATTCAACTCCGCACCCTCCAATTCGCCACCGCAGATCTCCGCCACCGCCCGCGCCGCCGTCCAATGCTGCCGCATCAGGCCGGGTTTGCGCCGTTTGGCGCGAATCCGCCGCACACACAGCTCCTGGCGCGTCACCGCCGCCAACGCCAGCGACGTCCGCAACACCTGGCCGCCGCCCTCACCCAAACTGCCGTCTATCTCGATCACCGTATCACCTCCTTATTGTTTTGACAATTCATGTCATAGCAATCTTCGTGCCAACTCGTATCATCGTATGGCGCGGTGATGCCTTTCCTGTCCTCCCCACCTCAAAGTTCTCCACAAACCGGGAATTTTTTTATTTGCGCTTGCATTCACGATAATCGGTGATACTATATATCTAGATTTATCGATAATCAATTATAATTTTTTCTAATCATGAATGTTTTGATTTCATTTCTCGGAGCGACGCTGGATCAGCACGGGCGCGGACAGGGACGCTGGAATGTCTGGCGGCCTTCGGTGGCGCTGGCGCAGCAGGAAAATATTTTTTTCGACCGTTATTACCTGATTTACCAGCGCGCATTTGCCGGTCTGGCGCAGGATATCGTCACCGATATCCGCACGGTTTCGCCGGACACCGAGGTGATTCCGGTCGAAATGCCGCTCGCCGATCCGTGGGACTTCGAGGAGGTGTATTCGAGTCTGTACGACTTTTCGCGGACACGGAACTTCGATCTCGAACGCGACCGGCATTACATCCACATCACCACCGGCACCCATGTGGCGCAGATCTGCCTCTTTCTGTTGAACGAGTCGCGGCATCTGCCCGGCCAGCTGATCCAGACCCAGCCGTCGAAGCGCGATCCGGCCGGGCGGCACACATTGATCGACCTGAATCTGGCGCGTTACGATCTGTTGGCCAAGCGTTTCGCCGCCGAACGCCAGAGCGACCTGGAGTTCCTCAAATCCGGAATTCCCACCCGCAACCCCGGTTTCAACCACCTGATCGAAACCATCGAGACCGTCGCGATCCGCTCCCGTGAACCGCTGCTGTTGACCGGACCGACCGGCGCGGGCAAGTCCCGGCTGGCGCGGCGGATTTTCGAATTGAAGAAGCGCAACCGCCAGATTTCCGGCGCCTTCGTCGAAGTGAACTGCGCGACGCTGCGCGGCGACAGCGCGATGTCGGCGTTGTTCGGCCATGTCAAGGGCGCGTTTACCGGGGCGCTGCAGGCACGACCGGGGCTGTTGAAAGGCGCCGACAACGGCATTCTGTTTCTCGACGAAATCGGCGAACTCGGACTGGACGAACAGGCGATGCTGCTGCGCGCGATCGAAGAAAAAGTATTTCTGCCGTTGGGATCGGACCGGGAGGAATCCAGCGATTTTCAATTGATTTCAGGGACCAACCGCGACCTCATGGAGGCGGTGGCGGCAGGGCGCTTCCGGGAAGACCTGCTGCACCGGATCGACCTGTGGAGTTTTCCGTTGCCGGGACTGGCCGACCGCCGGGAAGACATCGCGCCGAATCTGGAATACGAGTTGGAGCAATTCTGCCGCAAAAACGGCACCCGGGTGACCTTTAACCGGGAGGGACGGGAATGCTTTCTCGCGTATGCGCTGGATCCGGCGACGCGCTGGGAGGGGAATTTCCGGGAATTGAACGCGATCATGACGCGGTTGGCAACCCTGGCGCCGGGAGGACGCATCGACGCGGCCACGGTGGCGGCGGAATTGACGCGCCACCGGCAACCGGAGCGGACGGCAACCTCCGAGCCGGAGCTGGCGCGGTTGTTGGGGACGGATTACCGGGAACGCTTCGACCGTTTCGAGCTGGCGCAGTTGCGCGAGGTGCTGGCGGTATGCGGCAAATCGCATACCTTATCGGAGGCCGGCCGCGAGCTTTTCGCGATTTCGCGCCGGGAAAAGAGCAGCAGCAACGACACCGACCGCGTACGCAAATACCTGCAACGCTTCAACATCGCCCCGGAAGAGGTGTTGAAAAAATAGAACGGCACCATCCCTCCGCCGCATCCTGTTGAGTCTCGCAGCCTCTTGCCATTGCATATCCGAGGCGATAGGCGTGGGTCCTGAAGGGGGTAGCTGGGGGAAACGACGAGTTTCCCCCGGAGGGACCGGACGTGTGTGGTCGGCAGCAGCGGCCGCTTTTGTGGTGGTCTGGCCGGTTCGACGCGGCAATCAGCGCTCCCCCCGTCCTCCAAAAGATCGCGGAAGATGCCGCAGGCATCTGCAGCAGAGGTGCAGGGTCGGTGACCCTGCCGAGGGGTGCGGGGGCGAGGAGCCCCTGCATTTTCCCGGCGCGCGACAACGGTTAAGTTCTATTTTTTCGTCAGGTGCCGGATCAGGCGCCAGAGTTCGCCGCCCCACAGCACCACCGAGGTCGCCGCGATGATGAAGCACCACGTCGCCCAGTCCAGCGGCACCGTCCGGAACACCCTGCCCCCGATCGTCACGATCACGATCTGTCCCACCAGGATCCCGCCCACAATCAGCAGAAAGGCCGGGTTGTTGAACAATCGGGGAAACACCGACCGGAAGCCGCCGAAACATTTCGCATTAAACAAGTTCCACACCTGCATCAATACGAAGGTACTGAAGAATATCGTCTGGATCCGGATGTCTTCCCCCTGCCCGTTGGTCGTGATCACCGCCAGAAACGTCAGCAGCACCGCCAGGAAAAACGCCGCCGTAATCAATATGTGTCCCGCCATTGCCGGCGAAATGATGAAGTCGCTTTTGCGCCGCGGCGGCAGCTTCATCACATCCGGATCCGGCGGCTCCGTCGCCAGCGCCAGCGCCGCGAAGGTGTCCATGATCAGGTTGACCCAGAGAATCTGAATGATCGTCAACGGCAACTCGATCCCGATGAACGGCCCCACCATCGCAATCGACAGCGCCACCACGTTGATGGTCAACTGGAACAGCAAAAACCGCTGAATGTTGCGATACAGCGAACGCCCCCACAATACCGCGTTGACAATACTCTGGAACGAATCGTCCAGAAGAATGATCGCCGCCGCCTCCTTCGCAATCGCCGTCCCCGTCTTTCCCATCGCGATGCCGACGTCGGCGAAATTCAGCGCCGGGGCGTCGTTGGTGCCGTCGCCGGTCACCGCCACCACCTCCGAGGCCGCTTTCAACGTCTTGACCAGGCGCAGTTTGTCATGCGGCCGCGCCCGTGCCATAATCTTCAGACGCAACGCCGCATCGGTCACCTCGGCTTCGCTCAGTGCGCTGAATTCCGGACCGGTCATCACCGCGCGCGGATCGTCGTTTTCCGCCCACAATCCGATCTGTCGGCCGATTTCACGGGCGGTTTCCGGGTTGTCCCCGGTCACCATTTTCACCTGAATTCCGGCGGCGAAACAGGAGCGTACCGCTTCCGGCACCTCCGGCCGCACCGGGTCGGCGATGGCAACGAAGCCGAGCCAGATCAGATTCACCGCCACCTGGTCGATGTCGTCCTCCTCATTCTCCGGCGGCTCCGGCAGATACGCCACTGCCAGCGTGCGCATGCCGCGCGCCTGGTAAGCTTTCAATTCCTCCAGCATCAGCCGGCGCTTTTCGTCGGAAAATTCAACCGGCGCGGCGGCTTCGGTCCGCAACAGCCGGCAACGCTTCATCACGATCTCCGGCGCCCCCTTGACAAACAGCAGCTCCTGCCCGCTTCCATCCGGAACGCCCTGGGTCGCCATGAACTTGCGCTCGGTCGAAAAGGTCCACTGCGTGGTGATCCGGAAGCTGTCGCGAATGTGCTGGTAATCCAGATTGTTTTCTTCGAGATACAGCAGCAGCGCCCCCTCCGTGGGATTGCCGAATACCTCGGGCGCCAAACCGGGTCGGCGCGACAGGTTCGCGCTTGAATTCACCGCCAGCGACGCCGCCACCAGTGCCGCCTCCGGCGTCTTGGCATTGATCGGAGCACCTTGCAGCAGCGGAAACTCGATCGCGTGCATCCGCATCTGGTTCATCGTCAGCGTACCGGTCTTATCGGTACAGATCACCGTCGCGGCGCCGATGGTTTCGCAGGCGTGCATTTTGCGCACCAGATTGTTGGTTTTGGTCATCCGGCGCATGCTGTACGCCAGACTCAGCGTCACGCTCATCGCCAGCCCCTCGGGAACCGCCATCACGATCAACGCCACCGCGACCATGAAAAAGGTCAGAATCTGCGGCAGCGCCACTTCATTAAATATATCGCCGTCGAGCACTCCGGTCCCCTGCAGAATACCGGCACCGATGCTAAGCAGCAGCAGCCCCGCCAACAGCGAACCGATGATGCCGCGCCAGCCGCGCAGGAACTTCGGCAGCGCCAGCGACGGCCGGAAAAACTGCATCCCGTCGACCAGAATCGGCAGCCACAGCCGGGTCAGCGCAACGATCCCCGCCGCGGCGACAACACCGAGCACCGACCACTGGCCGGCAGTCTGGGAGATATCGCCGGTCACGACTCCGCGAATCACCAGCGCGCAAAAGGTAGTCAACGCGACACCGGTGCCGACCACACTGATCAATTTGCCGAGGCGCTCCAGTTGCAGGCTCAACGGAGTCGGCGTGTCGTTTTCTTCGCTCGCCGCCAGGGCGGTACGGCCGATTTCGGTATCGGCGCCGACGGCGGTGAGTTCGACATAACCATGCCCCTCGACCACCGGAGTGCCGCGCAATACCCGTTCGTCGGGGTAGGTCGATTCGCCGCCCTCGGTATGTTCGTCACTGCCGACCGGAAACTTCGGCACCGGTTCGGGCTCGCCGGTCAGACGCGATTGGTCAACCTGCAGATTGACCACTTCGAGCACGGTGCCGTCGGCGGGGAGCTCCTCGCCCTGTTCGACGAAAATAATGTCGCCGACCACCAGATCGCGGCGCGGCACCATCACGAATTCGCCTTCGCGAACGGCTTTGAACGGCACGTCGTCATTGACCTGATTGAGAATATCGAATTCCTTGCCGGCGCGGTATTCATTGAAAAACGCCAGACCGGTGGCAAGCAGTACCGCGCCGAGAATGCCGAGGCCCTCGATCCATTCGTGGGTCAGACAGGAAATCGCGGCGGCCACCAGCAGAATTTTGATGATCGGATCCTGAAATTTACCGAGAAACAGTTTGTACCATGGTTGTCGTGGAGGCGGAGCCAAAACGTTGGCGCCGTGGCGCTCGCGGCTCTCCGCGACCTGTTGCGGGTTCAGTCCTTGAAAGTGGGAGTCATGCTTCATCGTCTTTTTTTCTTCCTAACCGGTTTTCTCATCATAATTTTGATACTTTACCGCCATCACGGCAAAAAAACAATCTCAATTTGTTAGAATTATGTTAAACAGAGCAATCCGCAGAGGCACGCCGGAGCCGGCGCCAAAGAAAAATCCGGTTTTATTTTGCCGCAAAAGTGTGAATCCGAGCTTGCATTTTCGCCAAGCCGGATTACATTAGTGGAGTCGCGGTGAAAACGGCGGCGATCGACGATTTGTCGGGGTGTGGCTCAGTCTGGCTAGAGCGCTGCGTTCGGGACGCAGAGGCCGGAGGTTCGAATCCTCTCACCCCGACCATTTTTTTGTTTCTCCGCCAACCTGTCCTCAGGTCGGTTTTTTCATTTCTAGGCTGTTTTCAAGCTCAAACCGTTCAAATCTCCAACGCCGGAGAATTCTCCGTTTTCACCTTTGTCTGTCCCCTGGCGGCATGCTTGACCGCAATTCTCCGGCGGGGTAAGAGGCGTGCTTACGGTAACCAAAATCTATCAGGCCATCATATGTTCTGTAGGTGCCGCTCTCGATTTTGAAGGAGGTGTTTGTTCGGAGTCAGGAGTGATTGGATTGAAACTCCAACTTCAACTCATCGACAACATATTGGTCGCTGCGACAATGCAGGTCGGCGACGCCGTCTCGGAGTTCCTGATACGTCCGCGAATGGTAGAAAAACTCGAGAGCCTGTTCGGAAGGGATGTTCTCCTGCTCGGCGAACATCCCGACGATTCGGGCATATTTCATCTGCAGAAGAAGATTATTTGCCTGCATCGGAAACCTCGGCAGCGGATTCAAAATGTAAATGCCGGCCGATGATTTCCTGCCGGCAAATGCAAATTTGATGGTTCGGTTTTTCAAATCGCAGACGTTTGATGGTTTCGATTTTGTCGATCAACCCATCATAGTAAAGTTCAATGGTATTGAATACCTTGTCATTGGCGACGCCGCCTTGGATTACATCGAACTCCGCATGGGGTTCGCCCTGGCGGCAGGCGGTGATGAACGACAGCCATTCTTCGTTGTACTCGGGAAAATCCTTGAAACCGTATCCCGAGGCGACGGCGCCGTCCAAATCCAATGAATAGGTATTCAGGATTGCTTTCTGCCCGCGCCGAAGCGAACGCAACGACCAGCGCTCCGCCTGGTCGAGAACCGGCGTGACGTAAAAGCCCTTGCCGAAATCGAGATTATCCCGGGAAAAGGCAATGTCCGGTTTGGCGACTTCCGTCCACGAGCCGTGGTAGACCTTGATCATGCCAACACCCCGCGTTTGCGCATCAAAGCGATGATGTCATCGACAATATAGTCTTTGCTTTGGGAGTGAAGCACGTCGAAAGACGCGATGATGTAGGAATTAAGAATATCGGACTTCCGGGTAAGCATATCATACACGAGATTGCCGGGAATGCGCAGCTTTGCCGCGACTCCTTCGATACAGAAAATGGCAAATTCAAGTGTGTGGTTGCTCATAGACTCAACTGCTCGTAATTCCCGGCGGTATTTACACTGCCGAAACCTCAATATCTCTACGGCTCAATATAACTCCAAACCCGAAGTTTTCAAGCATTTTCATGCTCCAAACGGCAAAAAACTGCTGGAATCGTTCTTTTAACTTTTTATTAGGGAGGTTGTTATGTCCCTATCGTCGAATATCCGTGCTGGAGCGGCTTATATCGAGGTTACCGCCGAAACGAGTGAACTCCAGTTAAGATTGGCGATTCGTGGAGGAATATTTTGTTAAAAATCAGTCTCCACGCGCTTGCAAATGAGCTTTCGACACAATCATGGTACATACGAAGGCAAAGTCGCTTTCGCAATGCTTGTTGTTATAAAAAATGGGTCTTAAAGGCGCACCGCCGACTTTAGGTTTGAGCTTAAGACGATTCTCATTGTTGCCGGGGAGGGGTTGCGGAGAATTTTTCGTATGGCGCAATTTCGACCATTTTTGGGTCGTGAAACCATGATTTTGAGTTCAAGAGAACTTTCCGGGTTCCGCTCGCGCGCTCCGACCATTTTTTTTGCCCGGATGGGCAAGGAAAAATGTCGACGGGAGTGGATTTCGGCGACAAATAGTCGCCGGACTTGCGCAGCAAGTCGAACCGATACGAGGTTCACGGCGAAGCCGAGCCGGAGCGAAGCGACGGACACTCCTCTCACCCCGACCATTTTTTGTTTCTCCGCCGACCTGTCCTCAGGTCGGTTTTTTTGTTTTGGGGCTGTTTTTAAGCTCCAATCGCCAAATTCTCCAACGCCGGAGAATTCTCTGTTTCCACAATAATCCCTGGCTTCGGCGAACGGTCGGGGCAGAAACAGATTGCAACGGCGATTTTACCGGCCCGCGATCCAAAGCAAAAAATTTTATGAAAATCTCCTTGACAAACGGAAACCGGCATGATATTTTAGTTTCTAGATAAATTAGTAACTAATACAAAATGCAGGTGCGTCCATGAAAGAGAAGCAGGAAGCCTGGAAACTGATCTTCAAAATCGGGGAGGCGATGCGGAATACCCATCTCCGCCATGAACCGAAGCATAAGCTGCCGTCCATAACCATCTCGCAGATGAAGGTGATGGGGTGTGTCATCTTCAACGACGGCAAGCCCGTCAAGGTGAAGGATATCGCCGAAGAGCTCGGCATTACGCCCGGAGGCGTTTCCCAGCTTGTCGACACCCTGGTGAAGGCGGGGGCTTTGGAGCGTACAGTGAGCGAGGACGATCGCCGCGCGGTCAATATCAGCCTGTCCGGGCACGGCAAGGAGATCCACCGTAAAATGGACCTCTACTTCAGTGAACTGGCCCGCGAATTATTGTCTTCCGTTTCTCCTGAAAAGCAGGAGATTTTTCAGGAAGTTCTGGAAACGATGATGAAAACCTTGAATGAGAAGAAAAGAACCGGAGGAAAAGCAGATGAATAAAGTCCTTGTTATTTTCTGCGCGGCATTGTTCGGCATTGCCGTTTACGGGCTGAATGAGCCGGACAGAGTTAATGCAAATATTCCGACAGTAGGCGCCGCCAGAGTAATGGAGACGGAAGATTTGAACAGTCGCCGTTACACCGGGCAGGTCGTATCCCAGGCAGTGGTGAATATCACCCCCCGCGTTTCCGGCGAAATCCTGGAACTCGGTTTTCGGGAAGGTTCCGTGGTCAAGGCCGGACAAATGCTCTACCGGTTGGATTCGACCCAGTATGAAGCGGCGGTGAAGAATGTGGAAGCTCAGATCGCCGAATGGAAGGCGAAAATCGAATATGCGCAGAACAGCTATGACCGCCAACTCGCCCTGTTCGAAAAGAATGCGGTCAGCCGCGATACCATGGAAAGCCGCAGATCGGAACTGGACGCCTATAAGGCCGGCTTGCTGGCCGCCGAGGCGGATTTGATCACCGCCAAAGACAACCTGAAAAATACCACGATTACCGCTCCGCTCGAAGGCGTGGTCGGCGCGACCGCCTACACAGCCGGCAACTACATCACCCCGAATTCCGGGGTGTTGCTCACGATCATTCAAACCCAGCCGATCCGGGTCCGTTTCTCCATCAGCACGACCGATTACCAGGAGATGTTCGGAACCCCCATGGAACTGCTGGAAAACAGTTCGGTTAGGGTACGGTTCGCCAACGGCGCCGAGTACCCGGTCGAAGGCAGGGTTGAATTCCTCAACAACCAGGCCAACAGCAAAACCGACGCCATCCAGATTTTCGCCACCTTTCCCAACGCCGATTTCAAATTGATCGTCGGCAATACGGTGAACGTGACGCTGTCGCGGAAGGCCGGGAAGCGCCTGGCGGTGGTCCTGCCGTCCGCCTTGATGCACGATTCCCGGGGGAGCTATGTGTATGTGCTGGATGCCGACAACACGGTTGAAAAACGGAGTGTCGAACCGGGCAACGCGACGGCATCGCTGCAGATGATCAAAAGCGGCCTGGCACCCGGCGAAGTGGTGCTGGTCAAAGGTACCAACAAAGTCAGGCCGGGCGGCAAAGCAGAACCGGTATTCGAGGAGTAAGCGGATATGTTTTCCAAAATATTCATTGAGCGTCCGCGGCTGGCGATGGTCATCAGCCTGGTCATGGTGATCGCCGGGGTCATCAGCATTACCCACCTGCCGATCGCGGAATATCCGGAGATCGCCCCGCCGACCCTCCATGTCTCGGCGGCCTACGCCGGGGCCAGCGCCGAAGTAGTCGAACAGACGGTCGCCATGCCGATCGAAGACGAGATCAACGGGGTGGAAGACCTGCTGTACTTTTCGTCGACCTCCGACAATTCCGGCAACTATTCTTGCTCGGTTACGTTCAAAAGCGGCACCGATACCGACATCGCCATGGTGAATTTGCAGAATGCGGTGAAAAGGGCGGAACCGACCCTGCCGTCCGAGGTCACCCAGACCGGCATCACGGTTTCCAAGCGCGGCGGCGACATTCTCGCCATGTTCGCTTTTATGACCGACGGCAGCAACATGAACCAGATGGAACTGAACAATTACGTTGAAACCAACATCAAAGACGCCGTGGCACGGATCGAAGGCGTCTCCTCCGCGACGGTGATGTCCTCGCAGGAATATTCCATGCGGATCTGGCTGGATCCGCTGCGGATGTCCGGCCTGGGGATCAGCACCTCCGATATCTCCGCGGCCGTCGGCGCCCAGAATATCCAGGCCGCGGCCGGCTCGATCGGCACCGAAAACAGCAATGCATTCATCAATTACAAGCTGAACGTCAAGGGCCGTCTGGTCACGGTCGGGGATTTCGAGAACATCGTCCTGCGCCACGACAGCGACGGCAGCATCGTCCGGCTGCGGGATGTCGCCGCAGTGGAGATCGGTTCGAGCTCCTATTCCGGCGCCACCGTGTTCAACGGCAAGCAGGTGGTCGGCATGGGCGTTTACCGCTCGCCGGAGGCCAACGCACTCTCCACGGTCAACGCGGTGAAGGCCGAGCTCAACAGCTGGGCGGAACGCTTTCCCGGCGGGGTGAGCTACGACGTGGCCTACGACCCGACCCTCTTCATCACGGTCTCCTTGAAGGAGATCGTCCAGACCCTGGTCGTCGCCCTGCTGCTGGTGGTGCTCATCACCTGGGTCTTCCTGCAGGATTGGCGCGCCACCTTCATTCCCTCCATCGCCATTCCGGTGGCCCTGCTGGGGACTTTTCCATTCATGTATATCCTGGGGTACAGCATCAACGTGTTGACCATGTTCGGGTTGATCCTGGTGATCGGCTCGTTGTGCGACGACGCCATCGTGGTGGTGGAGAACTGCCAGGCGCTCATGGAACGGGAAAAACTTTCGCCGAAAGAAGCCGCCCTGAAATGCATGGGCCAGATCACCGGCGCCATCATCGCGACCACGCTGGTCACCGTCGCCTGTTATGTCCCTTTGGCATTCTACGGCGGCATGGTGGGGGCCATCTACATACAGTTCGCCGTGACCATGTGCATCGCGCTGTGCCTTTCCACGGTCGTGGCCATGACCCTCAGCCCGGCGCTGTGCGCGATTCTCCTGCGCAAGCCGGACGGCCGGAAATCTCTGATCTTCAAACCGTTCAATGTGGTCATGGACGGCAGTCGCAGAGTCTATATCGGAAGCGTCAGATTTCTGGCCCGGCGTGCCGTGTTGACACTGATGGTTTTCGGCGGGGCGATGGCCGGGGCGTACTTCCTCTTCGACCGCCTGGACAGTTCGTTCCTGCCGGACGAGGACAAAGGCACGATCATGTGCAATATCGAACTGCCGACGGGCGCTTCGTTGAGCCGCACCAATGCCGTGCTCGACGAGTTCGCCCGCAGCATCGACGGACTCGGGGGGGTCCGGTCGGTCATGATGGTTTCCGGGATGAGCATGCTCTCCGGTTCCGGCGAAAATACCGCCATGTGCATTTTGTCGCTGGAGCACTGGGACCAGCGCCAATCCCCGGAAACACAGTTGCGGGCACTCGTCGCCGAGATCCAGGCCCGGACGCGGAAGATCACCGATGCCAGCATCATCTGCTTCACGCCTCCGGCGATCATGGGACTCGGAGTGACCGGCGGCGCCACCTTCTACCTCTGCGGAATCGGCGGCGTCGATGCCGCGACCCTCTCCGAGACGGCCAAGGAATTCACGGCGGAGCTCTCCGTCAAGCCCGAAGCCCTGTACGCCATGACCCCGTACAATGCCGATACGCCGCAATTGTACCTGGACATCGACCGGGAAAAGGCGGAGACCCTGGGCGTCGAGGTCAACACGATTTTTTCCACCCTCCAGAGCAAGCTCGCCTCTTTGTATATCAACGACTTCACCATGGCGGGGCGCAACTTCAAGGTGAAGATGCAGTCCCCGTCGGCCTACCGCAGCACCTTGAACGACATCCATGAAATCCAGGTCCGGAACGACGAAGGCGAAATGGTGCCGTTGAGTTCGCTGGCCACCCTGCGCTTCATCACCGGCCCGCAGCAGGTCACCCGCTTCAACAAGATGAAGGGCGCGGAGATGAACGCCCAGGCGGCGCCGGGCGTCAGCTCCCAGAAGCTTTACGACGCCATCGAGCATACGAAGCTCCCGGACGATTACCAGGTCGAGTGGACCGGCTTGAGCTATCAGGAAAGGCAGAACGCCGGACAGATCGTCTATCTGATGGCGCTGGCCCTGCTCTTCGCCTACCTGTTTCTGGTAGGCCAGTATGAAAGTTGGAGCATTCCGGTTTCGGCGATGCTGACCGTGGGGTTCGCGGTGCTGGGCGCCCTGCTGGGATTGCTGGTCACGGGCGAAACCCTGAGCATATACGCCCAGTTGGGCATGGTGATGCTGATCGGCCTGGCGGCTAAGAATGCCATCCTGATGATCGAATTTTCCAAACAGGAACGGGAAGCGGGCAAAAGTATTTTCGACGCGGCGGTCAACGGCGCCAACATGCGTTACCGTGCCGTGCTGATGACCGCTTACAGCTTCCTTTTCGGGGTCTTTCCTCTGGTGATTGCCAGCGGGGCCGGCTCCGGCAGCCGGCAGGCGATCGGCATAACTACCTTCTCCGGTATGTTGCTCGCCACCCTGGTCGGTATCATTTTCACGCCGGCGCTCTACGCGGCCTGCCAACGCCTCCGGGAATGGGTCAAAGGCAAGCTCCATTGGAGTTGACCTTGAACTATTACGTTATACAACTATTTCATCTGCTATTGACAGCATTTCGGAATCGTTATGGTCATGATTATCAGCGAGCTGAACCATCAAAAATACAAATGCAAATCCATGGTTATTGCGACAATCCACTGTGAAAAATTTTCATAATTTTCTTGAAATAAATAAATTAGACAAATGGGAAAACGAATTCTTTGCCCCCGGCACAAAAAATAAAACCATCTGGCTTCGCTTGAAGAAGCTCTTTAATTTTAATAATTATTTGAAGTTTTATCGGATGAGTGATATATTATTCGGAGTTTTAAATTCGAATCACTATATTATGTGGCGGTATTCGTGTTGATATGAAAATTCCGATTTCTACTGTTTGGGCAAGACTTCTTTCCTGTTTGAAAACACCGCGTTTTTATCGAGAGAATGCCGGGGAAATCGTCCTTGCTTTTTTATTGATTTACAGTTATTTCCTGTTGCATCGAAAATTCGATTTCCTGCCGTTGCTGCTTTTGATGGCGGCAGGAATTATTACCCTTTTTTGTGGGCGCAAAACAGAAAAGGCTGCGTTTATCGGACTGCTTGGGATTATGGTTTGTGTCGAGCGGCATTTCATTTTGCATTACAACGAATCTTTTCGTGAAATCGGCGCTCAGGCACTGATTACGCTGCATATCACTTCGCCGGAGGAATGCCAGACTTACCTTTCCTTGCTGAAGTGGGAAGAAATCCTGCAGCCGCTCCTTTTCGCGGGTGGAATTATTGCTGTTTGCGTTTCCCGCGGATGGCATTTGTGGAGCCGGCTCTGGTGCCTGATCGCGCTCGGTTGTTTTTTGGGTACGGTTTATTATAATGTTTCTGTCCCGGTTCGCGGGTATTTTCAGGAATGGGGAAAGATGGGGGAATTCATCCTGCAGCGGGAAGCGTTTCATTTTGACAGCCGCGACATTTCAGGTGAAGAGCGAAGTTTGCGCATTCTGGTAATCGGTGAAAGTCACCGGCAGGATTTTTGCGACGACTATATGATTACCCCGAAGTACGCTCCATTGCTCCAACAGGCCCGGGAGAAAGGAACGGCTATTTTCTTTTCCGACATGCTTTCGCTTTATCCGCAAACCTGGTTTGCGGTCTTCACCGCCCTGACACGGCGGGATGGAACCAATCAAGTGACCTATTTTCCGGAAAAAGGACTCCCCTCTCTCTTCAAAGAGGCCGGTTATAACACCTATTGGATTACCTATCAGCCTCAGGGAATCTCCATGACGGGTTACGATTATCTGACCAATGAATGCGATGTGTACTTCAACCACCGTGATGAATCCGGTACGCGCATGGATATGGGGATGATACCGATTTTGGAGCGTCTGACCGCCTCCGATGAAAAAAAAATCCTGATTATTATAAAAATGGTCGGAGTGCATTTCAATTTCCACACCCGCTATCCGGATCAATTCAAAATCCACACGCCGGCTTACGACGAGAAGAATTTCTCCGGTTGTTCCTTTGCCGGGCTGGAACTGCTGCGAAATTCCTATAAGAACGGTATGGCTTACAGCGGTACTTTTCTGGACACTGTCGCCGGAATCGTTCGGGACCGGAAGGACTCCGCCATGATGTGCTTTATTTCCGACCACGGAATCGGTCTCTACGACGACGGCGAACAGCCGTTCTTCGGACGGATCAAAGGCAATTACCATATTCCTTTCTTCTTCTATGGGAATGACGCCTACTGGCAGAAGCTACCGCCGGAAAAGCGGCAAAATCTTATGCTGCACAAAAATTTTCCGCTGACGAACCGTTATTTGTTCGAGACCTTTGCCTCGGCATCCGGCGTAACCTATCCGGGCAACCGGCCGGAACTGGATTTGACGGACGGCAGGGTGGAGCCGGCCGGAGAGCGGAAAGTCTGGGTATGGTCCGAACAGTTAGACTATAATTCGTTACGGTAAAGCAGTACACGGTTTTTGTTTTCCGAAGTCCTGTCCTTGAACCCGGGCTTTTTTTACGCATGCGTTTGAATCTGGCCCCCAAGCCCGCTTGGGTTTATTTCAAGGCTGTTTTTGTGCTTTCACTCATATCAATTCGGCTTCGAACACAGACGAATACTTGTTATTTAAATTTTCAGCTTAAATTTTTATCGGATTTCCCGGTGCAATGACACCGTATTTTTGAATTTCGACTTGTAATTCCTTTGGATGAGGATTATATTTTATGCTTATAGACGCGATTTCCAAAGTCGAATCATCGCAAAAATATTTTTTTTACTTTATGCCCGGCCCTGCGTGGTTCGTAAGCGGAGCTGATGCAAAAATCGAAAAAAGACAAGGAGCGCGCCGCTCAAAGGAGCGGTTTACCAAAGTCATATGGAATAAAAAGCGGATCGAACTTTGCAAAAGGTTAAGAATTAGCGAACATGTCAGATTTCAACAAAGATTTATTACCCATATTGACATCGGCGAATACCGGTGTCTGGATATGCGATACGGTAACCGGGAAAGTGGACTTTTCAAACGATTACTTCGCACTGCTTGGCCTGAAGCGTCCGGTTTTGGAATTATCTTCTCTGCAGGAGATGCGGTCGCTGTTTCATCCGGATGACGCACGGCTGATTGACGAAGCCGTTTCGGCAGCATCCGCAGGCAAAAATACGACGATAACCTGCCGTTACCTGAAAAAAGAATGCAATGCCGTAATGCTGGAAAGCTCGTTTATGTCTTGCGACAGCGGTGTGGCCGTCCTCACGGTGAACAAGGACAGGATGGCGAATCTGCAGAACTGGGAAAAGCGCTACGAGACATTGGTCAATTCCCTGTTTCCCAACTTTATTTTCGTGTTTGACGAAAATTTCTTTTTCGTGGACATCATCACCCCCAACGGGCTGCGGTTGTTTCACCGAAACGAGGAGTTGATCGGCACCGACGGGCGCGATTTATATACGCCCGAAGTAAGTGAACTGTTTCTCGTCAACATCCGCGAATGCCTGAGGACCAACCATTGGCGGGAAATCGAATATCATCTCGATCTGCTTGGCATCCGTTATTATTATCAGGCGCGTATCGTCCCGGTTGACGGCGACAAGGCATTCTGCCTGATCCAGGACATCGGGGACCGCGTGCGGCGTCTTGAGGAGATCCTTACGCAACGCAAACGCGCCGAAGAATCGGACAGGATGAAAAGCGTTTTCCTTGCCGGTATAAGTCATGAAATACGGACGCCGTTGAATGCCATTATCGGTTTTTCGGAGCTTCTCGCGGAAGAGGAGTCGGCCGAGGAGCGGAACAACTATATGGAGATCATCCGCTGCAACAATGATATGCTGTTGCAGATTGTCAGCGACATTCTGGATCTGTCGCGCCTTGAGGCGAACATGAGCGAGTTCGTTTTCGAGGAAACGGATATTGTGAATCTGGTGACGGAGTTGTGCGGACTTTTTACGCCCAATATGAAACCCGGCGTACAGCTGCTGCGCGACCTTCCGGATGGAAGTCTGAAAGTCCCCACGGATGCCAAGCGGTTGAAACAGGTATTGTCCAATTTTCTGTCCAACGCGGTAAAATACACGGAAAAAGGCAATATCACCCTGAAAGTTGAAAGGGGCGATGATTTTCTGATTTTTTCCGTCGCCGACACCGGTTGCGGCATTCCGAAAGATAAGCTGGACTCGATTTTCAAGCGGTTTGAAAAACTGGACCACTTCACCCAAGGAACCGGGCTTGGTCTCTCCATCTGCAAAACCATTGTGGAGCGGCTCGGCGGCGATATCGCGGTGACATCGAAACTTGGCGAGGGCAGCATTTTCTCTTTCACGATTCCCTACCGGTATGTTGCACCCAGCAAGGAAAATATCGGCAGCGTACGTGAACTTGCCGCAAATCAACGGAAGCGAATTCTGGTGGTGGAACCGTCCGTAAACGATATGCGGTTTATTTGCGAAATACTGAAAGACAAATACGATGTGGTGGAAATTACCGAAGAGGAGAAAATAATCGGTTCTTTTATTCTTGAACATCCCAACATCGTCCTGATCAGCATGGAAATGGTCGGCAAGCAGGATGTGGTCCGGAAAATCCATAATATTTCCACCACCATACCGATTATCGCGATGACCACCAGCGATTTCTACCATGATATGCGCTGGTCCATGGAAAACGGCTGTACCGACGTGATATCCAAACCTTTTTCCGCCAGCAAGCTGGAAGAGGTAGTGACGGCGTTTATCGTTTAATCGGTCAATGTGACCGCAGAGCGTGGAAAATTCATTCGGCAACAATGCCGTTTTGCCCTTCCCGGTCGAAATTCAATTTGCAGTAGGGACATTCATGAATCGCGGCGGGAAAATCCGGCAGCCGGATGGCAGCGTATACCGACTTCGAATAGCTCGGATCCAATAACAGATACCCCAATTTCCGCCCGCAGCGCGGACACAGGAGCGTATTGCGGGCGGCAACATAAACCTTCACAAACAGAAAAATCCCATACCACAACAGGGCAGCACCGAGAAGCGAAATTGCTCCACCGACCAGCGAGCCCGGCGACGCAGTGACCTGCAACGCAAACGAAGCGGCGCCAGCAATCCCCAGCATCAGCAGCGCTTTTTTCTGGCGGACGCGCCATTGGGCAATCCGCTCGTTCGCCATATCGCGGAAATTCATCGGCCGTCTCCTGTTGTTTCGTTCGATTTCCCGCCGTCCGTCAACGATACACGCAAAATGATCGGCATGCAAATTTGCATTCGCACAAAAAGATATTTTTTCAGGCAAAAAATCGGCGCCCCGATCCGGCAATCCGCCGGCTCGGGGCGCCTTGCGATTTCAACTCGTTACCGGCGCGGCGCCACTGTGGCGTTCAGCAGGCCGGCAACCTCCTCCTCCAGAGTCCAGGTCGGACGGAAGACCAGCCGGGAGGCAATCTCCGTCGCCGCGATCGCCCGACGGTAGGTATCCGGGATCCGGCACAGCCGTTCCGGGAAGCGTTCCCGGAACAACGGCGGCAGATGTTCCCAGACCATGGCGTCCGTGTCCCACTCCGGATGGGCGGCCAGGTGATCGGCCACCTCGTAGGTCACCCGGTTCATCCGCTGCGCCAATTCATCGCTCAAGTCGGTGATCGGCGTGCCGGAAGCGGCAAATTCCCGGAACAGCCACTCCGCTTCCCGCTTGGCGCACAACTCCAGGCGCTTCATGACCTGTCCGACCAGCTCCTCGTGAACCTCGGCCCACTCCGCCGGATCCAGCAGGAGGCCGCTCAGGATTTCATACGACGAAGTGATGACACCGCACTTGTTCGCCGAAGCGTCCTTGACGATCACCAGCCCGTTCTGCTGCAGCACATTCCGCGCCTCCGGGCTCAGAAACGAGTTCGCCCCTTCGACGATCGCCCGTGCGCTCATCTTGCCGCCGGGAACGAAATTGCGCCAGTTGTCGCCGTTCAAGGTCTGGGGACGGCCGCCGCACGGCAGAAACACATCCGCGGTGTGACAGATATTGCTCTGGAAGCAACGCATGCCCTCGTCGCGGGAAAGCTCCAGCTCCTGAAGTTTCCCCCGCTGCCGCCGGAATATCCGGAACAGGCCATCCGGGCCGCAGGCGCGGTTGTAAATCAGATATGCCCCCTCCCCGCGCAATTTTTTCGGATTGAACTGATCCAGGTCGGCACTGTGCACCAGGCGCGACAACTCGCCGCGATCCAGCCCGTCGGGGTCGCAGGCGGCCGCCGTACCGTCGGTTATCGCGACGATTTTCAAACCGGGATAACGGTAATTTCCCGCCGCGTCGACGGCGTTCAGCAACTTGATCTCATTGCCGGCGACGTCGCCGATCGGTCCGCCCGAAAGCTTGACCGAAAAGGTATCGGCAGCCGGGTCGATTCCGAGCCACTGCAGCGTCCGCAGCAGATACTGGTGCACTCCGAACGAGGTCACGCCGTAGTGCTTGTGGTTGATGCCGGTATCGCCCTTGCCGGAGATGATTCCGGAGCCGAGCACGTAATGCTCTTCGACCGCCCGTTCCGCCATCCATTCGATCATTTCATCGAACATGTTTTCATCCGGGCCGATTTCGATGATATCGGGGCTGCCGGAGTAATCCACGATCGCCGGATCCGCCGGTTTGCCGTCGGCATCGTAAAGCAGGAGCGACAGAAACGCCTCGAAGATGGCGCGCTGGGCATTCCACAACGCGGTTTTGAAGTCCTCCGTGTCCCGGCGCTTCAACAGCGTCACCAGCTTGGCGCCGCCTTCGTAAATGTCTTTGTTTTTCCGGTGCTGGGTGTGCGCCAGCACAAAGCACTCCCGGAACAACTCCGCGCGCGCCGTCTCGAAGCTGTCGCCGGATTCGAGCGCATTCGCCAACGGGCGCGGCACCACCGTGCGCCAGCCGCCGCGGGCGATATCGGCGAAACGCAGATGGAAACCGCTCGCGTCGCGCCGCCAGAAGAAAAACACGCCGTACGGCCGTTCCGGCGGAAACGCCTGCACATATTCCTCGGACAGCGCTTCGTAAAAGCGCATGAACTCCGGCGCCACATTGAACGCCAGCGCCGATTTGCCGTCGCAATAATAGTTGCTGCGCCGGACCTGCCGCAGGAAATCCGCGACCGCCGTCAGTACGATCCGAACCTTGTAATCCTTTTCCGGAAGGCCGCTGTTGATTCGTTCGATCATCGCGGCGGCGCGCCGGAATTGCGCTTCGGCGCGCTTTTCCGCATCCACGGCTCCCGGAGTGAATTTGATTTCAAATGCTTCGATCAGTGTGCGCAGCACCGCCGGATAGGTGGCCATGAAGCGCTGGATCTCCGCCAATGTATAGGCATTGCGGTCGACGAACGACAGCTGGGAGTAGACGAATTCCGCCGCCGCCCGCATCAGGTTGACCGACGCGCAGCAGAACTCGTGACGCACCAGCAATTCGGTTTCCAACAGGTCGAAACACGGGCTCCAGACCAGTTCATTGAGCTCCCGGGCCAACAGCTTCAACGCTTTCGGGGTGGCGGCGCCGCGCGCTTCGGGAACGATATAAAAGGTATTCATCGCCATCGCTTTGCGGGCGAAATCCTTCGGTTCCGCGGCGCGGGTGAAATCGCGCAGGTACGAACGCGTCACCCGGAAGCCGTTCGCCGCCAACTGCCCCAGAATCCGCGCATAATAGCATTCGGGAATCACCTCCAGCGGCGCCGCCAGGGTCAACCGCCACTCCCGGCTTCCAAGCTTTTCCAGCGCCACCGCGGAGCTTTCCCGGCTCTGCCCGGCCAGCACCAGCTGCAGCCGCCGCGCCACCCGCTCCAAGTTCAAATCGGCGATATCGCGCCAGCAAACCCGTCCGATCGCTTCCGTCAACGCCTCCGGAACTTCCCCGAAGAGCCGCCGGTATTCCGCCGTCAATTCCGCGGCGGTAAAGCGCGGCGCGACCTCTTCACCGGGCAGCTCTTTCAACACCTGTTCGATGATCAGATTGTCGGCGCCGTTCCACGGCTCCCGCGACTCATGCAGCGCCGCGTAACGCACCGGCTTGCCCTTCAGAAAGCGCCGGCCGGTCTCGATCGGATTGCACGCGGCGCTCCGCAGGTACGCCATCACGATCCGTCCCGGGCGCTCGATCAGTTGCACGCCGGATTTGTGTTCCAGATCCATCACCAGCGACAGAATATCCTTCCACTCCTCCTGCGATGCGACACTACGGAAAAAATAAGGCGGCATCACCTGACGCAGCCGCCGGTAAGTCTCCTTCACCCCCTCTTCATAACCACGAACCACCACTTCAGGAACCGCTTTCGTCATCATCCATTCTCCTTGGTAAATCCCGCCGGAACCGGGAATGCGCTTTCGGCATATCCCGTGCCCGGCATATTATAAGAAAATACTACGATTCAAAAACATCAGATACGGAAACAAATAGAAATCCACCGCCCGGCAACATGGGGAAAAAACATTCCCATTGCCGTAAATCTCCAGAAGCTGCGTCTGCCGTCAGGCCGGCCGCCTCCGATATGCCATGCGGATCTATGGCGAAAATCCACATGACTCAAATGTACGAGTCATGTGGATTCGCGCAGTATGATATAAGGTGCATACCGGAGGCGACGAGCCCGACAGCAGACGCAGGTCCTGAAAGGGACTGCAGGGGGAAACGATGAGTTTTCCCCGGAGACGCCCTCCGGCTTTCGCCGGCGGAGGCGGCTTGGGCAGCGGTCGGATCAACCTGACGCGCCAGCCGGCTCCCTTGCCTCTTCCAGAAAGCCGCCGCGGATACGGTGGCACCGTATCCGCGACAGTAAGACAGAATCCTGCGACCGTGTCAAGGGGGTCGGGGGGATGGGAAATCCCCCGCCCGTTCTCCCTCTTAACGGTCGAATGCTGCATCGAATTGAATTCCCGAAGGCGCAAAGTCGACTTTCTTGACAAAAGCACATGCTTCCCTGGCGCCGAACTCGCGTTCCATACCGCAGTCTTCCCATTCGACCGAGAGCGGTCCCTGGTAGTCGATGCGGTTGAGCATCCGGACGATCTCTTCGAAGTCGACACCGCCGTGACCGAGGCTGCGGAATTCCCAACCGCGGCCAAGCTTGCCGAAGTCGAGGTGACTGCCGAGAATACCGGTGGTGCCGTCGAGCTGGAGCGCGGCATCCTTCATGTGCACATGATAGATGCGGTCCGGGAAAGCTTCGATGAATTTAGCCGGATTGATCATCTGCCAATACAGATGGCTGGGGTCGAAGTTGAAGCCGAATTCCGGCCGGTGGTTCAACGCTTCGAGCGCCCGCTTCGAGGTGACGATGTCGAACGCGATTTCGGTCGGATGCACCTCCAGCGCGAAACGGACGCCGTTTTCCTTGTAGACGTCGAGGATCGGGTTGAACTGGTCGGCAAAGAAGCGGAAACCGGCGTCGATCATCGCCGCCGACGCGGGCGGGAAGCTGTACAGCATATGCCAGATCGAAGAACCGGTGAAGCCGGTCACGACCTTGACGCCGAGATTTTTCGCGGCTTTGGCGGCCAGCTTGGCCTGCTCCACGCCCCAGGCGCGCTGCGCTTCGGGCTTGCCCGCGAGCTCCGCCGGCGCGAAACAATCGGAACGGCCGTCGTTATTCAGGTCGCAGATCAGCTGCCCGGGCAGGTGGCAGCTGATCGCCCACACCTTCAACCCATGCTTGGCCAGCAGCGCCAGATGGTCGCGGCAATACCCGGGATCGGAGGCCGCGCGGGCCAGATCCAGGTGATCGCCCCAGCAGGCCAGCTCCAGCCCCTGGTAGCCCCACGCCGCCGCCTTTTCCGCCAACACCGCAATCGGCATATCCGCCCATTGCCCGGTAAAAAGAGTCACATTTCTTGCCATGATTTCAACACTCCGGAAATTTTACCCATTTTTGTTCTGACTTCGAACTCGCGACCACGCCCTCGACGAACGCCAATCCGCGAATGCCGGCTTCGACCGACGGATAATCCCGCATCGCCGGCGTCACCGTTTCCCCGGCCAGACGCGCCGCCAATACCGAAGCAAAGCTGCGATAAAGATTCGCAAAGGCTTCGATGAAACCCTCGGGGTGCCCGCCGGGCAGACGGATCAATCCCGCCGGTCCCGCGTTCATCCCCGGCGTCGCCGCCCGGTACAATTCGACCGGACGGTCGAGCCACTTCAGTTTCAACGTATTCGGATCCTCCTGATGCCATTCGAGCGCACCCTTTTCGCCGTACACCCGGATCGCCAGCGCATTCGCTTCGCCGACCGAAATCTGACTGGCATAGATGACGCCGCGGGCGCCGTTTTCGAAGCGCACCAGCACATTGCCGTCGTCATCGAGCAGCCGCCCCGGCACGAAGGTGGTCAAATCGGCGCAGAGCTCGGAAATTTTCAACCCGGTCACATATTCGGCGAGGTTCTCCGCATGCGTGCCGATATCGCCCATGCAGCAGCTGATGCCGGCCTGCGCCGGTGTCGTCCGCCACGCCGCCTGCTTGCCGTCGGAGTTGACCGCCAGCCACCCCTGCGGGTACTCGGCGACCACCTTGCGAATGGCGCCCAGCGATCCGGCCTGGATCATCTCCCGCGCCTGCCGGATCATCGGATAGGCGGTGTAATTGTGCGTGAGGCAGAACTCGAGGCCGGTGTCCGCGACTTTGCGCCCCAGCGCCTTCGCCTCATCCAGCGTCATCGTCATCGGCTTGTCGCAGAGCACATGGAAACCGTGCTCCAGCGCCGCCATCGCCACCGGGAAGTGCGTCGCATTCGGAGTTACGATGGCAACGAAATCGATCCGCCGGTCCGCCGGAAGCGCGGCTTCGCGGGCAAACATGGTCTGGTAATCCGGATAGACCCGCGCCGAATCGAGGAACAGCTCTTCGCCCATCGCCCGCGATTTTTCGGCCGAGGTGCTGAACGCCCCCGCCACCAGTTCGATCTTCCCATCCAGCCGGGCCGCCATCCGGTGCACCGCGCCGATAAACGCGCCGGGACCGCCGCCGACCATACCCATTCGAATTTTTCGCTTCATCATGCTTTCTTCCGCTCCTTTTTCTGTTGCATACGTGACTGCAAAAAACCTTTCCTCCACTTCATCCGGCATACTATAGAATGCGGAATATCGGAATTCTATTGACCAATATTGCGATTTTTTGTTTCAACTTGCGAAAACGCGCTCACCACGGTGATATTGTCGATGCCGCCGGCGACCAGCGCCGCCCGCATCAGCCGGTGCACCGCGTCCCGGGAACTTGCCGCCTGCGACAGACATTCGGCAATGCGCCCGTCGTCGATATTGGCGACGAGGCCGTCGGAACACAATAAAAACTGATCGCCGGGCCGCCTGACCCAGACGTCGAGATCGATCTCCAGCGACGCCAGAGGCCCCACCGCCCGGCTGATGACATTGCACAAACCGTTATGGCGCAATGAATGATCCACGGTCACTTGACACAAACCATCCGTTCCGAACACATAAAAACGGCTGTCGCCGACATGGGCGACATGAACCGCTTCCGGCGAAAACACCGCCGCCACCACCGTGGTGCACATCGGCGGACTGTGATGAACCGCCCGGTTCTGCTCATAAATTTCACGGTTGGCTTGCGCCACCGAGGCACGCAGGAAACCGCCGATCTCTCCGGAGTCCTCGGCGCGGGAAATCCCGGAGTTGCGCCAGTTGAGCAACAGACGGCGACAGCACAGGAAACTGGCGAGTTCTCCATCGGCATGGCCGCCGACACCGTCGGCGATCACAGCGAGCTGGTTGCGCCCCCGCGGAGGAGCAATCAGACAGAAGCTGTCTTCATTCTTCTTCCGATGCAACCCGAGATTGCTTTCGCCCGAAAGGCTCAAGGGTGCAGGAAGCGCGATTTCCGCCATAGTCTCATCCATTCCATATCCATTTCGCAGTCCGGTATGCATTGCCACACAATAGCACGGAAATGGCCGAATAGCAAACCGGAAAGCCCCGGAATCGGCAGTTTTTTCCGCCCTGGAAAACTTTTTTTGCTTTTCCGCTTGTTTTTTGCCAGTCCCCTGCTATTAGTACATCATGGCAAGCGAGAGTGCGAGCTACGGAGTACGATACATAGCGTCAAACCTTTTTTTTAACACAAAGGAGTACCTAATGAAATCGGCAAACCAGATCAGGAACTTCGTCGTCGCCGGCCACGGCGGCTCCGGCAAGACCATCTTGTGCGAACAAATGCTGTTCAAGGCCAAGGCTATCGACCGCTGCGGCACCGTGGAACAGAAGAACACAACCTCGGACTTCATGCCGGACGAGCAGGAAAAGCAGAGCAGCATCTACGGTACTCCTTTGACGTGCGAATGGCAGGATTGCCGCTTCTTTTTCGCCGATACCCCCGGCTACGGGGAGTTTGTCGGAGAGCCTCTGACCGCGATGCGCGCCGCCGACGCGGCCCTGGTCGTGCTCGACGGCGTGGAAGGCCCCCTGCCCGGCACCGCCCGCGCCTGGAAAATGGCCCGCGCCCGCGGCATTTCGCGCTTCGGCATGATCAACCGGCTCGACCGTGACCGCGCCGATTTCCGCGCGGTATTGGCGCAGATGCGCCGCAACCACGGCAAGAACGTGGTGATTCCGTTCACCTGTCCGAACGGACAGGGCGCCGATTTCACCGGCGTCTTCAATGTCCTCTTCGGCACCGATATTCCGGCGGGGTGGGAGGAGGATGTCGCCGAATACCGCGCCACCTGGATGGACGCGATCGCCGAAACCGACGAAGAGCTCACCATGCGCTATCTGGACGGGGAAACCCTGACCTCCGAGGAGATCGCCCGCGGCATGAAGCAGGCGATCCGGGAAGGCAAAGTGATTCCGGTTTTCGCCGCCAGCGCCCTCAAGGACATCGGCGTCACGGAGCTGATGAATGCGATCATCGAAATCTTCCCGACGCCTCTGGACAAGGGTGAAATCGAGTTCGAGGACGGCACCACCGCGCCGGTATCGGAAAGCGGGCCGGGAATCGGCCTTGCGTACAAGACCTTCAACGATCCGTTCATCGGACAATTGAGCTTCGTCCGGGTCGTCTCGGGGGTGTTCCGCTCCGACAGCGAAGTATTCAACCTCAGCAACGGACAGAAGGAACGCGTCGGCAAATTGCTGTTTATGAACGGCAAAAACCAGGCCCCGACCGATGCCGCCGGCCCCGGCTGCATCGTCGCGATGGCAAAATTGAAAAACACTCACACCGGCGACACGGTCAGCGCCGCCGCCGCAGGCAAGTTGTTGGTGCCCGTGACCTATCCGACTCCGGTGATGTCGTACGCGATCAGCGCCGCCAAGTCCGGCGAAGACGAGAAAGTGGCCGCCGGCATCAACCGGATTGCCGAATGCGACCCGACGGTGCATCTGATGCGCCAGCCGGAAACCCGCGAAACGTTGCTGTGCGGCATGGGCGAACTGCATCTGGGCAATGTGATCCGGAAACTGAAGAACGAGTACAAGGCCGAAGCCGTGATCGCCACCCCGAAGGTGCCCTACCGCGAAACCATCACCGCCGCCGGCGAAGGGCATTACCGGCACAAAAAACAGACCGGCGGCGCCGGCCAGTTTGCGGAAGTGCATTTAAAAATCAGTCCCAACGAAGCCGGTTTCGAATTCGTCAACGAGGTGGTCGGCGGCACCATTCCGAAAAACTTCATCCCCGCGGTGGAAAAGGGCGTCACCGAGATGCTGACCAAGGGCCCGCTGGTGGGCTGCACGGTGGAGCGGGTGAAGGTCGCGGTCTACGACGGCAAATACCATCCGGTGGACTCCAACGAAATGGCGTTCAAAACCGCCTCGCGGATGGCATTCCGCGAAGCCATGGCGCAAGCCAAGCCGGTATTGCTGGAGCCGATCATGAAGGTCCGGATCATGGTCCCGGATGCGTACATGGGCGATATTTCCGGCGACTTGAATCACAAACGCGGCCGGATTCTCGGCATGAGCATGGACGAGGGACTCGAAGTGATCAACGCCGAAGTGCCTTTGGCGGAGATGTACAAATACGCGACCGAACTGCGCAGCATGACCCAGGGGCGTGGCGCCTTTGAAATGGATTTCAACCGTTACGAACCCGTCCCGTCAACGCTGGCCGGCGAAATCATCGCCAAACACCAGAGCGAGCAGGAGGAGTAAAAAAACAGTACCGGTAGCTCCGGTAAACAAAACCAACCATCCGAACGGCCGAAAAAATCGGCGCCCGGATGGCTGGTTTATTTTCGTTTCCGTTATCTGGCCCGGCGTCCCTCTTTACGCCCATGCCGGACATAATGCACCAACGGATTGCAGTCGCTCGCTTCCACGTCAGGGTTTTCCAGCTGGTATTGGGACAAATCGAATGCCGCCGATGGATCGTGCCCCTGGCGCCAGCCGCAAAGGCAGAAATGATAGAGCGGCATCATCGTCCATGAACGGCTCAATTCCTCCTTGCCGCGCAGATAATAATAGGCGTCGAACATCCGGCTGTCCGCTATCGTATACAGTTCGAACACCATCCGCGCCGTCCGGCGCGGACGCAACAACATACCGGACATCAGCCGCACACCGGTTGCCAGCAGACGCGAAAGTGCCTTGGCACCGCCGCCTTGCAGCAACACCGCCAATTGCCTTTCATGCAAGTCGATGATACGGCCCATCTGCCAGACATCACCATGGCCGGACTTCTCGGCGGACGGCGGTCTGCCCGCCATTCCGCCCCGCGCCAAATCATTTTTCAGATTGGTATAATTCCGGTTCAGCGCGTCGTATTTCCCGCGTTGGGAACTTATTCCCATCCGATAATGCGAACGGATGGTGGCAAACAGCAGCCGCAGATCCTCTTTTCTTGCCGACAAATCCGGCAATTCCGCCGGGAAGCCGTGTTCCAGTTGACGGAATACTTGCGCCCACTCTTCGCGTATATCGGCCTCTCGCAGCCGCTTTCCGGTCTCTGCGGCACCGGCACGCAGCTCGGCCAACCGTTCCGGCCGGGACAGAATATCGATCAGGACAGCCGCAGCAGCATTGACCTCTCCCGATGCCACACCGACCCATCCCCGATTTTCCCTGGCCACCTCCAAATAAGGCATATCATACGAAACGACCGGCAGGCCACCCAGAAACGCTTCCACGAAACTGATCGGATAGCCTTCATAAAGCGAAGTGTTCAACATCAGCGTGCCCGAGCGGTAATAGGGCGCCACCTCCTCTTGAAACCCGCACAGTTCCACGTTGCCGGTCAGTTGTTCCTTTTCGATTAAAGCCAACATTTGACGGGTCAGAGAGTCTCCGTCTTTCTCCTTACCGACAATTTGCAACCGAACATTCGGAATTGTCTTTACCACCTGCGCCAATATCCGGATCGCGTCCAGCGGCCGCTTCTCCCAGGAAATACGCCCGATCCACAACAGCGTCGGCGGCTCCGAACTCTCACGCTCCGAAACCTCGTGTTCCAGCTCGACCGGATTCATCAGATATTTCGCCCGCACTCCGCTGGCTGCGTAATACACCTCGTCCACCCGCGACAAAGCGATCACCAGATCCGCATAGCGGTACACGTCCGGCAGATAGCTGAACAAGTCCGCGGAGCTCGTGCACAGACAGGAACAAATGCTGTGGGTGTGCACGACGAAGCGGACTCCGGCCGATTTGAGTGTCAGCATATCCCAGAATAATCCGGGGTCTCCCCACGCGTGATACAGCATCACATCGAGGTGGCACTCCGCCGCAGCCTCCAGCAACGCCGCGGTGCGTTGCTGGTAATTGCCGTCCCCCGGCGGCAGCGTCACCCGCCGAATCCGCTCATCCAACTCATAATCATCGTCGTGCGGCGGTTGATTGGTGAACAGCACCACCTCGCAGCCCAGTTCGCGATAGTACTTCGCCAGTACACAGATAACCCGCTGGACGCCCCCGAGAAACATGCTGTGATAAAGGATACCGACGGTTTTGACCGGCCCCGAAAGTCGTCCGGGAGCCAACACTTCGGAGCCTCCCAATTCCGGCGTCAGCATCGGCAGTTTATAGCGGCATTTGCTGAAAACCAACGGCACGATCCGTGCTGCGCCCCAGTACTGCAACAACATGTCCAATCCGGGTCCCTTCAACGTGTTCGGCAGCGCATCGTTCCATTTATTGACACCGACCTGCAAGGTAAACACCGTCACCACATCCATGATGTGCCGATAAAGCTCCTCGGCAACCTGTTGACGCCGGAAAAATTCGTCCAGGGCCCGGCACACCTCGCTCATCAGGCAATTGCGCCGGAATTGCTCCAGCGTCAGCGCCCGGGAAGTGCTCACTCCGATTCCATAGTTGTAACGATACAGGAAAGCACCGGGAACGCCGCGGTAGCTTTTGGCAAAAAACGCCAGAATGCAATAGGCATACATGTCCTGCGCCATCGGAAAAAAGCCGTCTTCCACCTCCGCAAACGCTCGGCGGCACAGTGTCCCGTCGAACATTTTGGCGCACAGATTGTGCGGATATTTTTTTTCCCAGAGAGTATACTTCAGAATATCTTCACCGAACAGTCTGCCGTCGTACGGACTCAACCTGCGTTCTGCAGCCGCAGCGTCCTTATCCGAACGCTCACCGGCATTGATGACCAAAGTACTGACATTCAAAATATCCGCCGGATCGGCCGCCATCATCGCATATAACTTTTCACAGGCATCCGGCACCAGCTCGTCGTCTCCGTCGACAAAGGTCACGTATTTGCCCCGGGAGGCGAGTACGGCCGCTTTCCGGGCCTGTGACGAACTGCAGTTTTCGCTGAAAGCAATGATCTTCACCCGGGGATCGTCACCAACTGTCTCCCGCAAAACGCGCAGCGAAGCATCACTGGAGGCATCATCCACACAAATGATTTCTATATCCGAAAACGTCTGATTCAAAAGCGAACGCAGACATGCCGCCACCCACTTTTCGACATTGAAGACCGGCACGACGATCGATATCGCCGGTCTGATATGCTCTATATCTTCACTGCTCACCGTATTCTCCTTTGATGGATTATCTTTTTCGCATTGCTGTCAAAATCGCAGTTGTTCGAAATTCTCGCCATCGTATCGCTGTCGTTATACTCCAGCAAAATCCGCGGCAAAAACATCGGTCGTTGAAACCGAACATAACGCAACAACAAATCCCAATCGATCAACCGGGTCAACCCCGGATCAAATCCTCCCAATTGCTCATAAACCGAACGGGCATGAACCACCGCCCCCAGGTCGATATAATTGCCGGCCGCCAGACGCCGGCGGTCGAAACGCGTACCGATGACCGTTCCGCTGTACCGGCACCGGGCCTGCGCATAAAAAATTTTCTGCCTGGGATATTCGCCGATATAGGCGGCGAATGTCTCCAGAAAACCATCCAGCAACCGGTTGTCGGTATCCAGATAGGCGATCCAGTCCCCCTTTGCCAACTGCAGCGCATAATTGCGCGCGGCCGCACAACCGGCATGCGGACGCGGGACATAAATAATCCGGCCATTTTTCATTGCCTCGGCATAAACCGATGCAATCCGCTCTCCGGAACCATCCGTGGATCCATCGTCGCAAATAATCAATTCAAAGTGCGAATAATTCTGCGCCAAAAGCGAATCCACCGCCTGCGGGATCCAATCCACCCGGTTATAGGCAGGCATGATCACCGAAAAAAACGGCTGCCTCGGGCAGGGGCGCCACTCGTCGGAGTACCGCCTCGTCCGCTTAACGATATTTCCCTCCTCAACCCGGTATTTCGCCAACACCGGATCCTCGTTTTTCCCGACGGCATCCGGAGGTTTTTCACTTCCGCTGGTACGCCGGCTTTCACAGCGCCCGAATAATTCATAATGAACCAGCGGGTTCATCCCGCTTTGTTCGACATCCGGATGCTGCCGTAAATAGGAAACACCGTCGAAATGCGCCGACGGATTGCGTCCTTCCCGATACCCGCGCAGCAAATAATGCCAGAAAGGATTACAACCATCCGCTCTCACATCCGGATTCTGGGACAGATACCACGCGGCGTCGAAATATTCGGAATGTTTCAGTACCCGGTACCCGCGAAACCACATGACCACATTCACCTGACTGAACCATTTCGGTTTCAAAATCATCCGCAGCTTTATCATAAATCTATTCCCTGGATTACAATACATCCGCAACGGCAGAATTTCAAACCGCAACCCGATCACGGGCAAACCATACCAGCAAAGCCAGCAACATGATAACAGATAAGATATTACAAAAAAACAACCCCGCATGCAAGTACAATATTACCGCATTTGAACGCGCAAAAAATTCAATTTTATCTTGAAAAATAGGAAATGGGCATTATATTACCGGGATTGAAGTAATTTTAAAAATGTTTTTCAGAGCTGCGGACATTGACCGGGCACCGGTATCGGCGAATCGTAATATTCTGTACACAAGGGGTACTTTCATTGTTGAAACGAATGGGCTATTTGATCTGGTTCGGCGCACTGGCGGAACTGCGCTCCGAATCCAATCGAACCTATGCCGGGTTTCTGTGGTGGCTGTTGGAGCCGCTGCTGCTGCTGGTGGTTTATTATGTCGTATTCAAATTGATTTTCCATAATCCGATGGAAAATTTCGCACTGTTTTTGTTCAGTGGCATCGTGGTCTGGCGCTGGTTCAACAGCGCGGTGATGCGCAGCGCCGCCAGTTTGATCAACAGCCGGGGGCTGATTCAGGTGGTGAAAATCCCCAAGGAGTTTTTTCCGCTGAAAATCGTCATCGTCGACTGTGTCAAGTTTCTATTCACGCTGCTGGCGGTCATTCTGGTCGCCAGCGCCGCCGGAGTGCTGCCCGGAAGCGCGTATCTATGCTTACCGTTGCTCATTATCCTGCAGCTATTCCTGATTTCCGGAAGTTGCCTGGTGGTCGCGGCTCTGGTGCCGTTCATGCCGGACTTGCAGATGGTACTGACGACCGGCCTCCTGTTGCTGATGTTCCTGTCCGGGATATTTTATTCCATCGACGCCATCACCGGACCGATACATACGCTGATCCGCCTCAATCCGATGGCGCTGTTAATCGAACAATACCGGCAGGTACTGCTCTCCAACCAAATGACGTCTCTGGCGTCGCTCGGCTCCATCGCGCTGACGGCGCTGCTGCTGAACCTGCTCGGTATTTCGCTGTTGCGCCGGTGGGACAAACATTACCCCAAATTGAGTTGCTGACATGAACAACCCGGATAATCTGATTTACGATCTAAGCTCCATCGGCCTGTGCTACAAAGGGTTTCTGCGGCTTCCCTGGCAGAAGCAGCATGTCTTCTGGGCGCTGGAGGATGTGAGCTTTCAGGTATTCCGGGGCGAAACCGTCGGCATCATCGGCCGGAACGGAGCCGGGAAGAGTACGTTGCTGCGGATTCTGGCCGGAATCGTCGAGCCGGACCGCGGCAATATCTACCGGGCGGAACTCCGCTCCACGCTGCTGTCGCTCGGCGCCGGCTTCGACATGCGCCTGTCCGGTCGGCAGAATATTTATCTGAACGGACTGCTGCTGGGAATGGGCAAATCAGAGATCGATACGAAAATCGACGGCATTATCGAATTATCCGAGCTGGAGTCGTTCATCGACCAGCCGGTGATGACCTATTCCACCGGCATGCGCGCCCGGCTGGGCTTTTCGATCGCCTATGCGATCGACCCCGATGTCATCCTGATCGACGAAACCCTCGGCGTCGGCGATGCGCGCTTTCAGCAGAAGTCTTCAACCCTGATCAAAGAAAAGATTCGTTCCAATCATACCGTGGTGCTGGTTTCCCACTCTCTCGGGCTGGTTCGCGAACTCTGCGACCGGATCATCTGGATCGAAAACGGGATCGTCATGCCGGACCGGCCCAAATTGGAACAGCTGGATGCATACAATCTGCACCTGAAGGATCTCAACCGGCAAGCGCAACTGTCCGGCACAGCATGAACACCACCCCCCACCCGGGAAGTATCCGGCAATGGCTGACCGACTGCCGGACGGCCTATCGTCTGCGCGGCAGCAACTGGATCATCCCGGAGTGGTATTGGCAGAATTATCCCGAGGAGTTCCACCGGCTCCGTCACAGCGGGAGCTATCGTTTGGGACAGAGCGCGATTCCATTGTGCAACCGGATTGGACGCTTTTTCGCCCATCCCGCCTGGCATTACGTGCGCCGCGGGGCGGCGGCCGGCTGCAATCCCAGTCTTTGGTTCAATACGACGGCCTATTGTGCCGCTTTTCCGGAGCTGCGCCCCGGGAACATCAATCCGTTGGCGCATTATCTGGACTCCGGCAGCGCCCAGGCTTTTCCCGTCGCCCCGGCTCCGGCATTGTCGCCGGTCACGGCTCCGCAGATCCGGCAACAGGTCAACGAGCAATTCCGGGTGACGGATGCCGAACGACTGCCGGACGCGCCGCTGCCCTCCGGGCGAATTGCGGTGCATATTCACCTTTATTACCTGTCCATGGCGCCCTTTCTGGCCGAAGCGTTGCGGCGGATTCCCGCAAATTTCGATCTTTATGTGTCGCTGCCCGCGACCGTACAACCGGAAGACGCGGAACGGGTTTTCGGTTCCCTGCCGCATCTGGGTACCATGACCCTGCGCACCGTCTCCAACCGGGGGCGGAATTTCACGCCGTTGCTGCTGGAGTTCGGCGAAGCGCTGTCCCATTACGACTTCGTCTGCCACCTGCATACCAAACGCAGTCCCCACACCCGGAAGCTGGCCGACTGGGGACCGCGGTTGATCACCCGCCTCTTGGAGTCTGCGGATGCCGTCACCCGGATCCTCGCCAGACTGAACGATGACGCCAAATTCGTCTATCCGGCACTACCGGAGCGCTGGGATCCGGATCCCCTGACCGGCTGGAACGCCAACTGGGAAGCGGCGGCGGCGCTGCAAACCCGATTGGGGTTCGACCCGGCGGCATTACCTCCGGTGATCGAATTTCCTCATGGCGGGATGTTCTGGACGCGGGGAAGCGTATTGCGCCTGCTGTCCGGACTGCCCTTGGAGTGGAACGATTTCCCGGAAGAACCGATACCGCCGGACGGTACTGCCGCCCACGCGGTGGAGCGCTTGATCCTGTTCTGGACGCAATCCCATCCCGGCGGCTGCCTGCGGCTCAGCGCCCCGGCGCGACAAACCCGTTAAAAAAATCGCGTTCCCACGTGGCAAAGATCATTTGCAGTTGTATATTACCGTTATGAATTCAATAATTTTGCTAATGTAAGGAAAGAACGGTATGGTGTCCAAACGTTTGCTGGTGACCGGCGGCGCCGGCTTCATCGGCTCCGCAGTGGTACGGCACATCATCGCCGAAACCACGGATGAAGTTTGCGTCGTCGACAAACTGACATATGCCGGTAACCGGGAATCCCTCGAACCGGTCGCCGCCGATCCGCGGTTTCGCTTCGAACAGGTCGATATCTGCGACAAGCAGGAGCTCGACCGGGTATTTGCCGCATTTCGCCCCACCCACGTGATGCACCTGGCGGCGGAATCCCACGTCGACCGTTCGATCGACGGACCCGGCGAATTCATTCAGACCAATATCGTCGGCACGTACACGCTGCTGGAAGCCGCCCGGAAGTATTTCGGAACGCTGACGGCGGCGGAGCGGGAGGGATTCCGCTTTCACCATATCTCCACCGACGAGGTTTACGGCGATCTGGAAAGGCCGGAGGATTTTTTCCGGGAAACCACCCCATACGCACCGAGTTCGCCGTATTCGGCCAGCAAGGCGGCCAGCGACCATCTGGTCCGGGCCTGGCGCCGGACCTTCGGGTTGCCGACGCTGGTGACCAACTGCTCCAACAACTACGGCCCCTATCACTTTCCGGAAAAGCTGATTCCGCTGGTGATTCTCCACGCGCTGGACGGCAAAACGCTGCCGGTTTACGGTACCGGCGCCCAAATCCGCGACTGGCTTTATGTCGAGGACCACGCCCGGGCGCTGTATTTGGTGGCGACGCGCGGTGTTCCCGGCGAAACCTACAACATCGGCGGACACAACGAAAAGAAGAATCTCGAAGTAGTTCATACCATCTGCGATTTGCTGGACGAATTGCAGCCGCGATCGGACGGAAAATCGTACCGGGAGCAGATCACCTTCGTCGCCGATCGTCCGGGACACGATCTGCGTTACGCGATCGACGCCGGCAAGATCGGACGCGAACTCGGCTGGCAGCCGCGTGAGAGCTTCGACTCCGGCATCCGCAAAACGGTGGCGTGGTATCTGGCGCATAAGGACGGCTGGTGCCGCCGGGTACTTGACGGCAGTTATCAAATGGAACGCCTCGGCCTGGACCGTTGAATAAATTCTACGGGGATGATAGTAAAGTGAAAGTTACCGATACCATTATCGACGGAGTTAAGTTAATCGAACCGCGTATTTTCGGCGATGCCCGGGGATATTTTTTCGAGTCGTGGAATCAAGGCGAATGGCAGGCTGCCGGGCTTTCAGTCGACTTCATGCAGGACAACGAATCGTACTCCCGTTACGGCGTGCTCCGCGGGTTGCACTACCAGATGCCGCCGTATACCCAGGCCAAGCTGGTGCGGGTGATTTCGGGACGCGTCCTCGACATCGTCGTCGACATCCGGCGCAATTCGCCGACTTTCAGACAGCACGTCGCCATTGAGCTGTCCGGCGAAAACAAGCTGCAGCTTTTCGCCCCGCGCGGAATGGCGCATGGATTCGTGGTATTGTCGGAGGAGGCGGTATTCACTTACAAGGTGGACAAGCCGTATGCTCCGGCACACGAGCGTTCGATCCGTTTCGACGATCCGACGCTGGGAATCGACTGGCGGCTGCCGCCGGAATGCCATGTGCTCTCCAACAAAGACCGTGAGGGCCGTCCTTTCTCCCAGGCGGAACTGTTATAAATGAAATCAGCCGACTGCATCGAAATTCTGCTGGCGACATGCAACTCCGGCGCCTATCTGGCGCCGCAGCTGGACAGTATTCTGGCGCAGCAAGACTGCAATTGGCGGCTGCTGATCCGGGACGGCGGCTCCAGCGACGGAACGATGAAGCTGCTGCAGGACTACGCCCGCCGCTTCCCCGACAAGATCCGGCTTTTACCCTCCGGCAACGATGGCGCCTGCGCCAATTTCGGTAAATTGCTGGAAGCGTCGCAGGCTGAGCTGGTGATGTTCTGCGACCATGACGACGTATGGCTGCCGTTCAAAGTCGGCAGCACCCGGGAGGCATTTCAGGCGGCGTATCAAAGCGCGGGGCGCGCGATGCCGTTTCTGGTGTTCACCGATATGCAAGTGGTGGAAGCCGACCTGACGGTGCGGGATGTCTCGTTCTTTCACCATGAGCACCTGACGCCGGAGCGGATCGCATTGCGGCAGCTGGTGCTGCAAAATGTCGCGGCCGGATGCACCATCCTGTGCAATCGGGCGCTGGTGGAGCTGGCCTGCCCGATGCCGGAAGAGGCGGCAATGCACGATCACTGGCTGATACTGGCGGCCGCCACCTTCGGCGGCGTGGCCTGTTTTCCGACCGCGACGCTGCTGTACCGGCAGCACGGCAACAACGTTTACGGCGCCGGCGGTTACGGTTTTCATTATTGCGAACGGCGGCTGCGCGGCGGCGTGGCGGAAATCCGGCGCCGGCTTTACGGCAAATGCCGCCAGGCGCAGGCCTTTCTGGCGCGTTACGAAACCTATCTGACGGCGGAAGAGCGCGAACTGTTGACGGACTTCGCCAAGTTGCCGGAAGCGGGCTGGCGGGAGCGTCGCCGGATTCTGTGGAAATACCGGATCGCCAAAAGCGGTCTTTTGCGCAACCTCGGGATGTATCTGCTCGCCTGAGCCGCTTCCCGTCCCCTCCCCTAGTGTCGTGTCAACGCCAAATTTGGAGCAAGATTGGC
>JAVBQJ010000102.1:0-10103 GCA_031549115.1 Victivallaceae bacterium
ACTGGTGCTTTGAGTATGGTGATTATGATAGTGGATGCGAGGCCGCATTACGCTCGGTTTCGGCTTCGCCATCGTCCCCTCCCAACCCGGATCGGCCGCTCGGCTTCACGTTTTTGCCGCCAATTGGCGCCAAAAACTCCACTCTGGAGCATGGCGCCGCAATTATTTTTCCAATAATTTTACATTCAGGGGTTGAATTTTTCTTTTTTTTGCTTATGATATTATTGTGATAACATAAAGACGAGAAGAGTATATGCCGAAACAATTCAAATACAATCAGGCGCGGTTTGCCATTCTGGATCACATTGCCCGGAACGGGTTGAAGGCGGGCGATAAGCTGCCGCCGGAACGGGAGCTCTTGAGTGTCTCCAATTCGTCGATCGTGACGGTGCGCAGTGCCTTGCGCGATCTGGCGGAACAGGGTATCATCGAAAAGTGCCAGGGGGTCGGTTCGTTTCTGCGGCAGGAAATCGCCTGCTCGGCGATGACCGGTTCGGTGCTGCTGATGAATGCTCGGAATCACATTCCGACCGAGGGGTTGTCGGTGATGCAGAACTTCCTGCGGCAACGCGGATTGGAACTGATTTACATGGAAACCGAGCGTGTGACCGACGAAGTGATCCGTGCGGCGTCGACGTGCCAGGGAATCATCCTTTATAACTGGGCTTCCCCCGATCAGTGTGAAGTGTTGCGGGCGTTGCGGTTGCCGATGCTGTTGCTGGGGAATGTGCCGCCCGCGCCCGGGATTCCCCAGGTGGAACTGGATCCGGAGGGAGCGACCCGGGAACTGACCCGTTCGCTGCCGGCGCGCGGTTTCCGGCGTATCGGCCTGGTGAACGGCGAAAACCACTGCCACATGGCCGAGGCGATCAAAACGGGCTTTCTGGCGGCGATGGGGGAGGCGGGAATTGCGGTTGGCGCCGAAGACATGCTGGAGCGCGGGAGCGCCGATTTTTCGGAGGCGTTGGGGCGGATGCTGCGGCGGGATTACGATGCGCTGGTGGTGGAATACGGCAACTATCCGATTCTCTTGGCGGAAAACTGGTTCGACGGACGGCGCGGACAACCGCATCTGGGGATTGCGTCGTTGATGGCGGAGATACGGGAGCAAAATGCGGAGCTCTACCGGGTGCGGCCGGGGATGACGCTTTCGGTGTTTCCGGAGTCGATCTTCCTGGTCGGAGCCAGATTGTTCGTGGACCGGTTGCTGGCGGGCAAGGCCTTGGCATCGCCGGTCAAATTGAGCGCTGTATTGGAAACACAGTAAGAAATAGAGCCGATGGCGAAGCCGAAACCGGCTCGGAGCTTATTTCTGCAGCTATCTGTGGAGGGGCGATGTTTTCTTGAACTTGCCTTTGATCCACTCCCGGAGACGCTGGCACACGGCATAGAGCGCCGGTGTGAAGATGATTCCAACCAGTGTCGCCAGCAGCATGCCTGAGAAAGTGGTAATGCCGATGGCCTGGCGGCTGCCCGATCCGGCGCCGGTGGCGATTACCAGCGGAAACACGCCGAAAAGGAAGCTCCACGCCGTCATCAGCACCGCCCGGTAACGCAGATTGGCCCCGTTCATCGCGGCTTCGGTGACCGATTTGCCCGCTTCGCGCTCCTGCTTGGAAAACTCCACCATCAGAATCGCGTTTTTGGCGGTGAGGCCGATCAGCATCACCATGCCGAGCTGCGCGTAGATGCTCAGCGGCTCGCCGGCGATCCATAGCCCCAGCAGCGCGCCGAGGAGCGCGAAGCCGACCGACAGCATCACCGGCACCGGAATCGTCCAGCTCTCATATTGCGCCACTAAAAACAGATAGGCGAACAGCAGCGCCAACGCCATCAACGGAATAAGCTGCCCCTCGTTTTCGCGCTCCTGATAGCTCAAGTCGGTCCATTCGATGTGATAATCGGCGGGTAGTTCCGTCTGTTCGATCCGGTCCAGCAGCCGTTGCGAGGTCACGCCCGGACGGCTCTGGGCGGTGAAGCTCGCGGAGGCCATCTTGTTGAACCGGGTGATCTGGCTGGGACCGGTCATGTAGCGCAGTTTGCCGAGCGAACTCAAAGGAACCATGCCGCCTTCGGCATTCCGCACTTGTATCTCCTGGACGTCTTCAAGGGTGGCGCGGTAGTCGCTGTCGGATTGCATTTTAACTTTGAAATTGCGTCCCGCCAGGGTGAAATCGTTGATATGGAACGAAGCGAGTTTGCTTTGCAGCGTCGCGTAGATCGAGCTGGTGCCGACGCCGAGCAGCTCCGCTTTTTGGCGGTCGATATCCAGATAGAGCTGCGGAGTGTCGGCGTTGTACGTCGTGGCGGCATAAAGCGTCTCCGGGTGCGCGTACAATGCCGCCTCGAACTGTTTCGCGGCTGCCGACAGCGCGCCGGGATCGACAGCGCCGATGCTGCAGAGTTGGAATGAGGCGCCGCCGGTCATTCCCAGCCCGGAAATGGCGGGCGGGGCGAAAAACACCATTTTGGCGTCGGCGACACTTTCGCCGATCTCCAGGAGCCGCGCGATGATGGCGTCCTGGGAGAATTCCGGGTCGGTGCGTTCGTCCCATTTGTCCAGCGTGATAATGCCCATCGCGACATTTTCCTTGCCCCCGGACATCATGCTCCAGCCGGATACCATCAGTTGGCTGCGGACGCCTTCGACGGATTGGATTTTTTCCAGAAATTCGTCGACCGCGGCATTGGTGCGTGCCAGCGACGCGCCCGCCGGAAGTTCGACGTCGCAAAAGACTTGCCCTTTGTCCTCCGGCGGCAGAAAGGTATTTTCCGTGCGGTCGAACAGAAACGCGGTCGCGCCGAGGACGCCGGCGAAAAACAGCAGCGTCAGGAATGCCCGGCGGACCAGCAGTTTGACCGAATGCGAATAAATTTTCCGGCTGCCGTTCAATACCGCGTTGAATGGTCGGAAGACCACAGGAACCTTCCCGTCCGGCTTGCGGAGCAGGATGGAACACAGCGCCGGGCTGAGCGTCAGCGCCACCACTGTGGAAAGGCACAGCGAGATGCACATGGAGACCGCGAACTGCGTATAGATGGTTCCGACCATGCCGCCGTAAAAGGCCAGCGGCGCGTAGCAGGCGATCGTGACCAGCGTGGTGGCGATGATCGCGCCGGTGATCTGGCCCATGCCTTTTATGGCGGCAGCTTTGGGGGAGAGGCCTTCGCGTTCCATCAGCGCCTGGCAGTTTTCGACCACCACGATGGCATCGTCGCAGAGCGACCCCACCACCAGGATCAGGCCGAACATGGTCAAAATGTTGATGCTGTAACCGAGCGCCAGCAGGAAGGGAAAGGTGCCGATCAGCGCGATCGGAATCGCGATCGACGGAATCAGCGTCGCCCGCCAGTCCTGCAGAAATACCCAGGTGATCAGCACCACCAGCAGCAACGCGGAAATCAACGTGATCGTGATTTCCCGAAGCGATACCTTGATGTATTCGGTCGGATCGAAGGCGAGTTGGTAGCTGACGCCCTCCGGCAGGCGCTGCACCCACTCCGCGACCACCTGCTTGGCCCCCTCGACCGTGATCAACGCGTTGGCCTCCGGCGCCCGGTAGATGCCGAGCGCGACGGTGTCCTGCCCATTGTAAATACTGCGCCCGGCATAGGAATCCGCCCCGATCTCCACCCGGGCGATATCCCGCAGCAGCACGGCGCTTCCGTCGGGGTGGCGGCGCAGGACGATATCGCCGAACTCCTCCGCCGTCTGCAACCGGCCCTGGACATTGAGTTTGTAGTTGAGTTGATCGTTGCTGCTTTCCGTGCCGATGGCTCCGGCGGCGGCCTGAATGTTCTGGGAGCCGACCGCGTCGGCGATATCCTGTGTGGTAATGCCGAGTCCGGACATCCGCAGGGGGTCGAGCCAGAGGCGCATCGAATACTCCTGTATTGCGAGGACATCGGCGGACGATACGCCGTTCACCCGGCAGACCGCGTCCTTGATGTTGGTATTGACGGCATTGTTGAGCTCCATCAGGCTCATGGTGCGGCCGTCGGTCATAAAAGTGAAGACCGCGAGCATATCGTCGCCGCGTTTGTAGATGCCGATGCCGTTCCGGATTACCTCGCTCGGCAATTGCGGTTCGGCGCGTTTGATCGCATTCTGCAGATTGACCATGGCGATATCCGTATCGGTGCCGCTGCGGAATGTGACTGTACAGGTGTAGGTGCCGGAGTTGTCGCTGTTCGAGGAGAAGTACAGCAGATCCTCCACGCCGTTGATCTCATCCTCCAGCGGCATCGCCACCGTCTGGGCGACCACCGCGGCGCTCGCGCCCTCATAAACGGCGAATACATACAGCGTCGGCGGTGCGATCTCCGGATATTCCGCCACCGGCAGCCGGGTCAGGCTGATCACTCCGGCGATGACCATGATCAGACTGATTACTATGGCAAAACGCGGACGTTCGATGAAAATTCTTGAAAACATGGCCGTCGCTCTCCTTTCAACCGCGCGGATCCACCAGTGTGCCCGGCATGACCTTGTGCGTTCCCTTGACAATGACCTTTTCGCCGGCCGCGAGGCCGCCCGAGATCGTCTGGAGCTCCTTCGTCACATAACCGGTTTCGACGTAGCGCTTTTCCGCCTTGTTGCCGGAGTCGACCACGAACACGTAGGTGCCGTCGGCATCATGCATCACGGCAGCGGGGGCGACGGCCGGTTGGGGGGCGCCGCCCTCCCGCGACAGGATCACGCCGACCGTGCCGCCGCTCATCAGCTTCGAGTCCTTATTCTCGAACCGGGCATAGATTTGAACCGTGTCGGTCCCGGGGTTGATTTCGTTGTTCAACAGCTCGACCGTCCCGGTTTCGGGGTAGATGGTTCCATCCGCCAGGCGGATGCGCACGGTGCTGTTCGCCTTCAGCGCATCGAACGAACCGAACAGCGAGAGATAATCGGCGGCGCTGATCGAAAAGCGCACCCGGATCGGCTGGGTCTGGACGACGGTTACCAGCGTTCCGGCTTCCGGCGTCACATAGTTGCCCGCCGTGAAGTTGGTCACTCCGGCCACGCCGTCGACCGGAGCGGTGATGACGGTGCGCGACAGATTGTCCTGCGCCGTGATCAGTTCGGCCTCCGCCGCAAGCAATGCCGCCCGGGCCGCGTCGAATATGGATTTCGCGTTTTCCATGGCGTCGAGACTGGCGGCATGCTTCTGGTGAAGCAGTTTATTCCGGTCGTAGTTGTTTTGCGCATACGAAAGCCGCGCCTGGCATTCGGCGACTTTGGCCTCGGCGCTTTTTGCCGCCGCTTCGTACTGGATCGGGTCGAGCCGGTAAAGCACCTGCCCCTCGCGTACCGTCTCGCCGTCCCGGAAGCCGATTTCCCGGATTTCGCCGGAGACCCGCGCCACCAGGCGGACCACCGAGCGCGAAACGATCTGTCCGGTGCACTTCCGGCTCTCCCGGTTGTTTTCCAGTGCCACGACGGCGACGCCGACAACCGGAGGTTTCTGCACGAATTCTTCGCCCCGAAGAACGATTCCGGTCAGGATGGCGGCCATCAGGAAAACGGTTTTTTTCATCTTGATTTTCCCCGGGGTGTTTTTTTGATATATTTGTAATTGCATTTATTGTTAATGCCATTAGTAATGTATTGCGTTATTATTCCAGTTCAAGCGGGCACAGCAAAAAAAAGTAAAATTATCCGCAAGGCGGCGCGGTTGCAAAAAATGCCGGGAACGGTATAGTATGCAATACATCATATTCGGCAATAAATGAGGTTGTGAATGGCGAAGCCGGGGAAGAATAAAAACATGTGGGCGAGCCTGTTCCGGGCATCCGAAGAGCTGCAGATACTCCAGGAGGAGAAGACCGAAGACTGCACGATGCTGCATGCGACTTTCGCGCAGATACGCATTTTGACTTACATCCGTTTCAGCCCCGGCGAATCGATGAAGATCAAAGAGATCGCGGATGAATTGCACATCACCTCCGCGGCCGCTTCGCAGATTGTGGAACGCATGGTTCAGCGCGGCATGGTGGAGCGGAAATCGGCGCCGGGAGACCGGCGCTCGGTCTGCGTCACTTTGTCGCCGGAGGGGCATGCGTGCTGGGAGCAGTACGACGCCATTTCCGAAGCCGTGATGCGGCAGTTGCTGCATGCGGTTCCGAACGGGAAGCTGGCAGTTTTTCAGGAGGTCCTCGATACGCTGCTCGCCGCCGTCGGCGAAGAGCGAAAACGCCTGAATGCCGAAAGGAGCTGACCGGTTCCGTCAGGCCGTATGGGTCAGCAGCTTCAAACCGACGATGCCGCCGAGAATCAGCGCCAGACACACAAGGCGCCCGGCGGTCACGGCGTCGCCGAACAGGATGATCCCGGCAATTACCGTGCCGACCGCGCCGACGCCGGTCCAGACCGCGTACGCGGTCCCGAGCGGCAGCGTTTTCAGCGAAAACGCCAGCAGCACCACGCTCAACACCATCGTCACGAGGGTAAACACCGTCGGCCACAGCCGGGTAAAGCCATCCGAATATTTCAATCCCACTGCCCAGCAGATTTCAAACAGTCCGGCCAACAGCAGCCATAACCAACTCATCTCTCCCGATCCTTCATCTTGATTTTTTTACGATCCGTTTACTATACTCCAGTTGGGCCGATTTACTCGTTTAATTGCATAAAAATCTATTATTTTTGTAAAAAAATCCATTTAGTGATTGAAAAAAACAAGAATCCGGGCTACATTACACCCCATCGTTCGAAAAACTCATTCATGGGAAGGATGAATTCATGTGCGGAATTGTCGGGTTTACCGGAGACCGGGCGGCCTCCGGGATTTTGCTGGAGGGGTTGCAGCGGTTGGAATACCGCGGTTACGATTCCGCGGGGATCGCGTTGGGAGCGCCGGACTTCGTCACGGTGAAGACGGTCGGCAAGGTGAGGAATCTGGCGAAGGAGACGGATTGGGAGCGTTTTCCCGCCACGTCGGGGATCGCCCACACCCGTTGGGCCACACACGGGGCGCCGCTGGCGAAGAATGCCCACCCGCATACCGACGGCGGGGAGCGTTTCGCCGTGGTCCACAACGGCATCATTGAGAATTATGTTGCGCTGCGGCAGCGGTTAAGTGCGTGCGGCTGTCGTTTCCGCTCCGATACCGACAGCGAGGTGCTGGCGCATCTGATCGCGCAACTGTACGACGGCGACCTGACGCAGGCGGTGGCGGCGGCGCTGCGCCAGGTTCACGGCACCTACGGAATCGCCGTGATTTCCAGGTCGCATCCGGGGGAGGTGGTGGCGGCGCGCCATGGCAGCCCGATTGTGATCGGCGTCGGAAAAAACGCGCATTTCGTCGCCAGCGACGTCACCGCGATTGTCGCGCATACCCGGGATGTGATTTACCTGAACGACGGAGAAATGGCGCTGCTGACGCCGGACGCGGTGCAGCTCAGGACCCTGTCGGATGTGCCGGTCACGCGGGAAATTTCCCGGATCACCTGGGAGATCGACGCGGCCGGGAAGGGCGGCTTCGAGCACTTCATGCTCAAGGAGATCCATGAGCAGCCGGAGGCGGTGGCCAACACCGTCCGGGGGCGCCTGGACCATTCGCTGCAAAGCGCGATTCTGGCCGGTTTGAACCTGACGCCGCGCGAGCTGGCGGCGATCAACCGGATCGTGATCGCCGGATGCGGCAGCAGCATGCATGCCGGGTTGGTCGGCGAATATTACTTCGAGGACATCGCCGGCATTCCGACCCAGGTGGAACAGGCCGCCGAATTCCGTTACCGCAATCCGATCATCGAGCCGAATACATTGGTGCTGCCGATCAGCCAGTCCGGCGAAACCGCCGATACGCTGGCCGCGGTACGCGAAGCGCTCAACAAAGGCGCCGTCGTCGCCGCGCTGTGCAATGTCGTCGGTTCGACGATTGCCCGCGAGAGCGGGCGCGGAGTTTATCTGCATGCCGGCCCGGAAATCAGCGTGGCGTCAACCAAGGGCTTCACCTGCCAGGTGACGGTGCTCCTGCTGCTGGCGTTGCTGCTGGGGCGCAACCGGCGGCTGACCCGGGAGGAGGGAGGCGTGCTGCTGCGCGAGCTGGAACGGCTGCCGGATCTGCTCCGGGAGGTATTGGAGCAGGCGCCCGAAATCGCGAGAATCGCCCGCAAATACCAGCGGGCGCGGGATTTCTTTTTCATCGGTCGCGGCACGCTGTATCCGGCGGCGCTGGAGGGCGCGTTGAAGCTGAAGGAGATCAGCTATGTCCATGCCGAGGGCTATCATGCGGCGGAATTGAAGCACGGGCCGATCGCGCTGCTGGACGAGAGTGTGCCGGTGGTGGCATTGGCGAACACGGTTCCGGGGCAGGACAAGATGCTCGGCAACATGCAGGAGTGTCTGGCGCGGGGCGCGCCGGTGATCGCGGTGGTTTCCGGCGACGACCGTATGGCGGCGGAATACACCGGCGATCTGATCCGAGTGCCGGAGTCCTCGCGCTTCACGGCGCCGTTGACGACCGTGACGGCATTGCAATTGTTCGCTTATTATTTTGCCGAAGCGCGCGGCTGCGAAATCGATCAGCCCCGCAATCTGGCAAAAAGTGTCACAGTGGAATAGGAGAAAAAGACGTGAAGATGGAAAAATTGTTTGGCACCGACGGCATTCGCGGCAAAGCGAACAGCTACCCGATCACCCCGGAAATGGCGCTCCTGGTCGGCAAGGCGGTGGCGAAAAGCTTCGGCGCCGAGGGCAACGGGTCCTGCCGGGCGGTGTTGGGGAAAGACACCCGGCTTTCCGGGTATATGCTCGAAAGCGCGATCACCGCCGGACTCTTGAGCATGGGCATGGATGTGCTCGCCGTCGGTCCGATGCCGACGCCGGCGGTGGCGCACCTGACCAAATCGCTGTGCGCCAACTGCGGCATCATGATTACCGCCAGCCACAACCCCGCCGACGACAACGGCATCAAGATTTTTTCCGGCGACGGTTTCAAATTATCCAATGCGGTCACCGATGAAATGGAGCAGCTGATTCTCGGCGAGGAGTTGTCGAGCGCGCATATCGCCAACCCGATGATCGGCAAAGCCAAGCGCATCGACGACGCCCGCGGCCGCTACATCGAATTCGCCAAAAGTTCGATTCGCAATTGCAGTTTGCGCGGCTTGAAGCTCGTGCTGGATTGCGCCAACGGCGCGGCGTATTCGATTGCACCGGCGATTTTCCGTGAGCTCGGCGCCGAAGTGATCGACACCGCCGTCGCTCCCAATGGCGTCAATATCAATGACCGTTGCGGCGCCACCCATATCGAACACCTTTCCGAGCTGGTCCGGCGCCATGGCGCCCATGTCGGGATTGCATTGGACGGCGACGCCGACCGGGTGATCTTCTGCGACGCCGCCGGCCGCGAGGTCGACGGCGACCGGATCATCGGGATGGTCGCGCTGGATTACCGGACGCGCGGGAAATTGCTCCGGCAGACGGTGGTGGTGACCTCGATGAGCAATCTGGGGCTGATCCGGGCGATGCGGCAGGCCGGAATTGAGGTGGTCACCACCGGAGTCGGAGACCATCTGGTGATCGAAGCCATGCGGGAAGGGGGCTTCAATGTCGGCGGGGAACAGTCCGGGCACGTGATTTTCATGGATTATGTGACCACCGGCGACGGCATCATCACCGCGCTGCATGTATTGGAAATGATGAAGCGGCGCAATGCGACCATGACCGAACTGGCGGATTTCATGGCCGTATTCCCGCAGCGGTTGAAAAATATCCCGGTCAAACGCAAGGTCGCCATCGACGAACTGCCGCAACTGCGCGACGCCATCGGCCGCTGCGAACAGTCACTCGGAACCTCCGGGCGCACCATCGTCCGCTATTCCGGAACCGAAAACAAATTGCGGATTCTGGTCGAAGCCGAGTGTCCGGACAAAGTCGATCACTGGGTCGCCGAACTGGCGTTGATTGCGGATCATGCTTTGAATTCTTGATTTTCCAGCCGGAGAGAATGTGGGGGCTTCTCGCCCATAAGCGCTAGCCATTTATTATTGACAAAAGCAAAATCAGTGCTATATTTGTGTAAACGCAACAAATAGAGGCACGCTATGACCATTTGGGAAGAGTATTTTTCGGATTGGGATTTTATTGTTTCCCTTTTGCCGGC
>JAVBQJ010000063.1:0-8465 GCA_031549115.1 Victivallaceae bacterium
CTTGAAAGACTGCACTTGCAACGCTACATTTTGTCATAGGCAGACCTCAACGTTATATTGTTACTTAAGATATTACAATATAATACATTAGTTGAGAATCTGCCTCTTCCTTTTGAAAATTTCACGCAATATTCAGGTTAACCCCTTCAGATCATATTCAGCAGCTGTGAACCCAGAGCGACTACGAGAATGACGACGACCGCCGGGAAAATGAACAGAAACATCGGCAGCAGCATCTTGACCGGGGCTTCATTGGCAAGCTTTTCCGCCCGGGTGAATCGCTTGGTTCGCAGCATATCCCCCTGAATACGCAGCAGTTGTCCGATGCTTACGCCGAGTTCCTCCGCCTGGATAATGGCATGGATCACCGAGGTGAAGTCATCGTACTGAACGCGTTCGACCAGCTCCCGCAACGCTTGCGAGCGCTTTTTGCCGAGTTGTATTTCCTGAAAGGTCCGCTCCAGCTCTTCGCCCAGCGCATCCAGGCGCCGCCGGGCCAGGATGTCGCGCAGGGCGCTCATGAAGTCCTTTCCGGCTTCCACCGACAGCGTCAGCAAATCCAGTACGTTCGGCAGCGCTTTCATGATCTGCAGCTGGCGGCTGCGGATGCTCCGCGCCAGCCACAGTGCCGGCCACAACGCCAGGCAGACGCCGAGCAGCAACCCGAAGAGGGCATGACCGGAAAGCGCACCCAGGATGACCATGGCGATTCCGCTCAGCCACGCTGCCAGTTTGAGAGCGACGAAATCTTCGTCCGTGATGGTTTCGCCATAACCGGCCATGCGGAGCTGGCGTTCGACCATGGTACGGTTGCGTGCCAGTCCCTGGGAGCGCGCCAATGGGCGCAGAAGAGGGACGAATGCCCGAAAAATGCCGAAATACCAGGGAAAGTGGCGGGTGTCGCCGGCTGCCTGCGCCGCGGCCGGTTTGTCGTACTGCAGGCGGCCCAGCCAGTCCAGCAACAGCCAGACGGTACATCCGGCGGCAATTCCGGCGAAGGCGGCGATCAAATAGTTGATGAGATTGGCATTCATGGTTTTAAATATCGATCGTAGTGATTTTCCGGGTCACCAGAAATCCGATGAGCACCAGCACGCACACCAGCCCCAGGCCGAACAGCCCGAAAGCGGTACCGAAAAACAGATGACCGCTGCCCGGCATCACATACAGCAGCCCGACCAGGAGAATAAAAGGCATCACGCTGATTACCAGCGATTGCAGCCGCCCCATCGCGGTCAGAGCGCGCATTTTACCCTGAATCCGCAGCCGTTCCCGGATCATCGCGGCCAGCCGATCCAGGCATGCCGGCAATTCGCCGCCGGTTTGCCGGGCCGTGACAATGGATAATGTGACCAGCTCCAGATCCTCGCTGCCGAGGCGCCGGTTCATATTTTCCAACGCCTGTTCCAATGGCACGCCGAGCTGAATTTCCTGGACCAGCAAACGAAATTCGATGGAGATCGGATGTTTTCTGCCTGCCGCCACCTCTTCCAGCGCCTGCAGGATGCTGAACCCGGCTTTCAGCGAACTCGACATCGCGGTCAGCGCGTCCTCCAATTGTTCGTTGAAGCGGATCAGCCGCCGTTTGCGCATGGTGCGCAGAATCAGGCGCGGAACCGGAAAACAGAGAAAACCGACCAGCAGCGCCACGATCAGAGGCGGTTGCCAGGCGAATTCATCCAGCCAGGCGCCGATCGCCGCCCCCGCCAGGAACGCGCCGCCGATGGCCAGCCCCAGGCTGAAATCCAGAACCCGCCCTGCCGGCATCTGCAGCAGGATATCATCAAGCTCCAAGGTCGCCTCTTCGAGAAAACGGTCGCGGTAACGGCGCGACAGATAGAGGAAGAAGTCCACGACGACGTAGGTGGCCAGCAATACCGCGATAAAAGCGCACAACGCCGCCAGCAGGGTCAGGTCAACCATAGCGCCCTCCCGCCGGTTTCCGGAAGATTTCCAGATCCAATTGCAGTCGCGCCCGTTCGATGTCCTCCAGGAACGTAGGGACGCTGCCGGTGGCTTCAAAGTGCCCGAGCAGACGATTGTTGCCGTCCCACCCGTCGGTTTTGAAGACAAACAGATCCTGCATCGAAATGATATCGCCCTCCATCTTGGTGATTTCGCTCACCTGGGTTACCTTGCGCGAGCCGTCGCGTTCGCGGGAGATTTGTACCACGATGTCGATCGCGGACGCCACTTGTTCGCGAATTGCCCGCAGCGGCAGGTCGAAACCGGCCATCAGTACCAGGGTTTCCAGCCGCGCCAGCGCGTCGCGCGGCGAATTGGCGTGAATGGTGGTCAAGCTGCCGTCATGGCCGGTATTCATCGCCTGGAGCATGTCGAGGGCCTCGCCGCCGCGGCACTCGCCGACTACGATCCGGTCCGGGCGCATGCGCAGCGAGTTGCGGACCAGGTCGCGGATGGCGATTTCGCCGCGGCCTTCGATGTTGGGCGGACGGGACTCCAGCCGGACCAGATGCTCCTGATCCAGTTGCAGTTCGGCGGCGTCTTCAATGGTGATGATGCGCTCCCGGTTGGGCAGAAAAGAACTCAACACGTTCAATAGCGTGGTTTTGCCGCTGCCGGTACCGCCGGAGATGATGATGTTTTTCCGTACGGCGACACAGATTTCGAGGAATCGGGCGACCGGAGCGGAGATCGAGTTGAGCTCGATCAGTTTGTCCATGGTCAGGCGCTTCCGGGCGAATTTCCGGATGGTGATCGTGGGGCCGACCAGCGACAGGGGCGGGATGATCGCGTTGACCCGGGAGCCGTCGGGGAGGCGGGCGTCAACCATCGGTGAACTTTCGTCGATCCGGCGCCCGAGCGGCGACACGATGCGTTCGATCGCGGCCAACACCTGGTGCGGGTCGGCGAAAGCGGTGTCGGTACGGTAGATGACGCCGTCTTTTTCCACATAGATCTGATCGGGGCCGTTGACCATGACTTCGGTGATGTCTTCGCGCTCGATCAGGTATTCCAGCGGGCCGAGGCCGGTTGCCTCCTGAATCAATTCGCGTTCCAGCTGGCCGATGGTGACGCCGTCGGGCAATTCGATCGACAACTGACTGAGAATTTCCCGGATGGTCTGCTTGGCACGCTCCTTGAGTTCGGTTTCGCTGACGCCGGAGAGCACCAGTTTCTTCAGATTCAGACGCTTCAGCAGCTCCGGGTGCGCTTTCTTCTTGATCTCCTGAATCAGCGGGCGGGCGGTCGAATCGATGCCGGAGACCTCCAACAACGGAATGGCCTGCTTGGTCCCATCCGCCCGGGGGGGGGCGCGGGGTGTTTCCGGCTGGGGAGGGGGCAGGGACTCCGGCTCCGACTCCTCCTCCGGTTCCGGAGCCGGTGCGCGGTTGTTCTCATCCACGTAACCGACTGCGTGAATCCGGGCTTTGCCGAAGCGTATTTCGGCTCCGTCCGGAACCTCTGTCGGCTGGTGGCTGAACAACTGACGCTCCCCAAGCCAGGTGCCTTCGTCGCTTTCCAGGTCCGTGACCAGCAGACGGCGGTCGCGGACGATCAACTGCAGCTGCCGCAGCGACACGTCGGGGCGGGCGATCCGGATCTGACATTCGGGGCCGGAACCGACCAGATAGACGCCGTTGGGAAGCAGGCCTTCGGCGTCTCCGATTCCAGGTTGCCGGACGACGATATGATACATGGAGCGTTCTCCCTGGTTAAAGCGTACTGCTGCGGCGCCGGGTGTATTCCGGAAGGCTTTCCAGCATAGTTTTGAAGTTCACGCTTTGCGGATTGGGCAGCACCCGGGTATCCCGGTTGTTGCGCAGGCTCAAGCTCAGACGGCCGCGCTGGGCGGCAAAGGAAACCATTTCCACTTCGGTCGGAAACAACTCCAGAGTCACGGTATTGTAAGCCCGGCTGGCGCTGTAATCCGGAGTGCCGTAGCTGTTGGCTTCCCAGCGCGAGCCGGTGGCCAGCACCTTGACATTCTGTATCAGGGTGACTGTCACCATGTCGATCGAGCTGTCGCCCTTGTAGTCCGGAATGGTGAAACTGCCGATCACATCCACCCGGTCGTCGGGCTGGATCAGGTAATTGACGGCGCTGACCGCGTCGACGGCGAGGGCATACGCGCGGCGGTCTTCGCGCGGACGCGAACTGAAGCCGCGTTCCCGTGCGATCGGCTGCAGGTCGGTGAACAAGAGGGGGCGGTCGGCCGGTACGGAATTGGCCAGTTTCTGGCCGATGATGTTGTTGCGCTGGCTCCAGAGGACTTCATTGTTGGTCAGGTCGCCGGCGCGCCGGAATACCTGTTTTTGCACCAGATCTTCGGAGCGGATTTCCTCGTCGGAGAGCTTTTGCTTGTTCAGCATTACCAGATAATAGGCCTGGCTCTCCCGCTGCAGCTCCGTCCGGGTACTTTGAATCTGACGGTAAGTCAGAACGAACGCCAGTATCCCGAAGGTCACGGCCAGCAGCAATAAAATCTTTTGTCTCATGGTGGTTTGATTACCTTTGCGCTAAAATCGTCAATCCAGGCGTTTGATCGAGAGAATTTTTTCCCGGACGATGGAGGTTCGTACACCGGGGTGCGGGCTGAACAACAAGGGCGCGTCCGGCGGCCCGTCTTCCTCGATATAGCCGCGCAGGACTTCGCCGTCGCGGCGCATGGTGAGCTCGGCGTTCGCTACCCATATTTTCAGCACCGGCAGCCGGAGAATTTCACCCTTCACGATTTGAAGCGGGTACTCCTGCTGCTCCGGATTGGCCCATTTGTGGGCAATCCGGAGCGTATGGATGCCGGGTTCGAGATCGCGGACCTCGAAGGTTTTGCCGCTGCTGACGCCGAGCTCCTTGTCATCGAGATAGACGCGGACGCCGTTCGGCTCCACGTCCAGGTCGAATCCGCCGGTGGCCAGCACCAGCGTCCCGCTCAATTGGGTGGTTTGCCCCGGAGCGATAACGGCTTCGGCGCTTTCCATCGCGTAACCGGCTTTGCTGACTTCCAGCTGATATTTGCCCGGGGCGAGGTTGTCGAGGACCAACGGCGTCGTGCCGCGCAGTTCGCCGTTGAGGAAAACCGAGGCGCCGTCGGGGATGCTGGATATCTGAAGTTTTCCCGGCAGCTCGCCCAGCCGAAAATCGCGCTGCAACTCCTCCATCCGGGTGATGATGACATTCTCGGTCACATCGGCGTAACCGCCTTTGCTCAGCCGAATCCGGTATTGGCCTTCTTCCAACTCGGTATGATAGGGGGTCAGGCCGACCTCTTTGTCGTTGATGAACACGTATGCTTTGTCGGGTTCGGTGGTGAGTGTCAGCTTGCCGATGTTGGTTTCGAATTGCTGTGCCAGATAACGCGGTTTGCCTCCGGCCAGCTCCCACTCGATCGGCAGCGGCGCGAAACCGGCTTTGCGCAGCTCCGCGCGGTACAGGCCCATCGGCTGATCGGCGATCACCAGCGGAGTTTCGCCGGCCAGCTCGCCGTTGATGAACACCTGGGCATTGCCCGGGTACGATACGATCAAAGTGCTGGCGCGTTCCTGCTCCAGACGCCCTTCGACCACCTTGTCGGTATCGGCGGTGGCATTGCGCCAATCCGGATTGTAGCCGGCCAGCGTATACTTGGCAATTACCCGGCTGCCCCGTTGCGTGGGATAGTCGACCGGAGTCACGCCGATTGCCGTGTCATTGACCGAAACTTCGGCACCGGCCGGGTTGCTGGTGAAACGGAGGACCACCGGCGGCTCTTGTTCTTTGCCGCAACCGGCCAGTGCCGCCAGGGCACAAACCGCGAATAAAACCAAAAATGTATGAATATAGCGCATGGTTTGTTATCTCCGCTGCTGGTTCCGGAGCTGCTCTTCGACGGTGAGCAACCCCTTGCGGGCGTTATCGTAATCCCGGCTGCCCGGTTCGGACAGCGCCTGCAATTCGAGCAGGCTTTGGCGCAAGCCGGTAAAATCCTGCAGCTGACTCAGGTTCTGGATTTCCGTTTTTAACGCCCTGATCCGGTTGTCCCGGAGTTCCCGGAGTTTTTCCAATTGGGCCATCGCATTGCGGTAGATGTCCGGCTTGGGGGAAAACTGTTCCAGATATTGGGCGGCCAGCTCGTAACTTCGGATCGCCAGCGGCAGATTGGCCGGATTGCCGGAGCTGTTGGCAAAGTAGTTTTCCGCTGCCTGGTAGGCCTTTTCCGCCTGCGCCTTCAGCTCTTCCGGCGTCAGGGAAATGGTCGAAAGCTTGTTGTCCTCGGCGAAGTTCTGCAGCAGGATTTCGATCTTGGTGAAGGCGTCGGGCGGCATGTCGTCGTTCACCATCACCTCGTGGCGCCGCTCCGGAGTCACGACCAGGAGATGCCGTTTTTCCCGGCGGCCGTCGAGGCTCTGCGCCCGGCTCGGCGACTCGGGCAGGTCGTAAAAGCCGCTGCGTTCCACCGCTTGCAGCAGATTTTGACGGGTGTCTTCGGAAAGATTCGGAATCTCCATCTGAAAGCTGCGGCGCGACCGCAGATCGTCCAGGGTAAAGGTGGCATGGTCGCCTTCGAACAGCAGGCTGTAACGGAAGACATTGTCCGCTTCGATGCGTTCCCGCTCGTACCATAACACCATCCCCGGCGCCGTGCTTTGCGGCATCGGCTCCACGGTGGGCGGCGGCGGTTGCTGCTGGATGAAAATCAGATAGACACCGATGATGATAACGGCGACGGCGAAGACCAGAATGTAGAAAAACAGATTCGAAAACCGGCGCCGCCGCGGCTCGGCCGGTTCGGAAACGGCGGTGAAGTCCGCCGCCGGCCGGGGCGTTTCCGGCGGCCCCTTGAACAACTCCACTTTGCCTGAGCGCAAGGCCTGGGTGAGCTGCTTCATATCTTCCGGCTTGCGCGGCAGCGGCGTTGCCGTCGGTATCGGCGCCGGGTTTTCATAGCCGGCCGGAACGGCGCGGCGGGCGGCCGCTTCGGGAGTCAGCGCCGCCGCCATTTCGTTGAGCGGCTTGAATATGACCGTCCCCATCGGCGGCTTCAGGTTGACCATGATACTTTGATTGCAGATTTCGATGATATCGCCATCCTGCAGCCGGGCGGTTCCGTTTATTTTCTGCCGGTTGACGGTCACGCCGTTCGTGCTGCCGAGGTCGCACACTTCCCACATGTCGGGACCGGCCGAGCGGATTTCCGCATGGTGGCGCGACACGCCGTCCACCGGCATCAAAACCAGATTGTCGAGTTCACGCCCGATGGTGATTACCGGTTCGGCCAAATGCAAATGTTCTCCGGCACGGACGCCGGCTATAAACGTCAATTCCATTGCATACTCCCTGTTGGCACAAAGTTTCTTGTACAAAGATAATCCCTGTTTGGTAATTTGCCAACCGGAAAGTGTATTTTTATTGCATTTTTCCTAAAGTACCGGCAAGCTCTTACGGGTGTCGTTTGCGGGTACAGGCGCGACGGCAGGCGGCGCGCCGCTTTTCGCATTGCTTATAGGAGATTTTGTGTTTGTCGATTTTATTGATGGCACGCCAGAGCCGGTCGAGTTTTTTGGCGAGCCAGATGACCGAGCCGACGACCGGCGCGATGACGGCGAGGTACTTCAGCAGATTCTCGGTGAAGAGATCCATCATTGCGCACGCTCCTGTCGGCACTGCCGCCAGCCGTTCCAGCCGAACATCTGGCACAATTGCCGAAAAAGTGCGGCCTGGCGGCGGCAACGGTAACGCAAGGGACTGTACCAACGGTAACGGCTGTCGGCGCCGCGGCGTCCGTTGCGTTCGAAACGGGCGTTGCTGGCGTCGAAGCCGGCCCGGGTACCGTCGGATTCGAACCATTCGACGTCGTGAATGGCCGCGGTGGCTTCGAGCGCCGGATTCAGCAGGGTGACCGCGCTGCACAACCAGCCGGGAAAGGAGTCCGGGCCGATTCCATTCAGGATTCGGGCCAGCTCCCGGTCGCTGTAGCGGTTGAGCAAGGTGCGGTTTTCCAGATTCTGCCGGATAGCCGCGGTGCGGATGGCGCGAATGGCGTTTTCGGTATAACGCATGATACGTGTTTCTCCTGTTGCTGTAGGGTTGCGAACTGCAAGCAGGAGAAAATATGTCGCAAATATCGACATAAGAAACTGGGAAACAGGGGTTTGGGTGTGAATTGGGAAAAAGGCAAAAAAATGGAGGCGTGGATCGGAGTCGAACCGATTTTTGCGATTTTGCAGACCGCTGCCTAACCGTTTGGCTACCACGCCTCATGCTGAGGATATGGCCTTAAAATAACCCGGTTTTGAGAAAAATCAAATGCAGTTCCGGATTTTTCTGTAATAAAGTAGCAAAATTGGGGTTTCGATGTTATATTTAAAAGTAGAGAGGCGGTTTCAAAAGTCTCTTCATGCCATTTCGGGCGTCTTGTGGCGTCTGGCTCCGGGTGCAAATGTGCCCGGTTACCTATTGGTATCCGGGCCAATCTACCCGGAGCCCGTCCCACGCAATCCATCCCGAGCTGACATAAAGATAAG
>JAVBQJ010000159.1:0-35407 GCA_031549115.1 Victivallaceae bacterium
CGCACCCGGGCTCTCTTCTAACCCACCCCCCCGGTTTTTTCTTTGGCGGCCGCGGCCGGGCGGGTTGGGGGCGCCCCACCCATATTTTTCCTTCCCCACGACACTGGAAGCGGGTACGGACGGTTTTCGGCTGACGGCGGATGCCGGAGTGCTTGAATTGGCGGCGCGCCTCGGGTGAAATTTGCTTTTTCAATTGCCCGGCGGGAGAAAAGTGAGACTTTTTCGCGTCCGGGGGTTGAACTATCAGCCCAGTTACGGCGCAAGCTGTTGCGCGGCGAAAGTTCGCGTACCCTCGGGTTTGCCATTTGATCATCACGGCTTTCCGCCTGAATTCCAACCCGCAGGAAGAAAGCATGCGCGAGATGTTCGCCGCCTTCAACGCCAAATCCTATCCGTATGTGTTGATCAACAGCCATGAAGTGACGACCGCTTCCTGAAGCAATACCTGGCCGGAAGCTGCTGCGCGTTGGCCGACGAAGATATTTTGAACGGCGTTTTGCCCGGCTCCACGGAGTCGCCGCGGCAGGGCTTTTTCAGCCTGGAGGACGGCCGCAGGGCGCTCTACTACCTGCGGGCGTGCAAACGCATTCCGCGCTGTCTGGTCTGCGGCAATGACGATATCGCGCTGGCGGTGATCGGCTTCGACGACGATTACGGCCAATTCCCGCTGGCGCAGCCGTTGACCAGCGTGGCGCAGCCGCTGGAGGAGTTCGGCTCCCATGCGGTGGACTATCTTTTGAAACATATGGCCGGCGACGGCGGTACGATCGATTTGCGGATACAACCCAAGTTAGTTGAAAGGAGCTCCACATGAGGCAGAGATTATTCACATTGACCGATTTAACCCAATGTAACGGAAAGGAATTCGCAATGAAGAAAGATTTGCTTGCATTAATAGAACTTCTGGTTGTGGTTGCGATTATTGAAACTCTGGTCAGTATGCTGCGTCCGGCTCTTTCGAAGGCGCGGGCGACGGTAGCCTCGAAAAGAACTTCCGCTATGGCATTCACCTGACCGCCGGAAAGGAAGATGCCGGGTTAAGGCTGACTCTTGTTTTACCACGGCATACTCAATGGCAAAGCAGTCGCAATTCCCGCCCGCAACCTCAAAAATGCGGGCGGGAATTATTTTTCGAAAAAAGTTAGTCAAGACTAATTGACAAGTTCTTTTTCCGGTGCTATAGTAAAAAATACAGAATAATAAGATAAACTGGAAAGGGAATGGTTATGTGTGCTGCTTCTGAATCGGGGAAGTGTTGCGGACGGCATGGAGCATGCTGTTGTGCCGCCAAGGCGTCGCCGCTCCGGGAGGAGAAAAAGGGTGGCGTGAAGTGTGTTTCCGAATCCGCCGCCGCAATGTCGGCGGCAGCCGGGAAGTGATTTTTTTTGACTTGCAAGTTAGGCGAGACTAACAATGATGAAATTACCAACCTTTTCCGCCGGAGCTCTCGGGGTCGTTTTGACCTTAAGCGTCCTGCTGTCCGGCGGCTGCGGAACGCGGACGGCGTGGAACTCGCCGTATGAGGACGCGGTAAAGGCCGAAATCACCCGCCAATTTCCCGATGCCGGACACCTCGATGTGGGCGACGGCATCGCTGAAGTTTATGGGCAGTCCGGAGAAATATTGGGGTATGTGCTTTTCCCCGACGCAGCGACTCCGGTTGCGACCGGCTTTCGCGGCGCGGTCCCGGTCATGGCCGTCTGCAACCCGCAGGGAAAAATCCGGCAGGTCTGTCTGTTGCCCGGCGCGGACGATGAGAAGTTCGTGCAAAGAGTAGCGCAAAGCGGTCTGTTGGACGAATGGTGCGGCTTTGCGGTCGGCGAAGCGGAAACGCTTCCGGTCGACGCGGTGACGGGTGCGACCTACTCCTCCGAGGCGGCGGTCGTTTCCCTGCGGCATTTATTGAAAAAACACCGAAACCACCAATATGGAGGATAAATCTATGGGTAGAAAAGGAAAAATTCACAACGAGAAGAGAAAGGTCGTGCTGCTGCTGGTATTGCTGCTGACGCTGACCGGGGTGCTCGGCTGGCAGTGGGCCAACCGCGATCAGGGAGCTCCCTACGTTCAGGATGAAACGGAGCACCGCGCGCTGGCGACCTTCATGGAGATGCTGGAGGCCGGACGTGTCCGCGGCTGGAGCAACACCGAAAAGTATTGGCGGGAGCTGCCGGAGCGTCCGATGCAGATATTCTATCAGCAGTTGATGGGCAGCCGTTTTCGTACGGAGTTCGTCTTTCAGGGCAGTGCGCCGGTGGAGGGTGAGCCCGAGCAGCTTCTGCTTTACGGTATGTTCGATGCCGGAGTTCCGGTGGAAGTCCGGATGAGCCGCAACGAAAATGAGTTTAAAGTTATTTCCATGAAAAAAATGTAGGAGAGGCATAAGAATGAAAGTCAAAGTATTCACACTGATAGAGCTCTTGGTCGTTATCGCTATTATCGCAATTCTAGCCAGTATGCTGTTGCCGGCGCTGGGCCGGGCGCGCGGCTCCGCCCAGAACACTTATTGCCGGAACAATCTCCGGCAGATCGCGCTTGGCTGCATCATGTACGCCGGCGACAACAATCAGTCCTGGCCCTCCGCGGGAGCGATCGGTTCGCTGAAGGCGGACGGCACTGCCAATACCGGTTGTTCGACCCGGCGCGGCCTGGACGAAAACGACGGCGGCGGCCTGGAGATCTACGGTCCGGCCGTGGCGTTGGGCGAATACGGCGCGGGCAAGGGCAAAATCTGGATCTGTCCGGCCAACGGTCCGACCGTCGAATGGAAAAACTCCTATGCCTACTTTCCGAAATACTTTCAGAACATGGCGGAAACCGGCGGCAAGTCGCCCTACGGCACCTCCACTGCTTTCTCGCAGAACAAAATCGATCATTGCGTGATGCTGTACGACAATCACATGTTCAAACCCGCTCCGACCGGAAATTTGACCGGGAACAGCACCTCGCGCTCTACAGCGGAGCGCTTCGCGCCGCACGTGTCGTACGATCCGTTCCGCGCCACCAATGCGGCGTGGGCCGGTGTCAACGGTTTGACCGCCGCCGGTTATGTGGTTACCTGGAACCAGTCGTTGAATGAAGATTGACAGTTTGAAGTAAAAGAGGAGAGGAAACAGGAATGCTCCCCGCCATGGAACTATTGTATGCCGATTTTTTCCGCCGTTTGCGGCCCCTGCAACGGAAGCTGGCCGTACAGCGCTTCGGGTTTGTTGTGATTACGGTACTGCCGGCGGCAGTGGTAGCCGGTGTCTTTTGCCGGTGGAGTATGATGATGCCATGGATATCCGCGGCGGGGACATTCCTTATTTTCCTGGCCGCCGGAAGCGGCGTGCTTTTCCTGCGCCGTTTCCCCCGCCGGAAAGAGTGCGTACGCTGTTTTGACGCGGCGTTCGGCACCAACAGCCGCGCCGTCAATGCGCTGGAGGTGATCGAGACCGGCAAGGACTCCCTCTTTGCCGCTTATACCATTGCCGAGGGGATACGGTCGCTGGCGGCGTTTCGCACGCTGCCGGACCGGCGGCCGTACCGGAAGCGGCGGTTGGCCGGGTGGTATATGGCGATGCTGTTGACGGGTTCGGCGATGTGTTTATGGCAGCCTTCCGCCTCCGGCAATCCCGGACCGGAAGCCGGCGGAGCCGCGGTGACGGCCGCGGCGCTTGCCGCCGCCGACGAAATCCGACCGGATGCAAACCGCCCCGGCGAAGCGCCGGAGCCGGAATTGGCTGTCGGCGCCGCGGGAAATTCTCCGGTTCCGGCTGCCGCCGGTTCCGATCGGCACCGTCCCGGCAACCGTGCCAATTCCGGCGCGGGCACGGGTGGAGTCGCGGACTTCGACCGTCCCGGCGCGGCACCGGAGCCGGAGGCCGCTTCGCCGTCCGCCGAAGCGCCATCGCCGTCCGCCGCCATCGCCATGGGCAATGCCGATGCCGCCGGGGAGTGGGAGAGTTCGGAAGCCGCCCCCGATGCCGCGCAGCTTGCCGGCGGCAAAGAGGGACTTGCGCGGGAAAGATCGCGCCAGTCCCGGCGCAAGCGGCAAATGCGCCGCAACCCGGAAGCGGCCGCCGGCGGCGCGCAGCCGATGATGGCGGACAACGCCCCTCCGGCAGGACGGGAGCTGTCGGAGCTGGACGGCGAGGGCGACGAACCGGACAGCGGACGCGGCGGTCCGACCGGCGAAAAGAAGTCGCGGGGGACAGCCTCGATGCTGCCGGTGACGCCGCTGCCGGACCTGGTCAACGGCTCGCTGGTTCCCGGCGAAGAGATGACCATCCCGGAACGGAGTCCGCTGGAACACGCCGATCCGGTCCATGGCGCCGCGCTTGCCGCTTCCCATCGCCCCGAGCCGTTGCGGCCGGAGTACACATTGCCTTTAACCATCCGAAAAACGGAAAGGATCCCATAAAAATGAATCAGGTTGCCCTGCCGGAAAACGCGGTATCGTTTCAACAGCAAATCACCAGGGTGGAGCGTGAGCTGAACTGGGTTTTCATCGGCCACGAAACACTCGTCCGGCATCTGCTGGCCGCTTTGATCGTCGACGGCCACGTATTGCTCGAAGGCGTCCCCGGACTCGGAAAGACGCTTCTGGCCAAAAGCTTGGCCCAGTGTCTGCAGGTGCGTTTTTCCCGCATCCAATTCACGCCGGATCTGATGCCGATGGATATCACCGGCGGCATGCAGCTGCTCGAGGAAACCGGCTCGGCGCCCCGGTTGCAGTTCGTTCCGGGGCCGCTGCACGCCAACTTCATCCTCGCCGACGAAATCAACCGCGCCACCCCGAAAACGCAATCCGCGCTGCTGGAGGCGATGCAGGAGCACCAGATTACCAGCGGCAAGGAAACCCTGAAGCTGCCGAGCCCGTTTTTCGTGATCGCCACCCAGAACCCGATCGAACAAGAGGGGACCTATCCGCTTCCCGAGGCGGAGTTGGACCGCTTCATGGTGAAGCTGCTGCTGGGTTATCCGTCGGAGAGCGAATACAGCCGGATTCTCGAGTTGACCACCGGAACGACGGAAACGGAAGTCGAGCCGGTGCTGTGCGCGGAAGCGTTGCTGGCCATGCGCCGGACCGCGCGCGCCGTTCTGGCCGAGGAGAGCGTCAAGAATTACGCCATTCGTCTGGTGATGGCGACGCAGCCGGATTCGCCGTATGCCACGGCGTCGACGCGTCAGTTCGTCCGCTTCGGCGCCGGACCGCGCGCGGTTCAGAATCTGATCCTGCTGGCCAAGGTTTTCGCATTGTGCGACAGCCGGACGGCAATCGGCGCCGACGACATCCGCGAAGCCTTTTTGCCGGTTTTGCGCCACCGTATCGCGCTACGCTTCGAGGCGCGCAGCCAGGAGCGGAACGCGGATCAGGTGCTGAACACCATTCTGCAGGAAGCCGGAAAGTGATATGAACAGCGAGCTCTTCCCACCAGAATTTCTGCAGCTGCTCCACGGCGAAGGCTTCATGCCGATGCGTACGGCCCTGAAGCGCCATGCGGGGCAGCAGCTGAGCACCGGAGCCGGCGACAGCCGGGAATTTCAGGACTTCCGGCCGTATGTCCCGGGTGACGACATGCGTTATCTGGATTGGAATATCTTCCGGAGGAGCGGCAAATTCTTTTTGAAGCGTTTTCGCCACTACCCGCAGGCCGATCACCTGATTACGCTCGACACCAGCGCCTCGATGCGTTTCACGCCGCAGCGCGCCGCGTCGGCGTGGCGTGTCACGGCGATGCTGGGGGCGCGGCTGCTGCATGGCGGCGACCGGATCGCCCTGCGTGGCGGCGCCGGCGGCGCCGTCCAGCGGGTCCGGCCTGGAAACGATGCCGTCTGGCTGTGGTGTGAAGCCTTGAGCCGTCTCTTCGACGAAGCCGGGAGCAGCCGTCATCCTGTTTATTCCGGCGGCGGCGCCGGACACCATTGGATCGTCTCCGACTTTTACGATCCGCGGGGGCTGGAGCATTTGGAGCGGCGTCTGCGCCACGCCGGGTTTACGCCGGTGCGGATTTTTGACCGCGAAGAAATGTCGCCTTCGATCTCCGGCGAAATGACGCTGGCCGACAGTGAAACGGCGGAACGGATTCAGGTCGACGCCGCTTCGGAGCTGCTGGCGCGCTACCGGGAAGCATTGGCGCACTTCGAAGCCGTGCTCGGCGCTTGCGCGCACCGAACCGGCAGCCGCTTGTACCGGATCGAAACCACATCCGCGTGGCATACGCTGTACGAGCGCTTTCAATATGAATTTTCGCAGCGGGAGGAATAAATGCTGTTTCAGGGGATTCCATGGCACTGGCTTCTCGGCGCCGCATTGGCCGTTGCCGGGGTGGTAAGCGCTCTCTTTTTCTTGAAAACCCGGCTCCGGGAAGAGGTCGTGCCGTCGGTGATGCTGTGGCGTGCCGCACTGCCGGCGGTACGGCGGAGCCGGTTGTGGCAGCGCTTCTGCCGCCGGTGGCATTGGCTGCTGCTTTTGGCCGCGATCGCGACGCTGGCGGCGGCATTGGCGGCGCCGGTATGGCAATACCGTGACGAAGCGCCGCTCATCGTGGTCGCCGAACCGGCGGCGCTGCCGGAGGCGTGGCAGTTGGCGATGCGGGCGGCGCCCGGCAGAGTCACGCTGATCGCCGCCTTGGCCGGGCCGGAGATCGTGCTTCATACGCAGGAATTCCCGGTACCGCCGGAGTTTACGGATATCTCTTTGGCCAACCGCTCCGAAGCGCTGTGGATGGCCAAAGGAATTGCGGAGCGCGGCCGGATTCTGTACTGCGGCAATGCGCCGCCGCCGTGGTTGCCGGAGGGGGCAATGTGGGTGAAAACCATGGCGAAGACGGCATACGCGGCGCCGGAACCGGTCAAAGTATTCTGGATGGAGCGGCAAGCGCCCGAAGTGCTTCCCGTCGGTTTCGCGGCGGCGGACGTGCCGGAACATGCCGAGATCGTCGTCTCCGCCGGGGGCGGGTGGCCACAGATCGTGGCGGCGCTGCGGGAGCGGCGCGGCGGTGACGGCGACGGTTTGCAGCATGTCGAAATCCGGGCGTTGCCGCCGGAAGAGCTGCGGTTGCCGCAAGGGACGCTGGCGTTGACGGATTGGCTCTGGGGGATCGGCTTATTGCTGGTGGGATTGGATTTGTGGTTGTGGACCGGAAAGAAGGTGGTTTGATATGTCGGAACTGATTTTTGCCGCGTCGGGGTGGCTGTGGCTGCTGCCGGCGGCCGGATTGGCCGGATATATCCTGATTCGGCGCCACCGGCGGATCGGCCTGTTGCAGGCGGCGATGCTGCTGCTGTTGATTCTGGCGGCGTCCCAGCCGTTCTGGCGTTACGGCAGCCGGGAAAAGAAGCAATTGCTGTTGATCGAACCAGGCATGACGGCGGCGGCGCTGCCCGAACCGTATTGCCATTGGGAAACACAGGAGTATTCCGGCTCTCCGGCGCAGGCGTTGAGCCGCGCGGCGGCGGCGTTGCCGGAGCGGGGCGGCACCATCGCCATTGCCGGGGAGTTGATCGAGCCGGATCATTCGCTGGAGGCGCGGCTGGAAACCATTCGCGTCCGCGGCATTGCCGTTAAGGCGTTGGCGGCGCCGGGGAGGGGGGCGACGGCCCCGGCGCTCCGTTCGCTTTCGTATCCCCCCCGCGCCGGAGTCGGCGCCACCGTGCCGCTGCGTTTGCTGGTCGAAAGCGCCGTGGAACGCGAAGTCGCCGTCACCTTGAAGAGCCCGGAGGGCGCGGTACTGCTGCGGCAGATGGCGACGCTCCAACCCGGCAGCCGGGAAATCACCGTTGAATGGAATCTGGCGGAAACGGGCTTGCAACAGGCGGAAGTGTGGCTGGATGACCTCCCCTGTGCCACCGTGGCGGTTGCGGTTGCCGCGTCCTTTGAAGCACGGCTGCTGTCGGCGGATTTTGAGCGGGAAGCGGCGCTGCTGCTGCCGGTCTTCGGCAACGCATTGAAGCTGCGCCCGTGGCGGGAGGACGAAAAACTCGACCGGGTGCCGCTGCTGCTGCTCGGCGAAGGCGCCGCCGCCGCCCTGTCGCCGGAGCGGCAGCGCGAGGTGGTCGAGTTTGTCCGCGCCGGAGGCGGCGTATTGGCGGAGGCTGGGCGCAACGCTGTTTTCGACCCGGAGGAGGTGCTTCCGGAATTCGCCGGGCTGTTTCCGGTGACCTACGAAGGAATTCGGGAAAATAAACTGCCGACCGTGGCGCTGGTTGTCATCATCGACACTTCGGGGTCGATGCGCGGAGCGCGTATCGATCTGGCGCGTGAAACCGCCCGGCTGGCGCTGGAGAACCTGCGCGAAAACGATCTGGCCGGTATCGTCGAATTTCACGGCACCCGCCGCTGGGCGGCGCCGCTGCAGAGCGCCGCCAACCAGTTTTCGCTGATGCGGGCGCTGAACCGCCTCAACGCCGGTGGCGGCACGGTGATTCTGCCGGCATTGGAGGAATCCTATTATGTGCTGCGCAATGCCGCCACCCGTCTGAAGCATGTGCTGATCCTGACCGACGGCGGCGTGGAATACGGCGACTTCGAAAGCGTAATCCGCAAAATGGTGCGCGACGATATCACCGTTTCAACCGTGATGGTCGGCCCCGGCGAGAGCGATTTTTTGAGCCGGCTGGCGCTGTGGGGCAACGGCAGGTTTTTTCGCGCTTCCAGCCGCTTCGCGCTGCCGGATCTGCAGCTACGCCCGCAGGGGCGCAAGCCATTGCCGCCTTATGTCGAAGACGAACTGCCGCTGCGGTACCGGCCGCATTGGCTGCTCGAACACCTGGCCGGGGATGCCGCCGTCGCCGGAGTCGTCCGGAGTACGCTTGCGGAGGATGCGCAGTTGTTGGTGAGCGCCGGTGAATTCCCGCTGCTGGCGGAGAAGCGCAGCGAATTGGGGCGTGTCGCGGTATGGAATTCGCAGCTGAACGGCGAATGGACGGCGGCGCTGGGGCGCGATCCGGCCTTTCCGGCGCTGCTGACGGCATTGGCGCGTTCGCTGCCCGACGAACTGGCTTTCGACGGGATCCGTGCGTGGAACCGTTCGGCCAACCGCGATCTGGACTTCGAATTTGAAACCGCCGAAGCGCGTTCGGCGCTGCATCTGACGCTTTCGGCGGCGGGGAAAAAACTGGGCAATTGGGAGGTGGGGGCTTCGGAACAGGGCAGTTTCCGCTTTCGCCTGCCGGATTTGCCGGAGGGAATTTATATGATTCACAGCGACGATTATGACATTGCTTATCCGTTTGTATCCCGGCGGGCGCCGGAATATTCGCCGGTCGCGCCGGAAACGCGGGCCGCGCAAATCAACGCTTCGATCCATGAAGAAAGCTCCGAGCCGGTGACGGCGAAGCTGGCGCTGGCGCCGTGGCTGGCGTTGGCCGCCGCCGGATGCTTCGTCGGGCAACTGGCCTGGCGCCGTCTCACCGGCATCGTCGCATTGGCGCTGCTGGGTTTTTGTGTCATGGCCGATGAGTTCGAAGAATATATGCGGGAAGCCATCCGGTGCCATGAGGCGGGTGAATTTGCCGCCGCCGCCGGACGTTTCGAACAAGCCGGAGCATCCGCAGGAAACGACGAGGACCGCGACTTCGCCGCGCTGTTGGCACGGGAAAATGCCCGGTTGGCGGGAACTCTGCCGGAAGCGCTGCGCGAATGGATTCGCGCCGAAGTTGCGCCCGAGCCGGCGTTGCAAGCGGAAATCAAGAGTGCGCTGCTCGCCGGACGGCGGGATCAAGCCGGAGAACTTTATCAACGGGAAATCGCCGCCGCCACCGATCCGGCATGGCTGGAGCAAATCGCGTCGGCGGCGGAACGGCAGGCGTTTTACGGCGTCAGCGAAGCGGCGCTGCGCAAAATACTGCAATTGACCGGCAATACCGATTGGCCGACCTATTTCCGGCTGGTTCGGCTCTATTGCAACAGCGGCCGCGCCGGGGAAGCCGTCGCGTTGCTCGAAGCGCTCGCCGGTTCCGGCGACGCTGCGGCGCTGCTCACCGCCGGTGATTTGAGCGAGCAGCTCGGACACTATGAAACCGCGCTGAAGCTTTATCGCGCCAGCGGTCTGGAAGACGCGACCATGCGCATTGCCGCGCTGGCGGCGCAGCAGGGAGATATCTCCGCCGCCCTGGCCGCATGGGAAACTTTGATTGCGACCTCTCCCACTGAAATGCGCGCGTTGCAAGCCATCGAACAATGGACCGAAGCGTTGCGCCGGAGCGGCCAACTGGAGGCTCATTGCGAGAAACTGGCCCGCGAGCTTCCGGAGACGCCGATGGAACGGCAGATCCAATGGTACGCCCGCGCACTGGCGGCGGCGGGAAAATCCGAAGAACTTTTCGCGTTCCTGAATCAACACCGGCAGACGGCATTGTTGCTGCGCTATCTGCTGGAGCTGCGCCACTACCCGCAGGCGGTGGAGCTGCTGCGCCGCGAGGCGCTGCAGAATCCGGAACGCGCCGTAGAATGCCACCGGCAGCTGGCGATGATCGCGATCGAGTCGAAAAACCTCCCGCTGGCAACCGAAAGTCTCGCGGCGTTGCAGTCGCTGCCGAAGGATTCCGCCGAATTTGCCGGCGCCGTCTATGCGCTGCTGGGCGATCACGCCGCCGCCGCCACATGTTTCGCCGAAGCGTTGCAGGCTGCGCCGCAGAAAACCGAATTGCTGCTGCTCTGGGCCAGAGAGAAAAACGCCATGGGCGAAGGCGCGGAAGCCCTGGCGCTTTTTCAACGGGAGTTGCCGCTCGAAACCGCGCCGGAACGCTTCGGAATTCTGGTGGACGGTCTGCTCAACCTCAACGCGCCGCGGCCGTTGTTGCTGGAGGCGCAGCAGCAGATCGCAAAACGGATTCAGGCGGAGCCGGAAAACCTCTTTTATTACCAGCTCGGCGAAGACCTGGCCGAGGAGCTGCAGGACTTCGACACAATGCGCCATCTGGAGCGCCTGCAGCTGGCGGTCGCGCCGGAGCGCCGGACGCTGTTGGTGCAAAATCTCTTTCTCGACGCCGCCGGGCGTGGAGCCAGGCAGGAGGCGCTCTATCTGGCGCGGGTGCTGGCGGCATTGCCGGATCGCCACGCTCCGGAGATTTACCGGGCGCTCACCCGGACGTTCATCGCCGAAAAACTGTTTGCGCCCGCCGAACACGTGGTCCGCGACGCCGACCTGGCCGAGGGGGGAAACGACAACTTGCTGAATCTGGCGGAGGTGTTTCGACAGCATCATCACTTCGAAGAGGCGGCGCGGCTCTACCGGGAGGTATTGCTGCTGACGCCGGACCGGATCGACCTGCTGCAGAAATATGCGGCGATGCTGGAGTTTCAGGGGCATTATCACGAGGCGGCGCAAATCAATCTGAAAGCGCTGACGCTGACGATCGCGTCTTTGCACGTCATGCCCGGAATCGGCTCCGCCCGCGGTACCGCGCAAGCCGAGTCGCTGCGGCTGATCGCGCAATTGACGCATGCGTTTGCCAATCAGGCCGTCTTTCATGCCGCCGAATACCAGGCGCAGTTGCGCGAATTGGCGGCACAAGCCCCAAATTCCGTTCAGCAGCGGCAGTGGCACGATGTCTCCGAACGGATTCGCCTGTTGTCGGGCGAGGTCGCGCCGGAAATGGCGGAGGAGCGTTCCGCCGCTCGCCGCCGGCCGGAACAGCCCGCCGCCGGGGAGGCCGCCGCCACGCTGCGCGATTTGCCCCCGGAGGAAGCGGTCCGGTACACGGCGGAGCTTTTTGCCGCGCTGCCGCCGGAGCGCCGGGAAAATTACTGGAGCCAATTGGTGGCGGCGCTGGACTTTGACCCGGTTCCGGAGTTAGCCGGACAGCTTGCCCGGGAAATGGAGCAGTTCGAGTATAAAAAATCCGGTTACAATCGCTGGCAGCTGCCCTGCGCCGTCGCGCTGAAACGGGCTTACGCGGAAAAATGCCTGGCGGCGCAACCCGATTCGCTCGACGCGTCGGCCTTCGCCGCCCGGATGCGCCACCTCGACGGCAAAGCGGAATTCGCCCGCATGCTCGCGGAGATGATCTACGACGAAGTGGAGACGCGCACCGAATACGCCATCCCGGATGTCCGGTTGCTTCAGGAGCTGAACCGGCTTTACGCCGACGGCGCCGGCGAGCCGGAGGGTACCGGTCGGAATGCGCTGCTGGAACGCATCGCCGAGCGCGAAGCGCAGCTCGAATTATCCGGCGCCACGCCGGGGCGATTGCTGGTGCTGGGGATCCTGTATGACGGCTCCGGCGATTCCGACAAGGCCTTTGACGCTCTCGGCGCGGCGTGGGGTGCCAACCGCAACGATTACGCCGTGTTCTGGGCGTTCACCGATGCGGCGAAGCACAGCGCCCGTTGGCCGGAGTGGGCGGCGCTGCTGCTGCAACAGCCGCCGACGGATCCGACGGCGCTCACGCTCTACCAGATGCAATTGCTGCCGGTCCTGCGTACGCTGGAACAATGGCAGCCGGCGGAAGCGCTGCTGGAAAAATTGAATCCGGCGCAGCGCGCCAGAGAGCGGCTGTTTCTGGCGATGGCGCAGGGCGACCGGGAGCGGCAACGCGCCGAATTCATGGAGTTCGTGCGGCAGGCGCGGGAGCAGCAGAGCACGCTGTCGCTTTTCCCGACCACGCCGGTTGCGGACGGAATGCAGGGCTGGTTCGCGGAAAAGCGCCGTTTCCAGAACAATCGCTTTGCGGAAATGGCCAACCGCCTCCCGGAATGCCGCGGTTATCTGGAATACCTCTTCGCCGGAAGTGCTCCGGGCGAATTCACCTTTGCCCCGTTGTGGCTGAGTTTGCAGGCAACCCCGGCGGTGACTTTGCCCGTCCCGACGCTCGGCGGACTGTTTCTGCGGGCGGCACAGCCGGAAACGCTTACCGTTCAAGAGAAAGAGCTGTTGCTGAATTGGGCTGAAAGCGGCAGGTTGCCGACCGAACTTGCGGTCACGATTCTCCAAAGTGTGGAATCGGACCGGGCGGCTGTTATTGCCGAAAAGCTGTTGCCAAGACAGTTGACCCCGCGCTTCGACGCGGGTGAAACGCGCGCGCTTTTGCGGTTGCTTCCGGAGGGTAAACGGATGGCACTCGGTGCGCAACTCGGCGAAACCGCCGACTTCGGCGGTCGCGATGATGTTGAAGGCGAGTTGCTGTTGTTGTTGAAGGAGTTCGCGCCCGAAAGCTTCCGGGCGCGCTTGCGCCGGAACCGTTATTCGGCGGACAGCTCATTGCGGTGGCTGCTTGGTGTTTCCGCACGGAATTTCCTGCTCAACTCCGAAGCATTTCCCGATTGGCAGCGGTTGTCGGCACTCTGTGAAACGCCCGAGCAGGCGACACGGATGGTGACGGACTTCGCGGAGGAGTTGGAGCAACTGACCGAACGGGGTTATATCGGCTCGGACCAGGCGGTCCGGCATTACGCGTTGCTCGCCGTCGGCGACACTCCGTCGCGCCGTGCCGCGTGGCTGGCGCGGGCGCAGGCCCATCACCGGCAGCCGGACGAGGCGACCTTGTGGCTGATTGACGCACTGCGCTTCAATGGCGAGGAGCGGGAAGCCGCCCGCCTGGAACAGGAGCTGGAAGGCATGAACAAATATCACCGAATGGATAATATAAAAAAATAAAATAGAGCCGCGCAGCGGCGGTCTGCACTCCGTCATACGGAGGCGCGGTCCAGCGCGCGAACAGCGCTGGTCGGCTCAGGCGCCGCAGGCGCCCGAAAGAGCCGAAATCTAGGGAAGTGAGCCGGGAGTCGATGCGAAGCGAAACCGAGGGGCCTGTCCCCGAGGGGGAAGAGCAAGCTCACGACTGTGAGCGTAGCGAGAGCGCTTCCATCCGAGGTAGCGATGGTGTAGATAAAACCGGATGCGTGAGCGACGGTTTTATCTACACATGGAGCGGACGAGGCGCCGCACCAGCGGCGAAATAATAACCTGAAAAACACTTACCACAACCTTCAATTAAGGAGAAGAAAAAATGAAATGGAATCGCAAGAAATTCGCCGTCGCCGCACTGCTGTTGGCACTGGCAATCCCCGGAATGGCGCTGGGACACGGCACGCAGGCCAAGGCGCCTGATTTCCGCACCCTGTGCACCGGCAAAAGCCTCGACGAAGCCGCGGCGGCGGTCGACGCCGAACTTCGGGAACACCCGGACGACGCGGCGTTGAAGAAGTTCGCGCTGGAGCTGAAGAAAAACGGCCGCCGCGCCCAGCTTTTCGAACAGGAGCAGAATCCGGAGATGGCGGCGAAGACCGGCAAACTCCTGCGGCAATTCTTTTACCGCAACGACATGCTGGCGGAGGCCGAAAAGGTGGACCGGCAGCTCTTTAAGCTGAATCCGGATATCGCCAACGGCGTGAGCCTGGCGGAGACGCTGCTGAACCGGAATCGCGATCGGGAGGCCGCCGAGCTGCTGTTGAGCCTGAAGCCCGCCGAAGCCGACCGCGAAGCCAATCTATTGGCGGCGCTGGCGCTGGCTAGAACCGGTGACGTTGCCGAATCGCAGGAATACCTGGCCCGGACGCCGTTCGAAAGCTGCAAACCGCAGGAGTTGATGATCTACGCCCGGATTGCCGCGTTGCACGACGATGCCGCGCAGGCCGCGGCCGCGGTGGCCCGGATCCTGGAAAACGCGCCGGCGAAGGAGAGCCGGGCGCTGCAGGCTTATTTTCAGGATGATGACTTTCGCCACGTCCTGCCCGACGCCGCCTACCAGGCCGCGTTGCAGACCGAATCGAAAGCCGGCGACAGCTGCGCCGGTTGTCCGAACAGCGGCACATCCCGCTGCGACGGCGGTGACTGCGACTGATTATTTCACAGGAAGAGGGGAGGGGGACGTGTGCCGGATTTTCAACTGCGGCAGGAGCCGGTGAAAGCGCGGCAGCAGGAGCTCCTGTTGCAATTGGCGGACGGCATAGTTCCCCATCTCCTTGAACGGTACCGCGATCGTCGTGTGGCGGGGAACGAAAAACTCCGCATAGTCATCGTACCCCAGAACCGGAATCGCCACCCCGTGGCTTTTTAAATAGGCCGCCGCGGTGTGCGCCAGAAAATCGTTGCAGGCGAAGACCGCATCGCAGCCGTCCATATTCCGGTATACCTCGGCGGCAAACTCTTCGTACACATGCAGCAGTTGCTCGGATGTATCGGCATTCGGCCGCGTCAGCAGGCGCCCCTCGAGCTGGTGATCGCGCATCGCGCACAGATACCCCTCGCGCCGGATACGGTACACCTGATCCGGGATATCCAGCTCCAGGAAAACCGGCCGGCGGCACCCCTGGCCGAGCAAATACTCGGTGCCTTGAAACGCGCCGGCGAAGTCGTCATTGAAGACCCCGCGGACATTCTCCGGCATCGTCATGAGGCCGTCCAGGAAGTAGTTGACCTGGACGATCCGCAAAGCCGGAAAAGCATGCGCCATCGCCGCCAGCGAGTCGCTGCTCTGGTTGCGCAGCAGGATTACACCGCCGATGCTGACGTCGGACATGGCGCGGCACTTTTCGATCGCCTGTTCCAGCGAGGTGGCGAGTACGACGAAGTTATTGGGGCTCTTGGCGGCTTCCTCCTGGATTCCGGTCAGGATTTTGGCGCTGATGACATCCAGGTCGCTGGAGCCGGCGTTGTAATAGACAATGTAGGCGCGGTGGATGCTGGCGGTCTGGGCGCTGCGGGCGACGATCAGCTTCTTGCCGACCCGTTTAGCCCAGCGGGATTCACACAGCTCGTTCACCGCCAGTTGCGCCGTCCGCAGGCTGACTTCGAAGTTCTGCGCCAGCTCCCGCAGTGTCGGCAATACATGCCCGTCGGGCAACTGCTGCTCCACGATCATGGCGCATATTCTCTGGTTTATCTGCTGATAGACTGCCGGAAACGCATCGTAATGTATCCGCGCCATTGTGTTTCCCACTTTCCGTTCGTTTGGATATTGGTGTTTGTATAATATAGTATACATAGATTTTCGTTTTTGTCAAGTCCGGAGATGATTTTTTTCTGAAAATATGCTGCGGAATTGGATGTTCCTGCATGTGGAACCCGATTGTTACGCTGGAGATACGGCATATTTTACAACTTTTTTCGAAAATGTTTCAACGGGCTCTTGACATTTTTACAAAAGTAATGTATAATTATGTATAACAAGAAAGCGTCGGGCTTTGCGGAGTGGAGGAGCGGAAGCCGTCGCACCTGTAAACCGGAAAACGAATATCGCATCAGACACGAAAGGATTTCCCGAAAATGAAACGAGCAAACTATTTTACACTGATTGAGCTCCTGGTCGTGATCGCCATCATCGCGATTCTGGCCAGCATGCTGCTGCCGGCATTGTCGAAAGCGCGCGCGGCGGCACAGGCGATCAAGTGCATCAACAACCTCAAGCAACAGGGGTTGGCGTTCACGATGTATACCAATGATTACGACGACATGATGCCCTATGGCGATGCCTCCGGCGCCCAGGCCGATTTCCGTTATCAGATTGTGGTGCCGGAGCACTCCGGGATGCCGTATTGGAAAGATGTCAACGCGACGTTGATCGTGCCGGGCGGCGTCTGGGCCTGTCCGGCCGGAACGACCGCGAAGACCTCCGGTTACGCCTATGATTTCGGCTTCAACAATGTACTGTCCGGGAAGAAAATCAGCAATTTGCAGGGGATTCTCAACGCCATTCCCGAAACCGGCGGACTTTCGAAAAGCCTGGGGCCGAGCGCAACCCCGTTGATGATGGACTGCGACGACCAGAATCTGGTGTTTTTCGACGCCAAGCCGTATACGCAGAACAAGTTCTCGCTCCGCCACAGCCAGCGGCAGAATGTACTGTATCTGGATGGACACAGCGCTTCGATGAACCATGTCTTCGACGACACCAACCAGTACAGCTCCGCTCCGTTCCTGTTCGGCGAAGTCGTATATTGAGAATAATACCAATTTGCAATCATAAGGTTTGTAACTGCCTTGGTCTTGCGGGCAGAAATTCGGCTTGACTCGTTGCCGTTACCTCTGGAGAGCGGCAGCTCATCAAACCAAATTTCAGCTCCACAATACCGGCGGCAGTTACTAACCCTTAGATTGCGCATTGGTATAAGCGCCGGCGAATCGATTTTCACGCTGCGCCAGGGAGTTGGATGAAATGAATAAATTAAGCATATTGGCAGCGTCGGTTTTCGCCGGACTTTGTCTGGTTGGCGCCGCTCCGGTCTGGGAGCTGGAGCGGCCGTTTACCGGCGGAGCCGCCGGGGAAGAGCTCTCCGTACCCATCGTCGGCAGCTTCCCGGCCCGGTCCGGCAGCGTGACCGCCCGGTTCCGGCTGAATCGCGACATGCCGGCCGGAGAGCAGGCGGCGAATCTCTTCGATTATCTGGCGACGCCGGAGTATTATGACCGGCTGCTGCTGCGCGTACTCCACAACCCCAAGGGGGGGTATTTCATCGAATTCACCGCCTGCGAAACCGACCGGGGGCGCTATGCCGGGTATCACCTGCGTTATCCGGCGGAGCTCGTGCCGAACGAGTGGCACACCGTCGGAATCGCGTGGGAAAAGGTCAACTCCGGCGAAGCGGATGCTTCGTTGAAATTGTATTTCGACGGCACCCTGGTGGAGGAGCTGTCGAACTTCGAATTGAGCATCAAGGATAACGCGACGCACTTTTTCGCCGGCGGCGTTCACCCGCCGTTTCCGGGGACCGCGTCCAATATTTTGCAGGTGGAGAAGCTCACGCTCTGGCCGGAGGCGCTTTCTCCGGCGGAATTCCATGCGTTTGCCGGCCTCAAAACGGAAGCGCCGGCACCAGCCGCGTCGCTGCGCGTCGGCAAAGCATCCGGCATTGTCATCGATGGCGTATGGGAGGAGGCGGAGTGGAAAGACACGGCTGCGGCTTCCCCCTTCGTATTGCGCCGTCAGGGCTCGTTTGCTCCCTATGACACCGATCTGCGCCTGGCGCATGCGGACGGGAAGCTCTATATCGGCTGGCGCGCCGCCACGGACGGGGAACCGCTGGCAAAAAATCGCGCCCATGACGGTCCGTTGTGGTACGACGATTCCATCGAGCTATTGTTCTCCGCCGACGGCAAGGATGTCGTTCACGTGATCTGCAATCCGCTGGACGCAATTTACGACGAGCGCTCCGGGGATGGCGGGGGAAGCTACGCGCCGGAGTGGGACGGCGTCTGGAACTACCGGTCGCGCTATGAAGACAAGGTATGGACCGGAGAGTTGGAAATCGACCTGGCCGCCAACAAGTTACCGGCGATTCGCGAGGGGACGGTGTGGCGCTTCAACGCGGTGCGCAACGGTTTCAGCCCCCAGATGGAGAGCTCCTGGACGCTTTCTCCGGCCGGAAGCATCAAAGAGGCGGATCGGCTCGGATGGATCGGTTTCGTCGACGCTTTGCCGCATGTCCGCATTGCCGCGTTGCCGGAGTTCTTCCCGGGGACCGCGTCATTGGCGCTGGAGTTGGCGGGGGGGGTTGAAACGAAAGTGGAATTCGTGCTGGCGAATGCGGAGCGGCAATGGTGCTCCAGCCGCCGCTTTCCCGCCTCCGAATCCGGTGTCCGCAGCTTCGCGGTCACTATTCCTTCGAGCGGCGATTACACCGGCGAGGTGACGGTCACGGCGGCCGGGACGGGGATGATTTTGCGCCGTCCCTTTGCCGTGCATGTGGAGCAACCGTTGGTTCTGGAGCTGAATTTGGGCTCGCCGCTGGAAACGGTCACGGCCACGGCGGATCTCTCGCGGATCGACACGCCGTTTGCGGCCGCGCGCGTCCGGCTCCTGGACGCGCAGGATATGACGCTGGCGGAGGAAATGCTGCCGGGCCGGGGCGGAAGCTGTACCTTTGCACTGGAGTCATTGCCGGAGGGCGACTATGCGGCGGTGCTCGAGTTAGTGGACGCGTCGGGGCTGGTGACGGCGCAGCGGCGGCAACGCTTTCACCGCTATGTACGGCCGGAGCATATCTCCAACGCCGCCGGGCGCGATACCGCCTGGCAGCATTGGACTCCGGTGGAGCGCCGGGACGGGAGTATTTTCACCTGGAACCGGGAATACCGCTTCGACGGGACGATTTTTCCGGCGCAAATGATCTCCGCCGGGCGGGAATTGCTCCGGGGGACGCCGGAATTTCAATACCGGGTCGGCGATGAAAATAAAGTTTTGAGCGCCGCGCAGGTGCGCTGCGTTTCGGAGACGCCGGAGCAAGTGGTGCTGGCGCTGGACGGCGCCAATGAGTATTTGCAGGTATCCGGCACCGTCGCCATCGAATACGACGGCGCGCTGCTCTATGAACTGCATTTCCTGCCCGGGCACGATCGGATCCGGGACTTCGCGCTGCGCATTCCGCTGGCGCCGGATTCGGCGCAGATGGTGCTCGAAGGCACCGAACACACCTTTCGAACGGAAAAAAACGTCATCGGGAAGTCCGGTTGGCAGCGGAAAATGCCGTTCCAATTCAAGTTCGGTGTCGGCAACGGGGATCGCGCACTCTATTGGTTCATCGAGTCGGATCGCGGCTGGCAGCCGTATGGCCGCGACGATACCGTGACCGTGACCCGTACCGATGACGCCGTCGAAGTCAAACTTCAGGTGGTGGCCGGCGAACATGCGTTGGGCGCCGCCAGTTGGAACTGCGGCTTCATCGCCACGCCGGTCAAGCCGGTCGACTTCGATCTGGACTCGCTCCGGGTGGTTCACGCTTGGCCGGGGGGGCCCTACTTCAGCAGCGATCCGGCAAATTACCGCCAATTCCATATCGGCGAGGCGTATGAGCTTGGCGCCCGGGTCATCGTGCTGCACGAATTCTGGCCGCTCTTCTATGGCGGCAGCGAACCGGTCAACCCGGAGGATCTGAAGCGTTTCGTCAACGAGGCGCATGCTCTGGGAATGCGCGTGGTGCTTTACCGCAGCCACCTGGCCAATACCGCCGAGCCTTCGCAGGGGTACTTCAACCGGAGCTGGCTTGCCTACCCCATTGTCGCTTATGTCAGCAGCGAATCGCGGCCGCACACCGACGGCGTCACCCGTTGTCCGGAGGGCGAAGAGTTCGTCGATTACAGCGTCGGCGTGAACGAAGCGCTGCTGTTGGAATACGACCTTGACGGCTTTTATTACGACATCGCCGCCAACCCCTGCGCCAACGGCAGCCACGGCTGCGGTTACTCCGGCGCGGAGACCACGGAACCGACGCCCGGTTCCGTGCTCACCATCGGCATGGACACGCTGGAGCACGCGCCGAACCCCTACGCCGGGCGGCGCGTCACCTGGCCCTTGGTCAAGGAGCGGGAATTCTGGCAGAGGATGTACAATATGGTGCATGAACACCGCGGTGAACGCGGGCTGGTGATCGCGCATGTCAGTTGGGCGACCGACGCGATCTATTGCGGCTTCAGCGACTCGGTTTGCCACTCGGAGTTTTCCGCCTGTTACTGGGACGGCCGGACGCTGCCGACGCCGGAGGAGTACCGGTGCTTCTTCTCCAAACGCCTCTGGGGATTGCCGGGCAACTATTTGTGCTATCAACCGGCGCAGCGTTCGCTGTTGGGCATGGCGTTGCTCCACCAGGAGAGCTATTGGATGAAGACATACGGCAACAATTCGGCGTTCGACGAGGAAAATTACGGCCCACTCCGGAAGCTCTGGGGCATCCTGGAGGAGTTCGGCGTGGACGAAGCGCAGTGGCACGGCTATTACGATGAACCCCCTGAGCTGGCCGTGACCGGAAACAACTGCCTCCGGAGCTTCTGGAGCAAGCCGGACAAATCTCTGGTGGTCGTCGCCAATGTCGGCAATACCGAAGCGGCCGCCGTCACGCTATCGGCGCCCGGTTTTCGCCGCGCCGTCGACCGCTGGCGCGGCGACCGGCAACTGGAGCCGGCCGGAGACGAATTCCGATTCACCCTGGCGCCGCAGGAATTTACCTTGATTGAAGTACAACGTTAAATTTATGGATAAAAGGAAGAAAATGAAGCTCACCCGCTACTCCGATCAGCCCGTTCTCGCTCCGAATCCCGCCCATGACTGGGAGGATCTGGTCGTCACCAATCCGGGCGCCTATTATGATGAAGATGCCGGCAAGGTCTACATGCTCTATCGCGCCGCCGGCAAGGACCCCCGCTATATCGTTCACCTGGGCCTGGCGGAAAGCACCGACGGCTATCACTTCACCCGCGCCTCCGACCGGCCGGTGCTTTCGCCCCTGGACGGCTTCGTCGACGGCGGCGGTGTGGAGGACCCGCGTCTGGTGAAGTTCGGCGAATGGTATTACCTTACCTATGCCTGCCGTCCCTTCGTCAACGGGCAATACTGGCTCCGGCCGGAGGACAAGCCGTACCGTTTCACCCCGGACCCGTCACTGCCGGTGCCGCTGGGCAACAACGGGATGAACACCGCGATCGCGTTTTCGAAGGATCTGCGCCATTGGACCCGGGCCGGTTTCATCACCGAACCCGAACACGAAGACCACGATGTGATTCTGTTTCCGGAAAAGATCCACGACCGCTTTTATTATCTGCATCGTCCGGTATTCGAAACGGAGGTGCCCGGCATCTGGCTCGCGGACACCGACAATCCGTTGAAGCTGCGCAACTCCCGGAAGCTGGCCATGCCCCGGCACGATTGGGAGGGGCAGAAGATCGGTGGCAACGCGCCGCCGCTGCGGACCGAAAAAGGGTGGCTGGTGATCTACCACGGCGTCGGCCTGGACGATTACTACCGTCTGGGCGCGCTGCTGCTGGATCTGGAACACCCCGACCGGGTCATCGGCCGAAGCGCCGAACCGATCTTCGAACCGGAAGCCTGGTACGAAATGGCGGGGTGCCATACCTACAAGGGGGTGGTGTTCCCGTGCGGCAATATCGTGATGAACGGAGAGTTGCTGGTTTACTACGGCGCCGCGGACAAATACATCGGGATTGCGCACTGTCCGGTGAACCAATTGCTCGACGCGCTGCTCGATTCGGGAGAGGGTAAGTGATGAAACATACGGATTTCAAGAGCTGTCTGTGGGTGGAGTTGATCGCCTTCGACCACCAGGGGGAGGATATGGGGGTTCAGCGCTATCTGGACGGTCTCGGCTTTCTCCCGGATGTGCTGTCGATTTTCATGTGGGGCCCGGATTTCGTCCACCTGCATGAGCATCTGGACGAAGACGGCGCGTTTCCGCCGGATATCGGCTCCTATATGGACATGGATTTCAAGGAGCCGAAGAAGCCGGGGCCGCCGTGGACGAAGTTCCAGCTGCGCAAAGTGGTTCAGGAGCTTCAGCGCCATGGCGTCAAGGTGCTTTTCTCGATCTTTCCGTTGACGTTGAAAAACCGCTTCCACCGGGAGTGGGCGGTGGATTCCCACCCGGAGGTCGGCTATCGCTGCATCGGCGGCATGCAACCGGACGTCACGATCGTCAACCCCCTGCGCCACCTGTCCGACGGCCGGCTTTATGAAGACTTCCTCGTCGACCAGGTAGCGCTCGTGCTCCGGGATTACGGCTTCGACGGCTGGCACCTGGCGGACGGCTACAACCACAGTTGGTTCCAGTTGTGCCACGCCGATTACTCCGACGACATGGTCGGGCAGTTCCGCGCGGCCATGAGCGAAGTGCGCCTGCCGGAGGAGTATTGCGCGCCATTGGACGCCAGTGCGGAGCTTTTCGAGGAGCGGGGGCAATACATTTACCGGGAGCTGCGGCCGGAGTGGATCGAATTTCACCGCATCCGCTTCGAAAGCTATTTGCGCAAAATCGTCACGCGTCTCCACGCGGAGGGCAAAACGGTCAGCAGCAACACCTGCTGGACGCGCGACCCGGTGGAGGCGCTTTACCGTTATGGCATCGATTACCGCCGCCTGCCGGAGATCGGGTTGGATTTTCTGGTGGTTGAAACCTGCAGCGCGATGGGAGAGCTGCTGGATTGCGCCTGCCAGGCGCACTTTCCCATCCCGTTTTTCAATGTCATCAAGGGGACTTCATTGTTGACCCGGGCGGCGGCTCCGGCGGCGGAAATTCTGTTCAACTGCTGTACGCAGGATATCACCGAAGGCTGGTCGGCGCTGCGCCATGCGCCGGCGTTTCTCGAACGTGAAATCCTCGCCTACAGCAACTTCTACATCTACGGCGCCGACGGCCGCCCGGAGAAGTGCTTCGACGGATTGCAGATTTGCCTGGCCGCCGATATCGAGCCGTACGAATGGCGTCAGATCCTCGCCAAAGCCGAACTCGGCTTCGCGAGCGAAGCCGTCGGCGTGGACGGCGTGACCCTCTTGTGGAGCGACGCCATCGTCGACGCGGAGCTGCCGTATTACCTGAAAACGCGCAACAGCTTGACCGCCAATATATTTTATAATCTTCTCGCCGCCGGTCTTGCTTGTGACGCCACGGTGCGCATTGGGGATCTGGCTCATGTGCATACGCCGCTTCTGGTCATCAATCCGGGGTTGTTGCCGGAGGAGGAGCAGCAGGCGATTCGCCGCTACCGGGGTGGAGCGGTATTTCTGATCGGCAACATTGACGGCGATGCGACGCAAATGCAATTCGAGGCGCTCAATTGCGCCGCCGGCTCCGGTGTGCTTCGCGCCGAAGCGGTTCCTGCCGCGGGGGAGGGCGATCTGCGTAACTTACCCGAGCCGAAAACATTCTTCCACGAGCAGTTTTACCGTGCCATATCGCCGGCGTTTTATGAATACGCCGTGTCGTATCTCAATGCCGCGTCGGCGACTGATGTTGGCATCAACCGGAAATTCAATCTGCCGGACGCGAACTATTTCCGTCTGTCCGGCATCGAACGGCCGGACGGCAGCTTCCGTTATTTCGTCTACAACACCTTGCATCGATACATCCTCGGCGCGTTCATCACCGATTGCGATGTGAAAAGCATGACGATAGCCAACCATTTTCGCGGCCGCCCGCTCTTCTGGGAGCCGCGACGCGACGGTGAATTCGGCATTCATTGCGAGCTGCGCATTCCGCCCCACGGCGTCGGCGTGGTCGATGTGGTCAAGGTGGAATGAGTTACAGAAGACACGCTGTACTGGTCGCCCTTCATCGCAATGAGGAGGGCGGAATGCCTTCGATTTGATGGAATCGCTTGTTGAATTCCTGCGAGCTTCCGTACCCGACCGCCATGGCGATATCTTTGATGCTGCGCGTGGTGCCGGTAATTAAAAAACGTGCTTTCTCAATCCGGCACCGCATTACATAAGAAGCGATTGTCTGATTGGTGTACTTTTTGAAAAGGCGGCTCAAATGGGTCTGGCTCAGGTTGTACTTTTTCGCCAGGTAAGCGACATCAAGCGGCCGATCACTGTGCAGATTCAATTCATAGAGCAACCGGCGGATACGCCGGTCGATTGCATTCATTCCGGTGTCGATATTCTTCAATCGATAAAGCAAAAGCCATATCATATTCTTTGCCGCCTGTTGCCGTTCCGGCGTGCAAGTCAACTGCATCAAATCGACGAGTTCGTCAAAGGCCGCGGTCCAATAAGGCGGCAATAGCCCGGCGCGAATGACAAAAGGCAGCTCAGGCAACAGAGGAGCTGCAAAATGGGCACAAAGATGGACTCCTTCCTGCTCCAAAGCATACGTTGTCTTCATTCCGGGCGGAGTTACTGTGACATCCCCCGGCGCAATCTCGTATTCACTGCCGCCGCAGCGGATACGACAGGGATAATTATATTGATGCAGCGCATATAAATCTTCAAGCAGATAAACCGTTTCGAAATCACGGTCCTTCAGGCGATAGCGCCCCGAACGCACCACCAGCCACCCGCTGTCATCCTCTTGCCGCATTTCCTCCATGACATATTCTTTCCCATGTTGAATTAATACCACAGATATCCAAAGGAATACTTGCGTTTCATCCGACCGCATGCATTATATTAAATAAGATAAACCACGATCAGCAAAAAATCAATCAGGGAGAAGCAGAATGACATCGCGGGAACTGGTCAGAGCGATTATCAATGGTCAGAATGTACCACGCAGCGCCTTCTGGATGGGAAATCCGCACGACGATACCTGGCCGATCTACCGCCGTTACTTTCAGGTTGCCGACAATGAGGCGATCCGCAAATTGCTGGGCGACGATCTGATGTGGATGCCTGCGGATGGCGGTTACAAGGGCCCGGGAAACCGCGCCGCATTTCCCAATCCGCGCAAAGGGGAGGGGTTGTCCTGCGAAGGTGCTCTTTCGGATTGCGAAAGTGTCGCCGATGTCATGGCGTATCCCTGGCCCGGGATTCATGACTTTGATTTTAAAGAGATTATGGGAATATTACGCGGCGCGGGAGACCGCTACCGGGCAAGCGGCATGTGGAGTTGCTTTTATCATATCGTCGGCGATATGTTCGGCATGGAGAATTACTTCATCAAAATGTACACGAACCCGGACGTTGTTCATGCCGCGACCAAACGTGTCGTGGACTTTTTTCTGGCCGGAACGGAACAATTTTTCAAAGAAGCCGGCGCCGAAGTGGACGGTTTCTTTTTCGGCAACGATTTCGGTACCCAGCAGGACATCATGATCAGCCCGGAGTGTTTCGACGAGTTCGTATTTCCTTACTTTAAGGAGTTGACCGATCTGGGGCACGCCAACGGCAAGCAAGTTCTGCTTCACAGTTGCGGCGCCATTGCCAAGGTCATCCCGAGTTTGATTGCATTGGGGGTCGACGCGTTGCATCCGCTTCAGGCGTGCGCCCACAATATGAATGCCGAAAAGCTTATTGACTTCAAGGGAAAGGTCGCCTTTTTCGGCGGTATCGACACGCAGCATTTGCTGGTTCATGGCACACCGGACGACATCCGGGCCGATGTGCGCCGGGTGCGTTCGCTGCTGGGACCGGCATTGATCGTCAGCCCCAGCCATGAAGCTCTCCTGCCCAATGTTCCGCCCGAAAACGTGATTGCAATGAGCGAAGAAGCGCATTTGCCCTATTGAGGCAATTTTAAAAAATTTTGATTCGGCGGGGGTGGAAAAAAAGCGCTCCGGCACAACACAGGCTTTCAACACGACTCCCGGACGACCAGATGCGTTCGGATGATTCGTTCGATCGGAGCCGGCCGGATATCCGGATTGATCAGACGGCTCAACAACAGCTCCGCGGCCGCGCGCCCAAGTCCGGCGGCATCCTGGTGTACGCTGGTAATTGGTACGCGGGCAATTTCTGACTCGATGGAATTCGAAAAACCGCAGAGCGCCATTTCATGCGGGATCGCGATCCCGCGCGCCAACAATTCCAATTCCGCACCGACTGCCAACGGGTCGTTGAAACAGAATACAGCGTCCGGGCGTTTCGGCAGATCCAGCAGAAGCCGGATTCCATTGCGTCCGGAATCAATATCCGAACCGATGGATAAAAGCCATTCGTCACGCGGAATGACTCCATGTTTTTTGAGTGCATCCGTGAAGCCCCTGCGACGTTCGGAAGCCACATACGATTCAAGACGCGGTCCCATGTAGGCGATTTGCGTAAATCCTTTCCGTACAAAATGTTCGGCGAGCGCGTGTGCGCCGGCATAATCGTCAACCAGTACGGCGTCCGCGGAAAAGCCGGGGATTTTCCGGTCAAGAAAAACCAGCGGACATTTCTGTTTGCGAATCAATTCGGCAGCCCGAAGGCTTTCATTCATCAATACCGGAGCCCAGATAATTCCGTCCACTTGCCGTTCCAACAAAGCGGAAATTTCATGAAACTCTTTGATCGGATTATTGTAGGTGCAACAGAGCAGAATCCGGTAACCGTTTGCGGAAAGCGTAGCTTCGATCACCTGCAAAATATCCGGAAAAATGGTGTTGGCGATATGCGGAATGACGATTCCCACCGTCTGGGAACTCTTCCCTTGCCCCAACTGATAAGCCGCGCGATTGGGAATATATCCCATTTCTTCCGCCAGCTGCGCGATTCGCTTCTGCAATGCCGCTCCAACGCCGGGCTTGCCATGCAAAGCACGGGAGACTGTCATTAAGGACACTCCGGCCGAAGTCGCCACATCTTTAATTGTCGTTTTCTTTTCGACCATACGTTACTTTCACGTTAAAGATAATCGACCTCTTGTTTTTTACGAGCTTATTGTGTATAATTACATCAACGTTAACGATAACGCATAAACAACCGAAATGCAAGTGAATAACGGAATAAAATTGCAAGGAGGCCGTATTGTGAGTATTCCAAAAACAATGACGGGGGCTGTTTTGCCCGGTAATTCCACTGTGGAATTGCGGGAATTTGAAGTCCCGATCCCCGGGCATGGCGAAGTTTTGATCCGAACCAAGGCTTCCACGATCTGCGGCAGCGATATTCGCTGTATCTACCGCGAACACACCGGCAGGGGACCGGAGGGATATCAGCCGGGCATGATCGCCGGACATGAACCCGCCGGGCAAATCGTAAGCGCCGGCCCCGGATGCCGGCGGTTCAAAGAAAATGACCGGGTTATTGTTTACCATATTTCCGGGTGCGGGGTTTGCAATGATTGCCGCCGGGGCTATATGATCAGCTGCTCCAACGACAAATACCGTCGCGCTTACGGCTGGCAGCGGCATGGCGGCATGGCGCCTTATATTCTCGCCGAAGAAAAAGATTTGGTGCTTCTGCCCGATACGCTTTCTTATGCGGACGGCGCACAGATCGCCTGCGGATTCGGCACGGTTTATGAAGCGATCGAAAAGGTCGGAGTCTGCGGCAATGACGCGGTACTGGTCGTTGGGCTCGGTCCCGTGGGGCTCGCCTGTCTTATGCTTTGCAAGGTGCTTGGCGCACAAAAGCTGATCGGCTGCGACATGGCTCGGGAACGCGTCCGGCTCGCCAAACAACTTGGATTGATCGATCATGCGGCCTCCTCCGTTGAGGAGGTAAAAGTTTTGACTGGCGGTAATGGCGTTGAACGCGCGTTTGATTGTTCCGCCGCGGATCCGGGACGCCAGCTCGCAATTCGTGCCGCGCGCAAATGGGGAAAAATCGCTTTTGTCGGGGAAGGAGGAAGTTGCACTTTCAATCCGAGTCCCGATATCATTCATGATCAAAAATCCATCTACGGCAGTTGGGTGACATCCATTTGGCGGATGGAAGAAGTAACCGAACGGATCGCCCGTTGGGGAATTCATCCGGCCGACTTGATCACACATCGTTTTCCGCTGGAAAAGGCAAACGAGGCATATGCGCTGATGGCTTCCGGCCAATGCGGGAAGGTCGCAGTCTGTTTCGATGAGGAGTTGAATCGATGAATATGCCCTGTTTCTCCATTTCCGCCACCGGCGTCCAAATACCGGCGATCGGATTCGGAACCTTCGGAAGCGACCATGTAGCTCCCGGCGAAATGGCCGAAGCGGTCAAACACGCTGTCCGTCTCGGCTGCCGCCACATTGACTGTGCCGCGGTCTATGGCAATGAAAAAGAAATCGGACAGACCCTGCAGGAACTCTTTGCCGAAGGCACAGTCTGCCGCAAAGACCTCTGGATCACATCAAAAGTATGGAATACCCATCACGGCAAAGGCGACGTCCTGCTCTCCTGTGCGCAAAGTCTCAAGGATCTCCAACTCGATTATCTCGATCTGATGCTGATCCATTGGCCTTTCCCGAATTCCCATCCGCCCGAATGCGCGGTGGAGAGCCGCAGCACCGGCGCCAAGCCCTATATCCATGAAGAATTCATGAAAACCTATCGTCAACTTGAGCGGCTTGCCGATATGGGGCTGGCCCGTCATATCGGAATTTCGAATGTGACCGTTCGCAAGCTCAAACTGATTTTGCGCGATTGCCGGATCAAGCCGCTGGTGAATGAAATGGAACTTCATCCGTATTTTCAACAGGAGGAGCTATATGAATTCGCCCGTGCGAACGGCATTCTCAATATCGGTTATTGTCCGCTTGGCTCCCCGAACCGTCCCGCCCGGGACAAGATGCCGGAAGATACAGCGGATATGGCAAACCCCGTCATACTGGAAATAGCCCGAAAACACAACGTGCATCCGGCTGCAATCTGTCTGAAATGGGCGGTGGCGCGCGGGCACGCGGCTATCCCGATGTCAGTGAATCCTTCTCATATCGAATCAAATCTTTTGGCGGTTTGTTCCGATCCGTTGACAGCGGAGGAAATGGCTGAAATCGCCAAAATCGACAAAAACTGCCGCCTGGTCAAAGGACACGTTTTTCTTTGGGAAAGTGCGAAAGACTGGACCGAACTGTGGGATATGGAACAATGAAAACAAAAATTCTTGAAAACATCGCAACGGTGAATTCCCAAGGAACCTTCAAACCGGAATTGCGTTCACTTGAACATTATACGTGTCCCGATTGGTACAGAGACGGCAAATTCGGCATTTTCATTCATTGGGGGGTCTACTCGGTTCCGGCGTTCGGGAATGAATGGTATCCATACATGATGTACCGGCAAGGCAGCCGCGAATACGAACATCATTTGAAAACCTACGGACCACACAAAAAATTTGGTTATAAGGATTTCATTCCGAGGTTCAAGGCGGAAAAATTCGATGCCGCCGACTGGGCGCAACTGTTCCGTGATGCCGGAGCCAAATTCGTCGTTCCGGTTGCGGAGCATCATGATGGTTTCGCCATGTACAACAGTTCGCTGAATTCCTGGAACGCCGCAAAAATGGGGCCGAAACGCGACATTATCGCTGAAATCGCCGATGCCATTCGCGCGGCGGGAATGGTTTTCGGACTTTCCAGTCACCGCGCGGAGCACTATTGGTTCTTTGGCGGCGGCAGACAATTCGATTCCGACGTAAATGATCCGGCCAATGTTGGGCTCTACGGAGTCGATGGTGTTCTTCCCGTACAAATAAATCCGGAACAGCATCTTTGCTACCATTTCAATCCGCCATCGGAAGCGGTTCAGCGCGATTGGCTTGCCAATACCGTGGAGTTTGTCGATAAATATAAACCGCAACTTGTGTGGTTCGACTGGTGGATCAACAGCGTCGGCTACAGCAAAGTGCTGAAAGAATTTGCTGCGTATTACTATAACCGGGGAGCGGAATGGGGCAAGGGAGTTGCGCTTAACTATAAATATCAGGCTCTGACCCCGGAGTGTGCCGTTTTCGATATTGAACGAGGACAACTCGATGAGATCTATCCGTTGTTCTGGCAGAATGATACATCCGTCTCCAAAAACTCCTGGGGATATATCGAAGGGCATACGTATAAGGAGTCGTCTTCGATCCTCGCCGACCTGATCGACGTCGTCAGTAAAAATGGCGCTCTGCTGTTGAATATCGGTCCCAGGCCGGATGGTACGATTCCGGAAGAGGAGCGGAAGATACTTCTTGAAATCGGTGACTGGCTCAAAGTGAACGGAGAGGCGATTTATGGGACACGTCCCTATCTCGTTTTCGGAGAAGGGCCCACGCGGATAACATCCGGAGCGTTTTCGGATACGAAACGTTCGGCATTTACCTCTGCCGACATCCGTTTTACCGAAAACAACGGCATCCTCTATGCACTTCCTCTGGCACGTTCCGCCGATGGAATTGTAAAAATTTATTCCCTGGGAAGCGAAAAAAATTCCAGTCGCGGCCCGGTACGGCGGGTGGAACTGCTTGGATACGGTCCGGTGCCGTTCCGTGAAGATGCCGAAGCATTAACTGTGGAATTGCCGCATACCGGTCAATTCTCCTCCGTGCCATACGCCCTGCGCATCAAAATGAATTGAGTGTATCGGAAACCGCCTGGAGCCGCGGCAGATTGTTTGTTTCGACTTCAAACTCAAACCAAACACGCTGCCGGGAATCTTCCGATTGTTTCGTGGTGCCGGAATCAAGATATCCGGTTTTCATAGGATTATTTTCGCTTGTGAGACGGGCAAATCTGTTTATTGCGAGTATAATATGCAATAACAACTGCGAATTTAAAATATCCGGCATATAGGGAAGGAAATACTCCGCGGCAAGCAATCATTTGCACGGTAATCAGTCGCCGCATCTATACCTTGGCAGCGAGCGATTTTTTTCAACGGCGTGATCGACTGTTTGCTGCAAGATCATAGCATTTCCATTATTGGTTGATACGCTTTTATCGTGAAATCGACGCGGCAGTTTCCGAGCAGCGGTTGCGGTTCGAAGACGATCTCGAACACTTCCGAACGCGTCTGCGGCAGCTGGACAACGTGGCGGAAACGCGTCCTGTCGGTGAATTCCGGCAGGGTGGCGGCGGATACTTCGGCCAGATGCCGGTCGAATTCATAACAGTCGCAATTGGCGTCGAGCCAGCGCTCGGGCGAGAGCCGGTCACTACCGATATTGGTGCCGTAAACGACGGGGACGAGCGCTTCCGAACCGTTGCGGAAAACGATGCGGTAATGGCCGAGCAGAAATTCGCTTTCATGGTAATAGCAGCCGTCGTAGAAGTAACGGAACGGCCGGTGAAAATCGGTGGAGTGGAGGAGCTCCAAGCGCCGCTCTGGCGGGATGGCGGCCGTTTTCAGACGGTAAAGTTCCAGCAGGCACCAGTCCCGGATGGCCGGGTAAGCATCCGAATCCAGCCGCTCGTTCCAGGAGAGAACGCTCGCGTACATGAGTTCGAAAAGGATGCCGTTGCGCTGCAGGGTGATCCGATCCGTGCCGCCCCAGTTCGATACGATCGTGCCGACGGCTTCGGGATGGCGCCTTTGCCAGTCGATGAAGGCCGGTCCGGAGAAATTACCGAAGGTCACCGTGAAGCCGCGCCGATGATATTCCTGCTCAAGGTCGCGTCCGATGCTCCAGTACCAGTGGAGGATTTCCATGGCCGGATCAACCAGGTCGATGGCCGGGTAAATCGCCTCCTGGCATTCCGCCGGCGTGGCGCCGGGACGGAGCTGGTCCTTGCGCGAGCCGCCGATCGGCGTACCGTCTTTGAAGTAGGCGTTGAGCAGTTTTTCGCCCCAGATCATGGTTTTGATGCCGCGCTGCGCCAGGAAAGCGGCAGTGGCGTTGATGTCCTGCGCATACAACAACATCGCGGATTTGCCGCGGCAGCGCGGACAGTGGCTCATGGTGTAGAACTCATCGTGCCCGATGTGGATTATTTCCGGGGCGAAGACCTCGATCACCTCCTCAAGTATGTCGCACACCAGAGCAAAGGTCGCCGGATTCGAGGGACAGCAGGTGTCCGGCCAGGGATCGCCGGCGCGCTCCGCCAGCTCCGGATGGCGGGTCAGCAGGTAATCGCAATGGGATAACGTGGGTACTTCGGGGATCACCGTCATGCCCTGTCGGCGGCAGTGGCGATCAGTTCGCGCACCGTGTCCTGGGGCAGAAAGCCGCCGCCGCCGTTTTCCGAGTGGATGGAATTCTTTTCCCAGGCGAAACTGTGCTGGAGCTCCACCGTCTTGCCGGGGTATTCGTTCATGAAGCGGCAGTACTCGACCCAGCCGGCGTTGAGCTCCGGATGGCGGCGGTATTCCATGGCTCCGCCGATCTCCAGCATCACGGTGTTGTACTTGAGCAGCGCCGCGAAGTCGATCAGCTCTTTGAACTCGGCAATCTTGTCCCGGGCAGGCAAATAAAGCTTGACGCCGCGCCGCCGGTGGACGGGATAATCCACGGCGACGCCGGTCCGCAAAGTGTCACGATGCAACAAAGACAGGACGGTATGGAGGCCGTGACGCCGGCCGGCGGCGTCGCGGGAGAATACTTCCACCCCGTCGGAGCGAACCCGCAGGGCGTAAGCCTCCGGCACCTCCGGGCAGGCGAACCCGGCGGGAATGCCGGTGTGGCAGACGACCGCGCCGCAGCCGCCGCCCCGGTCCGGCAGTTTTCGGAATGCTTCCGCCAGATGCGGGTCGACGCCCTCGAGCCGGGTATGACAAGACCAGGACACGGCCGCTCCATTGAGGGTGCTGCGTTGTATATTGAGCATGATCGAGGAACCCCCCCGGGTCATTCGCTCTTCTGCCAGCCTTGGGTGATGGCGAAGGTGTAATAGCTGTAGGCGGTGAAGTCGTACTGCTGAACCTTTTCGACGTGGTTGTCGGCGAAGAGCAGCGTGAAGCCCCCGTGCCGTGTTTTCTGCAGGCGGGCATCCTGCGAATAGTTGTCCTTGTCGGAGTCGACGTCCGGCTGATCAAAGGCGGCGGGATCGGCTTCCTCGAGTAGGATGACCCGGCTGGCGCCGACCTTGGAGGAATCGAAAAGGTTCTGGTTCCATGATCCGAAGTTGCCGTTGAGGCGCATGAAGACCTCGTTGCAGTTCAACGCGAAGGAAAAATCGTAGTTGTCTCCGGGGCACTTGAAGATGCCTTTGGGCGCGCCGACGTTGTCGTGCAAGAGATTGGCCCAGCCGGGGGCGCCGTTGACGTCGCTCCCCTCCCAGGGGCAGATTTTGGCCGCGGATGGGTAAGTACCGTTGAAATCGTTGGCGTACATGACGACGTGCAAGCCGAGCTGTTTGTTGTTGCTGACGCACTTGATGGCCTGTGCCGACGCCCGGGCTTTGGATAAGGCCGGAAGCAGCATGCTGGCTAAAATTGCAATAATGGCGATCACGATCAACAGTTCTATCAGTGTGAAAGTGGTTGTGCGTGTTTTCATTTACCTATACTCCTTTTGGTTTTTTTGCTGCTATTGACAATGACGTTTTTTTATTGCATGCCCGGTTGAAAATCGATGAATTTTTCCGTGACCGCGCCGTCCAGCAGGTCGGTGAGGCGGAAGCGCCAGCGGCCCGGCATCGGTTCCAGCCCCGGATCGACGGTGATGACCACCGCATCGGCGGCACAGGCGTGGTTGCCGGTCGCCGGTTTGTACAATTCGCCGTCGGGGCGGAGGACTTCCAGCCGGAAGAGGCCGGCGGCCGGACCGGATTGCGATACCGTCGCGGTGATAAAACGGTTGGTTTCGACATGCAGCGTCATTGCGAAGTCGCCTTTTGCTTCGGGCAGCAAGGCCAGGAGCCGGACTTCACACGGATCCAGATTGAACTCCAGGTGGTCGCTGCGGCCCAGTGAGGTACGCTTCAGCAGGTCGTAGATATCGTAGGGCCGGTCGAAGGAGATCGCGGTATCGCGCCGCTCCGTACCCGAAACTTCGGACCGGGTGATACCGAGGTAGTAATTGCCGTCGAGGCGGTAGCGGCCGGCTTCGGCGCCGGGCGGCAGTTCGAGCGTCCAGGGATCGTTGACGCCGGCCTGCTGAAAGGCCTGGCGGAAGCTGGCGAGTACCGGGTCGGCGAGGTCGGCTTTGCTGCGGATCCGTCCGAAAGCGCTCGGCATGAGGTTCAGCAGGAGGTGCCCGCCCCGGGTGATCAGCACGCGCGAATCGCCGGCGCGTGTCGGCGTGCCGCCGGACAGCCGGATGTTCGGGTCGCCGAGCTCCAGCTCGAGGAGCTTGCCGTCGAGCTTGAACAACTCGCCGCGTTCCCCCTTCTGCGCCGAGCGGAACTGCGCCTGCGCGCCGAAAATTTCACAGAACGGATTGTTTTCGCGCGGGGTACCGTTGGCATGGTATACTCCGGGCAGCACGGCCTGCCAGTCGAGGCCGTTGTAGGTGTTGGTCAATACCATGCCGGAGATGGCCAGGTTGCCGTCCGGATCTTTCGCCTTCAGCGCATCATATTCGGTTTTGATGGCCAATGTGACACTGCTGAACATGAAGGTGCGGTGCTCGATCCAGGAGACCATGTTGCCTTGCTCGACGGCCTCGCCGAAAAGCAGGGGGACGACCATTCGGAGTGACAGTAGTTGTTGAACATATCCCAGCGGTAGAGTGAGCATTCGTCGCCGATGAAGTAGAAATTGGGCTGGTAATCGGCGATATTGCCGACCACGTCGCCGACCGTTTTGGCGATATCCGCCAACACCTCCGGATTGCGCAGGCAGACCGGCCGCACCGGACTGGTCATGCAGTCTTCGCCGGACCAGGCGATGCTCTTGAGGCCGAGGACGGTGTAGTTGATGTCCTTGCGCAATGTCTTTTCCGCCGCCGCCCGCTGCAGAGCGAAGTCATTCAGGTCGCCGTAATAGCCCACCACCTCGTCAAAGCCCAGCTCCACCAAGCTCTGGTGGTGGTCGTCCGCATAGTAATTGGAGCTCGACCCCCAGCAGGTGAAGGTGACCCCGGAACGCAGAGGCACGGGGGTGGTCCAGGTGGCTTCGCCGTAATCCACGACCCGGCCGTTCCGGCGCAGGGTGAAGCGCGCCGTGTTGAGGATGGTTTCCGGCGGCGGCGATCACCGAATCCAGCATCGGTGCCAGATGAGCCGCCGGAGCATTATACACGGGAATGGCGAAAGTCACCGGCGGTTTCAGACGGCGACGTACCGCGGGAATCCGGTCGACGGTCTCCAGCACCATCTTGGGCGTGATGGCCCGGGTACACTCGATCTCGCGCGCCGTCCCCAGGTGCCGGGGACACCAGACCGGCGCGGTCATATCGAAAAACAGCGTCGTGTCATTCCAGCAGCCGTGGCAGAATTTCAGGTTGGTAACCCGGTACGGAGTCGGAAACTCCGAACCGTCCAGCGTAAATCCGGAA
>JAVBQJ010000025.1:0-104441 GCA_031549115.1 Victivallaceae bacterium
CGGTTTTACCCGTTCTCCTACGAAAAAAGACTTCCGGATATGCGAAAATCGAGAGACCAGATTATGCCTATGACTATAGATGGCTATGGTGATTGCTGCATTATAAGCAATGCGAAACGAGAAGACACACAGATGTTTTTCCATTTTAAAACTGTGGAAAAGATTTTAAAATTTGATTTGTCGCTGTATCAATTCCGTTCGTTGCTCTTGTCAAAAATTCTGTTCCAGTAACGATGGCGATCTGTAAAGATTATATTTAAAAGGGAAAATAAGAATGCTCGAAAAAATCAAATCGGGTGAAATCAAAATCGCCCTGATTGGGCTGGGATACGTTGGCCTGCCGCTGGCGGTGGAGTTCGGAAAGAAGTTTGCCACAGTGGGCTTCGACATCAACCCCGGGCGGCTGGAAAAACTGCGCCAGGGCGTGGATGTGACGCTGGAAACCTCGACGGAAGACCTGAAGGCGTCGAAACACCTGAAATTCACCTGCGATCTGGAAGATCTGAAGGATTGCGACATCTTCATCGTCACGGTGCCCACTCCGGTGGACAAATACAACCGCCCGGACCTGACACCGCTGTACAAGGCCAGCGAAAGTGTCGGCAAAGCAATGAAAGCCGGCGCTATTGTGATTTACGAGAGTACCGTCTATCCGGGGTGCACCGAAGAAGAGTGCGTCCCGGTGCTGGAAAAACACAGCGGCCTCAAGTTCAATAGGGACTTCTTCTGCGGCTACAGCCCGGAACGGATCAACCCCGGCGACAAAGAGCACACGCTGACCAAGATCCTGAAAATCACCTCGGGTTCGACGCCGGAAGCCGCCGAAATCGTCGACACCCTGTACAATACGATCCTCCTGAACGGCACCCACCGCGCCAGCTCAATGAAGGTGGCAGAGGCGGCCAAGGTGATTGAAAACTCGCAGCGCGACCTCAATATCGCCTTTGTCAACGAGTTGGCGAAGATCTTCCATTTGATCGGCATCGACACCAACGACGTGCTGGAAGCCGCCGGGACCAAGTGGAACTTCCTGAAATTCAAGCCGGGGCTGGTCGGTGGGCACTGCATCGGCGTCGACCCGTACTACCTGACCCACAAAGCCCAGAGCCTGGGCTACCTGCCCGAAGTGATCCTGGCCGGCCGCCGCATCAATGACGGCATGGGCAAATACGTCGCCACCGAAGTGATCAAGCTAATGATCAAGAAGGAGCAGAAGATCGCCAATGCGAAGATTCTGCAGCTCGGCATCACCTTCAAGGAAAACTGCACCGACATCCGCAATTCGCACGCCGTGGACGTGGTGCGCGGTCTCGAAGAATTCGGTTGCCGGGTCGATGTTTACGATCCCTGGGCCAATCCTGACGAGGTTTGGCACGAATACAAACTGGTCAGCTTCAATGACCTGAAAGCGCTGGCGTCGAATTACGACGCGGTGGTGGTGGCGGTGGCGCACCGGGAGTTTTCCGAAATGAATCTGAAACAATATACCTGTGCTCACGCGGTGATTTTCGACCTGAAAGGCATCGTGCCGCGCGACATCGTGGACGGCAGGCTCTAAGTGAATCCGTTGCCGCCATCGCGCATTCTGGTGACCGGCGGGGCCGGCTTCATCGGCTCTCATCTGGCGGAAAAATTGTTGGCCGCCGGGCACGAAGTGGTGGTGCTGGACAATTTTCTGACCGGCAAACGGGCCAATCTGGCTTCGTTCGAAAACAACGAACGTTTTCAATTGATCGAAGGCGACATTCGGGATTTTGCGGTTTGCCGCCGGGCGGCGGCGGGGTGTGATTATGTGCTGCATGAAGCGGCGTTGGGTTCGGTGCCGCGCTCGCTGGAAAATCCGCAACTGACGCTGGAAATCAACGCGCAGGGCTTCGTCAATGTGATCGAAGCGGCGCGGCAGGCTGGCGTCAAACGCTTTGTGTATGCGTCGAGCTCTTCGGTTTACGGCGACGACCCGTCGCCGGTCAAGCACGAAGACCGGCTCGGGACGCCGCTGTCGCCCTATGCGGTCAGCAAACGCGCCAACGAACTGCTGGCACTGAACTTCAGCAAGGTTTACGGTTTCGAAACCATCGGGTTGCGCTATTTCAACGTATTCGGTCCGCGCCAGGATCCCGAAGGGCCCTATGCCGCGGTGATTCCCAAGTTCATCGCCGCATTGAAGCGGCACGAATCGCCGGTGATTTACGGCGACGGCACCAACTCGCGCGATTTCACTTACGTCGCCAATGTGGTGCAAGCCAACCTGCTTGCGTTGACCGCGGAGAACCCCGAGGCGGTCAACCGGATTTACAATGTCGCATGCGGGAAAAGCACTTCGCTTAATGAACTGTTTGTGTTGCTACGTGAAAAACTGGCGAAATTCAATCCGGAGATTGGAAAAATTGAGCCAGGATACGGCGCTTTACGGCAAGGCGACATCGCCGACAGCCTGGCTGAAATCGACAGGGCCTGCCGATTGCTCGGTTACAACCCGGAATTCAGCGTCAAAGCAGGGATAAAAGAAGCCATTCGGTGGTATTTTGAAAATCTGTGATTTATATCAAAATCGATTCACGCGGTTTTTCTACGAAAAAACCCGAAAACCGATTCTCGGCCCGATGGATTGGTGCGGGCGATATGTCGGTTTAACTGTTTTTTTGTTGCTTCTTGTCGGTACTGGCTTGCGCCTCGGTTACCAGGGAATGGTCGAGCGATCGGAGAGGGATGAGTCTTTTTATATCACAAAGGCCGAAAAATGGGAGGATCTGAGTGAGGACGATCCAACCCGGTATCCGCTATTGGTTCATGTCGGCCTGTTGATTGACCGGCTTGGATTCGATGTTGAATCGGGATTACGATGTTTCAATCTGTGTTGCTCCGGCCTGTGGCTGTATATGATGTATCAGCTTGGGAAAGCCGTTTTTTCCTCAAAAAATATTGGTCTGATTTGTCTTGCGTTGGCAGTTTTCAATCCGTACACGATTCGCATAGGAGCAGCGGTATTACGGGAACCATTGTATTTGTTGGTTTTCAGTTGCGGGTTATTTTGCGCGACTCAGATTGTTCGTGGAGTCGGAATTCTGCGTTATGCTGCTTTATTGGGCTTGTTGACGATCTTGGGGCTTTGGAGTCGTGCTGAAGGTGCGGAAATGCAAATCCTGATGCCGCTTGCCGTGGTCTTTCGCGCAATTGCAATGTGGGACGCAAAAATTAAACGCCCCGGGGGAAAGCTCCGTCTCGCAGGGGGGATATTGCTGTATTTACTCACGCTGGGAGCGGCTGGCGTTGCACTCTACTCTTTTTGCCCGAGATATTTTTCCGTTCTACGGTGGTGGATTACCTTTGGTCTTTTTTCGAGATGATTACCATAAGTGGCTATTTTTTGACAGCATTTGTGCCGATTGCCGTCATGAGCTTCCTGGGATTTTGCTGTCTATGGCAATATCGCCATTCCGAGTGGAACTACCGGATTTTCTTTCTGGCTGCGGTCTTTCTGTTCATGATTTCCTGGCGGATGCCGGTGGTAGCCAGTCACCGTTATGTTTTGCCGGTAATCGTAGTTGGAGTTTTATTTGCCGCATTATTTCTCAAGACTCTATCGGGGCGGATAGCTCCGGTCGGCAGATGGCTTTGTGGAATCTTATTGCTGGGGACGGCGATTGCCGGCACGGCCAAAGCTATGCGATTTCAGGAATCCAAGCCGTATCTGACCGATATGCCGGCAATGATTCACCAGGAAATCCGGCAGCACCAATGGAACCATGCGCTGGTACTGGCTCTGGGAAATCTTGGCGGAGATTTCAAATTCAGCGATTCAGTAACGCTGCAATACATCCTCAAACAACAGAAATTCAGTTCATCGGAATGCCAGGAGGCGTTTTTTGAGAGTATTAACTGTTGCGAGCCGGAATGTTTGCTGTTGCGGTATCCGGTTTTGTATATTCTCATATCTTCGACCGAGCCGGGTGAAGATTTTTCTGAAAAGTGGCAAACAAGGTATGGCCGCGCCCCGGAGTTCTGCTATGAGTTCGTCCGTCCGAAAGACCGGATGCGTTATCAGATGTTCCGCGTGGTTTCGCCGTATTACAGTGCGCGCTTGACCGGCGAGCAACGATTGGGAAAACTCCGCCAGTTCAACCTGTTGCCCAATCCTGATTTTTCTCAGATGCAGAATTTGTCCGGGGAGTCCACGGAAATGCGGGAGTTAACTTCCCGTGGCATGAGAAGGAGAAAAAACTCCGGGCCAATACATGTGCCGGTCGGATGGAATTTCGATCTTGAATCTTGGCGGAAAGACGTCTGGCCCGCAGGTTTGGAATATACGGATCAGCGAAAACTTCGTTTGTTCGGAAGGGGCCGCGTTGCGCTTCTGCAGACCTCCAAACCTTTTGGAGGAGGGGAAGTGTATCAACTGGGAGGCAGCCTGACGGTACGGAAGACTTCGGTTTTCCATGTCCAGACAGTGCAAATGCAAAACGGGGAAATGATTTCTCAATCAAAAGTTTTTGCGAAAACAATGCGACCTGGGGTTTACGAATTTGCCGGTCTGGTTGATCTTTCAGGCTGGCCTGGAGAATGGTTTGTCCGGTTCGGTCTGCAATACGGCGATATCGAACTGGAAAGTATCTATTTGGTTGAACAATCTGTATTTAACGATACAACGCAAGGTAAAAAATAATAATGTCATTGTTTCCGCAATTAACCGGTTCGAGCAAAAAGTATATTTTAAGAACCGGGTTCATCGCATACGATATGGTGACGGTTCTCATCTCCTTTTACGCCGCGCTCTATATCAGCTTCGGATGCGAATTCAACGCCATTCCCGCTCCCTGCTTTGAGGCGTATCTCTTCAGTATCCAGTTTTATCTGCCCGGCTGTATTCTTATTTATTGGCTGTTCCGGCTTTACAACAGTATCTGGCGGCTGGTGAGCTATAATGAACTGTTTTCCTTTACGCTTGCGGTCCTGTTGGCGGTCTTTATCTATTTTGTGGCCGGAACCATCTTTTCGCTGCCGCTGCCGCGCCGGTACTATGTCACCGGCGGCTGGTTGCAGCTGTGGCTGCTGCTCTTATGCCGTTTTTCATACCGGTTCCTGATTTATCTGGTGTTGAGCTTAAAAAAATTCACCCGGAAAAGTACGGTGCAACATAGAGCCATGCTGATCGGCGCCGGCTCGGCGGGCCAGATTATTTTGCGGGATGTCATGGCCAACGATGCCGCCGATGTGGAAATCATGTGCATCATTGACGATGATCTCGGGAAACGCCATTGCCGCATGAGCGGAGTTCCCGTAGTCGGCGGGCGCGACGACATTCTTCTCAATATCAAAAAATATGAGATTGAGGAGATTCTGTTCGCCATTCCGACCATTTCCGCGAGGGACAAACGCGATATTCTAACCATCTGCCAGGAGACGGGCTGCAAGCTGAAAATCCTGCCGGGAATTTACTCTCTGGTCAACGGCGACGTCAGTCTTGCGCAAATGCGCAATGTTACCATTGAGGAGCTGCTCGGGCGCGATCCGATCAAAGTGAATACGGATGAAATCCTGAATGATTTAAGCGGCAAAGTCATTCTTGTCACCGGCGGCGGCGGTTCCATCGGCAGTGAATTGTGCCGGCAGATCGCGAAGCACAAGCCGAAACAACTGATTATTTTGGATATTTACGAAAACAATGCGTATGACATCGAACAGGAATTGCGCCACGGACAACCCGACTTGAATTTGACTGTACTGATCGGTTCGGTTCGTGACAGCAAACGCATCCGCCAGGTGTTTGCCGCATACAAGCCGGAAATCGTCTTCCATGCCGCTGCGCATAAACATGTGCCGTTGATGGAAGAAAGCCCGTTTGAGGCGATCAAGAACAACGTCCTCGGCACTTACAAAACCGCCTGCGCCGCCATGCTGAACGGCTGCAAGCGTTTCGTGCTGATCTCAACAGACAAGGCGGTGAATCCGACCAACATCATGGGCGCGTCTAAGCGCCTTTGTGAAATGGTGATTCAAACCTTGGACAAGATCAATCGAAGTAGAAATTATGATGTTTTGCCGAAGTTCCTTTCCATGCATGAAGACGCGGCGGACGGAACGGAAAATCCCTTCCGGAATATCTCTGGACGCACGGAATTTGTCGCGGTGCGCTTCGGTAATGTGCTCGGCAGCAACGGTTCGGTGATTCCGCTTTTCAAGAAACAGATCGCCAAAGGCGGACCGGTGATCGTGACGCATCCGGACATCATCCGTTATTTCATGACGATCCCCGAAGCGGTCAGCTTGGTTTTGGAAGCCGAAACCTATGCGCGGGGCGGCGAAATCTTCGTGCTGGACATGGGGGCACCGGTCAAAATCGACGCGCTGGCGCGCAACCTGATCAAATTGTGCGGTTTCACGCCGGACGTCGATATTAAAATCGAATACAGCGGCCTGCGTCCCGGCGAGAAGCTTTATGAAGAAAAACTCATGTCCGAAGAAGGGTTGGAAATGACACAAAACGAATTGATCCACGTCGCGAAACCGCTCGACTGGGAAGTGGAACCGTTTTTGAAATCGCTGGAAATTCTGGCGCGGGCGGCCTACGAAAATCAAGGCAACGCTTTCGCCATGGTCGGAAATATGGTGAAAACGTTTAAACACGGAGAATAGAGAATGTATAAATTTTTCATAAAACGAATATTTGATATAATTGGCGCTTGTGCGGGATTGGCTTTTGCCACTCCCATCTTGATTATCTTTGTTATCCTGATCAAACTGGAAACGCCGGGGCCGGTTATTTTTCGACAAAAGCGGATCGGCTATAAGGGAAGAGTTTTTGAAATCTGGAAATTCCGCTCAATGGTACAAAATGCCGAACACAGCGGCAGCGGAGTTTATTCCGATAAAAACGATAGTCGGGTTACTCGTATCGGACGCTTGATACGGGCGACCAGTATTGACGAATTGCCGCAGTTGTTTAACGTTTTGCGCGGCGAAATGAGTTTTATCGGCCCCCGTCCGCCGTTAACCTATCACCCGTGGAATTTTGACAAATATACCGATAAGCAGAAGCGTATGTTCGATGTGCGGCCCGGTATTTCCGGCTGGGCACAGGTCAACGGGCGCAAAGATGTGGAGTGGCACAAGCGAATTGAACTCAACGTGTGGTATGTGAATAATGTGTCGCTGTTGCTGGATTTGAAGATAATGTGGCTTACAATGCGGAAAGTCGTTTCAAATGCAGATAACGAAAATACCGGCGTAACAGTTGTAAAGTCCGTAGACATCGAGAAAAAAGAGGTGACTCAATAATGTCATTGACACTCATGTACATAACAAACCGCCCGGAGATAGCACAGATTGCCGAAATTGCGGGGGTCGATCGGATTTTTGTTGATCTCGAATATATAGGAAAATCAATGCGTCAAGGCGGTATGGACACGGTTCAGTCGCATCACAATCTCAATGATGTAAAGCGAATCTCCGAGGCGATCACAACAGCAAAACTGGTTGTTCGTATAAACCCTATTCACGATGCAACGCAGCAATATATTTCTTCAGAAGAAGAAATTGACACAGCCATTGCAAACGGCGCAGATATTATTATGTTGCCGTTCTTCAAAACAATGGGAGAAGTACAAAGATTTCTTTTTTCCGTGGCTGGGCGAGCCCAAACTATGCTTCTGCTCGAAACTCCGGAGGCTGTCGAAATCGTAGACGAGATATTGACCCTTGATGGGATTGATTTTATTCACATTGGTCTTAATGATTTGAGTCTTGGCTATAAAATGAAATTTATGTTTGAACTCCTGACTGATGGTATCGTTGAAAGATTATGCAATAAGTTTAGGGAAAAGGGTATCTCCTATGGTTTTGGTGGTATTGCCTCTCTTGGCAAGGGCGCGATTCCGGCCGAAATGATCATTAAAGAACACTATCGCCTTGGGTCTACCTGTGCAATTCTTTCCCGTAGTTTTTGCAATGTAGATAAAATAACCCATATGGGAGTTATCAGCTCAACGTTTGTGAATGGAATGCGTGAAATCAGAGAATTTGAAGCCACGTGTGAAAAACACATTGAATACTTTATGGACAACAAGTTAAAACTAAAAAGAGCAGTTGGAGAGTTCGTTAAGTGATTGTATATATTACATGGCTTCGATGTCTTGCTGCGATACTGATCACCAATGCTCACTATACAGGTATTTATCCTGCTGATCTGGTTGCAAATGGCGGACTCATTGGCGATAACGTATTCTTCTGCATATCAGGGTATTGTTTGACGAATTTGAGGGTCGGTTTTTTTGAATGGTATGGCAAAAGATTGAACCGTATTCTGCCTGCAGTTATTATTATTAGTGCTGTCTACTTGATTCTGAAGCAGTATGACTTTTCTGCCTATGCGGCAGGAACAGAAAAAACTCTTTTGTATCAAGCACTTTCTGCGATGGGTGTGACGTATTCGAAATGGTTGTCCTGGTTTGTGTACCCAACCTATTATCATTTTGTGGCTTCGATTCTGGTATTGTATGTTCCGTATTACTTTATTCTTCAGAACGACAATACGAGAACGCATATCCCGGTTGTTATGGGCATAATTCTGATTGCTTATGTTATTTTGTATTTCTTTGCTTACGATAAGAGCTATTATCATATTGATACGGTGAGAGAACCGTTTATTCGATTCCTCTTCCTGGAGAGTATGTTGCTCGGAGCGTGGTTCAAATTGAACGATGCAAAATTGCGTAACACCGGAAAACCTCTTCTGTTCGCAATGGGGACAGCGGTAGTATTTGCCGTATATTTCGCAAGTAAGATTTTGCTTGCGGGAGGGCGGGGAACAAGTCTTCAAATTTGCAATCAAATCCTCATTTTTGTGCTGCTGTTCTTTATTACTCGGTGGTTTAGCAGCATGGATCGGTACTTGGATAAAGCTCCGAAGTGGTTGTTTCGGATTGTTACTCTAATTGCAGATCTGACATTGGAAATCTATCTGGTACAGTATGTACTGATAGATTTTATCCGAGAGATGAATCTATTCTTCCCGTTGAATTGGATTATGCTAACAACACTGATTGTTGTTGCTGCGTTTATTTTGCACACGATTACAAAATCAGTTACAAATCTTGTGACGGCAGGAGTTGAAAAACTCCAGCGTAAATCATGAACATAAAAATTGTATTATCAGGAATAAAACCTTTTGACCGTGTTGCTGGACGGATGATAATATGAATTTACTTGTGACGGGTGCATTTCCTTGGACTGAGGCAGAGCTGAATATCTTGAAACAGCTCGGCCATGAGGTCGTATTCATGCCGCAGGAAAAAGGGTCTTTGCCGTGCGCGGCGGAATGGGTCGAAGGTATTATCGCGAACGGGATTTTTTTTAGCCATCCGATAGAGCATTTTACATCGTTGCGGTACATACAGCTGACGAGTGCTGGTTTTGATAGGGTGCCAATGGAGTATATAAAAGAACATGGTATTTCAATATTCAACGCCAAAGGTGTCTATAGTACTCCAATGGCGGAATTTGCATTGAACGGCGTGTTGGCACTATATAAGCAGAATCGTTTTTTTGGGGAAAACCAGAAGAAACACAAGTGGCTCAAGCACAGAGGCATTCAGGAACTTTACGGCAAGCATGTCTGCATTGTCGGCTGCGGAAACATTGGCACAGAATGTGCAAAACGTTTTGGGGCGTTCGGATGTAGAATTGTTGGTGTGGATGTGAGGCCATATGCATCGGATCATTATGCAAGAATATTTCCATTGGAAGCTCTTGATGGCGTACTAAAGACAGCGGATGTTGTTGTGCTTACTGTGCCGCTGACGGAACAAACACGGCATTTGATGGGCGCTGAGCGATTTTTAAAGTTCAAACCTGGTAGTGTGTTTGTAAATATAGCAAGAGGGGCGGTTGTTGATACGCAGGCCTTAACGGATGCGCTGAGAGAAGGGTGGATCAGTGCTGTGCTGGATGTGTTTGAAGAAGAGCCGCTCAATGGAAATAGTCCTTTGTGGGACATGGAAAATGTGTTGATTACACCTCATAACTGTTTTGTTGGAGATGGGAATCACGAGCGCTTGTGGCGGGTGATAAGTGAAAATCTGAAAGAAAACCATGAAGATATTGATGATACGGCCAAGTTATAATCCGGAAATGTCTGCCGGGAACCATTTGGCACAAGATCTGATTGTTGACCTTCAAGCTGCAGGGCATAGCGTAGTACTGGTAACTCCTGTATCCGAAAAATTCACTGGACTTCCCGAAGAATACCAGGATCCCTGTTCGGTCATGCGAGTAAAAAGTAAAGTATCGGGACAAGGTGTGATAAAAAGGATTTTGCGATATATTGACACTTCGCTTTCTATGTATAAAGTGGCAGGGAGGTTAGATTTTGATCTTATTATCTCCCATTCCATGCCTCCGCTTCTCGGCCCGTTTTCCTGTAAGCTGGCAAAAAAGAAACGCACACCGCACATTTACTGGGAACAAGACATTGTTTCAAATTCGATTATCAGTACTGGTATGGGGACCAGCAACAAGATCAAGCAAAAGATAATGTTTCACATAGCGAGGATGTTGGAAAAATATACAGAGAAGCACTGTACCCATATTGTGACGATATCAAAGAAGTTTAAACAAACGCACACCGATCGCGGAATCTCCGATGACAAGATCACAGTGGTGTATAACTGGATCGATACAAATGTGATTTTCCCTCAAAAGCGGGAAAAAAATCCGCTGTTCGAAGAACTTGGTTTGGACAGGAACGACTTTATCGTATCCTACTGCGGTAATCTTGGAATTCCGCAAAATGTGGAAATTATGATTGATGCCGCAGAAAAACTGCAATCGCTCAGAGGCTTGACCTTCCTGTTGATCGGAAACGGTTCGCGTGAAAATCATATTTTAAAATACCTCGACGAGAAAAAATTGCGGAATTTGCGATATCATCCATTATATCCGCTGTCCCGTGCGCGTGATGTGTATACCGTTGGTGATATTGGACTCGTAATCGGAAAAAAAAGAACGTCACATAATGGATTTCCCAGCAAAATGTGGAGTATCCTTGCTGCTGGCCAAGCTATGATCAGTTGCTTTGATGCGGATAGTGAGTTAAGTGAGTTTGTTCGAGAAGGCGGTTGTGGAATAGCAGTAGAACCGGATTCTTCGGACAAATTAGTCGAGGCGATCCAAGCTCTGTTTCATGATCAAAGCAGATGCAGAAAATGCGGTGAAAATGCAAGAAAATTTGCAGTTGAATATGCTGAAAGAGCAAAAGCAACCGCTCAGTTTGTTGAAATTGTAAAGCAGGCAGTTGCTGGTATTTGCCTCAAGTGAATTATGAACACCATGGATAAAAACAGGTTATGAAGATACTAATGGTAAATTCCGTCTGCGGATTTGGCAGTACTGGCCGTATCTGTACTGATATTGCAGAAGCATTGTCACAACAAGCACATGAAGTGAAAATTGCTTATGGACGCGAAGCTGTTCATGAGAAATACCAGAAGTATGCTGTCAAAATTGGAAATAGTATAGATCAAAATCTTCACTGGCTTCGTACTCGCTTAATGAATGAACATGGTTTCGGCTCCAGGAAGGCAACCCGTAATTTTTTGCAATGGGCAAATGAATATAATCCCGATTTACTGTGGTTGCATAATATTCATGGCTACTATATCAATGTGGAGATGTTGTTTGACTGGATAAAAAGCCGTCCCCAAATGAAGATAAAATGGACGCTTCATGATTGTTGGGCTTTCACCGGCCATTGCACGTACTTTACAGTAGCAAAATGTACAAAATGGAAAACTCATTGTTCGCATTGTCCGCAAGTACAGCGTTATCCGGCAAGTTATCTTTTTGACAACAGCAAGCGCAATTTTGAACGCAAGCGGAGGGCATTTACCGGAGTAGCGGATATGACTTTGATTACTCCGTCGCAGTGGCTGGCGGATTTGGTCAAGCAGAGTTTTCTCAAAGAATATCCTGTCAAGGTAGAGTATAATAAAATCAACACAACTGTGTTCAAGCCGACGCCAAATGATTTTCGAGAGCGGTATGGCTTGCAAGACAAAAAGATAATCCTCGGAGTTGCGAGCATCTGGTCGCCGCGCAAAGGTCTGGATGATTTAATAAAACTCTCTCAAATGCTGGATGAAAGTTATGCCGTCGTCTTAGTCGGATTGACGCCGAAACAGATCAAAAGTTTACCTCACGGTATACTCGGGTTGACGCGGACAAACAGCGTTCAGGCGCTGGCCGAAATCTACACTGCCGCAGACTTGTTTGTAAATTGCACCTACGAGGATAATTTCCCCACCGTCAATTTGGAATCCTTAGCCTGTGGTACTCCTGTGATTACCTACAGAACAGGCGGGAGCCCGGAGGCATTAAACGAGAGATGCGGTATTATTGTTGATCAGGGTGACCTGTCTGCTCTGGTTCAAGCGATAAAAGAATATAAAGGCGATACCGAGGCCTGCTTGCTCCGAGTCCGGAATTTTGCCTTGAATTCCGAAGGACTGAAACCATCGGCGTTGTATGAGGTCTAAAAAAACTATTATGAGAAAAGTTCTTTTTGTCACTAATTTGCCCTCCCCGTACCGGATAGATTTTTTCAATGAACTTGGCCGTTACTGCGATTTGACCGTCTGTTTTGAACGACTGAGCGCCTCTGACCGCAATGTCGCTTGGAAAAGCAAGGCTCCGGAAAATTTCACACCGGTCTATCTGAATGCTAAAACTGTCGGAGCGGATAAATCGATCGGATTGCAAATGGTCAGATGTGTAAAAGCTCACCAAGAGAGCATCATCATTATGAGCAACTATGCTTCGCCGTCAACCATGCTGGCGATTGCCTATTGCAGATTGACAGGGATCCCATACTATATGGAACATGACGGTGGTCTTGATAAAAAAGATCCCTTGTTGCGAGGACTTTTGAAGAAGTTTCTGCTGCGCGGCGCAGAAAAACATTTTACTACTTGCGCTTCCAGTATGGACTATCTGGGCGCAATCGGTATTCCAGATGAAAAAATTATCAAATACCCGTTTACATCGTTGACACAGAGAGATTTAGAGCAAGCGACACTTCTCAATACCGAGGAAAAAATCGGTCTCCGCTATCATTTGGGAATGACTGAAAAAAAAATAATACTTTCTGTCGGACGATTTTCCTATGATGGCGGATACGGCAAGGGCTATGACGTCCTGCTGAAATTGGCCAAAATGCTGAATCGTGATGTCGGCATTTATATTGTCGGAGACGAACCGACAGAAGAATTTCTCCAAATGAAACAGGAGCTGAATTTAACAAATGTCCACTTTATCGGTTTCAAAAATAAAAAAGAGCTTGCTGAGTATTATTGTGCGGCGGATTTATTTGTTTTGCTTACCCGTGGCGATGTTTGGGGACTAGTTATCAACGAAGCCATGATGTACGGTCTACCGGTTGTCACCACGACAAAATGCTGCGCTGGTTTGGAGCTGGTTGAAGACCGAATCAATGGTTATTTGCTCCCCTTGGAGGCGGAAAAGGCTTTTGCGGAAAAAATTGATACAATATTAAGCGATGAATCGTTGCGGCAAAAAATGTCACAAAAAAGTCTTGAACGGATACAGGGATATACGATTGAAAACATGGCAAAGGTTCATATGAATTATCTTCGGGATTATGCCTGAAATGAATGATGAAAACACAAAAATTACATTTTGGGTTTGCACATTAGTCATTGCGACAAATTTGTCGCAACTTCCGTTTTTTGTTAACAATGGTATAACACAATTTTTGTCCTATCCTGCCTGGATATTGATAGCAATTTTTGCAGTTTTGCATCATGATGCGACCAGAAAATATACGATTCATGTGTTAATTTTTTTCATATGCTTCTGTATGGTTTCTTTGTTGCAAGAGCTACTGACCGGGTTCAATTATTTGGGCTCACGAATTTTCCAAAGTGTCATGTTGACCGTCTGGATTTTCTCTGTTTCCTCTCTCATTCCCGGCAAGCTGATAAGTGTTAAAACAATCACATCGGTTTATACCGTATATATTTTAAGCGCAACAGCAGTAGCGGTTGCAGTATATTACAGTTATTTTTATAGCATACAATTATTCACATCCCCAATATACGAGTACGGATCAAAAAATTCCACTTCTCAAATATTGTTAACGGCAATTATATTAGGCATTTTCTGCATAAATGATGGCGGATATTTTATAAAACGGGCAAAATGGTGCTGTCTTGGCATCAATCTTGTATTATTGTTTCTGATACGAAGCCGCGCCTCCATCATCGGACTGGTAGTATTAATTGCCGCAGCCCTGCAAAATAAAAGTCTGAATAGCAAAACAAAGCTGATGATCATGACCGCTGTAGCAATATTTGGGGTACTCATTTGTTTTAATGCGGAAGTATACAATGTGATTGTTGAAAAAATATTATTTGGCTTCAGATCCGTCGATGACTTGGATTCTTTGTCTTCTGGGCGTTTAGGGCAATTGGAGGAGTTTCCCGAACTCTTTGAGCCCGACTGGATGTTTGGCAAAGGCAGATACAAAATTGAATCCTTCCCGTTATCAGTACTGGTTCAATATGGTTTGTTTACAGGAATGGCGATTATCATTTTCTGTCTTCAACCTGTGATTTATGCCATCAAACGCCGCAAACAAAACCGCGAATATGATATTCTGCTGGTTTTGAGCCTGGTTTATCTGTTGAATGGGTTGTTTGAAGAATTATCGCCCCTGGGGCCTGGTGTCAAATGTTACTTTCTGTGGTTTTTATTTGGCATACTAATAGGAAGAGAGGATCTGCCGCAAAAGAATTCCAACAGCTTCATTCAGCAGAACCTGTGAACATTCCATATGAATAATATCAAAAGATCGTGCTTGAATGTTTGTTGTCAGGTAAAATGGCGTTTTTCATTTAAGAATTGTGTTTGCTGTCAGGTGGATATTGTTTGATACCCAAGCGGCAGCAAATAGAAAAAGATGGTTCTTCTGCACTTTGTGAAAAAACTTTCGTCGTGTAGCCGGAACTGCCGGACCAATCAAGGGACAACCCGGCTGGGAATTTGATGTGGTGGTTGAAAAAATGATTTTTCAATCACCCGCAGGCAACCGGGACATAAGAACTATACCCACATCCCATGTCCTTGAGGACATTTTTTCACAAAGTGCAGAAGAGAAAAAAAGATTAATAATGGATAATTTGAACAAAAAGCTGCTGAACGGAACAGCAATATATTTTGTAGGTAATGCCTTGGCGAGTCTGCTTAGTCTTATGGTGCTTCGCTTCATCACAGGGCGAATAGCAAGTGACGAATACGGGCTCTATAATTTAATTGTGACAGTATCGAATTTAGTTACACCTTTTGTTACTTTGCAAATTGCAGATGCAGTATTCAAGTTTTTAATTAAAGCTAAAACAGAAGATGAGAGAAAAAATGTATTTTCCGCCTCCATTACCGTTTTTATATTCAGCTTTATTGTAATAATTGCTGGCGTATCTTTAATAAATGCTTTCTTTGTTAAAATACCACATCCTGCACTTGTGGCAGGGTATTTTATTTCAACCAACTTCTATGCACTCTATCACCGCATTGTTAGAGCTTTTGGCAGGAATAAGGTTTATGTATTGTGCAATCTCACGAGAACGTTTATGGTCTTGGTAATGCAAATCACACTTATATCTTGTTTTAATTGGGGCGTTGCCGCGCTTTTATTTGCAACAATTTGTGCTGATATTATTTTTGCCATGTTGGCAGAAACCCAAGTACATGCCTTTAGGTTATGGTCCGTAAAATCTGTTAAATTCTCTGTTTTCAAATCTATGTTGAAATTTTCAGCACCGCTTATGCCAAATACTGCATTGTGGTGGCTTACATCGTCCATAAATACCTTAATTATTTCTGACAAATGCGGTCTGGAGGCTACTGGAATTTATACCGTTGCAAATAAATTTTCAGCTATTCTTTCGCTGGTTACAGCAGTCTTTGTTATGTCCTGGCAGGAGTTAGCTGTTGCAGAATATGGCAAAAAGAACTTTAAATCTTTTTTTACCAACACGTTTAATATGTATATTGTGATTGTAATAACTGCCATTGTAATACTTATACCTTTCATGAAGACGGTTTTTCCGGTTTTAATAGACGCGAGTTATTATGAGTCTATTAAATATGCACCGTTCCTTCTCATCGTTTCAGGAATGTCTGCTTTATCTGGATTTCTGGCTCAAATTTTTACTGCTCAAGGTACAACCTGTCGTAATTTGTGGACTACTCTTGTGGGGATGGGCTTTAATATTGTAATAGTATTTGCTTGCGTTGATATCATTGGGTTATGGGCTGCAGTGTTTGGATCGATGACGGCATATGCAGTAATAATGATACTTAGATTATTATTAGTCAGCAATGAATTTGAATATAAAATTAAATTCATAAATATTTCAATCTCTCTTATTATGCTTGCATGCAGTATCGTGATTTATATGAATTTTGCAACTGTCATAAATGTTATTTGGTTTGTATTGATGATGATTGTTTCATTTTTCCTAAATTTTAGATTCATTAAAGATATTTTTTTCATTTTAGCATTAAAGAAGTCTTAGAAAAAGGTAAATATGAATAATTTATTTATTATGCATACGCAATATAATCTCATACTGTCGGCTGCAGTTATATCCCGTTCTAACGCTGATACGAACACATTAGTTCTTTGGTCTGAATTTTCACTGACGGAACAGATGAGTAACGCTCTTAATCAGTTGTTTGACCAGGTAATAGTGGTAAGTGATTGCTATGTTTCCAATAAAATGCCGTTAAAAGCAACAGCATTTATCAGAAAATGCGTGAAAAAGACAAGAACCCTGCAAAATATGAATTTTGATCGAATTTTCATGTCCCAAGAAAGAACATTTGACCTGATTATTTGCGAGATGGTAAAGCGCAATAACCCGAAGGCTATTGGTATTGATATTGAGGAGGATGCATATTATTCCATTGATAACCGGTTAAACTCTCCGAATTCTGTTTTTAAACCAGGTGTTTATCGTAGACTCCGAAGATGGTTATTCCATATCCTTCTTGCCGATTACCCGTATAATGATCGAGATTATGGATATTGCTATGGAATGTCTGAAGAACTTGGTGAAGTTAATTTGCTGTATCCGCAGTTGGCAAGGCGTGAGCTTGTCGGGAAGAAACTAACCGAGGTCAAAAAAAATGAACTTTTGGCAGGTATTGAGGCACTATACTCCAAAATAAATACCCATTACCCGGATTCAAACAAATATATGGTTATGTTTTTTGATCTGATGGATCGGTATAAAAATAAAAAATTTGTGAAACAACTGGTTGTACAGGTGATAGCGCAATGTAGAAATCATGGCAGAATCGTGCTCATGAAGTATCACCCCAGGGAAACGGAAAAGTTTTCGGAATTTAGTAATGCTTTTGAAATAGATAAACTTATTCCTGCGGAAAAGATATTATATGATTTGCAGGGAAAAAATGTGTCAGTCTTAGGAAATGCTACCACAACATGCATTGTAGCTGCAAAGCTTGGGTATTCTGTTATCTCAATATGTAAACTTGAGATGCCAGATAATACAAAAATGCACAATATTATGACGAAAATGGGAATCCATTGTATTTCTGATATAAATGAAATTAAATACTGAAAGTTAATAACAAACCTGGAGGGGGTTATGAAAGTAGTCGGCATTATTCCTGCAAGATACGGTTCCACAAGAATGCCTGGGAAACCACTTATGGATATATGTGGTCACCCCATGATATGGTGGGTTTATCAGAATGTACGGAAAGTCAAAGAATTCGATGAGATATATGTTGCCACTGATGATGACCGAATCAGAGCAGTTTGTGAAGGATTTGGCGCAAAGGTCATTATGACAACAAGTGATTGTTCGTGCCTAATTGACCGCGTTTATCTGGTGTCGAAGGTCGTCGATGCGGATTACTATGTTACCGTAAACGGAGATGAACCCATTCTTGAATCTGAAATCATGCCCAAGATAATTCCTGATTTTGTTGAAACAGAAAAGCCTGTTGTCAGAGGTCTTGTAAGGGAATTCAAAGATCCGGTAGAGGTAATAGATCCGGGAAATATAAAAATCGTTGTAGGACGCGGTGGCTATTCTTTATACACGTCCAGAAGTCCGATCCCGTATCCGCAGAAGACTGCTAAGTTTACATATAAGAAATATGTGGGTGTTGAACTTTTCAACAAGGCAGCATTAAACTTTTATGTTGCCACAGAACAGACAGAAATAGAAAAAATTGAAGACATCGGTTCAATTAGATTTCTGGAATATGGCATCAGAATTCACTATGATCTGGTAGAAAGCGAGTCACTTTCAATTGATACGCCGAGAGACATAGAAAAGATTAGAGATATAATTGCAGCGAGAATGAGAGATTGATCATGAAAAAAGCGAAATTATTAGATTGTACTTTGCGTGATGGAGCTTATTTGGTCGCTAAAACTTTTGGCAACACGGTGATTCACGGTATCATCGAAGGCCTGGAACGGGCCAATATAGATATAATAGAATTTGGTTTTCTGCAGAGTGAAGAATTTGGAGAAGGAAAAACCGTGTATAAAAATGGGCGGGACGCAAGTAGATTTGTCCCGAAAAAAAAATGCAATACCATGTATACCGTCCTTCTTGATTGCAGTCGGTATGATATTGATTTGCTTGATGATAATCCTGGCAATTCTTTTGATGCAGTCAGAGTATGTTTCTTTAAACATGAGCAAGACGAAGCCGTGATGTTTTGTCAGAAGATAAATGAAAAAGGATATAAATTTTTTGTTCAGCCTGTTGATATTTTAGGGTACTCCGACAAAGAAATGATCAATCTGATCGAAAAAACAAATCCTTTGCGCCCATATTGTTTCTCGATTGTGGACACTTTCGGGTCGATGTATGTCGAGGATCTTGATCGTGTTTACAGATTGTTCGATCACAATTTATCTTATGAGAGCATGATTGGATTTCACTCACATAACAATATGCAGATGTCAAATGCTCTCTCGCAGGAGTTTCTGAGAATGTCTCAAGCCTCCAGAAATGTAGTAGTTGATACTACTGTTTCCGGAATGGGCCGCGGGGCTGGCAATACTCCAACCGAGCTTGTGGCGCAATACATGGTTGATAAACTTGGATATTCCTATGATATTGATGCTATTTTGGATTTGATTGACACATATATGCCGGGTATTAGAACGAAGTGCGAATGGGGGTACTCCACACCGTATTTTATTGCCGGATGTTACAGTGCTCATGTAAATAACATAAGTTATTTGTCAAATAAGAATGGTATCGTAAGTAAGGATATAAGATATATTTTGAATAAAATCGGCGCCCAGAAGCGTAAGCGTTATGATTACGGACTGCTTGAGGAAACATATGCAGAATATCTTTCCTCCAACATAGACGATTCTGATAGTTTTGCTTCCTTGGAGGCAATGTTGAAAGACAGGAATATTATTATCTTGGTTCCGGGAAAAACATTGGCCCTTGCCATGAGCAAAGTGAAAAAAATACAAAAAGATAGAAATGCTGTTGTGATTTCTGTAAATCATATTACCGAACATTTAAAGTCAGATATCGTATTTATAAGCAACAGCAACAGATATAACTATTGGAAAAATGATGAGTCGTTTGTCAGTATTCCGAAAATATTTACTTCAAATCTTGATTATGCAAAAACAGAAAAGGATTTTGTGGTATCTTACAAGCGAGTTTTGAAGTGTGGCTGGGAAAACATGGACAACTCAACCATCCTGTTGCTTCGTTTGTTGGATAAGTTGCATGTTGCATCTATCGGAATCGCGGGATTTGACGGATATGACTACATACAGAACGCAAATTATTCCATTACCGATATGGAAAGAGTAGTAAGTGCAGATTCTGTAATAAAAATTAACAAAGAACTCACAAGTATGCTTGCAGATATTTGCGAAACAAAAAACAAATCAACAGCTCTTTATTTTGTAACGCCTTCACGCTTTGAATCCGCTTTAAAAGGAGAGCAAAATGAAGGTTAAGTACTTGATTTTGGACGTTGATGGAACATTGACCGATGGCAAAATTTACATGGGAGCGACTGGTGAACTTTTTAAGGCGTTTGATATAAAGGATGGTTGCGGTATTCACGATATTTTTCCGAAATTTGGAGGAAAAACAATAATTATAACTGCGAGAAATTCCGATATAGTAAAACGCAGATGCGAAGAGCTGAATATAGACCAGTTATATCAAGGCGTTAAAAATAAAGCTAAAAAGCTATTGGAAATTGCAGATATGCTTAATATCAAACGAGATTCAAATGGAGTCTATCAAGATGTTGCTTACATGGGTGATGATATTATCGATCTGTCCGTAATGAAATTGTGTCAATACAAGGGTGCGCCTAAAAATGCTGTAGCGGAAGTATTAAAGGAGGCAGATTTCGTTTCGGAACGAAACGGAGGCGATGGCGCAGTTAGAGAATTCATAGAATTTTTGTGCGATGATCAGTCGTGAAAATTTCAAGGGCCTTCGCGGGAATTTGTGGGTAAATCGCGTGAAGGATACATCAGATCTGTCGTCAATCAAGCGCCAATCCGGCATAACCGCTCTTTTGGGTCGCTATTATTCCGTTTGTCGCGTGGCAGTCTGCAGAACCCGATGTGAATACGGCACTTCCCGGTATGGAAAGTAAAATTGAATTTTCCTACCAAACCCAATGCGAACGAATCGGGAAATCATCCATCATTTGCGGCTAAAATAACGAATTTTTCCGTCACTTTTATCTGGCATCAAATTTCCCAAGCTAAAATTGAGCATGTGTTGTCCACAAATTCTGGTGAAGATGCAAAATTTTTAACTCTTTGCCGGTGGGATAATGGTGCAGAATGGATAGAGGGCCTAAATGGTTTTGATTCTCCTGATCAACTGTTTTTTTCATTGAGGAATGACCTTTTTATTGGTAATATGAGATAAATATATTTATCGCTATAAAACTTCATTGGAGTATTAATCATGTCGCTGTTTAAAGACAAAACCCTGCTTATCACCGGGGGAACCGGTTCGTTTGGGAATGCCGTGTTGCGGCGGTTTCTTGATTCTGATGTGAAAGAAATCCGGATCTTTTCGCGCGACGAAAAGAAGCAGGACGATATGCGGCACGAGTTGCAGAATCCGAAGGTGAAATTCTACATCGGAAACATTCGCGACCGCCAGTCGGTCGATGACGCCATGAACGGCGTGGATTACATTTTTTCCGCCGCGGCACTGAAACAGGTTCCGAGCTGTGAATTTTTTCCGCTGGAAGCGGTGAAGACTAACGTGATCGGCACCGGCAATGTCTTGGAATCCGCCATTGCCCACGGTGTCAAAAACGTTGTGGTCCTCTCGACCGACAAGGCGGCGTATCCGATCAATTCCATGGGAATTTCCAAAGCGATGATGGAAAAAGTCGCCATTGCCAAGGGACGCGCGTTGGGAATGGAGGCTGCGACGACAATCGGTTGCACCCGTTACGGCAACGTCATGGGGTCGCGCGGTTCGGTCATTCCGCTGTGGGTCGACCAGATCAAAAACGGCAAACCCATCACCATCACCAATCCGGAAATGACCCGTTTCATGATGACGCTCGACGATGCGGTCGATCTGGTCATTTACGCGTGGCAGCACGGCAACAACGGCGATTTGTTCGTCCAGAAAGCACCGGCGGCGACATTGACTGTTTTAGCACAGGCGCTCAAGGAGCTTTACAACGCCGATACCGAGGTGAAGATCATCGGAACCCGTCACGGCGAAAAGCTTTACGAGACGCTGGTGACCCGCGAGGAAATGGCGAAATCCGAAGATATGGGCGATTATTACCGGATCCCCTGCGACACCCGCGATTTGAACTACGACAAATATTTTGACGAGGGTTCGGAAAAGATCAACGAGGTCGAAACCTATCATTCGCATAATACGCACCGGCTGGATGTCGAGGGTATGAAAGCACTGCTGAAAAAGCTGAAGATCATCCGGCAGGATTTAGGCCTCGGCGCCGGCGGATGTTGAAAAATGTTCATACTCTATTTCAGGAGCGAACGATGAATATACTGGTAACCGGCGCCAAAGGTTTTGTCGGTAAAAACCTTTGCGCGTCGCTGAAGAACTTGCGTGACAACAAGGATCGTACCCGCCCGGGGCTCAAGATCGAAGCTGTTTTCGAGTTCGATCTCGATACCGATCCGGCGATGCTGGATGAGTACTGTGCCGAAGCGGACTTCGTTTTCAACCTCGCCGGCGTCAATCGCCCGAAGGAGAACAGCGAGTTCATGGCGGGCAATTTCGGCTTTGCCTCGACGCTGCTCGATACGCTCAAAAAGCATAAAAATACCTGTCCGGTGATGCTCTCCAGCTCCATTCAGGCCACGTTGATCGGCCGCTACGGCGCGTCGGACTACGGCAAATCCAAGCTCGCCGGCGAGGAATTGTTCTTCGCCTACGGGCAGGAGACCGGGGCAAAAGTTCTGGTTTACCGCTTCCCCAACCTCTTCGGTAAATGGTGCCGCCCGAACTACAACAGCGCCGTCGCCACTTTTTGCAACAATGTCGCCAACGATTTGCCGATTCAGGTCAACGACCGCTCCACGGAGCTCGAGTTGCTCTACATCGACGACCTGGTGACGGAAATGCTCGACGCGCTCGAAGGCAAAGAACACCATTGCATTTTCGACGGCGTCAACACCGTTCTTGCTGACGACGGCAAATACTGCGCCGTGCCGACGACCCACCGCGTCACTCTCGGCGCCATCGTCGATCTGCTCGAAAGCTTCAAGGCGGTGCCGCGGACGCTTTTCATGCCGGAAATCGCGGCCAACTCGTTCGCCAAAAAACTCTACAGCACGTACCTCAGCTATCTGCCCAAGGACAAAGTGACGTTTCCGCTCAAAATGAACGTCGATGCCCGCGGCAGCTTTACCGAACTGCTCAAGACCGCCAATTGCGGCCAGTTCAGCGTGAACATCTCGCTGCCGGGGGTCACCAAAGGCAACCACTGGCACCACAGCAAGTGGGAGTTTTTCATCGTGGTGAGCGGTCACGGGCTGATTCAGGAACGCAAGCTCGGCAGCGATGAGATACTGAATTTTGAGGTCAGCGGCGATAAAATCGAGGCCATTCACATGTTGCCCGGTTACATCCATAACATCATCAACCTCAGCGAAACCGAAAACCTGGTGACGGTGATGTGGGCGAACGAATCGTTCGACCTGGCCCACCCCGATGCCTTTGGGGAAATGGTAGAATGAACATCAAGCTCGACTATTCGGACATGCAATTCCAGGACAACGGCAAGCTCAAACTGCTGATTATCGTCGGCACCCGCCCGGAGATCATCCGCCTTGCCGCCGTGATCCATAAATGCCGCCAATATTTCGACACCGTTCTGGCACACACCGGGCAGAACTACGATTACAATCTCAACGGCGTGTTCTTCCGCGACCTCAAGCTTGCCGATCCGGAGGTTTATATGGACGCGGTCGGCGACGATCTCGGCGCCACCGTCGGCAATATCATCAACTGCTCCTACAAGCTGATGAACCGGATCAAACCGGATGCGCTGTTGATCCTCGGGGACACCAACAGCTGCCTTTCGTCCATCGCCGCCAAGCGGCTGCATATTCCGATCTTCCACATGGAAGCCGGGAACCGCTGCAAGGACGAATGCCTGCCGGAGGAAACCAACCGCCGGATCGTCGATATCATTTCCGATGTGAATATGGCCTATTCCGAACACGCCCGGCGCTATCTGCATGAATGCGGGCTGCCGAAGGAGCGCACTTACGTTACCGGCTCGCCGATGGCGGAGGTGCTGCGCAATAACCTTGCGGAAATCGGGGCCAGCGATATTCACGCCCGGCTCGGACAGGAAAAGGGTAAATACATTCTGCTTTCGGCGCATCGCGAGGAAAACATCGACACCGAAAAGAACTTTCTTTCGCTGTTCACGGCGATCAATAAGATGGCCGAAAAGTATGACATGCCGATTCTGTATTCCTGCCATCCGAGGAGCCGGAAACGCCTGGAACAGTCCGGCTTTGCGCTTGACCGGCGGGTGATCCGGCATGAACCGATGGGTTTTCATGATTTCAACAGCTTGCAGATGAATGCGTTCGCCGTGGTTTCCGACAGCGGCACGCTGCCGGAGGAAAGCAGTTTTTTCACCTCGATCGGGCATCCGTTCCCGGCGGTGTGCATCCGTACATCGACCGAGCGCCCGGAAGCGATGGACAAAGCGTGTTTCATTTTGGCCGGAATCGACGAAAAAAGCCTGCTGCAGGCGGTCGAAACGGCGGTGGATTTGAATCGAAACGGAGACAACGGCGTCCCGGTAATCGATTACATCGATGAAAATGTTTCGACCAAAGTGGTGAAAATCATCCAGAGCTACACTGGTGTTGTCAATAAAATGGTGTGGCGGAAAAACTGACAATGCAACTCCGCACAACAGAGCAAAAGAAGTTATGAAAATTTTAGCAATTATAGCAGTTGGAGTGTTGCTGTGGCTATTGATTGAGCCATTGATGCACTCCAGAAAATCCCGTTGAATTACATCTTTTTGGGCAAGAACGACCATTGCGGGGTTGATGTTGGGGAAACGAAAATGCTGCGTGTATGTCAATTATTCTTTGATAAGATTCTCATCACGGCTTCCGAATGTTTGCCCGAAAACGAATCCATTCTTCAGGAGTTTTGTAAAGCCAGGAATATTCCTTTGATGCGTTTGGAATTCAATATTCAGTCTTGCATAACAATAGATTCATAAAGCGAAAATAATTACAATTTGTTGTGCTTTGTCTCCGGTATGTATGAAATATCCTGCAACCCCCAGGGAGGAATTTTATGCATGCCGGAGATTTTTATTGTAATCGGTAAAGACGTATGGAGATAAGTAGGTTGCGGGTGCTCAAACAACAGGGAGGATAAGTATCATGAATTCCAATGAATCTTTGTCGTCGATATCTCCTGATGATATTATTGACTTTTTCAAAAATAAGTTCAAGCCGACCGATAATATTCCGGAAGATACGGCGCGGCGCGATGCTATTTGCATGGAAGCGCGCGCTTCATTGTTGATCGAGGCGAATTGTACCAGAGAGCGCTTCCCGGCGTTTATGGGGGGCGGGAAATATACAGATAAGGGTTGGATTTTTCCATTAATTCCTGTTTTTACCACAAAGACCCGGATACCAGAGGCATATCAATGTATTGAGTTGGCATGGCATTTTAACGAGTTTCGGCTGGACAACAGCCATATCTTGATTGATGAACGTGGAAACATGCTTGACCGCTGGCAATTTATGATTGGAGACGTTGTGTTTGCGAGGCTCCCCATGGCAGACCCCAAGTATCGGGCGTCAGTAGAACAACAGTCTACGGAATACAACAAGCACCTGGATAAAAAATCACAGGCAAAGAATTGCAACATTCATGATTTGAGACGCAGTTTTGAACTGGCACAGCAGCAATTCAATCAAGAATTCCGTTCGAAATTTGAACTTTGCTCGAAGACTTCCTCATATAATACGCCGGAAAAGGTCTGTCGGTTCTTTGGCGCGCCGGCAGAGGTATTTGCAACACTGAAAAGTTGCGGTATGTGGCTGGGGAGTTTTCATGTTGACGCAGAATCGGCTCCAACTGATCCACAGATGATTCAGGAACATTTACAAGACTGCATTCCGTGTTCGCTACCCGAAAGAAAATTTCCGCAATTCAACCAGAAATATTACGATGGCTGGCTCTGTCAAGTATTTCCATTTCGGGATCAATATGGCAATATAAAAATGTGCGTGATCAAATTCTATGATGTCGAAAATCAGTCGAAGGATTTGATTCCGGTGACAAGTTGGATGCGCAGCAATTTTCCCTATAGCCAACTTTTCTGTGTGCCATTGCCGGAAGATAAACAACCGCTCTATAATCTTGATTTACTGCTTAAGTCGGAAAACCAACCCATCATCCTTACTGACAGCGTGGAACTGGCCGACTCCAATCAGCGGGATGCCCGCAATGATATTGTGTTCACGAGTTTTATCTGTTCACCGGAATGTTATGAGCAAGTGGATTGGTCTCCGTTGCGGGAAAGAGAAGTTTGGTATTTGGTGACCAATCATTCCGGAATCAGTCTTGAAGCCGCTTACCTGAAGGCAAAAGAGCTTGCCGATTTTCTGCAGGAAGAGGAAGGGATTAATTTGAAGTACATTCAACTCAAAGTCGAATATCCTGCTTCACGTTATTTTGATTCGGTTGATACATTGTTGAATTTTTATCGGACCAGCAAACCCGAAGCCAATCAGGAGAGTTTACTCCTGCTGGAGAATGATACTGATTTCGATGTCCAGTATCATCAAGCCGTGGAGTATATTAATTCCAAGCCCTGGTGGAAACCGTCTCAAGGAATATGTTCAGAAGAGCAACGGCTCGCGACGCGGGAAACCAACAAGCGCCCGCGTCCGGCTTATCTGTTGCGACCGTTTCTGTTACGCGGCGAGACGTCCATGCTTTATGCCAGTAAAAGTACCGGCAAGAGTGCCCTGGCGCTCAGTATGGCTGCAGCAGTGGTTTCTGGAGAACCTCTCTTCACGGAAAAGTGGTGGACCGTTCCCTCGCAACAAAATTATCCCGTGAACAAAGTGCTTTATCTGGACTTTGAGAACGGGAAAGAAGAGATCAAGCAGCGCAAGATCGACTTTGCTTCTCCTTATTGGCCACAGGATAAGAAGTCCGAGCGCGAAAAGTACAATGCCAACCTAATCGTACGGGATATGGCGACTTCCGCCGGCAAGGACTATTCGCAGCCCGAAAACTGGCAGGAATTGTTGGGAATGCTTGAGAATGCAAAACAGCAGGGGATTGCCGGTCAGCCGGTCGACCTGTTGGTGATCGACACGTTGACCAAGTTCACTCGCAAGCCTTATACTGCTACTTTGAATCTGTCGGATTTCATCAATAAACTGCGCTCACAGAACCTTGCGATTCTGTTCGTGCATCACGAAGGGGACAATGGCGAAGTACGAGGGTGGAAATGCGGACTGGATGATGTCTATTTTAATCTTCGCCTTTACCGTGAGACAGATAAAAATGAGAAGAAAGAGACCTCGCCGGTAGGCAAGATTAACGTTAAAGATCTGGAAGAACCGTTGATTTTGGCCTATCAGAATGCTCGCTCCAGTATTGAGCAGATCCCGTCTTTCGAGGTTAAGTTTGTGACTAAGTGGCTGGCGCACTACCCAGAAAGCGATTCTTCCGACAAGGCCTCTGAAGCACGTCGCAATGCAGAGTTCAAACGGATTGTCACTAATTATCTTAAGAAACGTTTAGAGAATCAGGATATTTATCCAATCCTTGGAATAGGGAAGCAAAAATATTCTGAATTGAAGAGGCTGCTTGGTATTCCGAGGCGCATACGCCCCGTGACGCCAGAAGAACAATGAATCTTCAAAGTGGCGCTTGCAATCAAATAGCTCCGGATATATGGTATTGGTGGATACCGGAAATGGCTATAGGGAATCTAAAAAAACAGCAGTACCGTTTGGTACCGTTTGGGGATTGAAAGTACCGAAAAGTACCGTTTTGTCGACTTGGGGCGTAAGAGAACGAATCAGATCAGAGCGATAGTTTTGAGGTGAAATCAAAAGAAATATGACATTAACGAACAGGAGGAATTTGTAGTATTGGTGGCCTCACCGCCCACCAGTTTTCCCTGTTGCTTCGCTTTGGAATCCCATATCCGCCGAATGTCCGAAGCCGGTGATCTGCGCCCATTTCCCATCTGTCCGTTTCCTGAAAAATATCTCTTTACACTTTACATCCCGTTGGGACTTTTGTCAAGTTGTAAATGCCGGAAAATTGCCTGCAAGAGGGACGAATCATGTCGAATCACGCAGTCAATCCGTATTGCATATCTGAAGTGGTTGCTCCGACAACAGGCGTGAGTCTTTCTCTTCCAAAAGGTCACGGAGGATATGGCGCAGCCATATCCGCAGCAGAGGTGCAGGGTCCTGTGACCCTGCCGGGGGGTGTGGGGGCGAGGAGTCCCCACATTCTCCCTTCTCTATAGTCAAAGTCAAAAAAAGCTTTCGCAGAATTGTTGCTCGGAACAGTGGGCGCGTCCGGCGGCGAGGAATTCCACACCGCGCTGGTTGCCCCAGGCGTAGCTCAGATACAAATCGCCGTGATATTCGCAAATGTCCAGGTCGGAGGCGTTGATGTTGACGGCGCCGGCGATGCGGGCGCATTGCTCCGGCGTCAATTGTTCCGATGCGATGCGGCGGTCGCTGTCGTCGATATCGAGGACCAGGCTGGATTGGCTCCATTGCTTCAGGTCATGCGACCGGGTTACACAAGTGCGGAAGCCCTTTTCGTAGGAGCCGTCGAGATAGAACAAATAGTAATAACCGTTGAACCAGCGCAGCATCGGACCGCCGGTATAGATGTCGCGTCCGAATACCGCGTCCGGGACCATCGACCATTGCCGCAGGTCGGGGGAGTGGGCGAAGAACATGGTGAAGGGCACGCCGACCAATTCCTGCGGTGCGCCCAGTTCGAATACCATGGTGTAGCCGTCGCCGGCGCGGCAGATGCTGGTATTGTAGCCCTGCCAGGCCGGATCGCTGAGGATCAGACGCGGTTCGCTCCAATGGACGAGGTCGTCGGATTCGAGCAGATAAAAACGCGATTTGCCCCAGTTTTCGACACAGCTGACATACATTTTTCCGTGGTCGGCGAAGGCGCAGCCCATGTGGAGGCCGTGTCCGAAAGCGGGGGTGGCGCTGCCGTCGCTCATCGATACGAACCGGAAGTAGGAGTCTCCGGTGGAATTGCCGTGATATTGGCTGCGGATGTACTCGAAGCGGTAGAGCCGGTCATGGAATACGACGTGGTTGGTTTCGGCCAGATCGAGGTCGATGGTTCCCAGCCGTTCGATCGGAATGCGTGAGGAGGTGGACATGAGATGTTTTTTCCTTATTGACATGGATTCAGGTCAACAGGCGCACCGGCAGGAGCTCCTGTACTTTTTCTTTTTTGCCTTCGATCAATTCGGTCAGCAGGGTGACGGCGCGGGCTCCGAGCTGGTGGTCGGCGACGCCGATGCGCGGCAGGAGGCAAGGCGGCTCATCGAATGAATAATCGCAGGCGACGATATCGACGGGGCGGGCAATTTCCTGCAGCGCCGCCTGCGCGCCTTCGGCGACCGGGACGTTGGCGACGAGGAGCGCGGTGATTTCCGGATGTTCTTTCAATGCTCGGGCGGTCAACTCCCGGCCGCAGAGCCCGGTGAAGTCGCCGTAATAGGAGTGGATGACGCTTCCCGGCGCCCGGGCGAATCCGGCTTCGATATCTTTGACGATGCCGTTGTCCGGCGAGGCGCCGATCCAGCCGATATGGCGGTGGCGGCGCAACTGGAGGTGCTCCAGCGCCATTTGTCCGGCCTGCGCATAGTTGTGAATGACGTAATTGTACGAATCGACGGCAATCGACGGTTTGCTGAGAAACATGAACGGATAGTTCTGCTCGGCCAGCTCCTCCCAGAAGGTGTGTCGGTCGTAATCGCCCCAGACCAGCATGCCGTCGACGGCCCGCTGGCGGAACAGCGTGAGATACTCCCGGCGCCCGACGAAGTGCCGGTCGTTGAAGACGATCAGCAACCGGTAGTCGGTATCGGCCAAGCCTCCTTCGATGCCGGAAAATATCTCGGTCAGGTGGTGGTCGGAAAAGACATTTTTCCGGTGCCGCTCATAGGAGGGCAGCACCAGGGCGATCACATCGCTTTTGTGCGTATTGAGACGCTTGGCGTTGATGTTGGGGGTGTAGTTCAGCGCTTTGGCGGCGGCCCGGATTTTCCGGCGGGTTTCCTCGGAGGTATGGGTTTCGGCGTCACGGCCGTTGAGCACCCGCGAAACCGTGCTTGTCGCCACTTGGGCATACTCCGCGACATCCCGGATGCTGCAACTTCTGTTTTTCATGAAACGATTTTCTTTCTCGATTAGGGCAATCGGTTGCCTTGATAAATTATAGATCGTATTTCCGCGTTTGTCAAGAGACGGAAGTGAATTTTATTGTTTTCGGGACAAGAAAAGACAACGATCCGGTGATATTGTTATATAATGAGTTTTTGCAAGCTTTTACATGAAGCGGTTGTATCTTACATTTCATTTTGTCCTCTTTTCGGATATACTTAACAGAGTGTGGCTTCAAATCAAGGAAACAAATTCATGCCAAAAATACCGACCCGGAACGAAGTTGATCTTGCGCAGGTGATCCGCAATAACGACAAGTGGTGGAGCGGCGAACTCGGCCGCCCGATATTCAATATCATGGTCTGGATGCCGGCGGCGACGGGTGGCGATATCCCGTGGTTTCTGCCTTCCTATCCGGCGGGGACCACGCCGGAACGGATCGTCGATAACGAATTCCGGCGGCTCGACAATCTGGGCTATCTCGGCGATGGGTTCCCGGTTGCCTGGATGAACTTCGGCCCCGGAGTCCTGGCCGCCATGGTTGGCGGGGAGGGACGCGCCACGCCGGAAACGGTCTGGTTCGAGCCGGGCCGCTTCGCCGGGAAGGAACTTGCCGATTTTTCCATCCGTTTCAACCCGGAGGCGGAGTGGGCGAAACGTCTCGCGGCGCTGTACCGCGAGGCCGCTTCGCGCTCCGGGGTCACTCCCGTTGTGCTCGGCATGACCGATCTCGGCGGTTCCTGCGATGTTCTGGCGGCATTGCGTGGGAGCGAACAGCTTCTGATGGACTTGTTCGACCAGCCGGAGGAGGTTAAGCGATTGCTGGGGGAAGAGACCGCCGCCTGGCTGGAAGCATTCGATTATTTTGACGCGCTGCTCCGGCAGGGAAGTGTCCAAGCCTCCAGTTGCTGGGCCGCTATTCTCAGCAGCTCCGCCTGCTACATGCTGCAATGTGATTTTTCTTATATGATTTCACCCGCGATGTTCGGAGAGTTCGTCAAGCCGGAGCTGGTGAAATACGCTGCGAAGCTTCCGCATGCGCTCTACCACCTCGACGGCAAGGGGCAGATCGGCCATATTCCCCACATTGCCGCCATTCCGGGTGTGGATGGAATCCAGTGGGTTCCGGGCGACGGCCAGCCCCAACAGTATCTCTGGCCGGAGGTGTTCGAAGAAATCGAACATCACAACCTGAAACTTCAGCTCATAGGGCCGCTCGATAATGTGGAGCGCTGTCTGAAGCTGCTGAAGCACCCGGAGCGGGCGCATATTACCGTGACCATTGCGGCGGAGGAAACGGAACGGGCGCTCCGGCTGCTCGCGGAGTACGGAGCCTAATATCACGGCGCCGGTTCTTCAAAACCGGCGGTCGCCGGCGTGGAGTTTGCGGTAGGCGGCGGGGCTCATGCCGTAATGTTGCCGGAACAGGTGATAGAAACGGCTGAGACTCTGGAATCGGAGCTTATCGGCGATGACGACGATATCCTCGTGGCTGTCGTTGAGCAGCCGCGCCGCATGGTTGATACGGAGTTCGTTGATGAAATCGGTCGGAGTTTTGCCGAGGTATTTGCGAAAGGACTTGCACAAGTGGCCGGGGGTGCGGCAGGCGAGCCTCTGCATGCGTTCGAGGCCGATGGAGAAGTTTTCGGGCTTGCGCATTTCGGTGCAGAGGGTTTCCAGCCAATCGGGAACCTGGGATTCGCTCAACAGATTGACTTCGTCGATGAAGAAGCGCGAAAAGAGTTCGCCGAGCAGGATTTTCAGTTTGATTTTCCGCAGCATCGGGGAGATGCCGGGGGTGTTCAACTTGAGCAGCCGCGAGTACAATGCATTGCAAGACGGCGCATCCATTTTGAAGCTCGGCGGCAATACCGACGCGGTCAATTGCTGCAAAAACGCATCGTTTTCGAAGTAAATGCTCAAACTGAGGAACAGATCCAAACTGAAGTCGAGCATCACGATTTCGACCTGCTTGAATTCCGGGTCGGGGGCGAAACCGTGCAGGTCGTCGGGGCGTAGGAAACAGATGCTGCCGGCGGTCAGACGCTCCTTTTCGCCGTTGACCATATGGGTCACGGCACCGGAGGTCACCAGCAGGATTTCGCCGAAGTCGTGCGTATGCAGCATGGTTCCGGCGCGTGGAATCCGGTGGAAGTACAGGTCGCCGCCGGTCTGCATCGACTCGAATTTGCGGTCCATGGTCCAATTGATTTCATGACAGGTGATCCGGGCGTTCAAAACCGGATCCAGCCAGTTTTCGCTGCGTTGCCGATGATCGGTCATGATTGCTCTCCCTTGTCTTTGATTGCTCGATACTGTCATTGGGGTCTACAATGATAATATAGAGCAAAAGAATGAATTTTGCAAGGAAGATTTTTTCGGAATTGCCGCTATACTTATGATAAAGCAATCATGGCGGCGGGAAGGACCGCGCCAAAAACTGGTAAGGAGTCGGAAGAATGAATTTTCGCAAAGCGGATTTTGTGGCGTCTGTGTTGGCGGAGCCCGTACGGAAGGCCATTCCGATCATGACGTCGCCGGGAGCCGAGCTGATCGGCGCCAAGCCCCGGGAGGTATTTCAGAGTGGAGAATTGCAGTTCCGCTGCATTCAGGCATTGGCGGAAGCGGTGCCGGCGGATATGCATGTGACGTTCATGGATCTGTCGATCGAAGCGGAAGCCTTCGGCAGTCCGATCACCTTTTCGGATCATGAAAATCCGACGGTGGCGGCGGCGCTGGCCAACGATGCCGACACGATTGCCGCGTTGGCGGTACCGGCGGTGGGCAGCAAACGCACCGCCGAGGTGTTGAAATGCGCCGAATTGTGCGCCCGGAATCTGGAGCGGCCGACCTTGTGCGGCATCATCGGACCATATTCGCTGGCCGGACGCATCGCCGATATGACGGAGATGATGGTGTTGGCGGCGGCGGAGCCGGAGACGGCGCACGCGCTGCTGGAGAAGACCGCGGCGTTTCTGACCGCGTATTTGCGGCAGCTCAAAACCACCGGCGTGGCCGGCGTGGTGATTGCGGAGCCGGCGGCGGGGTTGTTGTCGCCGGAGATGTGCCAGGAGTTTGCTGCCGATTACCTGAAAAAGATCATCGCCGCGGTCAAGGACGAATCGTTCTTCGTGGTTTTGCACAACTGCGGCAAGACGGAGAAGCAGGTTGCGGCGTTGTTGTCGACGGGGGCGGATGCGCTGCATGTCGGCAACGCGGTGAATATCCTCGACATACTGCCGCAGGTACCGGAGACGACGCCGGTAATGGGGAATCTGGATCCGGTCGGGGTGTTCAAGAATATGAGCGCGGACGAAGTGTACGCCGAAACGATGGCATTGCTGAAGGCGACGGCGGGGTACCGGAATTACATTCTGTCCAGCGGCTGCGACCTGCCGCCGGCGGTCCCGATGGCCAACGTGCGCGCCTTCTTCAAAGCCCGCGAAGATTACAACAAACAAATAAAAAAATAAAAAAAAGAATAAAAATAAAAAAATAGAGCCGCGCAGCGGCGGTCTGCACTCCGTCATACGGAGGCACCGGTCCAGCAGGTGAATTCTGCTGGTCGCCCCAGGCGCGACGCGCCTCGAACGGGGCGAAATCCAGGGAAGCGAGCCGCAGGCGAGCGGAAGCCGCCCGAGGTAGCGATGGTGTAGATTGGACTGGAAGCGTGAGCGACAGTCCAATCTACACATGGAGCGAACTCTGGCGCCGCACCAGCGGCGAATAATAAACCAATGGAGCAATCGGGAAAATCGCTGTCGCGATTTGGCTCTGGAGGGTGGGGGCGTTGAAATGTCAACGGCAAATGGCGGACAATAGCCGAACAGCATGCCAAGGTGCGATGTTTGCCACGCCCGGCGAACGCCGGGCTTACTGGGGCTCTGCCCCAGCCCCCGATACCGGCTTGATGGATAATCGATTTTAAATCAAGAATACAACAAAGAACAATTGGGAGCACAGGAAAAATGACGGATTTCGAAGCATTGCAGAGCGCGGTGATCAAGGGCAAACGCAACGACGTGGCCGCGATAGTCCAGGCCGCCATCGACAACAAAGAGGACATCAACGCGATACTCGACCAGGGGATGATCCCGGCGATGCGCGAAATCGGCGACCGGTTTTCGCGTAACGAAGCCTACGTCCCGGAGCTGCTGATCGCGGCGCGGGCGATGCAATCGGGCCTGGCGCTGATCGAACCGTTGATCGCCGCCAGCGGTCGCGCGTCGATGGGAAAAATCGCCATCGGCACGGTCAAGGGCGACTTGCATGACATCGGCAAGAATCTGGTCGCGATCATGCTCAAGGGCGCCGGTTACGACGTGATCGACCTCGGCGTCAACTGCGACGTCAACAAGTACGCCGAAGGGGTCGCCCAGGGCGCCACCATCATCGCCTGCAGCTCGTTGTTGACCACCACGATGCCGTATATGAAAGACGTGGTCGAATTCTTCAAGGGCAAGGACGTCAAAGTCATCATCGGCGGCGCTCCGGTGACCCAGGCCTACGCCGACGAAATCGGCGCCTCCGGCTACAGCGCCGATGCCAACGGCGCGGTGAAGCTGGTCGACAGCCTGCTGAAAGCCTGCTGACGGCGCGATTTCCATTCATTGCAGCGGATGCTCCCTGAAATACGGGAACATCCGCTGTTTTTTTGTCTGCCCGGCTGGAAAAAATCGTTTTTTTTCGATCCGGGTATTGACTTTTTCATGGATTTGCAGTATAATAGTTACACGAGCAATTAACATGGATTCGTGCTTGATATTCCGATCTGTTGAAATTATTTAATTACAGGTGTAACTGATGACGGCGACGATGAAGGATATCGCCCGGGTGGCGGGGGTTTCGCGGCAGGCGGTGGCGGCGGCGTTGAATGACGCGGGAACCAGCAAGGTTTCCACGGTGACGCGGGAGCGGATCCGCCGGATTGCCGACAGCATGCACTTCGTCCCCAATCAGACCGCGCAGCGGTTGAAGGGAATCGCCAGCAATACCATCGGCATTTATGGCGTCCCGTATGCATCGGTGCTGATGCAGAGCTTTTTCAACGACCTCAGTGTCGAGTTGGACCGGCACGGCTACAACCTGATGGCCTGCTACGGGATGACCGAGAAGGCCTCCGAGCAGGCGATCCGGCGGCTGTTGGCCAAGGGCATCGACGGCATGATCGTGACCACGCAGGAAAACCCGCTGGCACGGATGTCGCTTCCGGCGATTCCGGCGGTATTCTGCCCGCCGGCCCGGATCGACGGCTACGATGTCGCGGTCGACCATGCCGCGGGCACCCGGACCGCGGCCCGGCAGTTGCTGGCGGCGGGGCGGAAACGGGTGGTGTATCTGCCGCCGTGCTTCCTGGGCGGCGTTTCCGACCGACCCAACCTGGAAAAATTCCGCGGCATCCGCGAGGCGCTGGCCGAAGCCGGATTGCAGCCGACGCTGCTGACGGTGGAGGAGTGCTCCGGTGAAGCCGAGATCCTGTTGGAACGGTTGCACGCCATTGCCCCGGATGTGGTGTTCTGCAGCAACGATTACTTCGCCGGGCGCCTGATTTCGCTGCTGCTGGAAGCGGGAATCGCGGTACCGGAGGAGATGATGGTGGTGGGGTACGACGGCTTGTCGATGTGCGATCTGTGCGCGGTGCCGCTGGCAACAGTGGTGCAGCCGATGCAGAAAATGGCGGAGATCGCGGTGAAGTTGCTGCTGGAACGCATCGCCGCCAAGGGTTCCATCCCGGCTCCGGCCGGAATCGACCTGGAGCCGTATTTCTATGCGTCGACAAGCTGCGGCGTCGCCAACTCCAAACGCCGGAAGTTGCCGCTGTACAACTCGTATTCGTCCCTGGAAGCAATTTGGAACAACGAATTTTAATCACAACAAGCAAAGGAGAGTGGAATCATGAAAATCAGGAAAATTGCATTTACATTGATAGAGCTTCTGGTAGTTATTGCCATTATAGCAATTCTTGCCAGCATGCTGCTGCCGGCCTTGGCCAAGGCGCGGGCGGCGGCGCAGTCGACGAAGTGCGTGAATCAGCTCAAACAGCTGGGCCTGTACTGGATTTTCTATGCCAACGACAACAACAGCTATGCCATGCCGATCACCTATGAATCCAGCGTCAACGGGACAGGGGAATTCAACGGCTATTGGCCGCTCTTGCTGCATAATGAGCAGCAGGCGGCCTGGGATCTCTTTTTCTGCCCCTCCGCTTCGATGACGCACGAGGCGGACAAGGTGCTCCGGGAGCACGCCAGGGATGTGCATACACAAAACCAGACTCCGATGAGTTACGTGGTCCATTACGGCTACAACAACTTCGATATGAGCAACGCCCCGTACAGCATCACGGCCATTACCAAGGGTTCGAAGTGCGCGGTGATGTGGGACAGCAAGGAGCCGGTTCCCGGCGGAACGACCCGCGGCAACTTCCGGATGATGGACTGGAACAAATACTACTACGACTACCGCCACAGTTCGCGCGACATCAACACCATGTGGGCCGACGGCCATGTCGCGCCAATCCGTTGGGATGGTGATTATTGGTGGGGCTGGTGGTTTGAAAACTACGCCACGCCTTATTGAGCCGCATATCACATTGAAATCACCCCCGGAGAATATGATGGTGAAAAAAATTCTTCTTATCCTGAGCCTCGGCGTCGCCTGGTGCTTGCCGGCCTATGACTACGCCGGCGGTATCAACGTCAGGGATTTCGGCGCCGTCGGCGACGGCGTCGCCGACGATACCCCGGCCATTCAAAAGGCCATTTCCTTCGCCGCGAGCCTGAGCCATAACGAATTGCTGGCGCGCCAGCCGATGCTGACCGGCGCGCCGGAGCTGGGCGATCTGCCGATTCTCGGCATGACCGGCGAAAACGTGGTGGTGCCGGAGATATTCTTTCCGGCCGGCGTCTACCGCCTTACCGGTACCTTGTGCGGCAACAACGGCGTGATCCTGCGCGGTGAAGGCGACGCCACGCTCACGACCGATGTTGCCGGATTGGACATGATCTACTTCGACTGGGGCTTCCGGGTTCAGATCCGGGGGCTGAACTTCGAAGGCGGCCGACGGCAGATCGTCTTTTACACCGGCAACAACGATACCGCCAATTTCACCATCGAAAATTGTCGTTTCCGCGGTTCTTCCGGCCCGGCCGTCTGGTCGCACAATCCGCTGCGCCCCGGCGGCCACGACTTCGCGACCATGACCATCGGCCCCTACGTCGTCGACCGCTCCGGCGAATTGCCGGTCCTGACCGTCAACGATGTGGATTCGCTGCCGTATTACGCCAATTCGACCAACTTTACCATCCGCGACAGCCGCTTCGAAGGCTGCTACCGGGCGCTGGACCTCGATGGCGACGGCGTCAACGTCGCCGATTGCACCATCATTCCCGGAACCGATTCCGCGCCGGAAACCATGCTGGTCAGTGGCGCGGTACGCCTGATCCGGCTCAAAGGCCAAGCCGAGGCCTCTTCTTCGGCAAAGTTCTGGGTCCGGGGAGCCGGCAACTACGTCATCCTGGATTCGGATTTTCACCGCTCCGGCGGCGAAGGCATGCCTTTGATGTACTGGATTTCAAAGGAGCGCCCCGAGTGCACCACCACGCTGATGGCGAAGGACATCCGCATCAACTCCGGCGGCGCGCTCGTCTTCATCGCCAACGGCGAAAATGAATGCACCCCGAATTATCTGGAACTCTCCGGCATCCGGGAGACCTCCGGGAAGCGCGTGCATGCGCTGGGCTGGGAAAAAATGCCGACCGAAGCCGGCCTGGCCGCTTCGGAATTCAACCAGCAGCCGGCGGTGGATATCCTCGACGGCGCCTGGATCACCCGCTGGCCCTTTACCATCACCGTCGCCGACAGTCCGCTGCTGAGCTTGGACAATCTGCCGGCGTGCCTGGCAAAAACAATTGAGCCGCCGCTTGCGCCGGAGGTCGTTGCCGCGACGGCGGTACGAAAATCCGTCGTCGACCGCGACGCGCTCCGTCATGGTTTCGCCCGTACGCTGCGGGCGGTCGATTACGGCGTCGACCTGGATTGCGACAGCGATGACACGGCGGCGATGCAGCGGCTGCTGGCCGCCGCGGCCGACGGTCTGCCGGCGCGCATCGAATTGCCGCCGGTGCTGATTCGGGTCTCGGAGGCGCTGACGCTTCCGCCCGAGGTGGCATTTTTCAGCCGCGGCTTCACCACCATTCACCAGGAAGACTGGAAGCAGCCGGTTTTCACCGGCGCCGGAACCAGAAAATTCTATGCCGAAAATCTGCGCTGGTCCTCCGGCCGGAACGCCGTGGATTTGACGCCGGAGCCGGAAACGGCGGCGGCGATCTTCTTTGAGCGCTGCTTCTTCTACCAGCAGCTGGAAGCGGCGGTCCGGGTCGTCGCCGGAACCCCGGACAATCGTACCGAAGTATTGATGGACAACAACACCTTCATTTCTCCGGTACAGGGGGTAGTCACCGATGCGCGGCATTGCGAGCTCGATAACTTCTGGGTCAGCACCAACGCCCGCCAGGACCGCACCGCCTTCATCACCAATCTGGGCGGCGACATGCGGATCGAGTCGATGCTCGGCGTTCCGATGCCGATGACCGATCACCGCTTCAACCACCTGCCGGTGATTCCCGACTGGCCCTTCGCCAACGAACTGCGCTGGATCGACAACCACGGACGGCTGGACATACGCTACTGCCGTTTCGGCGGCGAATACTACGGTATCCCGCTGGTTTTCAACTTCAGTTCCGACGCGACGCTGTCGATGGATGGCGGCGCGACCTGTTTCTCCCACCCGGACACGGAACAGTGCATGCTCTATTTCGTGAAAAACCCCCGCGTCACCCTGTTGCGCAACCTCGGTTGGACCTTCCGTTGGCCGGATGCGCGCACGGTCAAGCGTCCGGATTCCAACAAAGAAAAACCCGTCCTGTTCACCCGCAACTTTTTCTTTGAACGCGACTCGTTTATCCCCGGGAATTGATTGCATTTACGCGTAAACGTGGTACATTATATGGCATTATGCGTTTACAAATACATGCTCATGACGGAACGTTGGCGGATGCCCTGGCGCTGGCCGGGCATCCGGTGGATTTGCGTTGCGGCGGCGCCGGAACCTGCGGGCGCTGCCGCGTAACTTTGTGCTCCGGCGAATGGAGCGTCGACGGCGAAGCTGTGACCGTGCCGGTGACGGCTTTGGCGTGCCGGACCCGTCTGGCCGGCAGCGCCGGCGAGGTCGAAATCGCCGACAGCGCGCGCGCCGTGCGCGCCGGAAAGGTCGCCGCCGATTGGAATTCGCGGCCGCTGGAAGCCATCCGCGGCACCGTGATCGGCATCGATATCGGCACTACCACGATTGCCGCGATCAAAATCGCCGACGGCAATATCGTCGGCCGCGCCGGCTGCTACAACCGCCAGAGCCGTTTCGGCGACAATGTGATCACCCGGATCAATTACGCCGCGGCCCATTTACATGAATTGCAGCAGGATGTGCTGGATTCGATCCGGGAGCTGCTCGAAATTCTCGGCAGCGGCGGAGTCGAGCGCATCGCGCTTTCCGGCAACACGGTGATGAGCTGTCTCGTGCACGGCATCGATCCGACCTCGATCGGGGTGATACCGTTCACGCCGCCGGTGCGGGAGTTTCCCGAACGGCGCGACCTGTTCGGTCCGATTCCGGTGCTGACGATTCCGGCGATTTCCGGTTACGTCGGCGGCGACCTGACCGCCGGACTCGGCGAAACCGCGCTCGCTGTCGGCGAAATGCTGGTCGACATCGGGACGAATTGTGAAATCATTTACCATGCGCCGGGTGGACTGGTGTGCACCGCCGCCGCCGCCGGGCCCGCGTTCGAAGGCGCCGGTATCGGCTGCGGCTGCCGGGCAATTCCCGGCGCGATCGACCACTACTACGGTCCCGGCGATTATTCGGTGCTCGGCGACCGCGCCGCCTGCGGCCTCTGCGGCTCGGCGATGATCGACTTTCTCGCGGTGGAACACCGGGCGGAACGGTTGAATATGTTCGGGCGGATCATGCCCAAAGCCGAATCGTGTCCGGTGGCTCCCGGCGTCACCATTTACGAGTGCGACATCGAGCAGCTGTTGAAAGCCAAAGCGGCCGTCTGGGCCGGGATCAAAACCCTCGAAGACCATACCGGAACGCCGGCGCAGCGCATTTATCTGGCCGGCGGCTTCGCGCAGTATCTGGATGTCGCCAACGCAATCGCCATCGGCATGCTGCCGGCACGGGAATACCGGATCGTCGGCAATACCAGTCTGGCCGGCGCCGCGCGTCTCGCGGTCAATCCGGCCTATGCCGGGGAATTGCTGCGTTTGAGCAATCTGCCGCAGGAAATTCCGTTGAACCAACTGCCGCCGTTCGAAGACAATTACATTGACGGATTGTTGTTGCCGGAGTGAGAGAATGCAGGGGGCAAAGGAGCTCGATTGTGTGCCGCTGATGCGGCCCGTCTCCACCGTCATAATTGGCAGACTTCCGAAAAAAGATTTGTATTTTCGCAATGGTATGGTATATTTTTATTTTATTTCCAGTGGAAAATGGAAGCGGTGGAAAAAATGAGTCAATCGTCTGCAGTGGAAGCCATAGGCCACTTTTATTCACCGCGTGAAGAGTTGGTGAATGCCGTTACGCACGGCGCGGGCGCCGTCGCGGTCGTTGCCGGAATGGTCCTGCTGGGCGTGAGTGTATCCGGTTCCGGCTGGCTGACCTTGGCCGCGGTTGCCGTTTACAGCGTTTCGCTGCTGGCCATGTATCTGGCGTCGACACTCTACCATGCCGTGTCCGACCTGGAGTGGAAGGCGTTTTTCCGGCGCATGGACCACTGCGCGATTTATCTTCTGATCGCCGGCACTTATACGCCTTTGATGCTGCTGGCGGTCGGCGGCGCCTGGGGGCTGGGGATTCTGATCGCGGTATGGGCGCTCGCCGGAATCGGCATCGCGATGAAGTGCCTGACGATGAAAAAATGCGGCGGGCTTTCGCTGTGTCTGTATTTGACCATGGGGTGGCTGTGCATGCTGTGCGTGCGCCCGCTGTTTCTCGGCATGAGTACGCCGGGACTTGTCTTCCTGATTGCCGGCGGGGTATTTTACACTGCGGGGGTGTTGTTTTACGTGAACAAGCGCCCCTATTTTCATGCGGTCTGGCACTTTTTCGTGCTGACCGGCTCAACGTTACATTTTTTAACGGTTTGGACTCTGTTATGACCAAGAAAATCAAGAAAAATAAAAAAAGCAAGAAAAAAGAGAAAAGCAAATTCATCATCTATCTGGAATACATTCCGTTCCGGATCCTTTTCGGCATCATTCACGCTTTGCCGTTGAAAGTCGGCTATGCCCTCAGTGCATTTTTGTTCCGGCTGCTGTTCCTGGCCGACCGCCGCCACCGGATCCGAACCATTCAGCATGTCATGCATGCCGGTCTGTTCACGGACCGCCGCCAGGCCTGCGATTTCGCCCGCCGTACCTATGTCGAGTTCAGCAAGTTGTTTGTGGAGATGGTCAAGATGGATCAGCTCTATTCGAAGTCGAAGATCGGCGTCACCGGCGACCCGGAAGCGGTCGCGACGATGGTGCCGGCGGACGGCAGTCCGGGGCCGCAGGTCATCATCGCCTGTGCGCACTACGGCAATTGGGAGGTGGCGGGAACCGCGGTTTCCGAGCAGACCCGGCGGCCGATGTCGTCGTTCATGCGTCCGTTCGCGAATCCGCTGATCGGTGAGATGATTCTGGGGCACCGGGCCGGCGACATGCATGAGCTGGTCGACAAAAACGCCGGTATCCGGCCGATTCTGCGGGCGGCGGCGGCCGGGCGCAACCTGACGTTGCTGATCGACCAGCATGCGTCGCGCGCCGAAGCGGTGGTATGCGAATTTTTCGGGCACCCCGCCCAGGTTCACATGACGCCGGCGCTGCTGCATCTGAAAACCGGGATTCCGATTCAGCCGGAGATCACGCGCCGCAAGCCCGGAGCCAATTTCGAGTTTGAACTCGTTTTCGGAAAACAGATCCGCTATGAGCCGACCGACGACAAGCAAAAAGACATCCAGAACATCTGCCAGATGTGCATTTCCGAACTGGAAAAAATGATTATGGAAGATCCGGTTCAATGGCTGTGGACGCCGCGGCACTGGCTGGACATCAACCGGAAGCGGTCGGCGGAGTTCCAGACACCAGGCAGCGAATCCCGCTGATTTTCCCTTTTTTTCGGTTTTTTTCACGAAAGGCTATTGACTTTTTCACGCACTTACGCTATACTTTAGGTAAAGTTGTATATAACACTATATAAGTTACCGGAATCGAGGCGGCGGTGAAGATCAAGTTATCCAAATATCAGGAAGTGGAAGGCTGGCTGTTGAAGGAGCTTTCCAGCGGTCGTTTTCAGCCGCAGGACCGGTTTTATTCGGAGCAGGAGCTGGCGGACCGGTTTCAGGTCACCAAGTTGACGGTCCGGCAGGCGTACCGCAATATGGAGGAAAACTCCTACATTGTCCGGCGCCGCGGCAAAGGCACGTTCGTCAACAAACTCCCGGCGCGTCCGTGCAACATCAAAATATTCCGTCATTGCATCATCGGCGTGTTGACCTCGGGCGCCAATCCGGAGCGCGACTTCAAGCTGGGCCGCATCCTGGTGGAGTCGCATCAGGCGGCGGCGGCCAAGGGGTATTTGCTGATGCTGGCGCACGACAGCCTCGACCAGCTGCTCGAAGCCGGCGTGGAGGGGGTGGTGGTGATCGGGAAGCAGACGCCGGAGATCCTGCGGAAGCTGCAGGAGGCCGGAGTCCCGGCGGTGAATTATCCGTCGGTGCCCAATCCGTTGGCGACGCCGGCGATCGATTGCCGGGAGGCGGCGGAGCAATTATGCCGATTGCTGGCGGAAACCGGTCACCGGCATCTCGCGCTGGTCGGCAGCGATGCCGATGCGGTCATGGTCCGGCAGAAATTCGAGCATGAATTTGCGGTGGCGGCCCGGGGTATGTGTTTTTCGACGGTGGTCACCGATGCCGGGGAGTTTCGGCGGGAGTTGTCCGGCGTACTGGCGGGGGAGGATCGACCCGATGTGCTTTTCGTCGCCAACTCCTGGTGCCTGGGCGACTTGAATGCGGTGCTGGAGCAGTGCGGGCTGGTCTGTCCTGCCGATCTGTCGATGATCGTGCATGGTTCCAACGCGGCGATCATTCCGGCGATTCCGCCGTATTCGTACTTCGACCTCGACATCAGCCATTGCGTGCAAACATTGTTTGAAATGCTGTTCCAGCGTATCCGGCACCAGTCGTCGGTGGAAATGCCGCAAGGAGTTTGTCATTATCAGGTGGCGCTCCGCGGGACCGTGGCGCTCCGGAACGGCGCGACGCGCTTCCCGAAGTCCCCGCTGACCGCCGGAGAAAAAGATTGAAAAAATTTTCCCAAAAATAAAAAAATAAAAAATAGAGCCGCGAAGCGGCGGTCTGCCCTCCGTCATACGGAGACGCCGGTCCAGCAGGCGGATCCTGCTGGTCGCCCCAGGCGGCGTAGCCGCCTCGAAAGGGGCGAAACTCTAGGTAAGGATCGCCGGGAGGCGATCCGGAGCAACCCGAGGAAGCGATGGTGTAGACCGGATTGGAAGCGTGAGCGACAATCCGATCTACACACGGAGCGGGCGAGGCGCCGCACCAGCGGCGAACAATAAACCGATGGCAGAATCGGGAAAATCGCTTCGCGATTTGGCTTTGGGGGGGTGGCGGCGTTGGGGCTTTAACGATCGACGACATAACAATGGCCGGATGACATTCCGGGGTGCGGTGTTTGCCACGCCCGGCAGGATGCCGGGCTTACTGGGGCTCTGCCCCAGCCCCCGATACGGGGAGAAAATGGAAAAGCAGCAGTTAAGGCTGTTGTTTCGAGTGAAGTGGACGGAACCGGGAGACGAAAAACGGTGCGCACGTTGACCGCCTCCATTTATAATTGCAATCGACAATCGAAAAGGAGTGAAAAAAATGAAACAGCTAAAAAAATTCACACTCATAGAGCTTTTGGTCGTAATCGCGATAATCGCGATTCTCGCCAGCATGCTGCTGCCGGCGTTGAGCAAGGCGCGGGAGCGGGCGCAGGGGATCAAATGCACCAGCAACATGAAACAGGTCAACCTGGGCGCGATCATGTACGTGGGCGATAACAACGAAAGCTTCCCGAGTATGGACAATGGGCCGACCCGTTATTTCCAGTGGGATCAGAGGATCGGACCCTACGTCGGTTATTCGGATGTCAATGAAGCGTCCAGCGGTACTTACAACATCCGGGCGGATCTGTTCATCTGCCCGAATAACTCCAACGACAACTGTACGCGCTCTTACGTCGCCAACGGGAAGTGGGGCGCGGGCCAGGCCAACGATCCGGTCGATTGCTATGGCATTCTGGGGGCGAATCTGGGCAGAATCGGGCAGCCGTCGGCCAAATACACCTACTTCGAAGCCTTCTACTACACTTTGCCGGGGGCGGGGACCGCGCCGGCGCATGTGTTCAAGAACCCCAACTGGCGCGGCACCATCCTGGACCACATTCCCCAGGGTTATCACAACGGCAATACCGGCAACACCGTGGCGTACGTCGACGGACACGTCGCGATGCTGAAGTGTGAAACCTACGCCACCTACAATGACATGCCGCGGGAAATGCAGATCGCATTCTGGCCGTATTACACTGGAATTTGAGGAAACATGCGAACTATGTGGAAAAATCTGTTGCTCATGCTGGCGGGAATCGGGTTCCTGCAGCTTCACGGCGCCGATCTGGGAGCCCTGCTGGACGCGGCCAAAGACGGCGACACGCTGGAATTGTCCGGGCGCTATACCGTCGACCGCCAGATCATCGTCGACCGGCGGGTTTCATTGAAAGGACGCGACTTCAATACCACCATCGTGGTCGACGCCTCCAAGGACCCCAATGCCGGTATCTGGTACAGCCATCCGACCACCGGGTGGAGTACGCCGCGAATGCCGGTCATCGTCGAAAACATCTCCTTCGAAGCGGCGCCGGAATCGCTGTTTCAGGGGGTCGGGGTGGCTTTCGTGGTCAACTTTCACGGCGCGGTGGTGTCGCGGTGCCGCTTCGACAATCTGGGGCAGCGGGGGATCCTGGTCTGGGGGGGACTGTTCGTCGAACTGTCTCACAACTTCTTCAGCCGCAGCGGTATTTTCATGCCGGGCTGCGAAGGGGAAGACCCCTTTCCGGAGTGGAACATCGACACCGCGAAGATGCCCAAGAACATGGAATTGAACCAGGTGCACATCCGCGGCGGCGAAATGCAGTGGGGCTTTCCGGCGATGCCCGGTTATCCCGGCGATTACATGGTCGATATCCGGCTGGCCGGGGCGATCATCATCGAAAACTTCTGTGTCGAAGGCGTCGAGGACCAGGGGGCGCTGTCGATTCGGAATTCCCGCAATATCCTGATCGAAAATCTGTGGCTGGAGGGTGTCGGCTCCCGGGTCGATCTCGGCATCGGGCGCGATTTCAAGGGCTTGGTCCATCTGGAAAACTGCACCGCGGTGAAGGTCACCGGGGGACATCTGGCCAACAGCAGCTTCACCGGCGCGGGTTATGTCTACGGCACCAAACCGGATACGCATCTGTATTACAGCCTGGTGCCGCTGTTCAACCTGGAGAATGTCTGCGGCATCACTTTTGCCAACGGCAATACCAGTGCCGAGCTGGTGACGCCGGGGTTTCTGCGGACCGACGCGACGTGCGCCGGCATTATTTTCCGGGAAAACTCTTCGCGGCATTATCAGGCGCTGAGCAGCCGTCACAACCTCGATACCCGCGACAATGTGGTTTCGTCATATGCGCCGTGGTTGATGCAGGCGGCCGACGAGCTGGTGCGTGAGGATCTGCCGCCGGTGCCGCTGGCGCAGCTGAAGATTCCGCCGCCGCCGGCGGCGGACGGGGACAGTTACTGTTACGTGCTGGAGTTGCAGATTCGCGCCGAACGTCCGGAATCGTCGCGCCTGGTGTTGGCGGACGCGGAGGGAAAGCGCTTGCAGGATTTCCCGATCGAGTTGTCGGCGACGCCGAAGCTGATCCGGTTCGGCTTGCAGGAGTTCGATTTCGCTTCACGGGCGGCGAAGCTGGTGCTGCATCCGGAGGCGGCGCCCAACGCGATCGAGGTCGGATTTGCCGGTTGGAAGAAGATTCCGACCTCGTTGCACGTCGACCCCTCCGGCCGGAAACAATACATCGGCTTCCTGCCGAGATGAAAAATAAAAAAATCTTAAAAAAATAAAAAAATAAAAGAATAGAGCCGCGAAGCGGCGGTCTGCCCTCCGTCATACGGAGACGCCGGTCCAGCAGGCGGATCCTGCTGGTCGCCCCAGGCGGCGCAGCCGCCTCGAAAGGGGCGAAAGTAAAGTAAGCGAGCCAGCTGGCGAGCGGAAGCCACCCGAGGAAGCGATGGTGTAGACCGGATTGGAAGCGTGAGCGACAATCCGGTCTACACATAGAGCGAACGAGGCGCCGCACCGGCGGCGAACAACAGACCGATAGCAGAACCGGGAAAATCGCGTTGCAGCATTGCGATGGAAAGAAAAGGGAAACAATGAGTATCGTGTATTCGGCGGCGCCGACGCCGTTCCGGTCGGACCTGAGCCTCGATTTGGAATCGATGGTTCGCATGGTGGAAGCCAATATCAGCAACGGCGTCCGGGGATTTTTCCTCTGCGGCAATATGGGCGAATGGAGTCAGCTGTCGCTGCGCGACCGGGAAGAGTTGACCGAATGCGCGGTTGCCGCCGCCCATGGGCGGGCGGAAATTCTCACCGGTTGTACCGCCAACAGCTTCCATGAGACCGCCGCGAATATGAAAGCGCTCGCCCGTTGGAACCCGGACGCGTTCGTGATCATGAGCCCGCTGCCGGCGACGTCGCAGTACCGCCCGGTCGAATATCTGCTCGGATTGCTGGATGTAAGCGACCGGCCGGTGTACTATTACCACTGCCCGTCGGTGACCGGCGTCAAGCTGGGCGTGAACGAGTTCGAACGGCTGCTGGCGCATCCGAATCTGCGGGGGATCAAAAATTCCGCCGGCGACATCGGCATCCGCAAGGAGCTGTTGAAGCTCAAACAGGATCATGCGTTCCTGCTGCTCGAGGGACACGAGTGGGGCATCGACGAAGCGCTGATGTGCGGCTGCGACGGCGTTCTCTGCGGCCTCGCCGGCCTCGCCGCCAGGACCATGGCGGGCATCGCCAACGCCGTCGACGTGGGCGATTTCGCCGCCGCCCGGAAGCTGCAACTGACCATGCTCGACATCTACCACGGCATTTACGGCATCGACACCTCGACGGTACAGAATGGGCACAAGTACGCGCTGTTCCGCCGCGGCGTCTTCTCCGGCTGGAGTTGCCGGAATGCGCCGGATTCCAATCTCTCAAACGAACGGCGCCGGGAAATCGACGCCTGCCTCGAACACTATCACGATTGCTTCTGAGCGTATTTGGTTTCGCTCCGCAAGACACAAAAACGCAATTTTTTTCAACCCGGGTATTGACATTTCCCGGGTTTTGTATTATAATTAGAAAGTGAGCACACAAACATGATGTGAAAAACAGGGTTTTTTGATAAAAATGGCGATGTCGACAAAAGATTGTATACTCACTTGGCGCTGTCGGCAACGCGGGGAGCCGAAAAATACAACGCACGTTTTCTTCTTCGATATTAAAAATAATTCGCAAACTCGAAAGGAACGAAAAGGATGAAACGGCAAAGAATTTTCACGTTGATTGAGTTGCTGGTCGTGATCGCCATCATCGCGATTCTCGCCAGCATGCTGCTTCCGGCGTTGAGCAAAGCCCGCGCGGCGGCGCAAAATATCAAATGCACCAGCAACCTGAAACAGTGTTTGCTGGTGGCGACCATGTATGGGAACGATTGGAATTTCTGGGCGATGCGAACCGACGCCGGCGGCAATACCCAATGGGGAAGCGTTCTGGTAAACGAAGGGTATACGGAAGCCGGGTCGCATCTCTTTTGTACCGCGACCAAACCAGGAGGATTTCATGGCACTTCGCTGAATGATACCGTACCGTCGACTGCTTATACATATGCGCAGACGACGTATGGTTTCGTACAGGATACCGTAAATCATGTGAATATCGTCAATGAGCAATATGTCGCGATCGGCAAGATCAAACGGCCGAGCGATTATCTCATTCTGGGCTGCGCCACCTATCCCACCCTGGGGCTCGGCTGGGCCTTCATGCGCTATGAATCCAATTGGGCGACATTTAATTTTCACAATAACAACCGGGGCAATATCGGCTTTGTCGACGGGCATGTCAACCCGTTGTCGACGGATGAACTGTCACGGAATTCCTATTATTGGATGAGTTTTTATTGTACGCTCGGCGGCAGCAGCGTTTTGGTGGAGTGGAACCGCAATTGGCAGGAGTAACTTGGACGAAATGCAGGTTGAACCATGAAATTATCGATGATTCCGATGGCGCTGGTATTGATTTTTCTGGCGCAGTTGACAAGCTATGCGTATGACGTGCCCTCCGGCAGACCGGACCGCACGGCCACCGGATATTATTGCTGGCCGGCCGAAAAAGACGGCGTCGACATTGTCCGGCTGCAATATTTTCAGGACCCGGAATTCAAGAAAAAATTCTGGCAGGACTACAAGCGCGAATTTGAAAACGGCAACCGCCGCTATTTCGTTCTGTCGCTGGCGTTTGTGGGGTGTTCGGGAATCACATTGCCCGAGCTCGGCGAAGCCTGCGCGCAAATCGAGCGGATGCTGGCGCCGGAGGAGGGGATTGAAACGTACCCCGAATTGCTCTACGGCATTGTGGCGTCGGAGGAGCACACCCTGGATCAGATCCCGGTGTTGAACGGGATCTATGATTTCTGCAAAAGTAAATGGAATTTCAACGTTTTCCAGTGGCTTTCCGAGCCGCTCGAACCGGATTTGAGCTTGAAGGTCGACGGTTGGATTTTTGACGCCTACTCGGTTCCGGGGGAAAGCTTCTACCGGCATCTGCAAAAATTCCTGATCACCGGGAAGCCCGTTTTTCCGGTCATCTGGGCCGCCGAACCATACGGCGCATTTTTCGAGTCGGAAGACGGCTCGCTCGCCAAGGTCAAAGCCAACGCGACGAAAAAAATCGCGTATTGCACCATGCTCGATACACCGGTATTCCTTTTCGCGGTCTGCAAAGAGCATGGGAGCGTGCATTGCTGGATGCATGAGGAAACGCCGCTGTTGGCGGAATTGCGGGACTTTTTCTTCCCGGCGTTGGCCAATGCCGTTGTCTCCGATCCTCCGTCCATCGGTATTCCGGAAAACTATTTTGTGTTCCAGGACGGCCGCTACTCGTTTTCGCAGAAAGGCAACTCCTTTTCGCTGACCGACAACTGCAATCTGCAGGGCGCCGCGGATACGCTCCTGACCGGGGACGGACTGGTTTTCGGCGCGGAGACGGCGCTGGAATGGTGCTTTGTCACCACCGGGACCATCCGGCAGGCGGAAGTCGCGATACAGGCGACGGGCCAGGCCGAGCTGGAGTATTCCTGGAATGGCCGGGAGTGGTTTCCTGCGAAAAGCACAACGATTCCGTGCGATTCCGGCGGCAGCGAACGATTTTATTGCCGCATTTCCGGTACGCCGCTCGTGTTGAAGCAGATCGATTTCAACTTCACCGGTGAAGCCGGGCGGAATGTCCAATTGGAGCTCGCGCCCGACGCCGATGGCGCATATGCGTTCACCGAGGATTTCTCCTCCGATGCCTTCTGGAAAACCGCGTCCTATTCCAGCCGCGGCAATCTCAGGCCTCCGGGCAACCGGCCGTTCCTGACCGGACCGGAGTGGCAGGGCATGCAAAAGGTCGTATTCGCCAAGCCGGTGCGGCGCATCGTCCTGACAGTCGACATGCAGGCGGATATGCCGAATTGGGCCAGCAGCGCCTCCTGTGCGATCTCATTGGATGGCGAAAAACCGGTCGCGGAACAGCGCAGCGATCCCGAAAAAAGGGCGCAGACGGTTACTGTGGAGTTTGGAAGCGCGAGCCCGGTGACGGAGTGCTATTTGCATTTCGCGTTGAAAAACGCGAGCGGGATTTACACGGATCAGTACGCTCCGGCGCTGATTACGAAATATGAACTCAACGCGAGATAAATGACCGGGAACCGATGAAAAAAATCCTTATTGCCGGAATCGTCCTGATGAATATGTTTGCCCTCCATAGCGCGGAGCTGTCGGTGCTCGCCGTCGGTTACGCCGCCGAAATGCGCGATGCGGCCGAATTGGCGGAAAAAAGCGGCTTTTCGATCCAATGCATCCCGGTCGGCGGGTCGGTGCTGGATCTCGACGGTACTACATTGGAGCGGAAAACCTACTACTGGCAGGACGTTGCCGGTCGCTCCGCCGACGACATTGCCGAAGATATCCTCACGGCGCTGAAGCGGAAGCCGGAAGTGATCCTGCTGGCTTCCCGGCCGGCGTGGGAGGTGTACCCCGAAACGGTCCGCGGCGCCCTGACCGGCGCGGTGAACGATGGCGCCGTGCTGTTCATCTGGGATGAAGTTGAAAAGGTCGAGTCGTATTTTGGCGGCGGCTTGGCGCCGGCGGATTTCCGCGCACCCTGCTTCGCGCCGGTTTCGGCTTCGGATGACCTGGCGGGCGCCTTTTTTCGCTTCGGTTCCGGCCTGGTCAATGTGCGCAAGCCGTGCTGCCACTTTATGAACGGGTGGTTTTCCCCGGCGGTGACCGATGCCGGAGAACACGATTATTATTTCACGGCATTGACGGCATTGATCGAATGGGCCGCGGCGAAGGAGTCATACCCGATCGAAACGTTTGCGCTGGCGGACGGCAATTACACACTCGCTTCCGACCGCGACGAAAAGCTCCTGATGACCGTCTATGACGAGCACTGCCGTGAGGTCGCTTCCGCAGTGATCGGCAATGGCAGCGGGCCGATTCCGGAATTGCCGGACGGCCGGTTCCGCGTCGTTCTCCGGCGCGAAGACGGCCGGAATATGGCCGGAGCGTGGTACCGGCATACGAGTGAACAAGGCAGCTTCGAAGCGGCGTTGGACAAAAACTGTTACCGCGCCGGAGAGCCGTTTCAATTGCGTTTGGACCGGAAGGGCGATTACCGGATTACGTTCCGGGATAATTATCAACGGATTCTGGCGGTGCATGCGGCGACGGGAGACGCCTTTGCCGGGATCATCCCGGATAACTCCAAATCGGTGCTCAATTCGGTCGAGGTGGAGAAGCTCGTCGACGGGCGTGTCGCCGGTCGGCAGGAAATCGAGTTCTCCATGCCGGACAACCGCACGGAGCAGGATTTTTATTTCTTTGCGTGGGGCAGTTCGAATCCCTCCGTCCGTTACGCCGATGCCCTTCGGCGGCTGGCGGCGTTCGGCGTCGACGGGATCAGTGCTACCCAGGGGCGCGCGGCGCGCACCATCGCTGCCGCGAATATGATGAATATACCGTATGCCGCCGATTTCCACAATGTCAAACTGACGGATCTATTCGCCGACGCCTGGGTGGCCGATGCGACGCGGAAGGCGGAGGAGTATGCCCGTGAAAACCTGCCTTACGGCGCATTCGCATTTACGCTCGGGGATGAAAACTATCTGAATATCGATGCGGCGGAACGGTTTCCCGACGACGAAAGGGTGATCCGGGCGTTTCAGGCCTGGCTCGAAGCGCGTTATGGCGCCATCGCCGAACTCAACCGGGTTTGGAAACGCGACTATTCCGGCTGGAGCGATATCGTTTTCACGGCGGAGGAGCAGCTGTTCAATTTGGAATATCCCGCCGCGTGGCTCGATTACCGCGCCTTTGCCGCCGCCCGGTTTATCGAGGTGCAGCACCAGGTGGCGGCGGCGATAAAAAAGATCGCGCCGGACGCCTATGTCGGCTGGGAGGGGGGAGAGCAATTTTCCAGTTACGACGGTTATGATTATGCCGACTATGCGGCGGCGTTCGATCTCACCAATGTTTACGCCCGTTATTTCATGGCGGAGGGGCTGCCCAACAAGATTTTCAACGGCCACTGCATCCGTTCGTTCCGGCAGGAGCATTCGCTGCGCGGCTTCTGGATGAACGGCGTCGATTATCCGTTGGGAATCGATTACACCGTCTGGCTGGCCTGTATGTCCGGATTCAACAGCATCTGGTGGTGGCACGCGTTGTTTCCCGACCACGAATGCGCCGCGTTGAAGCCGGATCTGAGCGCCGGAACCGTATTCCGCGCCACGGCGGAAGCGGTGGCGCAAGTCAAGGCGGGACCGGCGACGATGCTGCGCCACGCGATTCCGGAGGCTCCGGCGGTGGCGGTGTATTATTCCGCTTTGAATTGGCAGGTCTCCAATCTCTCCGGCAGCGTCGGCAGCCACATCAACAACCTCGGCGCCGATACTCCCTGGAGTGTGGTCAATCCCGCCCTGGCGTCGGCGCGGGACCGGGATTCGTCCTTTTGGGCGGCAGGCAACAGTGCCGGGCATTATGCGGTGGCGGCGAAAAGCCTGATTACGCTGTGCAAGGATCTGAACCTGGACTGCCGGATGGTTTCGCCCCGCGGGATCGTGTCCGGGGAGTTGAATCATTACCGGGTGCTGATTCTGCCGTTCGTCGAAGCCCTGGCCGACGCAGAAGCCGCCGCCATCGCGCAATTTGTGGAAGCGGGCGGCATTCTGATTGCCGATTACCGCACCGGCATTCGCGATGAAGCCGGTAACTTCCGTGAGGCCGGGGCGCTCGATCCGGTATTGGGGATCAAGCAGCGGAAGCCGTTCGACTTGCAACGCCGGAATCAGACTGTCATCGTCAATCGAACCATGGCGGACGGGCAGGCATCGTTCCGTCTGCCGGTGGCATTCGTGCAAAACGGGGTGGAATGCGTTTCCGCCGTGCCGTATGGCGCGGACGACGATGGCGCGCCGGTGTTTTTTTACAATTCGTACGGCCAGGGACAGACACTTTACTTCGGCTGCGATTTCTATCAGTATTTCGAGCTGCGCCGGACGAATGCCGAAAACCGGATCCGCGACTTTTTCCGCGAGAGCCTGGTCCGGCACCTGGGGTTTCCGGCATACCGGGCGGTGGCCGACGGGTACGGGAAATCCCTGCCGGCGACGAATGTGTTTCGTTTCCGGGACGGGGAGGTCCGGTATGTCGGCGTGCTTCAGGACTACTTTGCCGGACACATGGCGCCGTTTACGGCGGTGGTGCCGCTGTTTGCCGACGGGCATATCTATGAGGTGACGGAGGCGCGTTATTGCGGCGCCGGCGAGCGGGTGACGTTGTCGTTCGAGCCAGGCTTGCCCCGGCTCGTTGCGGTTTACCCTTACCGGATTGCGCCGCTGGAAATTACCGGAGAAACGCGGGTTCAGGCGGGCGATCGATTGACGCTGCGTTTACAAATGCCGGTAACAAACGCCGAGGCGCATACGGCGCAGATCACCGTTTACGATGCGGGAGGGCGGGAGGTGAAGCTTTATTCCGGTGTGGTTTATCTGGCTGGCGGGGAGGGGACATTCGCCATCCCGACGGCATGGGACGACGCCGCCGGGAATTGGAGAGTGACCGTCCGGGAGGCGGTTTCCGGCCTGGAGAGCCGTTTCGATTTTACGCTGGCCGGAAATAAAAAATAGAGACGATGGCGGAAGCCGTTGTCGCGCACCCTCCGCACTACCAGTCACTCGTGAACGCGTACGGGCCGGAGCGCCGGTCAGGCGCGACCGTGCCGCTAGGAATTGGCGCGGCGAAGCTCGCGCCAAGGAGCGCGGCACGAAGCCTCCCCCGGCGAACGGCGCGGCTTTGCCGCGCTGAGGGGGGCGCGCCCGAACGACCGGCAGGGAGTGAGCAGCGAACAGAGTTTTTGCCGCCCGGTGGCGGCAAAAACGTGAAGCCGAGCGGCAAGCGATCCGGGTTGGGAGGGGCCGGCCCCCGCGTTTGCCGGGGCGCAATGCGGCCCCGGGTCTACCGTCAAAAATCACCACACCCAATCAGCGAACAGGCAAAGGCGAAATCGTTCGCCGCTGGTGCGGCGCCTCGTCCGCTCTATGTGTAGATGGGATTGTCGCTCACGCATCCAATCCCATCTGCACCATCGCTACCTCGGGCGGCCTCCGCTCGCCTCCCGGCTCGCTTGCTGTACGTTTCGCCCCTTTTGAGGCGCTGCGCGCCTGGGGCGACCAGCCGAATTCACCTGCTGGACCGGTGCCTCCGTATGACGGAGTGCAGACCGCCGCTGCGCGGCTCTATTTTTTTATTTTTTTAAGATTTTTTTATTTTCGGTCACTGTAGCGAAGCGGCAGCTGCGCGGCGCGAGCTCGCAAACCAGCCGGTTGCCGGTGACCGCCAGCGGCGTGTCGTTCCAGAAGTCGGCCGCCGTCCGCGCGGCGATACCGTGACCGGAAAAATCGAATTCCATGCGCTTCGGCGCGTCGCTCCAATTCACCAGCAGCACCCGCCAGCCGGAGGAGATCCGCTGCAGCCACCGCTCAGGCACGTCGTGTTCGAATAAATCCAACGGACGCGCGGTTTCACCGGGCTCCGCCGCGACCAGCCGGCGCACCAGATCGAGCCCGACGGCATTCAATTTGGCCATGTCGTCGGAAAGATTGACCGCGCCGGCGCCGCACAGAACCACGCTGAGCAATATTTCAACCTGCGGTCGACGCATCTGGTCGACCAGCCGGAACGCCGCGTGGGGACGCGCGGCTGCCGCGTCCATATCCGGCGTCACCCCCACCAGGCACGCCTGCAGCCGGAACAAATCCGGGTCGTCGGAGGTGTCTTCACAGCGCGCTACCGCGAAATCCGGATCGTTCAGCCACCAGCGGCGGTTGCTCCAGAAGCGCGTCGCCACCGACACCGTGTTGTGCTCCAATGAATCCCAGCGCGCATGAATGTCGCTGGCCACCCGGACCGCGTCGACATAGCGGTTTCCGGCTTCGAAGTGATAATTGCAGCCGAGAATCGCCGCACGCCCGGCGATGCCGCGGTGAATCGGTTCGACGATGCGGCGGACGATGTCGCTTTTCGGCACCATGGCGTCGGCAAAGCGGGTCGCCTGCAGCGCCATTCCGAGGAAGTCCAGCTTGAAATAACGGTAGCCGTACCCGGCGTAACGGTCGAACAATCCGGTCAGGAACTGTCGGCTCTTCGGCACCGTCGGGTCCAGGATAAAACCGTAACGCTGCATGCATTCGAACGCGAGACAGGGTTCGCCGCCGTCGCCCGCGGCCAGCATATCGGTGTCCCACTGGGCGATGCGCGCATGCGGTTCGACGATCGCCGGAGCGAACCACAGGCCCGGCTCGAAACCCATGCCGGTCAACTCCCGGGCCAGTTTGGCCATGCCGCCGGGGAACAATGGATTGGCGTCCCATTCGCCGTAGCAATACTGCCAGCCGTCGTCGACGATGATCCGTTTGACATGACGCGACAGAACCGGATCGCGGGCGATCGTTTCGGCATTTTTCAACACCTCGGCTTCGGTGATGGTCCAGCGGTAGTAATCCCACGAATTCCAGCCGGCCGGCGGCACCGCCGGAAACTCCTTGGGGGTCTCCTGCATGTCGGCGGCGTATTGCTCCATCAAGGCGAAGCCGTCGGTACCGCTGTAGAATTCGACCGGTACCGCTTCCACCCGGCTGCCGCCGAACCAATGCAGACGGGTCTGTGCACAGAGCGATTCCAGGCCGTCGCCGGCGGCGACACCGTGAAACGCGGTCGGCTGCTGCTGGCGCTGCGGCAAAGTCAACTGCAGAATCTGCCGCCCGCGGGCGATCAGCAGTTGATAATATCCGGCAATGTCGGTGCGGGCGGCGGGAAAGCCGATGCTGGCGCAGCCGCCCATGCTGATCCCCTGGGAGACGACCCGCGAACAGGGCAGCGCGTCGAGCGCAAACACAGTCGCGGTCAGGTCGGTCAGCGGGGTGTCGAGTTCACCCGAAAATTCGATCCGGAAACCGGGGACGCCGGCGCCGTTGCGGCATTCGCGCAGGCTCCATTGCCAGACGCCGAGGCGGTTTTGCGCCCGGCACGACGCCAATGCGCCGCCGGTTTCGCCCGGATGCCAGTCCAGCGGGTAGTCACAGCCGGCCGCGGTCAACTTCGGCAACGTGAGCTCGAGGGTGAAGTCTCCCAATACCAACCGCACCCGGCCGGCGGCTTCCTGCAATTCCCAACGCGACGAACTCATAATGCTGTGTGCTCCAAAGACTGAAAAATTTACGATACATTCGGATTTACTATACTCCACAATCGGAAAAAATCCATTGCTGGACTTGAAAAAACGGTCATGAAACGATATGGTACTGTCTCATTCCCAATTACAAGGAGCTGTCGGCGTATGTTCGGGCTGTATTTGAAAAAAATTCTGATGCGGGTTTTCTTCCCGGTGCCGCTCCTGGGGATTGTGTTGCTGGCGGGAACCTGGCTGGTGTTGAGCCGGAAATCGACGGTCCGGCGCCGCACCGTCGGCAAGTGGCTCCTGATCGGCGGGTTGGCGGCGTATTATCTGCTCGGCGTCTGCGGCTGGATGCTGCTGCAGCCGTTGGTGACCCGCTACCCGGTGCTGGAGCCGGAAACGCTGCCGCCGGAGCCGTATGTGCTGGCGGTGTTCGGAAGCGGTTTTTTCGAAGACGAGGGGATTCCGGATGCCGGGCGTTTCAACGATGGCATGATCGTCCGGCTCCATGAGGCCGGACGGATCGCCTACACGCTGGAGCAGCGGCGGATTCCTTACATCCTGGCGGTATCGGTTTCCAATTTTTACGCCGCCGAAGAGCAGAAACTGGCGGCGTTGCAAGCCTTTTTTGTGCCGTTCGGGATTCCGCCGGAGCGGCTGCATCTGATCGACGGTGCGCTCAATTCCCGGGATGAGATACAGGAATTTTTGCGGCTCCCCGGCCGACCGGTGCTGATCTCCGAGGCGTTTCACGTGCCGCGGTTGATGACGCTCGCGGCCCGCTACGGCGCCGCCGGCGCCATTCCGGCTCCCGGCGGGATCCGCTCCTCGATACTCCACTTCACGCCGCTGGCGTTGATCCCATCCGCCGAAAAATTCAACGATGCCCGCCGCGCTTTTTACGAATACCTCGGCATCGTGGAAGTCTGGTTGTTCTGAAATGAACGAAGCGGTGAAGAAGATACTTTTCCTGATCGCGGCCACGGCGTTTTTCGCGGTGCCGTGGGCGGTGCCGACGGCGCGGGATTACGCGCCCGGAATCGCGGTAGTCGCCGGTATCGTGTTCGCGGTCTCGATCGGCAATCCGTTCAGCCATATCACCGGCAAACTGACTTCGCCCTTGCTCGGCGTTGCCATTGTCGGGATGGGGTGCGGGATGAATCTCTTTGAAGTGATCCGGGCCGGAGCGAACGGCATCGGCTATACCTTTCTCGGCATCGCCGCCGGAATCGGCCTCGGGGTGTTTCTCGGCCGCCGGCTCGGGCTGAATCGCGACACCATGTATCTGGTCAGCGTCGGCACGTCGATCTGCGGCGGCAGCGCCATCGCCGCCGCCGCGCCGGTGTTGAAGGCCAAGGCGCACGACGTCGCCATTGCTTCCGCGACGATTTTCACGCTGAACGCGGTGGCGCTGCTGCTCTTTCCCGCCGTCGGCCATGCGCTCGGCTTCACCGAAACCCAGTTCGGTTACTGGGCGGCGCTGGGCATTCACGACACCAGTTCGGTGGTCGGCGCCGGCTTCCAGTACGGGCCGACCGCGCTGGAGGTGGGGACCACGGTCAAACTGGCGCGGGCGCTGTGGATCGTCCCGGTCACCTTGTTTCTGTCCTGTTTCGTCGCCACCGCCGCGCCGGGGGAAAAACGCCAAATCAAAATCCGGGTGCCGTGGTTCATTCCGGGGTTTCTGATCGCCGCCGCCATCGTAACCTGGCTGCCGGCGGCAGCGGCGGCCGGCGGCTTCGTCAAGGAGCTTTCGAAGTACCTGATGATCGCGACCCTGTTCCTGATCGGCGCCAACCTGAACCGGAGCAAACTCAAAGAACTCGGACTCAAGCCGGTGCTTCACGGCGTTATTCTCTGGAGCATCCTCGCCGCCGGCTGGTGCGCCGCCATCCACTTCGGCTGGGTGCGTTGCGCCGAATAATTCGGAAGAAGTTTATTTCGGCACTTGCAATCGGCAAATTCAAAGATATGGTATTCCGAAAGTACCGTAAATTCAGTCGATCTGAAAAATGTAATTAGAAATTGATTTATCCGTCGGAACAGTATAGTACACTAGTTGAAATCGAAAGGGGTAAGCAATGGCTGTAAAATTTGACACAATGCTCGGCGCGCTCAGAGAACTTGACGGTACCTCCGGTACTCCGGGACCCCAGGGACCGGCCGGGCCCGATGTGGACCGCAATCCCATTCTTTCCGCCGGGAACGCCGTTTCGGACGGCAAACGGCGCGTCTGGCTGGGGAGCGACGCCGATACCATGACCTTTTTCGACGATCAATATGACGTGACCAAAGTGGTGCTGCGGCTGGTTTCCGCCGATACCGGTGTTACCGGCAATATCGTGCTGATTCCGTCGATCGATGACGAAGCGCAGACCGCGGTGGTGGTGCCGGTGGGCTCGACGGTCGCCGCGGTGGAGCTGCCGTTTGCCGGCGTCGACGGCCACCTGTCGATCCGGCGCGACTGCGAAGACAGCCGCGATACGCTCCGGGACGGCGCGCCGGTCGCGGCGGTCGTGGTCGTGTGGGAGGTGCATCATGGCTGATATTGCAGCGCAAATGGCACAGGGGCCGCGCTGCATCCTGGCGGTATACCCGGATGACCGGGCGAGCTGGCTGTCGCCGCTGCAAGCCGGCGTTCCCGGCGCGCCGTGGCCGTCGTTGGAGCCGCGCAACTTTGTGGCGGAAACGGAAAAATGGTACGATCTGGGCATCGTCTCCGCCGTCGGCATGGACGATTGGGAGTTTGCGGGAGAATTTCAGACTTCGGAGATTACGCACGGCGCAAATATTATTTACCGGTCAACTGACATTCGCGTTGGTTTGTATATGTTCAACACGAATATTGTCCGGTTCTATAATTCTTCGGCGTCGGGCCTGCAAACTGCCGATCTCATGTACGAATATATGCCGGCGTTGAACACATGGGTAAAATGGCGGATGCAACGTGTTGACGGCTGGCTGCGCTGGTTCATCAACGATGTCGAGGTGAAATCCACCAATGCGTCCGGGAAATACCTGTCGATGGACAGTGTTTTGCCTCCGACATCGACTGCCGATTGCCACTTGCGTAATTGCTGTTTCAAAAATCTCACTACCGGCAAAACACTCTGGAGTTACCCGTCGTTCGCCGAACGCACCCGGCTTTTGACCTTGACCAATATCCGCACCGACAGGGGTGTATTTGAAGGTGCGTCAACCGGAAGCGGAGTGCTTCGCCGCGTCAAGTCGCAGCTCGACCTGAGGGGCAATACGACCAGTAAGACATTGGTGTGTAAATGTTATATCCCCAGTCATGCCGATGACGGGAAGCTGTATGTATCCGGTTTGGTGACGCAGGGGCATCACACAAGTGGTGCAGCCAGTTACGTTTTTTTCTTTTCCGTCTGGGAGGATTACCGGATTGCGACTAGAGGGAAGACCTTATATCTGCGTTTCGCCGGAAGCAGCAATGCAGTCCGGGGAGTCGGGGGAAATGTTGCGGATATCAATATTTTCGACCGCTGGGTGACGCTGGCCGGGGTGATCGATTATGCATCGGGCAAGGTCGCGGTTTATATGGACGGTGTGAAAGTCGCGCAGGCGTCCGTAGTGATGGAGCCATTCGGGCAGGGTGCCGGAAATGTGTTGTCGGATGCCGTGTCGATATTGCACGACGCCAACAATTACGTCTCCGACCACCGGATCGCCTGGGCGCATGTCTACGACTACGCCATGAGCGAGGAGGAAATCCGCCTCCTGGCGCCGTCCGCCGACCCGGTATAGCGCCAATGGCCTCCGCTGCTCCGGCCGCGTCTTGCCGGGTTGCCGTCAACCGTCAGTTGAGCGGCTCCTGGCGGGCGCGGTAGACGCCGGGGGAACAGGCGAAGTGCTTGTGGAACGCGCGGATGAAATAGCTGGTGTAATGAAAGCCGCATTGCGCGGCAATCGCGTCCAGCGTCAGATTGGTATGGCGCAGCAGCGAGGCGGCATTGTCGATGCGGATGTCGCTGAGTACGTAACTGAACGGTTTGCCGCCGTACTCTTTGAACAGATTCGAGAGATAACCGGGGGAGATTTCGAAGAAGCGCGCCACGCTCTCCCGGTCGAGATCGGCGTCGAAATTGGCTTGCAGATAGTTGACGATCTGCTGATACAACGCGTTGGAACGGTTCTTGACCGGCTCTTCCCGGCAGGCCGCGTGGTGGAGCAGCTGCAGCAGCAAATACAGCATCTGCGCCCGCAGCCGCTCCGGAATATTGCCGCTGGCGGTACACACCGACCGGTATAGCATCACCACTGCCGGATCGTTCGCGGCCAGCGCGTGCTTGTAGCACCGATGTTCGCTTTCGTCGGCGTCGATCGCCGCAATCGTGATGTTGTCGCGATGAAGCACGCTGAAAAAAGAGGACTTCGGCAATCCCGACTCATAATCCGAACAATTGGCGCAAAAGGGCTCCATCAGCAGGATATCGTTTTTCGTCATCCGATGGCAGGTCAGGACGCCCGCGTCTCCGATGTAATTGTCGCTGTACCCGTCCAGCATGATGGTGAAGCGGTAATTGCCCTGGGTCTGAAACAGCAGCGGTTTCGGCTCGGGCGGAAATTTCTTCTGGGTCCGGGCGATGACGAAGCGCCACTGCTCCGGTTCGACGGTCGCCATCAGCCGGTCGAAATGTGCCATGACCGGTTCGCGTTCGAAAATTTCCGTATTTTTGATCATTTTGTGATAAAAGTATAACTGTTATTTGATCCGTGCTATTGACGTAAGCAGGATTCTATACTATAATTACAATATCATAATATAATACAGTTGTGATATTCTGTCAAGAAAAAGCGCGAATCCGGAACGCGAACCGCCGAGAAAGAAGCTTATTTGCAACAGCAAAAGGAAAGGGACCCGGACGATGAAGAAATGTTTCACACTCATTGAGCTTTTGGTGGTGATTGCGATTATCGCAATCCTTGCCAGTATGCTGCTGCCGGCACTGTCGAAGGCCCGTGCCGCGGCGCAAAAAACCAAGTGTCTGAGCAACCTGAAGCAGATCGGACTGGGAATGGTGATGTACTGTGACGATTATGCGCGTTACTTCCCGGGGATCGGCATCGGCAGTTACACCAGTTATCGCGGCTGGGCGGAGATCATGGAGGACGAAGGCTACGTCGGCAGCAAGCAGGGGTGGGGCGGCGATCACAAAATCTGGCAGTGCCCGGCGGACGGCATCGCCCGCCTCGTCGGTTCGATCTCGGGCGATCCCGATGAAAGCGCGCGCCGCAAGATGAGCTATGCCGGCAGCCGGGGCGAGTCGGCCAATATGTGCGGATGGTGGCACAACAGCCTGGGCCGGACCATTCAGGATCACCGGGTCAAATCGCCTTCGAGCTTCATCGTCGTCGGCGAAAACCATTACGAAGACAGCTTCATCGGCAACAGCAACAACAACCCGATCGAACTGTTTCGCGTGGCCTCGTCGCATGGCATGAATCCGATGGACTCCAATTACAGCTTCGCCGACGGCCATGCCGAGTATCTCAGATGGGTGATCAGCGATGAATTTTACGACCGTTGGTCCTATACCGGAAAACTCGAAAGCTGTCTGGCCGATTGGTGAAGAAAATGAATCATGAAACGATACGCAATCTGTTGCTTGCCGCCGTGCTGGGCATGGCGCTGCCGGCCGGAGCGGACGAACGCTTGCGGCTGCTGCACTTCGAAGACGCCGCCGAAACCTCCCGCTACCAGACCAATGCCGGAGTCTCCGCCAGAGTCGTCAAAGACGCCTCCGGCCGGTCGGTGATCGAAGTCGAAGTCGCGCCCTTGGCCGAACACGACAATCCGTGGCCGAGCCTGGGTATCATCACGCCCGGTTTGGAGGTTCCGCCCTGGGATCTGACCGATTATTCCCGGATCGAAGTGAAAATGCAGAAGCTCTCCAGCGGCCTCGCGCCGATGAGTACGCTGTTGAGTTCGCTGCCGATCAACGACGGCGGCGCCAACTTCGAATATTGCAGTTATCTGTTGCCCGGCGGCGAAACCATGCTGCAGCGGATTTTGCTCACCGACATCGTCAAGGCCTGCAACGACCCCTCGAATCTGCAGCATCTCCAGTTCGTGTTTCCGGCCACGAGTTTTCCCGAAAGCTACCGCATCTGGAGTGTGGAGGCGGTCCGGGATCCGGCCGTCGGCTCGCTCCGGGATATTGTCGCCGCCGATTTGAAGCGCGTCGCCGCCAATCTCTCGGCGCTCGAAACCTACCGGGGCAAATCCTATCCGGAGTTGTGGCGGGAATTGACAGGGCTGCAGGAGCGGATCGGCGGCATGGCGCCGAAAGGCTTTGCCGGCCAATACAATGCGTTGCGCCAGGCGCTCGCCGATCTGGATTTGCAGGTCAACGCGGCCTTTCTCGCCGAGGTCGAAGCGGAGCTTTACTGTTGGAGCTACCCCGCCGGAATTGTGCTCGACAACCGCCGAAAGCCGGGCGCGGCTTCGCCGGAGGTGAAAGCGCTGGCAATCGACATGGCACGGAACGAATACCGCGACGCCGCTTTCATGGCCAGCGCCACCCGGCACGATTTGAATCTGACCGCCCGGCTGGAGGTTCCCGAGGCGCTGCAGGGTGCCTGTGAAGTGTTTTACACCGATTACTATTACAATCATGCCGGCGGCTACCATGCCGGCGACCTCATCCAGCCGTGGGAAAAGCCGCTGGCGATGGCGCCCGGCGACAGCCGTGAAGTCCGGATCCGGGTCGGCGGGCTGGATTTGCCGCCGGGAACATATGAATTGCGCCTGATTCTGGAGGATGAAGCGCTTCCCGCCCGGCTGGAGCTGCCGGTACAGCTCCATATCCGGCCGGTGGAATTGGTGCAATACCCCGACAATTACGTCTACTCCATCTTTCCCGCCGGCAATCAGGCGGAGCTCGACCGCCACCGTGAAGCGCTGGCGGCGATGAAGCGTTACGGCATGAATGTGGTGGAAATTCCCGCGGTCAGCATCAACCGGGCGACCTTCGACGCCGATGGCGAAGTCGCCACCTTCGACGACCGGATGATGGAGTACAGCATCGGCGGCATCGAGCGGATGTGGCGCTCGCTGCCGGGCGACCAGAAGATCATTTTCCAGCTTTTCTGCCAGTTGACGCCGCCGTTGCCGGAGGACCCGGAGCTGCGCGACCGGGCGTACGTCAACTGGATCGGGAAGGTGGTGGAAACCCTGCGTTCCTACGGGTTGGGTTACGATCAATTCTGCCTGGCTTACGGTGACGAGGCCAGCCAGGCGGTGCTGCTGGATGTGGAGATTCCCCGGGCGGAGCTGGTGAAAAAACACTTCCCCGCGGTGCGGAACTTTCAGAATTCCAGTCAGGTGTTCGAGGATGAGGCGTTGAACCGGCGTTATTTCGCCGCGTTCGATATGCTCGCGCCGAATATGGACAGCATGCGGATCAACCCGTATTTGTATCCGGGCGTCAAGGCGTCCGGGAAACTGGCGTCGACCTACGTCTGCCGCCACATGGACGGCTTTTCGGACGATCTGTACGACTATTACCGGGTGTTTCTGTGGCGCTGCTTCGATATGGAGATTCCGACGGCGGGGATCTGGACCTTTAACGCGCAGGAAACCGGATTGTTCCGCGAGGATCAGAACCGGAACAATGTGGGCTGTTCGCTGGTCAACCAGAACCGCGAAGACCGTTGCGTGGGGACCCGGCGCGGGGAATTTTACCGCGACGGCATCAACGACTGGCGGTATTTGCTGACGCTGCGGGCCATCGGTGCACGGCACCCGGAGCGGAAAGCCGAAATCGACGCGTTTCTCGATGAGGCGGTAAATGCGGTACTGACGCATCCGGAGGACCGCGGCATGGCCGAAAAGCAACGCCGGAAAATTGCGGACAAAATCATGGAACTGAATATACGTTAAGCAAATGAGAACAAAGATGACGAAACTTCCCCGCATTATTTACAACGATGACTCCTGCAGTCTGGGCCTGGTCGAGCCGCCCCACACGCCGGCGACGGTGGAGCGGGTGCTGGATTATATGGAGGCGAGCCGGATTGACCGCCTGTGCTGGTGCATGTTCGGCGGCTGGGGCGCGACGGACTGGTATTCCCGCCGGGTGGAAAACTACTTCGAGCTGGCCGAAAAACACCATTCGCCCAGCCTGCGGCTCAACGCGATGTATTCGTTGTATCGCCAGGGGGTCGACTATGTCCCGCTCCTGATCGATTGCTGCCGCCGGAGCGGGCGGGAGTTTTACGCCGGAATCCGGATGAACGACTGCCATTTGCGCAGCGAACCCAACGGGCCGATGGCGCCGGCGTTCTGGCGCCGCCATCAGGACAAACGCCTGTGGGGTGTCAACAGTTCGTTGAGCTATTACAACGCGCTGCTGGATTTCTCGTACCCGGAGGTGCGCGACTGCGTGTTTCAGGTGATCGACGAATTGCTTTCACGTTACGACATCGACGGCATCGAGCTCGATTTCATGCGCCAGGAATGGGCGTTCAATCCGGCGGAGGCATGGGCGAAGCGCCGGATACTGACCGACTTCATCGCCGCCATTTGTGCCCGGTGCCGGCGGGGCGGGACGGCGGGACGAGCCGCCGGGCTGATGGTACGCGTGCCGCTGGATCCGGAGCAATGGCGCCTGGGCGGCTTCGATGTGGAAACGTGGATGCGCGAGGGGCTGATCGATCTGGCGGTGGCGGGTACCAACGAGGTCGACTTCCGCCCCGATTTGAGCGTCATTGTCGAATTGGGGCGCCGTTACGGCGTTCCGGTATTCGGGGATATCGAATTGTTTCCGGTGCTGGTCCGTCCCAATGAAACCGAACTGACGCGGGAGCAGTCGCTGCCGCAGTACAATCTGGGGAGTTATGAAACGCCGATTGCCGAGTCGGAGCGGATGGCGTACGGGATGACCGACATACTGCGCGCGCAGGGGGTGGACGGGTTGTACATGTTCAACTTTCCCTGTTTTCGCAACGACTGCGTCGGCGCGGGGCGCTGTCGCACGCCGGAGGAGATGGCGGTTTTCCGGCATCTGCTGACGCATGCGGGCGGGGAAAATTTTTCCGGCGGAGCGATGGAATATCACTACCGGCGGCAGGTGCCGGTTTACGCCGAGCCGTTGCGCCCGGAGAATTGTTTTCAGAGTCTGGAGCTGGGCTTCGGCACAACACCGGATGAGAAGGAACGGGTGACATTCGACTTCTGCTGTTACGGGGCGCCCAATCCGCATGCGTTTGCGCCGGAGCATTGCGGCGACTTGAAAAAACTGCTGCAGGTGAAGGTCGACGGGGTGCGGATCGATCCCGGCGAAATTGCGGTGGTTCATTGTCCCGGCGGCATCCTGCGCTCCGGTTATGGGGTGGGGGATTACGAGCGCTGGAGTTTTACGCTGCCGGGGAGCCGGTTTGCGACGGAACGGTTCCGGATGTCGTTTTTCATGCCGGACTTCCCCGGCGACAACACCCCGTACATCTACATCCACGACCTCAGCGTCCGCCGCAGCATCGGAAAATAGAAAAAAATAATTTCAAAAATAGAGCCGCGAAGCGGCGGTTTTGCACTCCGTCATACGGAGGCGCAGTCCAGCGCGCGAACAGCGCTGGTCGGCTCAGGCGGCGCAGCCGCCCGAAAGAGCCGAAAGCCAGGTAAGGATCGCCGGGAGGCGATCCGGATCCTCCCGAGGCAGCGATGGTGGAGATTTTGACCGGAAGCGTGAGCGACGGTCAAAATCTCCACACGGAGCGAACGAGGCGCCGCACCGGCGGCGAAAAGTAGACGACAGAACACCCCAAACAAGGAGAGCCTCGCAAATGACCGATGCAAACGTGGCGGATCCGGCGGCACTTCGCGCCGTGCCGGCGACCGGAGTAAAAAACGAAATCGACATCCGTTTCGACCTGGACCGGGAGGCGGGCAAGGTGCGGGCGGTGCATGGCGTCGGCAACTTCGCGCCGCTGCAGAATGTGGCGATGAGCACGCCCACGGGATTGCTGGGAAAGATCCGCGCGCTCCATATCCCGTACAGTTACTTTCACGATACGCCGCTGGAGAATCCGGGGATGGATGTGATCGACGTGTCGCGGCTGTTTCCGATTTTCACCGCCGATGCCGACGATCCCCGGAACTACCGCTTCGCCGAAAACGACGCCTATCTGCAACAGGTGATCGACGCCGGAACGCAAGTGATCTTCCGCCTGGGCGAGTCGATCGAGGTGGGCAAACGCAAGTTCCGGGTCAAGCCGCCCGCCGATCCGGAAAAGTGGGCGCGAATTTGCCTCAACATCGTGCGACATTACAACGAAGGCTGGGCCGACGGCTTCCACTGGAATATCCGGGACTGGGCGGTGTGGGAAGAGCCGAACAACCCCAATCTGTGGGCGGGGGAATTCCAGGAGTACCTGCGGCTCTACGCGGTCACCGCGAAGATGTTCAAGAAACACTTCCCGGCGCTGCGGATCGGCGGCCCGCAGACCACGACGATGGGAATCCGTTTTCTCGGCGAATTTCTCGACTTCTGCCGGAGTGAAGCGCTGCCGCTGGACTTCGTCTGCTATACGGCTTACTACGCCACCCCGGCGGAATTGCTGGCGGAGAGCCGGTTGCGCCGCCGGATGCTCGACGAACGCGGATTCGGCGCTATTCCGCTCTGGATCAACGAGTGGCATGCGGGGCCGAACTGGAGTTCCTTCTCCGATCCGGTCGGCTACCGGAGGGAATCCGAACGCATCGGCGGCGTGGACGGCGCGGTGTTCACCGCCACGGTGCTGTGCGGACTTCAGGATTGCCCGATCGAACGGGCCTGCTTCTACGCCGCCGTGATGGGGGGCGGCTACGGGATGTTCGATGCGAAACACGTGCCGACGCCGACTTATCACGTGCTCCGGAGATTCTGCCGGTTGTTCGACCGCTCCGAGCGGCGGATCGCGCTCGAGACCGCCGGCGGCAGCCCCGATATCCAGGCGCTGGCGAGTGCGGCGAAGTGTGGCGGTATCGACCTGTTGATCGGCGCTTACATTCCGGAGCGCGGCAGTGTGCGCATCGCGCTGCCGGAGCACTTCGAAGTCAAGTCGCTGGAGATTCTCGATGAAGACGGCCGGCGTTTCGTCGAATGCGAGGACGAGCGCTATCGGCACGATGGCATCACGCTGGAGCTGGACAAGCCGGAGGGCGCGGCGGCTTTCTTCGTCGAGCTTATACCTGTTTCCATCGGCTGAACGAAGAGGAGGCCCGGGAATTTCTTCCCGGGCCTCCAGGGAGGGGAGGAGAGGCTTTTTCGGTTACTTCGGCAGAATGTCGCTGAAGTGGAAGCTGTCGGGCCGGTTGGATTCGACGTGGCCGTCGGTCCGCAGCGTGTTGGCGATGTTGCCGTGGCGCGAGAAGTTCATCCCGCCGGCGGCCTGATCGCCGCCCTTGAGGGCGTCGGCGTCGACGACGTCGCCGCGGACGGCCACCCCGTTGGTGCTGACCCAGGCGGCGGCGAAACCGAACGGGAAGGTTTCAAACATCGCTTCGCTGGAACCGCCGTTGTCGGCCACCTGCGCGGCATCGCCGATCAGCAGCATGGTGGAGGGATTCGGCAGGCTGCTGAGCATCACATACGGGTGGACGCCGGTGACGCCGAGATACGGAGTGCGCGAATAGGTCAGGAAGCCGAGTTCATCGGTGTTACCCGAAAGCGCCGCCGACGGACAGATCGCCAGTGACCCCGAACTCTTGTTCTTGGCGGCACCGCCGATATACGGGAGCAGAAACGCGTAATACGGGTATTTCTTCTCCACGCCGTTCACCGTGGTGGTGTCGTAGTGCGGCGGCACCATGTCGTTGTTGTCCGACGCATACATGATGAAACCCAATCCCAGCTGTTTCTGATTGCTGACGCAGGAAATCTGCTGCGCTTTCGCCCGCGCCTTGCTCAAGGCGGGCAGGAGCATGCTGGCCAGGATGGCGATGATCGCGATCACGACCAGGAGCTCTATCAATGTAAAAATCTTTTCCGGCGCTTTTTTCATGGGGACCTCCTTGCTTGGTATTTTATTCATTTTTTGAATTATCTATTTATATTATAGATGAAAAAAACAAAAAAACAATAGCAAAACACTTGTTTTTTCAAAAAAAACGATTATTTTATTCAAAAAGAGAACAAAAGGAGGCGATCATGACGAAAATTCCGTGGATTTTGCTGTTGTCGGCTTTGTTGGCGGCGATGATATCCGGCGCCGCGGATGTTCTGATCCTGACGCCGGTACCGGGGACGGATACCGGAAACCTGGAGCGCCTGCTGGCGGCGGCGCAGCTTTCGAGCGAAGCGGTGATGCCGGAGGAGCTGGCGGCGAAGCTGACGCCTTCGACCCGGGTGGTTTTCGGCTGGAATGCCGCCAATTACGGCCGGGAGGTCCGGGCGGCGCTGGACGGATTCCAGAGCCGGGGCGGCATGCTGGTGTTTCAGGGGATTCCGGCGGGACGGGAAGCGCTGTCCATGGAGACCCGGCAATGGCTGCGGGAGCGCTTCGGCGTCGCATACGGCGAATACGCCGCCGATCCGGAGCTGGGAACCGGAGTGATTCAGCACTATATGTTCATCCGGCCGGAGGGGGCGGAATTCTGGGGCGCGGAACATCCGGAGCTGTGGGCGGTCTACGCCGGAGAAGCATTCACGCTGGAACCCGCGGGAGCGGGGGTGACGGCGGGAAGCTGGGTGATGCGCGACCGGATGACGAAGCAGGGACCGGCGGTGGTGGCGCAGCCGGAGCATGACGGGGCCGGGGCGACGGTATTTTTCGGGACTTACCCGTTGGTGCTGGCCGATGACCGCGACCGCGGCGACCTGCCGGCATTTCACGCGTGGCTGATGGTGCGGCAGCTGCTGGAGCAATTGGCGCAGGTGTCGTTCGGGGAAAGCGCCGCCACGCCGGCGCCGGCGGAGCCGTTGAATCTGCATGCGGTGACACCGGCGGTGGTGACGCCGCGCAGCATGTGGCTGTGGGAAATCGACGAAGCGCTGGTACCGGAAAAGCGGGCGATGCTGCTGGATTTCGCCGTCGGGCGGCATATCGACTGCATTTACGCGTATACCGGCGGCTTGAAGGCGCCGCTGGCGGAGAATGCCGCGTTGCGGGAGTTCATCGCCGCCGCGCATGCCCGCGGCATCCGGGTGGAGGGGCTGGACGGCTGGGCGGAGGCGGTGTTGCCGGAGGAGCAGTCGAAGTTCCTCGCGTCGCTCGGGCGGGTGCTGGATTATAATGCGGCGGTGGCGCCGGACGAACGCTTTTCCGGCTTTCAGTCCGATGTCGAACCGATCACCATGGAGGCCTACCATGCTTCGCCCGAGGCGCGGCGGCGCTTCGATCGCGCGTATGTCGAGCTGCATGCCCGCTGCGCCGCGGCGATCGACGCTGCGGGGGCCGCGGATTTCGACCTCGGCATGGCGGTACAGGAGGGCCTTGACCGCGAAGCCGGATTGCCGGAACGCGCGGTCGAATGGAACGGCCGCGAAGCCTCCGTTCTGGAACATCTGCTGACCTTCGTCGATTACCTGGCGATCATGTCCTACCACGACCGGGCGCCGGTGATCCGGGACGCGGTCGCCGGAGAGCTGGTATATGGCGCGCGCGCTGGAGTGCCGATTTTCGTCGGCGTCGAAACGCTGGATGTGATGGCATTGTTCGGCGGCTCCCGGTCGTTGAGCTTCTATGAGGAGGGGCTCGAGGAGATGGAGCTGGAATTGGAAAAACTGGTGCGGTCGATCGGTGACGAGTCCGCCTTTGCCGGGATCGCGATCCATCACTACGATTCGTACCGGCGCTTGCCGGATGGGCCGCGCCGGATCGCGGTGGCGGCCGGACAGCCGCTGACGGCGGCGAAGGGGGCCCTCGGTCCGGCTTATGCCGCCGCCGAAAGGGATATGGTGGCGTACGGGCGCGACGCGTGGCGCGATGCCGCGGATTTGAGCGCGGTGTTCCGCTTCGGCTGGGAGCCGACGGCGCTGACGGTTGCCGTCGAAGTGCGCGACGATGTGATATTCTCCGGCTATGCCGGGCCGGATTTGTGGAAGTCGGATCATCTCGAACTGTGGGTACGGATTCCGGGGCGGCCGGAGCGCTTTCAGATCGGCGTCGGCACCGAGCCGGGGGCGCCGGGGAACGTATATGTGTGGCACCCGCAGAGTTTGAATGAGGCGGAGCGGGCGGCGCTGGCAACGAAGATCGGCGTGGAATGCGAAAAAACGCCGGATGGTTACCGGTTGCGCTGCCGGATTCCGGCGGAGGTGTTCGGTCTCGCCGGTTTTGCCGCCGGCCAGACTCTGGAGGCGGTGGCGGAAATCGGGGATACCGATGTTGCCGACCAACCGGCCAAACTGCTGATGTCGCTGGCCCCGGCGCGCGACCGCGAAGACCCGGCGACCTATTCGCCGTTGCTGCTGGACGACCGGTAAATCCGGCACCAAGGAAGAGAATTTCAACCCCTATTGAAATGGATAAATAGCGATGAAGAAAAACACTCCGATAAAACTGAATAAGAATCAGGAGAATGCGCTGGCGGTGGTGCGCTGCCTGGCGGCGAACGGCCCATTGTCGCAGGTACAGACCACCAAGCTGATGCATCTGGGCCGCACTTCGGTATTCAACACATTCGAGGCGCTGAATCACGCCGGTGTGCTGGAGACCGGAAACGGCATCGTCCAGACCGGCAAAGGACGCCCCTGCCAGTTGTGGCAGCTGAATACCGGCCTCGGGGTGTTTGTCACCGTTTACTCCAATGTCCACGCCCGGAGTCTGCGCGTCACCGACATCAACGGCCAGACCGTGGCGGAAAAAAGTTTGCCCTCGGAGGAGCATTTCGCCGGGGAATTCGAGGAAATCGTCGCCGCGATCCGGGAATACGCCGGCAGCTACCGGATACTCGGTGTGATGCTGCTGCTGCCGGGGCGCATCGACTTTCACGGGGGGGTGGTTTCGTGTTCGCGCACCTGGGAGTTGAATCATCTGCCGCTGCGCCGGATGCTGGAGGAGCAGCTGGCGCAGGCCGCTCCCGGCGCCGTCCTGCTGATCGAAAACAACTCCCGGATGACCGCCTGGGGGCAACGCTTCGGCGGCGCCTGCACCGGGTTGACCCACTTCATGACGCTTAGCATCATCGAGGGGCGGCGCAACGGCAAAAGCACCGCGATCAGCGTCGGCAGCGGCATGGTGATGGACGGTCGGGTGTACCGCGGCCGCGCCGGCGGCGCCGGCGAGTTGGACGACAATTGTCATTTGTGGTTCAAGCGGGTGTATTCGGAGCGGCATTTCCCGGTATCGCTGCTGGAATTGGACCGTTCGTCGCGGGAGCTTTTTGCCGCGGAGCTCGGCGCCAGTTTCGCGCATCTGGTGAATTATCTGGAGCCCGAACGGGTGGCGGTGGTATTCGAGCAAAGCCCGGTGGAGGATTTCTTCGCCGCGCTCAAGCAGCAGATTCACGCCAACCTGATTTATGTCGACAAACGGGAGTTGCCGGTGGAAATCTCCGGCGACGGCGTCGGTTCGACGCTGCGCGGCGGCCTGATGCTGCTGCGGGAGCTGTACTTCGCCGACACCGCCCGATTGCTGGCGCTGCTCGGATAAATTGTTTGTAAAAATAAAAAATCAAATAGAGCCGCGAAGCGGCGGTCTGCACTCCGTCATACGGAGGCGCCAGTCCAACAGGCGAATACTGCTGGTCGTCCCAGGCGCCATAGGCGCCTCAAAAGGGGCGAAATCCAGGGAAGCGAGCCAGCTGGCGAGCGCTTTGTCCCGAGGTGGCGACGGTGTAAATCGGATTGGAAGCATGAGCGACAATCCCATCTACACACGGAGCGTACGAGGCCGACACCACCCGGTTGCTGGCGCTGCTCGGCTAGAAATTTTTTTTCCTCCGGATCCGGTCCGGCGCTTGCAAAACGGCATGATGCAGTTATATTAATTGCATAATTAAACTCTGAAGTTAATTGAGGAAGTTATGCCGAGGCGGAAGGATGGCGAAAAGACCCGGGACGCGATTCTCGAGGGTGCGGCATGGTTGTTTTCGCGCAAGGGGTTCACGAATACCACCAACGCGGATATCGCCAGAGTCTGCGGCAACATCAATACCGCGCTGATCAGCTATTACTTCTGCGACAAGGCGACGTTGTACCGGGAGTCGTGGGAGTTCGCCTATCGCGACGCGATAAAAAAGTACCCTCTCGACGGCAACGCGCCGGCGGACGCACCGCCGGAGGAGCGGTTGCGGGCGATCATTCATGCCGACATTCTGCGCCGGAGTGAGCGCGACAGTACGCTTAACGGCATCATTCATGCCGAGATTTCCTATCCGACCGAGATATTGACCGACGTGTATGAAAAGTCGCTGGCGTCGTTGCGGGCGGTGCTGCGGGTGGTAGTGGCGGAGATGCTCGGCGAGCGTGCGACCGCAGAGGAGCAGCGTTTGGCGGTGCTGTCGATATTTTCGATGTGCATTGTGCCGGTGGAGAAGATCCAGACCCTGGAGGGGATGCCGCAATACACTTACGACCCCGAAATCCGGGCACGACACGTCTACGAATTCGCCCTCGGCGGCCTGAAAGCAATAAAAAAATAAAAAATCTTAAAAAAATAAAATAGAGCCGATGGCGAAGCCGAAACCGAGGGGCTTGTCCCCGAGGGGGAAGAGCAAGTCCGCAGGACGTAGCGAGCGCAGCGGCGGTTTTGCACTCCGTCATACGGAGGCGCGGTCCAGCGGCGAAAACGCTGGTCGCCCCAGGCGCGCAGCGCTCGAAAGGGGCGAAATCCAGGGAAGCGAGCCGGGAGGCGAGCGGAAGCCACCCGAGGAAGCGATGGTGTTGATCGGATTGGACGCGTGAGCGACAATCCGATCAACACATAGAGCGTACGAGGCGCCGCACCGGCGGCGAATAAAAAGCCCGGGGATTTATCCCACGGGCGATAGTAAGGAGAAAGATGAAGAAGAAGTATCGGGTGAAAATCGCCGCGGAGGAGTGCAAAGGCTGTGGCCGGTGCATTCTGGCCTGCCGTAAAGGCGTGCTGGTGGCCGGCATCCATTTGAATGCGATGGGCTATCCGGCGGCGGAGGTGACGGATGCCGTCTGCGTCGGCTGCAGCTTATGCTTTTACAGTTGCCCCGAGCCGGGAGCGATCACCATTTTCGGGGAGGATACCGATGACACAGAATAACAAACTGCTGATGAACGGCAACGAAGCGGTGGTGTATGGCGCTCTGCTGGCCCGCTGCGACGCCTTTTTCGGCTATCCGATCACGCCGGCGAGCGAAATCATTCACGCCGCCGCCGCGTTGTTTCCGAAACTCGGACGCAGCTTCATGCAGGCCGAAAGCGAGATTGCCGCCATCAATATGGTGATGGGCGCCGCCGCCGCCGGGCGCCGGGCGATGACCGGTTCTTCCGGCCTCGGCATCAGCCTGATGCAGGAGAGCGTTTCCTATCTGGCGGCGATGGAGCTGCCGTGCCTGATCGTCGATGTGATGCGCGGCGGCCCCGGCCTTGGGAATATCGCCCCCGAACAGTCCGACTATATGCAATTGGTGCATGGCGGCGGGCACGGCAGTTACCGCTGTATCGTGCTGGCGCCGGATTCGGTGCAGGAGATGTGCGACATGGCGTTTACCGCGTTTGAGTTGGCGGAGCGCTACGCGATGCCGGCCTATATCGCCGCCGACGGGGTGATCGGACAGATGATGGAGACGGTGACCTTGCCGGAGCCGCTGGAGGAGCGCGAGCTTCCCGAACGGGCACTGGCGATCGGCAAAGACCGGCGCAACTGCCACACGTCGATTTTTCTCGAGCCGGACGTGCTGGAGGCGCACAATGTGCATCTGCAACGCAAATACGCGGCGATTCAGTTAAAAGAAGAGCGGCAGGAGTTGTACCGTACCGACGATGCCGACATCGTCTTCGTCGCGTACGGTATTTGCGCCCGGCTGGCGCGCAACGCGGTGGATTCGCTGCGCAAATACGGGGTCAAGGCCGGACTGCTGCGGCCGCAGACGCTGTTCCCGTTTCCGAACAAAAGCTGCATGGAACTGGCGCGGCGGGCGCGGGTGTTCGCCAGCGTCGAATTGAGCGCCGGACAGATGATTCAGGATATCCGGCTGGCGGTCGGCAATACCGTCCGGGTCGAATTGATCAACCGGATGGGCGGAAACATGCCGACGGTCGAGGAAATTGTGGAGAGGAGTTGCAGGTTTTTATGAGCGAAACAATCATTCACGGCCGCAGCAAGGGCTTTTTCGAACGCTTCACCCGCCGCCCCGGCAACAATCAGACCAATATGCACTACTGCCCCGGCTGCGGGCACGGAATACTGCATAAACTGATCGCCGAGGCGTTGGAGGAGCGCGGTATTCAGGACCGGACGATCCTGATTTCGCCGGTCGGCTGCTCGGTGTTCGCCTTCCATTACTTCGACTGCTTCGGCATCAGCGTGCCGCACGGGCGGGCGCCGGCGGTGGGCACCGGGCTGGTGCGCTCCGATCCGGATCATATCGTGATCTCCTATCAAGGGGACGGCGACCTGGGGGCGATCGGGTTGAACGAATTGATCCATTGCGCCAACCGGGGCGAAAACATGACGGTGTTTTTCGTCAACAACGCGATTTACGGGATGACCGGCGGGCAGATGGCGCCGACGACATTGCCGGGGCAGAAGACGATGACGTCGCCGACGGGCCGGTCGACCGCCGAAGACGGCTATCCCTTGCGGATCGCCGAACTGGTAAATGGATTGACGGCGCCGGTCTACGTCGAACGGGTCGCGTTGAGCACCGGCGCCAAAATCATGCAGGCACGCGCGGCGGTGCGCAAGGCCATCGACAATACCATCGCGCGCCGCGGTTTTTCGCTGGTGGAATTTCTCTCCGGCTGCCCGATCAATCTGAAGCTGGACGCGGCGGGGATGAATGAATACATCGACACCCGGATGGCCGAAGCTTTCCCGCTCGGCCGTCTGCGCGACCGCGTGCCGGAGACGGAGGTGCCGCGCCACATCCCCGAATACGATCCGGAGGCGGTGAAGCAAATGTTGTATCCGGCGCGGAATCTCTCGTCGGTGGCGGGGGATTTCCGCAATCCGTCGCCGTTTTTCCATAAGGAGCGACGGTTGAAGATCGCGGGCTCGGGGGGGCAGGGGGTGCTGTCGTTCGGCTATATGCTGGCGACGATGGCGAAGCTGCGGAACTTTCAGGTTTCGTACCTGCCGGCGTATGGGCCGGAGATGCGGGGGGGGACGGCGAATTGCTCGGTGGTGTTCAGCCGGGAGCGGATCGCGTCGCCGCTGGTGGATTCGGAGTGCAATCTTTTGATCGCGTTCAACCAGCAGTCGCTGGAGAAGTTCATGCCGGAGCTGAAGCCGACCGGGGTGGTGCTGTTCGACTCGAGCCTGGTGACGTTGAAGAAGCTGGGAAAGAAGCAGGTGGCGTATTGTGTCGACGCCACCGAGCTGGCGCGGGAGATGGGGAATCTGCAATACGCGAATTCGATCATGCTGGGGGCGATCGGCCATTTGATGGAGGAGCGCTTCCTGCAGGACGACGACAAAAAGGATTTTCCGAAGGTGGTGGAGGAGGGCATTTCCGAATGTTTCCAACACAAGCCGCAGGTGATCCCGGCGAACATTGAAGCCTACAAGCTGGGAAAGACCAAAGCGCGCCGCTGGAGACCGCAGCAGTAAAGCGCCTCCTGTCGCACCGCTTAAGAATTTTATTTTTTGTCGAACAAAGGCGCTACAGCAGCGTTACGGTCAAATTGTAGCCGCCGTGGAGCAGCATGGCCGCGATCAGCGGCGGCAGCGCGTCCGAAAGTTGCGCCGCCCGGCCGACCCCCCGACTCCGCCGCCACGCGCGCCACAACCCCGCCGAAGCAATCAGCGCGCAACTCACATGCAGCACCGTGCACCAGCACCAGCGGAACGCCATCGTCTCCGCCCACTTGTCCGGCGGCAATTTGGCCAGATACACGTGCGCATAAATCAGGTTTTCAATCGTCGCGAACAACAACGAAGACAGCAGCGCCCCCAGCAAAAACTGAATACCGCGCTTCAAAAACCATGGATAACGCTCCAGCACCAGCAACATGCCGGCCTGCTTCAACAGCTCCTCGACCACCGGCGCGCCGACGATGGCGCCCCAGACGCCGAAACCGGGGTTGCCGGCGAGAAAGACACCGGGCACGGCCAACAGCCCCCCGAGAACTCCGGCCACCACCGTCATCCCCACCGCTTGGGTGTCGGATACCCGCGCAGCCCGCAACGCCAACTGCTCTTGGTAGGAGCACCCGGCAGGGGCGAAAGCCGCCATTTCCGGCTCCGTCCACACCGAATCACGCAGCCGGTCAATGCTGCCGCTGGACGCCGCCGCCGGTTCGGCGGCGACACCATCGGCCAGCTCCGGATGCAAAGCCGGTTCGAGGTCGGTTTCGCGCATGTCCTACCTTGCCCGTGTCCGGAACGCGGTGCCGTAAACGACAATCTGCATGCCGCCGACTCCCCGCTGCTGCTGGGGAGTGGTCGCCGGATTGGATAAGCTGACGCCTTCGAAGCGGACATTGTAAATGTATTCGGCGCCGCGTTCCCGGGCCTGCTGCTTCAACCGCACCAGTGCGAGGCGGCGGGCGTCATCCGCCAGGCGGGTATAGCTTCTCACTTCGCCGCCGAAAATATTGACGAACCCGGCGCAAAAGCTTCGGATGTAGCTGTTGGCGATCGCCGCCTCGCCGAAAATCAACGCGTCGCCGGCCGGTTCCAGCTCCGCCGGCGGCAGGCGCAGCGCGACGCACGGAATGTCGGCCAGATCGGCCTCCGCCGCTTCCAGATAACGCTTGCGCCGGCTTTCGATGCTCCGGGTGATGAGAAAAAAGATGCCCAGAATTGCCAGAGGGATCAGCCAGACGATCAGAATTGCGATGGCTTCTCCCATGATCACGGCTCCTGGGCTTCGACCCGCACCGCCGTCCCGTAGGCGTAAAGTTCCGCCGCGCCCGCGGTGATGGAGCTGGTGGCGAAGCGCACATTGACCACCGCGTCGGCGCCGAGCTCCCGGGCCTGCGCGATCATCCGGCTCATCGCTTCGCGCCTGGCCTCGATCAACAGTTCGGTGTAGCCTTTGAGTTCGCCGCCGACCATGTTTTTGAAGCTCGCCGCGATGTCGCGTCCGATGTGCTTGGCGCGTACGGTATTGCCCTGGACCAGGCCCAGTACGCCGGTCAGCCGGTAGCCCGGAATCGTCTCGGTGTTGACAATAATCATTTTCTCGAAGACTCCTTTTCATTAGGTGGATTTTTGGATTTATGTTATAATATCGGCATTGTCGCGCGATTGCAAGTTCCGATTACGTTTTTCCCGATTATTATCCCCGAAAAATTTGAAAAAAGCACTCCGGCGGTGTATCTTACCCAATCAGTATATTCATGTTTAACCGGAGTTTTTTTCTATGTCCGACGATATGCAGACCAATCCGTCCAGTGCCGGCGACTACAGCGCCAGCAAAATCACGGTGCTCGAAGGCCTCGAGGCCGTTCGGATGCGCCCGTCGATGTACATCGGCGACACCGGCTCGCGCGGGCTTCACCACCTGGTGTACGAGGTCGTCGACAATTCCATCGACGAAGCACTGGCCGGCTATGCCGACAATATCCAGGTGATCGTCCACCACGACAACTCGGTGACCGTGATCGACAACGGCCGCGGTATTCCGGTGGATATGCACCCGGTGGAAAACAAGCCGGCGGTCGAAGTGGTGTTGACCATTCTGCATGCCGGCGGTAAATTCGACCACAACGCCTACAAGGTTTCCGGCGGGTTGCACGGCGTCGGCGTCTCCTGCGTCAACGCGCTGTCCGACTGGCTGATCGTCGAAGTCTGCCGCGACGGCGCGGCGCACCGGATCCGTTTCGAGCGCGGCGGCACCGTGGATCCGTTGGTGCGTCTGTACGACACCGGCGAACGCGGCACCAAGGTCACCTTCAAGCCCGACGTTTCCATTTTCACCGAAACGGTGTACTCCTGGGATATTCTGGCCAACCGGCTGCGCGAGCTGGCGTTCCTGAATCAGGGGATTTCGATCACGTTGTCCGACGAGCGCGTCCCGGAGGGGGAAAAGCCGCGCATGGAGCTCTTTCATTACTCCGGCGGCATCCGCCAGTTCGTCACGCACCTCAATCAGAACAAGGTGCTGCTGCATCACGACGTGATTTACTTTCACCGCGAACGCGACGGCATCGACGTCGAAGTCGCGATGCAGTACAACGACGGTTTTTCCGAAAACATCTACAGCTATACCAACAACATCAATACCATCGAAGGCGGCACCCACCTGACCGGTTTTCAGACGGCTCTGACCCGTACCATCAACGTGTACGCGAAGAACATGATGAAAAACGACAAGCCGATGACCGGCAATGACACCCGCGAAGGGCTCGCCGCCGTGATCAGCGTCAAAGTCCCCGATCCGCAGTTCGAAGGCCAGACCAAGACCAAGCTTGGCAACAGCGATGTGCGCGGAATCGTCGAATCGGTGATCAACGATGAATTGAGCGCCTACCTGGAGGAAAACCCGGCGACCGCCAAGGCGGTGGTGATGCAGGCGATGACCGCGTCCCGCGCCCGGGAAGCCGCCCGCAAGGCCCGTGAACTGGTGCAGCGCAAGGGCGCGCTCGACGGCTTTTCGCTGCCGGGCAAGCTGGCCGACTGTTCCAGCCGCGATCCCGAGCAGTGCGAAATCTACATCGTCGAGGGCGATTCCGCCGGCGGTTCCGCCAAGCAGGGGCGCGACAGCAAGTTCCAGGCGATCATGCCGATCCGCGGCAAATTGCTGAACGTCGAAAAGGCGCGCCTGGACAAGGTGCTGGCCAACAACGAAATCCGGGCGTTGGTGACGGCGGTCGGCTGCGGCATCGGCAACGATGCGTTCGACCTGACCAAGCTGCGTTATCACCGCATCGTCATCATGACCGACGCCGACGTCGACGGCTCGCACATCCGGACGCTGCTGTTGACCTTCTTTTACCGGCAGATGAAGCCGCTGATCGAAGCGGGCCATATCTATATTGCCAATCCGCCGCTGTTCAAGGTCAAACGCCGGAAGATCGAGCAGTACGTCGATACCGAGGAACGGCTGGACAATTTCCTGCTGCAGCAGGGCTTCGAGGATCTGGAGGTCGCCGACCCGGCCGGGGCGCCGGTGCCGCAGGAGGTGGTGCGCCGCCTGATCGGCATTTACCGGGAAATCGGCCATGCCGCCGCCGGCCTCCGGCGCCAGGGCATCGACCCGATGGAGTACTTCACCTGCGGACGCGACGGCCGTTTCCCGATCGCTCTGGTGGCGGTGCGCGAGCCCGACGGGACGATGACCCGGACCTACGTCTACACGGCCGAAGAGGAGGCCGAGTTCATCGCCGCCGCGGAAGCGCGGATCGGTTTCGATCCGGCGTCGGCGATGGATGAAACCGGACATGCGCCGGCGAACGCGGTGGAGGCCGGGTTGATCGACCCCCTGCCGATTTTCGAAGCCGCCGATTGCGCGAGTTATGTTCAGGCGCTGGCCGAGTTCGGGATCGAGGCGAAATACATTTACAACAAGGCGGAAAAGCCGCTTTTCCATATCGCCGGCGGCGACAGTGCCGCGAGCGAGGCCTTCTCGCTGGAAATGCTGTTCGAGGCGGTCAAAAAGAACGGCAAGACCGGGATTACGATCCAGCGCTACAAGGGTCTGGGCGAAATGAATCCGGAGCAGTTGTGGGAGACCACCATGGACCCGAAAACCCGGAAGATGATCAAGGTCACCATGGAGGACGCGGTCGAGGCCGAACGGATGTTTACGCTGTTGATGGGCGACGTGGTCGAACCGCGCCGCGAATACATCGAGCTGCATGCGGCCGGGGTCAAGGACCTGGATATTTAAGCAACTACCAAAATTCAACGGGAGAACAATACTATGGCGGATGCCAAATCGAAAGATAAACGGCCGGCGATGGGCGACGACAAAGGCAAGAACCTCGAAATCGCGATCAGCCAGATCGAGAAGGAGTTCGGCAAAGGTTCGATCATGCGCCTCGGCGACAACCGCAGCTTCGCGGATGTCGCGGTCATCAGCACCGGGTCGCTGGAATTGGATATCGCGCTCGGCGTGTACGGCGTACCCCGGGGGCGGATCATTGAAATTTTCGGACCCGAATCCTCCGGGAAAACCACGCTGTGTCTGCATATTATGGCCAACGCGCAAAAGGGCGGCGGCACCTGCGCGATCATCGACGCGGAGCACGCGATCGATCCGGGCTATGCGCGCAAGATCGGCGTCAACACCGACGATCTGTTGATTTCGCAGCCGGACTGCGGCGAAGACGCGCTGAATATTGCCGATGCCCTGATCCGCAGCAACGCGATCGACGTGCTGGTGGTCGACTCGGTGGCGGCGCTGGTGCCGAAGGCCGAAATCGAAGGCTCGATGGGCGATTCGCACATGGGTTTGCAGGCGCGGCTGATGTCGCAGGCGCTGCGGAAGCTGACCGGCGCCGCGGCCCGCAGCCGCACCTGTGTGATTTTCACCAACCAGATCCGCGAAAAGATCGGCGTGATGTTCGGCAACCCCGAAACCACCACCGGCGGCAACGCGTTGAAGTTCTACGCTTCCGTGCGCATGGATATCCGGAAGATCAACGTGCTGAAAGCGCCGGACGGGCAGATCCTCGGCAACCGGACCCGGGTCAAAGTGATCAAAAATAAGATGGCGCCGCCGTTCCGGATTGCGGAATTCGATATCAATTACGCCGAAGGCATTTCGCGTTCGGGTTCGATTCTGGACGTCGCCACCACGCTGGGAATCGTGGAGAAGCGCGGTTCCTGGTTCAGCCTGGACGGCGAACAACTCGGACAGGGGCGGGATCAGACCAAGGCCGCTCTGGACGCCAACCCGGAACTTCAGGAAAAGCTTCTGGCCCGGGTGCGGGAAAAGCTCAACGCCGACGCCGGTGCGGCCGGCCAGGTGGCTGAAGTCGGGAGCGCCGGTGAAGACAGTGCCGATGCCGGAACGCCGGCGGCCGAATAACCACAGCAAGCGCAGAATCTATGAATAACAACCGGCGATTGGTGATTTTTTCTTTGCTGGGAGCGTGTTGCCTGGCGGCGTTCGGCGAAGACGTCGCGGCGCCTGCCGCGACGCCGGCCGTCCCGCGGGAACCGGCCCTGGCGGCGCAAGCCTTTGCGGCCGGGGATTATGCGAGCGCCTGGGATTACTTCGACATGGTACGCAAGAGCGCGGCGCCCGATTCGGGGATGCTGGACTATGCGTACCGCGGCCTCTTTTCCTGCGCGCTGGAGTTGCGTGACGCCGTCCGTATGGAACAACTGCTGCAGGATTTCGACCGCGCCTATCCGAACCGCAAGGATCTGTTGCGGCGCTTCATGGGTGCGGAGCTGGATCTCCTGCGCCAGAAACCGGCCGAGGCGGAAGCCGTACTCGACCAGTTGGCGAAAGGCGAAGCCATCCCCGCGCCATTGTACTTTCAGTTGTTGAGTGAACAGGGGCGGGCCAAACTGGCGTTGAATAAAAATGCCGAGGCGGCGGATATTTATGCATTGCTGGCGCGGACTTCGACCGATCCGGCGGTGGCTGCACGGGCGTTGCGGCATCAGGTCTATGCGCTGATCAAAGCCGGCAACCTGACCCGGAGCGGAGAAATTCTGACCCGGGAGCTCGGGCGTACCGATCTGGATGCCGCTTCGGTGCGGGAATTCACGCTGCTGAAGCTGCTGCAGATGATTTACGAGCGCAAGTTCAGCGAATTCGATGCCGCCTATGCCGCGTTGCCGCGTCCGGAGGTCGGCGGAGGCGACGAATTGCTTTATGAAATCGCTTCGCTGGCGGCGGAAAACCACAGCCGCAACAAGCGAACCGCGGAGGCTGTTTCCTACTGGCAGGATGCGTTCAAGGCCGCTCCCACCGAAGAGTGGCGCCGGGCTGCCGGTCGCCGGATCATCAATACCCAGATCGAAGCCGGACAATTGGAAGCGGCGCTGGCGTCGTTGACCACCTATCTCGGGCTGTACCGGAGCATCGCCAGCGAAGACGATATGCGTTTACTGGAACCGCGCCTGTTGGCACGGTTGAAGCGTACCGACGCGGCGCTGGCGCAGTACGAGACGCTGTTGAACGACGAAAAATTCAGCGCTGCCGAATGGCGCCAGGCGGCCAAAGAGAGCGCGGTCCTGTACCGGGAGCAGAAGAAAACCGGCGATGCGCTGCGGGTGCTGCAAGCGCTTCTGAGCCGCTCGACCGAAGTGGATGACCGGCAGGAAGCCGAATATCTGCTGGCCGAACACTACTACGCGGTCGGCGATTGGGACAACGCCGCGCAGGCCTTCCAGAAGCTGGCCGCTTCGGCCGGGCAATATCGGATGCGTTCGCACTATTGGGCGTTGCGGGCGCTTCTGGAGCAGAAAAATTGGCATGAGGCGGCCAAAGAGGCCGATTTTTTGGCGAAGACACCGGATGCTCCGCCGTCGCTGTCGGCGGCCGCCTGCTATTATCAGGGGTATATACTGGAGCAACTGGACCAGAATGAAGCGGCGATGAAGGCTTACGATGCCGGCGCGAACCGCTTCCCGCATTCGGAATACGCGGCCGGCGCCCGTTTTCAGGCGGCGGAGCTGGCGTGGGAGATGGGCCGGTACGCGCAGGCCGCCGCCGGTTTTGCCGCGGTTCCGGAGGCCGCGCCCGCGGAGGAGCGGGCGACGGACGATGCGGCGGTGCGGGATTTCGCGTCGCTGTCGGCCAACGCGTTGTACCGGGCGGTGCAATCGGCCTGTTTTGCGGATGAGACCGAGGCGATGAGTGATTATCTGGAGCGGCTCAAGGCGCAATATCCGGCCAGTCCCTATACCGCCGGAGCGCTGTTCTGGCAGGCGGATTACCTGAAGAGCCTGGAGTCGTTCGACCTGGCGCTGGCCGCGCTGCAGGAGATGGCGGATTTTTATGCGGAACCGCAGCCGGAGCGGCTGCCGGCGATCTGGTACGACCAGGCGGAGGTCAATGCCCGTCTGGGACGGGTGGCTGACGCGTTGAATGTGCTGCACCGGTTGACGGAGCAGTATCCGCGCGATCCGTTGGTGGCGGACAGTTGGTTCCTGGCCGGAGACCTGCTGTCGAAAGACGGCAAATACCAGGAGGCGCGCAGCGCCTACAGCAACGCGTTGACCGCGCACCCGGAGGGCAATTTCGCCTTGGCGACGCAGGGGCGGCTGGGCGACTGTTCGTATGAATTGTACGCGCAGCACCGGCGCGAGGATGATCTGAAGCTGGCGCAGCTGTATTACGAGACGATTCTGGAAAATACCGAGCTGCCGCCGGCGATGATGGCGCAGACGCTGTACAAGCTGGGGCGGACGCTGGAGGCGGCGAAGGACAACGCCGGGGCGTTGGATATTTACAGCCGGCTGCTGTACCAAGCGGCGGAGCAGGCGGTATCGGGGGGAATTCCCGGCGAGGCCTGGGTGGCGCGCGGCGGTTATGCGGCGATCAAGCTGTGCTTGAATTTGAATCAGCCGGATGCGGCGCGGCGGGCGCTGGCGATCATCAAAGTGGTGGAATCGTTGAATCTGCCGACGCAGGAAGACTTTAATGCGCTGAAAAAAGCAGTGCGCGAAAAATATCGTATATAAGGAGAAGTTCCATGCTGTTCCGACAAATCATGGCCGACGGCGGTCCGGTGATGTGGGTTATTTTCGTGGTCAGTTTGCTGGCGATGTGGGTATTTGTGACCAAATGGTTTCAATTTCACCGCGAACAGATCGACACCCGGGAGCTGATGAAGGGGTTGACCAACCTGTTGAAGCGGGACGGAATCGTCGAAGCGGTGACATTGTGCGACAATACGCCGGGTCCGGCGGCGCGGGTGGTGTCGGCGGCGATATTGGCATACGAGCGCGGGGAGACCGATTTTCAGCGTGCGGTCCAGGAGGGGAATCTGGAAGAGGTGCCGCGTCTGGAGCGTTATTTGACGGTGCTGGGGACGATCGGTTATCTGGCGCCGCTGTTGGGATTGTTGGGAACGGTGCTGGGGATCATGGAGGCGTTTCAGGTGATTCACGACATCGACAGCGTGTATTTGTCGGCGTCGCAGTTGTCGGGGGCGATCAATATGGCGTTGATTACGACGGCGGCGGGTCTGGCGGTGGCGATTCCGTGTTATGCGGGCTACAACTATCTCTTGTGCCGCCTGAACGACATCCTGCTGGATATGGAAAAGGCGTCGTTGGAGATTGTGAACTTCCTCGAACACCGCGTGGCCGAAAAGAACGCCGGCGCCGCGGAATAAAAAGTATTTAAAATAAAAATCAAATAGAGCCGCGCAGCGGCGGTTTTGCACTCCGTCATACGGAGTCGAGGGCGAAGCCGAACACGAGAGGGCTCGTCCCTCTCGGGCGAAGAGTAAGTCCGCGAAACGGGCGTAACGAGCGGTCCAGCGCGCGAACAGCGCTGGTCGCCCTCAGGCGGCAAAGCCGCCCGAAAGAGGGCGAAAGTACGGCAAGCGCTTCCGCCCGAGGCAGCGATGGTGGAGATCGGACCGGAAGCGTGAGCGACGGTCAAATCTCCACACGGAGCGAACGAGGCGCCGCACCGGCGGCGAACAATTAGCCGATGAAACGAGTCGACATGGTGAATGCGCCGTTTTGCATAGAAGAAGGAGGAATTTTGTAATGAAACATACCAATTTGCCGCGTCTGGCGACACGTTTGACGCCGTTTACCGGGCGTCCGGATTTGATTCCATTGGTGAACGTGTTGTTTTTGTTGCTGATATTTTTCGTGTTGACCAGCAATTTCGTTCAGGTTTCGGGGGTGGAGGTGAATCTGCCGCGGACCGAGTCGGTCAGTACGGTGGGGGTGGAAAAGTTCATCATCACGCTGGCGCCGGGATCGGAGGGGCAGACGCTGATGTACTTCAACGACCGGCTGGTGGGCTGGGATGCGTTGAAGGAGGAGTTGGCGCTGGTGAGTGCGCGTTCGAGCCAGAGCACCGTGATCATCCGGGCGGATCAAGCAGTGCCGAATGGTGTGATGACGCAGGTGATGGCGTTGGCGGGCAAGGCGCAGTTGTCGTCGTTCATCGCCACGCTGCCGCCGGAGCCGCAGACGCCGACGGTTTTCGAATGAAGCAGCCATGAATGCCAGCCGGAACAATTTAAAACGCCAGCAACTCCGTACCGGGCTTGAGGCTCTGACGGCGGTGTTGCTGGTCAATCTGCTTTTTCTGGTGCTGTTTCAGTATGCGCCGGTGCAAGCTCCCGCACCGGCGGTTGAGCGTCCGCGTATCACGCTGTTGAACCTGGGCGATGACGAACAGGTGGCGCCGGGTTTTCTGAAGTGGTTGGAATACCACGACCCGTCCTTGTTCATCCGCCCGGACCGGCAATACGGTTATGGGGCGTGGGGGATGCTGACGCTGGCGCGTCCGGAGGTGATGTTGCCGGTGGCGGCGGTGCGCCCGGTGCAGCCGGGGCTGCCGATGGCGGTGCCGCCGCGGCTCGGGGTGATGCAGCCGTTGCGGCAGAATTGGAGTGAATTGCTGGCGCCGGTGGTTCTGATCGATCTGCCGCCGTTGCCGGCGGCGCGAAAATATCCGCAGGTCAGTTTCAACGGCCGTCCGGTGGCGTGGGCGGTTCCGGCGGCGCTGGCGGCGCAGGCTGAAGCGCTGGGGGTGACGGAGAGTTCGGTCAAGCTGGCGCAACCGGCGGCGGAGGGGTTGCCGATGCGTTGGGATCTGGGGGCGGCTGGTTCGGAGGATGCCGGCTGGCGCCGGGACTTGTACCGGGCGGTGATGGATGACGCGAGGGAATTGACCGGCGGCGAGGCGGGAGAGTTGACGATTCGCTGGCGCGGGCGTGATGCCGGAGGTGGGCGATGATCCGGATGAATTATTCGCAGGGCTTGCTGTTGTACTTGCTGGTATGGCTGGTGGTGCTGGTGTTTCTGTGGGGCCGGGAGTTTCTCCGGTTGCGGCACCGGGATTGGAAGCTGAGCAAAAAGAAGCTGTTTCACTGCCGCCAGTGCCATTTTTCATTCTTGAACCGCCAGGACGACGGCAATATGACCCGTTGCCCCCGCTGCAACGCCGTCTGCCTCAGCCGCAAAGAATAAAAATAAAAATTATTTAAAATAAAAAAATCAAATAGAGCCGCGCAGCGGCGGTTCTGCACTCCGTCATACGGAGGCACCGGTCCAGCAGGTGAATTCTGCTGGTCGCCCCAGGCGCCATAGGCGCCTCACAAGGGGCGAAAGGTACAGCGAGCGAGCCGTAGGCGAGCGGAAACCGCCCGAGGTAGCGATGGAGTAGATCGGATTGGAAGAGTGAGCGACAATCCCAACTACACACGAAGTGGACGAGGCGCCGCACCGGCGGCGGACGATAGACCGACGACAGTCAGTGACCGCCCGGGATTCCGGCAAAAAACTTTTTTAAAATCATATAGCAGGAGGTTGCGATGTATTTGGGACGTATTGTGGCAGTGGGTTTGACGCCGGCGGGAAAAGCGGCGGCGATGTACCGGGTTTCTTCGCGTTCGTTTCCGAACCGGGAGGCGGTGAAGATTTCGGATCATACGCTGTCGATCATTCCGAAGGCGGGCTTCGAGAGCGATTTGCGCCGCAACCCCTATATCGCGTATAACTGCCTGCGCCTGGTCGGCAATTACGCGGTGGCGAGCAACGGTTCGCACACCGATCCGATTGCGGAAAAGATCGCCGCCGGTATGCCGGTGCGCGATGCGATTGCCCTCGGTTTGCTGGCAATGGATTATGAAAAAGATTCGTTGGATACGCCGCGCATCGTCGCGGTGATCGGCAACGGCGCCACCACCGGCTATCTGGGAATCGTGCGCAAAAACGCGCTGCACGTCAGCGAATTCACCTTGGAGCCCGGCCAGGCGTTCTACATTTCCACCTATGAATGCAATTACACCTGCCCGAATTTCACCGACCGCGGCTTCCGGGCCGAGAACGCGATGGCGGCCTGCGCCCACGTGCTCAACGGCGGCGAATTCGCCAACTTCACCAACGCCGTGACCGCCGCCTGCGCGGTGGCCGACGGCGCCGGCTTCGAAATGGCAATCGTCAATCCTTGAGAAAATCCATGTCCGCTCCCGAATCGATTCTGGAAGGCCTGAACCCCGAGCAGCGCGCCGCCGCCAGCACCATTGACGGTCCGGTACTGGTGCTCGCGGGAGCGGGGACCGGCAAGACCCGCGTGATCACCGTGCGCATCGCCCATATGTTGGCGAAGGGCATCGAGCCGCAGCATATCCTCGGCATGACCTTCACCAACAAGGCGGCGCGGGAGATGCGCGAACGGCTCGCTGCGCTGGTCGACCCGGAACAGGCGCGCAAGGTCACGCTCGGCACCTTTCACAGCTTTTGCGTCCGGGTGCTGCGCCGCGATATCGGGATGCTCGGCTACCTGCCGAGCTTTACCATCGCCGACGAAGCCGACCAGATCGGCCTGATCAAACAGGCGGCGGGGCAGCTCGGCTTCAACAAGGAAGAATTTCCGATCCCGACCGCGTTGCAGTTCATCGGCCGCTGGAAAAACCGGCTGGATCTGCCCGAGGATGTCAACAGCTCCAGTTTCAGCGAGATGGAGGTCGGGATGCTCGGGATCTACTCCGAATACCAGCGGCTGCTGGAGCTGCAGAATGTGGTCGACTTCGACGACCTGCTGCTGCTGACCTGGCGGCTTTTCGACCGTCACCCGGAGGTGCTGACGCGCTATCAGGAGCTTTACCGTTATATTTTGGTCGACGAATACCAGGACACCAACCTGGCGCAGTTCGCCATCATCCGGCAATTGGCCGGGACGCGCTGCAATCTGTGCGTGGTCGGCGACGACGACCAGAGCATTTACGGCTGGCGCGGCGCCGATGTCGGCAATATTCTCGACTTCCCGAAGATGTTTCCGGGGTGCAAGGATGTCAAACTGGAGCAGAATTACCGCTCCACCAACGCGATTCTGCAGGCCGCCAACGCCGTGATCGCCGGCAATGCCAAACGCTTTCACAAGAACCTGTGGTCGGCGCTCGGCGAGGGCGACCAGATCAAAGTGGTGAAGACCGCCGACGGCGAAAGCGAAGCGCAGTTCATCGCCGACTACATCAAACAGACGATGCACGAGCAGCCGCAGCTGCGTTACAAGGACTTCGCCATTCTGTACCGCTCGAACAATCTGTCGCGGCAGTTCGAAGAGACGCTGCGGCGGTCGATGATCCCATACAAGTTGGTCGGCGGCCAGGAGTTTTTCAAACGCAAGGAGATCAAGGACGCGGTCAGTTACCTGAAGCTGCTGGTGAATCCGGCCGACGACCAGAGCCTGCTGCGGATTCTGGGGACGCCGCCGCGCGGTTTGGCGGACAAGGCCGTCGAGATGCTGAAGCAGTTGAAAGGCGCCTACCATAAGCCGATGACCGAATTGCTGCGGCACGAGGAGTTTCACGCCGGTGTTTCCGCCGCCGCCTCCAAGAGCGCGCGGACGCTGGGGTACCAGCTCATCGATTGGCGCAAAGAGTTTGAAAGCACGCCCGGCGGACTGGCGCTCCGGGTGGAGCGTTACCTCAATGAAGTCGGTTACCTGGACGGCTTGCAAAAGATTTACAAGGATCGCGAAGACGCGGTCAAGCGCCGCGAGAACCTCGGCGAATTCATCAACGCGATCGCGATTTACGAGCGCAAGGCGGAAAAGCCGCCGTTTCTGGCCGAATATCTGGAAAATTTCGCGCTGCTGGAGGAGAACGACCGGACCGACGAAGAGGCCAATGAGGGCGACGCCGTGGTGATGAGCACCGTACACGCGTCGAAAGGGCTGGAATTCGGCAACGTCTTTCTGGTGGCGCTGGAAGAGGGGATTTTCCCGCACGACCGGGCGAAAAACGAGGGCACCGTCGATGAGGAATTGCGCTTGTTCTACGTGGCGATCACCCGGGCCAAGCGCAATCTGGTGATCCTGCGGGCTTCGAGTCGGCTGCATCACGGCCGTGCTTACATCCAGCGTCCGTCGAGCTTTCTCGAATACCTGCCGGAGGAGCTGCTGGCCATCGGCGAAGACCTCGACTTCGTCCGCCCGCCATCGGTGGACGAGCTGAAAGCCGGCCTGAAAAACATCCTCGATATGCTGAAAAAGAAGTGATCCGCCCCGGAGCCGGAAGCGGCCGGTTGTGCCTTCGGAAGAAGGATGGGAGCAGGAAAGCATTCCCCCCGGAAAACCGGAAATACCCTGTTTCCGGCTCCGATATTTCCCCGTTCCCATCCAGTTTTCAGCCTCGCTTCGGTCGCCACTGGAACAGCAGATACAGCGCCGGAATCACATAAACCGACAGCAATGTGGACGATACCAGGCCGCCGACAATGCCCATTCCGGCCGACTGGCGCAATTCGGAGCCCAAACCGGTACCGAAAGCCATCGGCAGGATTCCGATGACGGCGGCGATGCTGGTCATTACGATCGGCCGCAATTTCGAGCGGCAGGCGATCAATACCGCCTCCTGCGGCGTTTTTCCGGCTTTTCGCTGTAGTGCGACTTCATCCATGATCAGAATTGCATTGTTGACAATGATGCCGATCAACATCACCGCACCGAGCAGCCCCATCATCGACAGGGTCAGATTGCTTAAAAACAACGCCAGCTCCATTCCGATCAGCGCCAGCGGCAGTGTAAAAATGATGACGAACGGCATCCCCCACGACTCCATCGTCGCCGCGATCAGGAGGTAGGTCATCACGGCGGCAAGGATCAGCGCGGTTACGAATTCTCCGGTGGCTTCGTTCATTTTTTCGACCTGTCCGGTGAAGCGGATGCGATATCCCGGCGGCAGGATTTTACGGGCTTCCGCGTCAATTTCACTTACCAACCCGGTCAGGGCCACGCCGGGCGCCGGATTGCCGTAGATCTTGGCGATCCGGGACTTGTCGGCACGGTTGATCTGAATCGGCAGCTCGCTGTGTTCGATGGCGGCAATATTTTTCAGTTGCAGCGGTTTGCCGTCGACGGAGGCAAATTCGAATTCCGGCAACTGTTCGCGTCCTTCGCGATCCTGCTGCTTGACCCGAATATCGAAGGTGCGGTCGCCGCGCTTATAGGTGCCCACCTTCAAGCCCTCGATATTGGCGCGCACCAGCATGCCGAGCGCATTGGCGTCGACATTCAAATCCTGCAGTACCGGTCGTTGCGGTTTGATGCGCAGCTCCTCGCGCGGCGCCCGGGCACTGGTGTCCAAATCGGAGATGACCCCGTTACCGTCCGGAGTGCGTTTTTCCGCCATGGTGTTTTTGATGCTCTTGACGATGTTTTCAAGGACTGCCAGATCGGTACCGGAAATCTCCACTTCGATAATCGTCGAAGCACCGCCCACTGTGGTTGGAATATTCACCGTGGACAGAAGATCCCGCTCCCGGCGCAAATCATCGCGGAACATCTGGCGCATGCCGTCGATATTCTGCCGCCGCTCTCCCTTGCCGTCGAGGCGGATATGGATTTCCGCCAGGTGAACCCCTTCGGAGGCCTGTCCGATCGAGCCGCGCACTTTGCCGATGCTGACCGCGGTGGCTTGCACGTGCGGCATCTGCCGGATGCGCTGTTCGATCTCGCCGGTACGGCGGATGGTCGCGTTCAAATTGTAATAGCTCGGAAATTCCAATTTGACGATGACTTCACCCCGGTCGGTTTCCGGGAAGAACGAACCGCCGACGCGGGGCGCGACAAAAAGCACCGTGGCGGTAAACAGCAATGCCGAATAGAGCACCGTACGCCAGGGGCGCCGGATCACATGGGCGATGCCGCGCATGTAGAAATCTTCGAGCATCTGATACCGGCGGTTGAAACCGTCGGCAAAGGCGGAGAAGAACGGAATACGCCTTTTGCGGTTGCCGACCGCCGCCGGCCGGGCCAGACAGAGCGCCAGGATCGGCGTCAGAGTGAAGCTGATGAACAGCGAAACCAGCGTCGCCACCGTCATCGTCACCGCAAATGAAGTGAAGAAGCGCCCCACCAGCGAACTCATCAGCGCGATCGGGATGAAGACCACGATATTGGTGGCGGCGGACGCGAACACCGGCGCGGCGACTTCGGCCGTTCCCCGGTCGGCCGCCTCCCTGACGTCATCGCCCTCCTGAATCCGCCGGAAGATGTTTTCCAGTACCACGATCGAATTGGCGACCAGGGTTCCGACCGACGTGCCGATGGCCAGCAGGGTCATGTTATTGAAGGTATAGCCGAAAAGTTTGATCACCGCAAAGGTGATGACAATCGAACACGGCATGGAGATCGCAACGATGAAGGTCGAACGGATATCCTGCAGAAACAGCAGCAGGATCAGCGCGGTCATCGCCATGCCGAGATAAACGCTGGACCAGGCGTCCGCAACGTTGGCGGTGATGTAGGCGCCATCGTCGAGAAACCAGATCAGCTTCAGGCCGCCGGGGAGGGAGCCGTCGGCGAGCACGGTATCATAAACTTCGCGTACCGCTTCGACGACGGCGAGCGCATTGGCCTCTCCCTTCTTGATGATTTTGATGCTGATGCCCTGTTGTCCATTGTAAAATGCGGCGGTCCGGTTTTCTTTGGAGCGCATTCCGATATCGGCGACATCGCGCAGGTAAATGCGCCGGCCGTTGTACTTGCCGATTTCAATCATCGCCGCATCGGCGGTATTTTGGATTTCGGAATCGAAGGTGACGGTCAATTCCTTGTCCCCCTCCTTCAACCGCCCGGAGGGAATCTTGACGTTGGCATAATTTACCTTTGCCACCACGTCGGAGGCGGTCAGGCCGAATCCGGAGAGCTTTTCCGGGTCCAGGGTGATATGGAACTCCATTTCTTCACTGCCGGTGACTTCGACCTCCGCCACCCCGGCGATGGTGGAAAAGCGTGCCGATAGCTTGTCGTCGATGTAATCGTAGATCTCATCGATCGGCATATCGCCGAGGGCCATCATGGTGACGACTGCTTTGCTGTTCGGATCGAATTTTTTGATCTGCGGCTTTTCCGCCTCTGCCGGCAGATCGTTGATAATCAGGTCGACCTTTTCGCGCACATCGGTGGCGGCGACGTCGACATCGACATGGAGCTGAAACTCCAGCAAGGTCACACAGACATTGTCCATGCAGGTGGAATTGACGGTTTTCAACCCGTCGATGCCGGAGACGGAATCTTCGATTTTCCGGGCGACATTGACCTCGATTTCCGTTGGGGCGGCACCGGGAACCAGCGTGGTGATGGAGACATACGGCACTTCGATATTGGGCATATTGTCCTTGCCCAGCCCAAAGTAGGCCATGGCGCCGAAAATGATCATGAGCACGATCAGGCAGGATATTGCGATCGGGCGGACGGTGGAAACGCGGCTTAAAAACATGATGTCACCTCATTTCCTCGATGGCGGCGCCATCATCCAGAAACGCCTGGCCTTCGACGACGAAGCGCATGGTTGCCACCGGTTTTTCCGGACAATCCAACATGCTCCAATCCCCGTCCTTGAACGTGGGGACCATCACATGTTTGCGGGCGCTTCCGTCGGCAACGGAAAATACCGCCCACTTACCTCCGGCTTGCGCCAGAAACGCTTCGTTCGGCAAACCGTAGCCTTCGGCGGTGCCGAGGATGATATCGGCTTCACACAACATCCCCGACAGCACCTGCGCCGACTCCGGGAGCTCGATCTTGATTTCAAATGTCCGGCTCGCCGGATCGATGTATACGCCTTTGTACGATACCGGCAGGCTGGAACGGTAGCCGGTATTGAGACACAGTACCTCCGCCCGGGTGATGCCGGTCTGTACGGTGCTGTAATAATCGGCCGGAACCAGGGCGGTGAGTTCCAGCCGGGGACTTTCCAGGCGCAGCACCCGTTTGGCATTTTCCGCGTGCTCCCACTCTTCATAGTAGGTTTCCACCACTTTGGCGTCAAACGGCGCAAGCATGATCGAATCCTGATAGCGGCGCTCGGCAATCCGGATGTTGTTCTGCGCCTGTTCCACTTTGATGCGCGCATGGTCATAATCCGCTTCGGCCAATTTCACTGCATTGCTGGCTTCTACGTAAAAAAGCTCGAACTGTTCAAATTTATCTTTCGAGACGGCTTTCTGTTCGTGCAACCGCTGGTTGCGCCGGTAATCCATTTCCGCCTTCTTGCGTTGTTCTTCGGCTACCGCAATCCGGAGCTCCGCCTGGTGGCGGGAAGATTCGAGCACCTTCAATTCCTGCCGGGTAATATCGAGATTGGCTTCCAACTGGAATTTATCGGTTTGAAATAGCCGGTCCCCGGCTTTGACCCGGTCGCCTTTGCGCACGGCAAAACTCTCGATAACCCCCGGAACTTTGGCGCAGATGTCGGCGTGTTCGATGGGTTCGGCATTCATGTGGATCTTGAGGCGCCGGGCAAACTCCATGGGGCGCGGGGCCATGGTCCGTACCCGGCATCCGGCATTCGGCGCCGCCGGGTGTTCCGGTTCGGAGCAACCGGTCACTCCGGCCAGAAGCCCGGTGAGGATAAGTGTTATTCCATACATTTTCTGCATCGTGTGCCTCCGTCGGCAGGTTGTTTCATAGAGTGATTTATTCCAGACCGAAGCCGGTCAGTATCTGCCGGATGCAGAAAAACAGCATCCGGCGGTCAAAACCGGTGGTCAATCGTCCGTCCGGGTGAAACAGATTGATCATATCTCCGGCGCCGGAATACATGTAAATCGGGCAGAGAATGAACAAATACCAGCAGAATGATGTCTCAAAATCGTCGTTCCCGGTAATTTGCCGATAGATTTCATGAAAGGTCGCCACCGATGGCTTCATGTATGTGTCGATGATTTCCTGCTGCAATGGATGCGGCTTCTGAATGAATTGCAGAATGAAACTTTTGCACCAGCTTTCTTCCGCCCCGGAGTTGAAGCGCCGATAGATCAGTTCCACCATCCCGGAGACGAAAATCTTCTGCCCGTCCCGGGAAGTCAGCAGCGACTCGTTCGCATAAAAATAGTTGCCGAGGTCGTTTTGCTGCCACGGACGGACTGCCCGCTCCACCACGGCCTTGATCAGACCGTCCTTGTTGCCGAAGTGATACTTGATCATCGAGGAATCGATTCCGGCTGCTGCCGCGATGGTTCGAATCGACACTGCATCGATACCGTTTTCGGCAAATAAACGTCCAGCCGCTTCAATGAACGTTTCTTTGCTCTTGCTGGCATTGGTTTTTTCCATTTTTGCCTCCTCAATTATTCAATTGATGGTAATATGGCATTAATATACATCGATTGATGTATTAAGTCAAGCGGCATTCCGTACTTTTTTTTGATCCCGCCGTTATTGACAAGGTTGCGTTCTTTCCATCGAAGCAGGGTTGCCGCTGGTGCTGTTGTTTTTTTTTATTTTTTCATCCTTGACAAATCGCTAAAAGGAGGTATCTTTATTAACAAGAGCTTCAGAAGAGGGGCTCGAAAACAAAACATGGAGGGAGAAGTTATGAAAAAAGCAATGTTACTGGTAGCCGGTGCCGCTGTTGTGACCGTCCTGGTGGCTGGATGCAGCTGGTGCGGCGGTGACAAGAAAGCCTGTCCGGCGGACGCGAAAACATGCGCAGCCGGCTGTACGGCAGGCTGCGCGGCAGCCCCGGCTGCCGCCGCTCCGGCCAAATAACGGCTCCGGCTTATTTCCGGGAGTTCGGTAACGGACTCCCGGATTTTTTTTGTCCCGGCGGGGTATATGGATGCGGCGGCTTTTGCGCAGGAAATTCGCGTTTTTTTGTTGAAATAGACACGAAGATGTGGCATATTATGCAAGAATCACGTATCAATTTTCTGACATTCCGGAGTCATTTCCTATGGATAATACTTCATACATTTTGATGGCGGCAGTCTTTCTGGCGCTGTTCACCGCCGCCGGCTGGCTCTTCGCGTTGTCCCGTCACCGGCGGCAACTGGCCGCTTCCTCGGCGACGATCGCGTCGCTGCGCCAGGCGCTGGACGCCATTCCGATCGGTGTCATCATCACCGACGGCGATGACCGGATCTCGCTGATCAATCCGATCGGCGTGGCACTGACCGGGTTCCGCCCGGAGGAGGCGCTCGGCGCGCGGCTCGGCGAAGTCCTCCGAATCGAGGAACCCGCGAAAACGGAAACGGCACCACTGGCCTCGCTGCGCAAAAACGTACTGCTGCGCCGCGACGGGACCCGCCTTTTGGTCCAGCGGGAACAGGCGCGCATCCATGATGAAAAAAACGGTGTTTCCGGCCATATCATCGGTTTCCGGGATATCGGCGAAGAGGTTGCCAAGCTCGACCAGATGCGGCAGAACAGCCGCTTCCTCGATACGATGATCGAAGCGGCGGACATCGCCTATTTCCGCATCGACCGGCAGATGAACTATCTTTCCGGATCGTCCACCAAGTATTGGCCGGTCGTCGACGGAACGGCGATTCCGATCGAACAATGGCTGGCGCCAGAGGATGTGGCGCAGTTACAGGCGAAATGGCTGGCGTTGTGCTCCGGAAAGATTGCCAAATTCGATCAGACATACTCCGTTGTCACTCCGGAAGGCCGCCGCTATTTCGAAATCAGGATTTCGCAAATACAAAACGAGCTCTCCGGGCAATCCGAATACTGCGGTATTCTGTACGATATCACCGGCATCCGGCAGAACGAAATGCGCCTCCTCGACAATCTCCAGCTGCTGGAAACGGCGGCGGAAAATATGCCTGGTGTCTTTTTCGTCAAAGACGTCGAGGATCATTTCCGCTATCTGCTCTGCAACACGCAATGTGTGGAAGTGGTCGGCCTCAGCCGGGAACAGATCATCGGCCATTGCGATGCGGAGATCTTCGCCGGGGATCCCCAAAGGGCCGAACGCTTCATGGAAGCCGACCGGAGCCTGATCGCCGGCAATACCGATATCGAAATTGTGGAGCACTTTTCCGGCGGCTCCGGCGGCAACCGGGTGCTGCGGACGATCAAAAAGATCATCCACCGCGCCGACGGCGGACGGCTGCTGCTCGGCATGGGGCAGGATATCACCCGCCAGTTTGAATTGGAGCAGCAACAGCGGCAAACCATCCATAGCCTCAACGAATACATCGCCAGCGACCGGGCGCTCTACCAGGTATTGACCGCCATTGCCGTGGAACCGGAATTCGACAACGCGGTCGACGCCATGCTCCGCCGGATCGGCGAATTCAGCGGCGCCGACCACTGCAGTGTCTTCCGCTATCTCGACGAACAGCAGACGCAAACGGCCAATATCCGCGAATGGTACCGCGAAGGCGTTCCGCCGCTCCATATCTGGCAGCCCGCGGCCGATGCGAATGAATTTACCGAATGGAACCGAACGCTGCTCGAACACCGGCCGGTCATCCTCTCCGACCTGGAAAAGCCGCCGGCAGGCTTCGAGAAAGTCGCGGAGAAGTTGCGGGGAAGGGCTTTCCGCTCCGTTTTGGCCTGCGGCATCTGGGTCGACGACGCGCTTTATGGTTTCATCGCATTCCACTACAGCGGCGCCATCAAAAATTTCTCCGAATGCGAAATCCACACGGTCAACGGCATCGCCCAGCTGTATTGGCTCGCCTTCGAACGTTTGCGTCAGCGCACCGCGCTCGAAGACAGTGTGTCGCTTCAGCGCCAGATCGTCGACAATATCAATTTGCCGGTCACCATTCTCGATCTCGATTATACGGTGCTTGCCGCCAATCCGAGTGCGCTTGCCAACGCCAAACAGCCGCGGGAAAGTTTCCTCGGCACCAAATGTTACGACACCGGCTGCCGTCAGGGGGCGCCGCCCGACTTCTGCCCGGTTCGCCGGACCCTGCAGGATGGAAAGCCCTGCCGGATCGAACATGATTTCCTCGACAAACGGCTGCTGGCATCCGCGCAGCCGATCTTCGACCGCGACGGCAAAATGAAGTACATCCTGACTGTGGACGTCGACATCACCGAAATAACCCTGCAGAAGAAAACCCTGCAAACCGCCATGGAGCAGGCGCAGGCCGCCGACCGTGCCAAAAGCTACTTCCTGGCCACCGTCAGTCACGAATTGCGTACCCCGCTCAATGCCGTCATCGGCTTCAGTGAACTTCTTCAGCAGGACGACCTCGCGCCGGAGCTCCGCTCGGAGTATCTGCATTCGATCAACTTTGCCGGCAACGCGCTGCTCAATCTGATCAATGACGTGCTGGACCTCTCCAAGCTGGAGGCGGACCAGGTGGTTCTGGAGCCGAACCGGACCGATGTGGCGGAGCTGGTCGGCGAAGTCGCCGCCGTATTCGGGCCCAGGTGCAAAGAGCGCGGCATCGATCTTCTGGTGGATATTTCCGGGGTGCGCCGGATTCTTTTCATCGACAATCTCCGGCTGCGCCAGATTCTCTTCAATCTTCTCGGCAACGCCGTGAAGTTCACCGAGGCCGGCCATGTCGCGATCGAAGCGGCAACCGCCGAGGAACCGGCTGCCGGCAAAGCGTCGTTGACGGTCCGGGTCAGCGACACCGGCATCGGCATTTCGGAGGAGGGGCAAAAGAATATCTTCGATCCCTTCGTTCAGGACAGCGTCGCTCCCGGCAAGCGCCGGTACGAAGGGACCGGCCTCGGTCTGCCGATCATCAGGCGGCTGCTGGCGAAAATGGGCGGCTCCATCGACTTCGAAAGCGAATCGGGCAAAGGCAGCGTTTTCACGGTCCGGATTCACGGTCTGGACTTTGAGAGTGCCTCGGCGTCGCCGCACGCTCCGGCCATTGCCGAGGAGGCGTCGACGCCGAAACGACGCCGACTGCTGCTGGTCGATGATGTCCCGCTTAACTTGCGCGTACTGCGCGGTATGTTCGACAAGCTCGGCATGGAGTCCAGCTCGGCGGCCTCCGGTGCCGAAGCGCTGGCCATTCTCGAAAACGACAGCCGTTATGACGTCATCCTCACCGATATGTGGATGCCGGAGTGCAGCGGCGCCGAATTGGCCGCGCGGCTCAAACGGGACCCGCGTTTGGCACCGATTCCGGTTTATGTCGTCACCGCCGATACCCAGGTTACCGAATCGGAGCTCTTTGCGGGCATTTTGTACAAGCCGGTCACGATGGATACCCTGCGGGGATTCATCCGCGCCATCGGCGCCTGATCCACTGCCACGGACATCGCATGAAGCATCGGCTGTCCGTGCGTTCTGTCGATCTTCGGCCGGAATCGCGGGCAAAAAAAATCCGGGAGTCCGTTGTCGAACTCCCGGAAACAAAGCCGAAACTTGTTTAGATCTTGGCTTTTTCCCATTCCGCCTTGCTGACGAAGGTGGTCAGGTTACGGCCATCGGCGGTCTTGCCCTTGAAAGCGTAACGTTCGTTGCCCTTTTCGCCATAGGTGACCTTGGCAAGCACGTCCGCCTGAACTTTGGCTTTGGCCTTCACATCATAAAACTCATGCTTCATTTTTTCCCTCCAAAAAGTTATTGGATTCGTTTAACGCTATTCGACCGGCAACATCGATTGCTCTCGCTCCGGCCAGACCATCAACTTACTTAAAGTATATCTTCGTTCCGCTCGGATTACAAGTCAAATTCTACAGAAAACCCATTTTTTTTCGTAAAAAAAACTATTTTTTGTCGAACGCGGCCGCTTTTTCAATCACCCGGTTGAATTCCGCTTCCGGCATCGGGCGCATACTCTGCAACACACTCACCACGCCTTTGGCCGAATCCGCACCCGGCATCGGGAAGAATTCCACGCGCCCGTCGGCATATATCACACCGACCGGACCATGCGGCATCACCGGCATTGCCAGCACCACCGGCACCATCATGCCGGCCGGGCTCATCATCGGAGCGGAGCCGGCTCCGAGATAGAGGAAGCCCATCTCCGCCTGCCGGGGTTGAATATAACCGCCGTCCACCAGCACCTTCCAGGCGTCGGCATCGGCCGCGGGGTAGCTGCGGTTGTGTTCCATCGCGTAACGCTGCAAACCATGGGACACCTGGTTCAGATCCACCATCCGCGGATCCATGATCCGGGGCGCTTGCATCGGAGCCGGAGCCGGGCGTTCGAAAAATCCGCTCTTGACCAGCGACAGCACCGCCGGAACCGTATAGCGGCCGATCGCGGCCGCCATCGACGCGCTGGAGTCCGCATGCGAATTGGACTGAAGCAGAATTCCATCCTCAATCCGGGAACCGACCACATAAGCCGATTCGTCGAAGTTCATCCGGATGGCTTCGAACAGCTCCAGATCGAAATCCGGACAGCACTCCGCCAACGCCTGCCAGGTCACGTCCAGGTTACGGATATAGACGAATCCGACTCCCTTTTCCGCCGCCAGGCCGACCGCGGTCGTCTTGAATTCCGGCGATCCGGTCAGTACCGCGCCGGCGGCGAGTTTCTCGGCAAACGCGCTCTGGGCCGCCTTATTCGAGAACACCGTCACCCGGCCGTCCTCCGTCAGCACCACGTGCTCTTCGGAGGCATCCCACAACGCGCCGTCACCCGGATCCGGCAGGCTGACCCGCCAGCCGACCGCGTCTTCGCCATAGGTGAATACCACCACGGCGATCCGGCCGGTCAGGACCGAAAAGAACCGGTTGGCCCGGGCTTGCGCCTCCTCGTCGAGATCCGCCAACGGCGTGGCCCATGCGCTCTGCAATTTCGAGCCGTCCAGCATCCAGTCGAAAGCCACCTGAGTGGTATCCGGCAGCTGCGCCGTCAACTCCGCGAGGTTGCGGTTGGCCGGGAACAGCGCCTGAACCATCCAGCCGGGATTCTTCAGGTCGATCGAAAGGAAATTGCGGCCGCGATACAGCGGCAGCGGCGCTCCGTCGGCGATGGCGATGGAACTCGCGCCGTATCCCCGGACTTCAAAGAGCCCCGAAGAACGGAGGATGGCGAGCATCATTTCGATCTCTTTTTGCTGATCCGGCATCCGTTCCAGAATTTCCGCTTCCGCCACCGTGATTTCGGCATTCAGGAGCTTGAGGAAGCGGGTCGGATTGATCACTTCCAGCTCATTGCCGCCGACATCCAGCCGGTTGACGATGCTCTTGAACGCAGCCACTTCCGAAGCTTCCGCCGCCTGCAGCGACCCCGCGCCCAGCGTCAGCGCCAGGATTCCGGCCATCCAGCGATTGCACATTGTATAGCTCATTTTTGTTTTACTCCAGATTCACTTCGATTTCCGCCGCATCCACTCCGGGCAGCATTTCCACACTGTCCGCCTGGTCGAGAACTTCATTCAACCGGCCGAAAGCGTTGCGCAACTGCATTTCCGCCATTCCCACAAACGAAGAGGTCACCGTCGACAACCCGTCGTCCTGGCGCGATACCATCGTCGCCATCGCTTCGTTGTAGGTGCTTTCGCCCGTGCCGAGCGGATTGAGCCAGCCGGTAACCTTGCTCTGGCCGTCTTTCGGATAGTAGAAGAACACACTGCCGGCCTTCGGCATTCCGCCGGTCAAACGCTGGAAATCGGCATCGGCCGCCAACGTCTTGCCCGCCGCGACCCGGTCGGCCACCGCCACATCCAGATCTTTCATCGTCATCACCATGAACGAATCGGTGCCTTTCTTCAGCATCACCGTGTCGAACGGCACCTTTTCCCGCATCATCTCCGGAAGCGCGATGCAAACCGAGTCCATCGTGAATTCCGCTCCCGGCATCAGCGACAGCATCGGAGCCGCCAGGCCGTAGAGCATATTGTCGCGGTCGGTGATGCGCACCAGCAATTGCAGCCCGGCATCGTCCGTATCCACCATCATGAATTCCGCCGGACCCGAGATCGCCTGCAGAATTCCCGGGATGTCGAACATCAAGCGCGACTCCAGCTCCGCCAGCTCCGGGAAAGCCGTCAGGATACGGCCATGAGCCGCGCCCAGATCCGGATTCACGACCCCGGCCAGGCAGGCATTGTCCGGCCAGTTGGCGCCGAGTGCCGGGAAGTCCATATTCTGCCCCGACATATCCCACATCAGCCCTTCCGCCGCCCGATCGCCGGTGTAGAAGAATTGACGCGTCGAATAGAACGGATCCTTTTCCGTCCCCAGATTGATCGAACTCATGCCGAACGCCTGAATGGCGTCATATCCGAACAGCGGCCATGCTTCACGCGCCCGCTCCGCCACCATCTCGACCTGTGCGGTTTCCGTATCGAAGAATTGACGCTCCACCAGCTGCGCCATCAGCGAATTCAGCCACGGCCCCAGCGTCGCCGAAAGATTCTCCATATTGCCGTACATATAAAGGTCGCCGCCGGCTTCCAGTCGGGAATTCACCCGTTCGAAAACCAGCAATGCTTCCTGCGCCGCCAAACATTCCGCCGGGGGCGCCCCTTTCACTGCCGTACCGGCCAGTGAACTCAGCTCGACTGCGGACTCGGGTCCTGTCGACGTACAGTGAATGCCGCTCAACGCCAGCAAACTCGCCGCCGCCAGAGCCATCCGGGATTTCAGATTCATGGTATGCCCTCCAATTGTTTCAAGTCACTGACAGAATATAAAGCGCCTCGAATTGAATTACAAGTTGACTTTCGGCACATATCCGCTTTTTTTCAGGCTATTTTGCCGCTTTTAGCCAAGGTTTCCTCTCCATGCCGCCGCTTTCGGCGCCGATATGGGAAAACTTATGATACTTTTTTGTAACTGTTTGGTTATTTTTTACTTCCGACGTCAACGCGCCAGCCGCTCCAGCAACTTCAACAGCCAGCTGCCGAACGGCGGGTAACGCAACGGCCAATCCAGCCGGTTCGAGCGGCGCATCACCGGTTTCATATGCGAAAAGGTCGTGAAGGTTCTTTGGCCGTGATACGCCCCCATTCCGGATTCGCCGACGCCGCCGAACGGCATTGCCGGATTCATCAGGTGCATCACCGTGTCATTGCAGCATACGGCTCCCGAGCTGGTTTCGCGCACCATCCGGCGCTGTTCCGCGCGCGAACGCGAAAAGAAATACAGCGCCAGCGGCTTCGGGCGCCGGTTGATCGCCTCGATCGCCTCGTCCATGGTTTCAAATTCCAGCACCGGCAGGATCGGCCCGAAAATCTCCTGCTGCATCACCGGATCACTCCAGGTCACCTGATCGACGATGGTCGGTGCGATATAATGCGCTTTGGCCTCCCGCTCGCCGCCGGCCACCAGGCGTCCGTCCGCCAGCAGCCGGCTCAGCCGCTGGTAGTGCCATTCGTTGACGATGCGCCCGAAGTCGGGCGATTCCTGCGGATTGGCGCCGTAAAAATCGATGATCGCACGCCGCATTTTCACCACCAGCGCGTCCTTGACCTGTCTGTGGACCAGCAGGTAATCGGGGGCGACGCAGGTCTGTCCGGCGTTCAGGAATTTGCCCCAGACGATCCGCCGGGCGGCGATGTCCAGATCGGCGTCGGCCGCAACCACACACGGACTTTTGCCGCCCAGCTCCAGCGTCACCGGCACCAGATTCCGGGCCGCCCCCGCCATGACCTTGCGCCCCATTTCCGCGCCGCCGGTGAAGAAAATATAGTCGAAATTCTGCTGCGCCAACGCATCCGGTTCGCCGTCGGTCGTGGTCACGTATTCGGGCGCAAAACACGTCTTCACGATGTTCGTCAACAACGTAGCCGTCATCGCCGCCGCCGGCGCCGGGCGCAGAATCACGCAGTTGCCGGCCGCCACCGCGCCGATCAGGGGCTCCATCGCCAGGAGAAACGGGTAATTCCACGCCGAAACGATCAGTACCACCCCGTACGGCTCCGCCGCCAGATACCCTGTCGACGGGAAGTTGAACAGCGCGGTCGGAACCCGGTGCGGACGGCTCCAGCACTTCAGCTTGCGCCGCATCAGCTTGAGAATCTGCATCGTCGGCAAATATTCGGTCATCATCGCCTCGCACGGCGACTTGCCGAGGTCGTCCGCGAGCGCGGCGCAGATATCGTCGCGGCGCTTTCGCAGCTCCGCCAGCAGCCGGTCCAGTACCGCGCGGCGCACGGACACATCCTGAGTCGCCCGGGAATGGAAGAATTCCCGCTGGTGAAGAAGCAGATCCTGCATTTTTTCAGCCCTTGTAAATTCGTTTTACCCGGGAGCCGAAGGCGCACAGAATGTCGTAAGCGTGCGTGCCTTTGAGCTGGGCCCAGTGATTCATGGTTATTTCGTTTTCGCCCTGGCGCCCGAGGCAGACCACTTCGTCGCCCCACGTCGCGTCCGGGACGTTTTCCAGCGAAACCGTCGTATAATCCATCGAAATCCGCCCCAGCACCGGGCACAGCTGCCCGCGCACCAGCACGTAACCGCGATTGGACAGCGCCAGCGGCAGCCCGTCGGCGTAACCGGCGGCGATCGTCCCGACCCGGGTATTCACCAGCAGCCGGTGTGTTCGGCCGTAGCCGAGCGTATAGCCCGCCGGCAGGGTCCGGACTCCGGCCAGCCGGGTCTTCAACTCCAACACCCCGGTCAGCTCCATCGCGTGACGTACTTCGGGGTCGTAATAACCGTACAGATTGATTCCCGCCCGCACCTGATTGCACGGCGGCCGGCTCGCCTCCGGAAAGTTGCTGATCGCGTCGCTGGCCGCCATGTGAACGGTTTCAAAGACGATCCCCTCCGCCGCCAATTCCGCGATGATCCGGTGAAATGCCGCGATCTGGCGCCGGGTGAAGTCGTCGTTCTGTGCATAGGCCACCGGAAAGTGCGAATACGCCCCGGTCAGCTTCAAATGCCGCAACCCGGCGATTTTCCGGATCACGCCGGCCGCGTCCGCCGCCATCGTGCCCAATCGTCCCATCCCGGTATCCACCAGCATGTGCCCCTGGACCGGAACTCCCAAACGCTCCGCGGTCCGGTCGATCAGTTGCGCCATCTCCCAATCGGTCACCGGGACAATGATTCCGGCGGCCACCGCCGGAGCCACCTCCTCCGGCAGCAGATTCCCCAGAATCTGCACCGGCACGCCCAGCGGCACCAGCTCCAGCGCCTCATTCAGCTCCGCGGTCCCGAATACATCGGCACCGGCGCCGCGCAGCAGCTCCGCCACCGGCCGCCCGCCCAGCCCATAGGCATTCGCTTTCAATACCGCCATCACCCGGCACGGCGCCACATGCGCCCGGATCGCCCGGAAATTGGCCGCAATCCCCGCGAGATCGATCTCCAGCCGCACCCGGCTTTCCCCCCGGCCCGGTACCCCATCCATAATCCATCTCCTTTATTGATAATAGGAGCGGGGGCTTTGGAGGAGGGGAAAAAACCGTTTTGAGGAAACGGTTTTTTCCCCTC
>JAVBQJ010000075.1:0-19927 GCA_031549115.1 Victivallaceae bacterium
ACTGGCAAACTTTACGAAAACGGTATAGAGTAGGCAAGAGCGCGGGCTGCGCCTACGCAACCGACCTGCTCCTCCGGAGCTTTTATGTCGGTCGGTTGCTTCGGCGACGCCCAAACACGTTTGATTCGATAGTCAAGCTGAATATCAAATGTGATCAAAATTACGGACACGACCCGGTCGGCGGCATGTCCGGCGTAAAGAAGCGTTCCGGGATGGCGAACAGCACCGGAGCCGGATCCCGGGAATTCAGTTTGAAGGTGAATACGTAACATTCGCTTGCTGGCTCAAACTCGATTGCTCCCGCTTTGTCGCTTCGGATGTCGTCCCAATAAGGTGCCCGCAAGCGGTCGGCAGCAAGGGCGTCAAGCAAAAACAGCCGATTTCCGATACACGCCCAAGTGTCTCCGCCTTTATCGGTTGCCGTTCGGATTGCCGCGCCCTTCGCCACGAAGAAGAAGTCGTAATAATCCTCGGAAAAACGATAAGGTCCGACAAGTCCAAACGGCTTCTCTCCCGCTTTGTTGATGGACAGGGGAATCGCTTCTGTGTCTACAATGTGATTTTGGGACATTCCGGAATGGAAAGTTTCAAAATCACGATTCCAAATCCGATACGAGAAAGCGCTCACAGGCACTTTCCAGATGGAGCCTGACGAGCTCGCGCGCCAATTGGACACGATGTTGTTCAATGGCTTGCAGGATCAACTTGTGCTCACGATGGAAATTGAGCTTCTGCTCTTTGCTCATTGGCGAGAGATTCAATGAACAGCCGAACGCCATGGTTTGTTTTTGCAATACCAGAAGCGTGGCACCGACCCGGGGCAGCTTTAACGCTTCGGCAATGCGGGCATGGAAATCCACGTCCTCATTGTACAGCATCGGATCGTTGGCCAGCTCTCCGGCTTCGATCTCGGCGGCTTCCAGACGCAACAATTCGTGCAACCGCAAACAAACGTCCTCCGGCAGTGCGACTGCCGCGGCTCCCACGACTTCGGTTTCCAGCGCAATGCGCAAAAAGAAGAGCTCCCGGATATTCTTCTCGTCGAATTTGCGCAGGAAGCACCCCCGGTACGGGATCATTTCCACCCACCCTTCACGTTCCAACCGACGCAACGCTTCACGCATCGGAGTAGCCGACAATCCCAGCGCTTCAGCCAGAACCTCTTCGCGAAGCGCATTCCCCATTTTGATTTCGCCGGCGACGATCCGGCGGATCAGTTCGCGATAGGCCTTTTCCTGCAAGGTGATTTTTTCCGACATATCGTCTCCTGGGTAATCTTTTTACATACCATAATACCATACTCCGGGAAGACAAGTTTGTCCAATGCGGAATTGTATTTTCTATAGAATATCTCAAAAATACTTATTGTTTTCTATTTTGCCACGACTAATCCCAACCATTTAAGCAAAAAAAACCAAAAAATCACAAATATATCTATAGAATTTCCATTTTTCCTCTTGACAAAGATTTTTTTATGGCTATACTTTAAATATAGTCCATTGCATGTGGTAAGGTGAATAAGTTATGAACAATGATGTTTCCTTGAAAAACCTGTTCGACCTTTCCGGGCGCGTGGCCCTCGTGACCGGCGGTTGTCGGAACTTCGGCCTTGAGATCGCCTCGGGGTTGTCGGAGGCCGGCGCCCATGTGATCGTCACATCGCGTGATACGGCTATGGCGGAGCGCCGGGCGGCGGAGCTTGCGGAAGCGTGGCAACGTCCGGTTACGGGGATGGGCCTGGAGCTGACCGACGAGGCTTCCGTGACCGAGCTCTTTCGGCGCATCGGCGCGGAGCACGTCGAGCTGGATATCCTCGTCAACAATGCCGGTGGCCATACCCGCAACGCTTGCGGTTGGCTGGAACGAGAGTCACTGGAAGGGTGGCGGGGATTTCTGGAGGGGAACCTTACCGGCACATTCCTGATGTTGCGGGCCTATGCCCGTTTGATGATGCCCTTCCGGCGTGGATCGGTGATCAATATCGCGTCGATCTCGTCGCTTGTCGGCCGTGACCGTTCGGTCTACCCGGAGGGGATGACTCCGAATCCGGTGGCGTACACCGCCGCCAAGGCCGGTGTGATCGGGCTCACATATGATGCGGCGGCCTATTTGGGCAAATGGAATATCCGGGTGAATGCAATTTCGCCGGGAGGGTTTGCGCGTAATCAGCCGGAGAGCTTCATCGCGGAGTATTCGGCGCGGACCATGCTGAATCGCATGGGCCGGCCGGGCCGGGACCTCAAGGGCGTTGCGGCATTTTTGGCCTCGGACGCGGCAGCCTATGTGACCGGCCATAATATGGTGGTGGACGGCGGGTTCACGCGTTACAAATAGGAGTGGGAAATGTTGAAGTTTGGCATTATCGGCATGAATTCGGGCAACGGACACCCCTACAGTTACGCATCGGTGTTCAATGGGTTTGATCCGGAAAAATTGCGGTCCAAGTGCCCTTTTGCGCTGATTAAAGAATACTTGCCCGCTCACCATCGTCAGATCGAATGGATTCCGGAAGCCAGGGTCACTCATATTTGGACTCAGGAACGCGCGCTCTCCGAATCCGTGGCCGGAGTAGCCAATATCCCGCATATTGTCGATCGGTTGGAGGATATGATCGGCGAGGTGGACGGGGTGCTTTTCACCCGCGACGATATGTGGAACCACTATGACATGGCATTGCCGTTTTTGGAGGCCGGCTTGCCGGTCTATATGGACAAGCTGCTGGCGTCGGACGGGGAAATGCTGGATCGATTTATCGCCAAAACCGGTCGCAACTATCCGGTCATGACCAATTCCAGTTTCCGTTATGCCCGAACGGTAAGCGATTTGCGCCGTAATTTGACATTGAATGATTTGCGCATCATTCACGGAACAAGCGCCAATATCTGGGTGCGGTATGCGCCGCATTTGCTGGATCCGATCATGGATGTGGTCGGATCCGAAGTGAAAAGCGTGATCGGGACCGGCAATGATGCCGCGACCACCGGCATCATTGAATTTGAGTCCGGTGTGACGGCGGTCTTGCAGGTGGTGGAAACTTTGGCGTTGCCGTTGGGCTTCCGGTGTTACTCCAATACGCCGCATCCGCCTTTGGAGGCGCTTTACACGGATCCGGGATTGGAGTCATATTTTCTCAGTATCAAAGATATGATGAGGGAATTTACCCGCCGGGTGAGCGACAATGCCTTTGATCCGGCGGAATATGACCGCAGTGTCAAGTTGAATAAAATTGTGCTGGCAGTTCCGGAATCCCGGAGCAAGCGCCGTCCAATCAATCTATGAGGGGAACATGTCGCAGTCGTGGAGAATCAACAAGCTCGAATTGGATTACGTCAAAACCGCTCTGAAAAGTGGCTTTCCCGGTGCGCAAAGTACAAGCTTTGTCCACAGATTGGAGAGCGGCTTCGCCAAGAAGTTTGACAGTACCTATGCCATTACTTTTACCAATGGCACCTGTACCATGCACGCGGCATTGTGGGCATGCGGGATTGGCGCCGGGGACGAAGTGATCGTGCCGCCGTTGACCATGTCGGCAACCATGATCGCCGTGCTTCATGTCGGCGCCACTCCGGTATTTGCGGATGTCGATGCGCAGACCTTCAATCTTTCGGCGGCCACCGTGGCGCCGCGGATCACCCGGCAAACCCGGGCGATCATGCCGGTTTCGCTCTATGGGCTGCCGGCCGCGCTGCCGGATTTGATGAGCCTGGCCAAGAAACACAAATTGCGGGTGATAGAAGACAGTGCCCAGTGTTTTTTGGGTAAAGTTGATGGGCGAACAGCCGGCGCCATCGGCGATATCGGCAGTTTCAGCTTTCAGAACACCAAACATATGACTTGCGGCGAAGGCGGGGTCACCATCACCCGCGATTTGGAGTTGGCGGACAGGATGCGCCGTTTTTCCAGCTTGGGCTATGGCATGGTGTCGGCGGTTCCGGGGAAGTCCAAGATCGACAAAAATTTGATCGCCTCGCCCAATACCGAACGCCATACCGACTACGGTTATAATTACCGGCTGTCGGAGATCAATGCGGCAGTGGCGCTTGCCCAGCTGGAAAAACTGGATATGTTTGTGGACAAACGCATCGCAATGGGACGGATGTTCGAGGAAGAAGCGGCGGCTTGCGGCTTTTTGCGGCATCAGGCGACACCGCCGGGCTTGACCCACAGTTATTGGGCTTGCGCCATGCGCCTGGATACCGAGCGGGTCGCCTGGAAAGAGTTTCAGTCCGAGTTTTTGAAAAATGGCGGCGACGGTTTTTACGGCGCGTGGCGTCTGGCCTACGACGAACCCTATTATGCCGGGCTGTTCCCGGAAGCCAAAGGGACTTGCCCCAATGCGGAAGACCTGCAACCCCGCATGGTGCAATTGAAAACCCATTACGGGAGCGCCAGGATGATGAAGTCGCAAGCATTGGCGTTGCGGCGGACGATCAAGAAATTCAAATAACCGTTTCCGAATACCAAACATAAAATCATAACGCGAAAGAAGGTGAACGTCAAATAATCATGATTCCGCTGTTCCGGGTGCCGACATGAAGCCATAACGCGAAAGAAGGTGAACGATGAAAAAGAAGGATATTTTTACACTTATAGAGCTTTTGGTCGTGATTGCGATTATCGCAATTTTGGCCAGCATGCTGCTTCCGGCGCTGAGTAAAGCTCGCGCCGCGGCTCAGGCGATCACCTGCGTCAATAACCAAAAGCAGTTGGGAACGTATCTGATCATGTATGCCGGCGACTGCAACGATTATCTGCCCATGGTCAATAGTCCGAAATATCGGACCTGGCCGTTGCAGTTGATCGATGCCGGATATCCCAATAACGTGACCGACTGGACTGATTTCGACGCCACCGGCAAGGGTGTGCCCGCGGTTTTCGTCTGCAAAAGTCAAACACCGGACACGACGACTTATCCCTGGCTCGGGTACATTCCCAACGGGAATATGATCGGCTCGCTCCTGGCAGTGGGCGAGCCCAACCATATTCAGATAACCTTCTGCGAAAAGCCGTCCGGCACCTATATGCTGCTGGAGCGGGCCCGCGATGTCGGACCGGACGCCGCGATAAACGACTGGTCCACCACGCGTGCGCTTTTCCCGCATACCGAAGCGGCGAACATGCTTCATGTCGACGGACACGTGGAAAAAATGACCACCAAAGAGTACGATGCCGACAATGCCAAAATAAACGACAATATCCCGACCCGTTTTTGGCCCAAGACCAAATATTGATTGACCCATGCCGGAAACGGCATGCACCGGTGGCGATGTGCAAAAAATAAAATCAACAGGATGATACTGATTTATGTCAGGGATTGTAATTAACGAGGATTGCAGCCATTTTTTTATGGATCGCACTGCCGGCATGCTGGATGAAAACGGCCTGGCTTCCATGCTTGACCATTATGCCGCAGGACAGGTAAGAGAGATATTTTTTAATCCGAACTGCATGCGGATATCCTGCGCAAGCTCGGCTTTCGAGCCGATTTGGCACGATATCGAGGAGCGGGGGGATGGCAAGCTGTATTTTCGCGGTCAACCCATCGGCGCGGCCGCGTTGGACGAGGAAAGCGCGGTAAACTGGATCCGCGCCGCCCGTACTTTGCATGAAAAAAAGCTTAACCCCTACCGCTTCTGGCTGGATGAAACCCGGCGCCGGGGGCGGGGAGCTTTTTTGAGCTGCCGAATGAACGATCTGCATGGCGCGGATGACCCGGATTTCTTTTTGCATTGCGATTTTTGGCGGGATCATCCACAGTTTTACCGTTATCGCCACCCCAACCGTCCGGCGATTTTCTGGACCATGCGGGCTTTTGATTTCGGTTGCCGTGAAGTGCGGGAGTACTTTCTGAAGTTGCTTCGGGAGTATCTTTTTGAATATGGACCGGATGGACTGGAGCTGGATTGGATGCGTTTCGGCTGGCACTTCAGGCCCGGGCACGAGGATGAGGGGCGCCGGATCATGACCGATTTTCACGCCGAAGTCCGTTCGCTGGCCGATACCGCCGCCAAAGTGCACGGCCACCCGATCCGGCTGGCGGCAAGAGTGCCGGCGCATATCGAAGATGCTTACGACCTGGGTTATGATGTCAAAAGCTGGGTGGATCAAAAATCGATCGATTGGGTTACTCCGACCGCTTTCTGGGCCAGCACCGACAGTGAAATGCCCATTCGGTTGTGGCGGCAATTGCTGGGACCGGATGTCACGATCGCTGCCGGGTTGGAATTGCTGGTGCGGCCATGGCTGGACTCCGATTCCTTCCGTTCCACCGCGGCTTGCGTTTTCGGACAGGCAGCCAATTATCTGTCGCAGGGGGCCGACCGGCTTTATCTCTTTAACTTCATGGACAGCCGAACCGCGATGCGCGACAGGGCGGAATACCGCCTCGTGCTGGAAAATGCCGGGGAAGTCGCCACCGCGGCCAAACAGCAGCGCCGCTGCGTCGTGACATACATCGATACGCGTCCATTGGGGCGGCGTTTCGGCGGCGCGCTGCCGGTGACGGCCAAGCCGGTGGCGATCCAGCCGATATGGCTGCCCAACTTCCGCTGGGAAGTCGGTCCGGCTCCGGAGGCGGGCCGCCGGGTGGAGCTGACGATCGGAGTGGCGGAAACTCTGCCTCAAAATCCTTTTGAGGCGTATTTGAACGACCTTCCGGTGTCATTTGCCCACTTGTCGGATGTGTCCAAAGAAGAAGAATTGGAGTGGCCGGAGAATGTCCCGGCGGAATACCGTTCGGCGCGCCAGGTGCCGAACAGTACCGCGACCTTGCTGCACTTTGACGCGACAATAGCCGTCAAGGGCGGTGTCAATGTTGCCGAGTTGAAAAACCTTTCTGCATTTCCATACGAAATCACCTGGGCCGAACTGAATATTGCCGTTGCAAGTGGCAGTGATGGAACCATGAAAGAGGAAAAATGAAAAAAATTCTATGCTTTTGCTGCTTACTTCCATGGCTTGCCGGAGCAAAGGCGGAGCCGCCGGCTGCCAATTTTTATTGGAAATTTGACCAGGGCCAAGGAACCGTGATTAAGAACCTTGGGACCGGCGGAGTTGCCGATGCGGTGATTCAAAATACTGATCTAGTGAACTGGGAGCAGGACCCCGTGCTCGGATGGGGGTTGAAGTTTCAGCGTCCCGGCGCTCAGACCGACGGCAATGTCGTGGTAAAAAACGTGCCGGGCCTGAATTTTCAAGGGGCCTTTTCCATCGTGATCGGCTTCGTTTGTGATTTTAATACCGCCGGGGATCCCACTTCCGCTTTGCTCTGCAAAGGAATCAATTACGATCAGGGCTATTGTGTGCTGGTCAACAACGGCGGCTCGCAGGGCGTCCTCGTCAGCAACCTCAAAGGAACCCAACCGGAGTACCAGATGACTTCACTGCCGGAGTGCTTCTCCGGAGTATATGGCGTAGCCGCACTGGTCTGCGACGGAAAGAACCTTACCGGTTACTTCAACGGGAAACCGCTAAGCACGGTGCCGATTACCGGAAAATTGATCAATAACAACGAAAATCTCTTTATCGGCAATATGTTTTCTTCGCCGAACCAATTTGCCGGCAAGATCTATTTTGTTCAACTTTTCGATCGGGCGTTAACTTCCGACGAGGTGTTTGAAACCTCCAATTCCGCCGGGATCATCGCCACCCCGGACGCCGTGCGTACCGCCAATGCCACTCTGGATACGCAAGCCGAAGCGGATGCCCGGATTGACCCCGCCGCCACTTACTTTTACGATTGGCGTCATGTCCAACCGGCGGCCGAAGCCGCCAAATGGAAGGTGCGCGAAGCCGGCTTCGTCCCGCCCGCGCCCATCACAGTGTATCCTCCCGCCGGAGACGATTCGGAAATTTGGATTGATCCTGCGCTGAAAGGTGAATATGATATCAGCATTGGAGCGCGAACCTTCAGCTCGCCGACCGGCGTATTGGTCAAGCTCGGCGAAGATGGCGAATACCGCAATGTCCGGCTCGCCGGCATTTCCAATGACAAACTTTTTCACAATGTCGATATTCCGGTATACAAAAATGTGAAAATGGATGGCAAAAAACTTTACCTGGCCAGCTCCGGGCTCACCATGTACCTTGGGTATGTCAAATTTGTCCCCTCCGGCAGCGGCCTGGAGCAGCCCGTGTGCGCTCATGCCACCATTGAACCGGGCAAGCGCGTCGACCCGGACAAGTTGCTTGCCGAGGTCGAGGCCGCCAATATCAGGGCCGGAAAATTTGTCGAGCGTCTTTACGTGGACGATACTCCCGCTCCGGCGGCGACCGCCGAAGCCCATGACCGCGGTTACTTGTTGTATCCCCTTACCCCAATGGCCATGACCTTTTCCCAAACCATTCCCAAGCGCGATTACGGGAAAATCACCATCGAAGGAGCCGGGGTGCCGGGCGAATTTGTTTCGATGTGTTTCGGCATTCGCAGCTTGCGCGATGTCATGCTGAATCCCCGAATCAAAGGACTCCCGGCCGATGCCGAAGGTAATCCATTGAAGGCGGTGTTGGATTTCCGGATGGTCGAGGAACTGAACCGGGCGGTGGGCGCTTTTGACGTTTCGGCCGGAGGCAGGGTGGAGTTCCTCCGGGGGCCCAACTATCTGGAACCGGTCAATCCGTTGCAGTTGGCCGGCGGGATTTCCAAACAATTCTGGTTGAATGTCGAGCTGTCAGCCGAAGCGGCTCCCGGCACGTATCGCGGAGTCATCGCATTGGATGGACAAACCGAGATCCCGTTTGCGGTGGAAGTGTACCCGTTTCAACTGGATGAATTACTGGATATGGACTTTGCCATGTATTGCGGCCTGGGCGTGCGCGGAGAGGCGCTGAAAACCGCGCTGCGCGACCTGAAACGTCACAATATGACCACGCTGATGCTCTTTGGCGGTGACAATATGGTGGTGTTTTCCGGTTCCACGGCGGATGACGTGGCGATTGATTTCGAGCGTTCCGGTATCACCGAGATCATGGATGGCTATCGGGAGGTCGGTTTTACCGGCAACATCTTTATGTGCACCAGCGAATACCTTGATGCCAAGGCCCATGAATTCACCGGCCAGGGCAAATACGAAGCGGTTTATCTGAAGTTGATCGGGCAATTGGAGGATTACCGTAAAGCAAATGGCTGGCCGGTGTTCTATTACCAATCCTATGACGAGGTTCCCTCATTGCCACATCATTTCCCGCGTTTTATCCGGGAGCTGAAGACGCAAAAGATTGCCGGAGTGCCAACCCAGGTCGACCACTTGTGGTACAAGACCAACCGCCCCTGCCAGCAGGAGATTGACCGGAGCGTCCCGTACATCGACATATTTACTTTGCGCTACAGCACCAAGCCGATGTTTTACGTCGATGACTGGCCGGAGATTCAAAAAATCGCGGCGGAACGCGGCAAAAAGCTCTATATGTACAACACCAACAACGCCTGTCCGTTCTTCGAGCCGACCAGCATGCGCTTTATTGGCGGGTGGATCTTTGAAACCCTCTCCGAACCGGTCAAGGGGCAGTTCATGTGGGCATATAACTGGTTTACCGGGAGTGCCTACAGCGATATCGACGGTAATGTGAATGATGATTCGTACTATTTGCCGCCCACCGGTTCGCACAAAGGAGGACCGACACTGGGGTGGGAATTGTATCGGATCGGGATCGATGATCTCAAGTATATCCGTACTCTCAAGCGTTTGATCTCCGAGGCGCGAAGCGTCGGCTTGCATACCGGGGCGGATGCGACGCAAAAGGTGTATGACGACTTGAAAAACAGCTTTGATTTCGCCATGATGAAGGAGAAGGTCACCTGGGTTGATTCGATCTGGGAGCGGCAAAACCGCAACGCGGCCGGCGTAACCGAGGTTTCAGGGGACTTTTATCTTCCCAACGGCTGGCGCGCCGAGGATTACATGAAAGCGCGCCGGAGCCTGGCCGAAGCAATCATAAAGCTGCGCAACGAATTGGCAACGCGACCGGATGACACGCGTATTTTACCCCATGGAACGGGGAGTGTGGAAAAGTGAAAGAGATCATGACAATGCTTCTGGCCGGAACCGTACTCCATGCCGCGGAGCTCAAGGTGGAGTGCGATCGCCCTGCCGCCACGTATTCATGCGGTGGGAAGGTGGTTTTTTCCGCCGAAGCCACTGTGAATGGCGAACCGGTGAAAGAGGGCAAAATGAATATGATCCTCACGTTGGATAATTACCGGGAAGTCGACCGGCAGAGTGTGGAAATCCGGGATGGCGCGGCGGAGCTCTCGTATGTCGCCCGGGAGCCGACCTTTGTCTGGTGCCGGGCGGAACTGGAAAATGACGCAAGCGGCAATTACGGCCTGGCTTCCGCCGCTTTTGAGCCGGAGCATATTCGGCAGGGTTTTCCGGAACCGGCGGACTTTGATCGCTTTTGGGCGCAAGGACAGGCGGAGGCAGAGGCCGGCGAACTGGATTTGCAACTGGAATACGCGGCGGATTTTGCCGATACGCAGCGCGACGCGTGGCGGTTGGAGTTCGCCGCCCCCGGCGGAGGCCGATTGTACGGCATGCTGACCATCCCGAAGGGCGAAGGAAACTTTCCGGCGATGGTGATGGTGCCCGGAGCGGGACCGTCACGCTATGTGCCGGATTTTCACATCGACGGAGTGATCAATTTGTATATCAATGTCCACGACTACCGTCCGGTTGCCGATCCGGAACCGGCCGCCGGGCTTTATGATGCATTGAATGCCTCCGGCTCCTACATGCACCGGGGAGCGGATGCCCGCGAAAACATCTATTTCCGCCGGGTCTGGCTCGGAGTGGATCTGCTGTTGCGGCGTTTTCTGGCCGGTCACCCCAAGTTCAACGGACGGTTGGGGGCGATCGGCATCAGCCAGGGCGGCGGGGCGGCGTTGGCATTGGCCGCGCTCAATCCGATGATTGGAAGGGTATTGGCCAACAAGCCGGTGATGTGTGACCATGGCGCTATCCTCCAGGGACGCAATCCCGGTTGGCCGCACTATGCGGTTTATACGCCGGCGCCGGACATTCTGGAGGTTTCCTCCTACTATGAAATGGCCAATTTTGCCCGCCGAATCAAGGTGCCGGCCACCGTGATAATCGGCTATGTCGATACCGCCTGTTATCCGGGAGGGGTCTATGCCGCGGTCAACAACCTCAAGTCGGCGCTCGGAACCGTGATTCCCGAACCCGGGGTGGGACACGAATGGGGACCGCATTTTGAGGAAGAAGTCAAGAATTTCAAGGAGTTTCTGTTGCCATGAAGATCACTGCGGTAGAAACCGTTTTGCTGACCGGTCCGTCCACCAACGACCCATTCTTCCTGGAAGCGAGAAACCGCCGGAGCGCGGCAATCATCCGGATTGTGACCGATGCCGGGGTGGTGGGACTGGGCGAAAGTTACGCCGGTTATTTCATTCCGGAGGCGGTACCGGGAATCGTGGAATTCTTCCAACCCGTCCTGCTCGGCCGCGATCCGCTGGAGAGTAGGGAACTGTGGGCCCGGATGTACCATTGCGGCAATTTTTGGTGTCGCACCGGACTGGGGGCGGCGGTTCTTGGCGGCATTGATGCGGCGCTGTGGGATATCCGGGGCAAAGCAGTCGGATTGCCGGTATATCGGTTGCTGGCCGAGGAATATGGCGATACGTTTCATAATGCCCAAGGTTTTTGCGGGCAGGAAAAGGTGCGTTGTTACGCGACCGGCGGCCCCAGTAATTATCCTCCGGAGCGCCTGGCCGCCAAGGTGGAGCATTATCTGAAATGCGGTTTCCACGCGGTCAAGCTGGGAGCCGGATCGTATCATTCCAAGCATGGCGACTGGATCGCGACGGGAGCGGAGGCTGCGGATTTCGAAGCCGAAAAATCTGATTTCCTGCGTCGTAATTTCGGCCGGGAATTGACTTTGCTGTACGACGGGCACATGGGCAACTCGCCCTCCGCGACTTGGGACTTGGCTACCGCGCAGGCGGTATTGGCGGCGCAGGCGCAGTTTGATATCTTATTTTACGAGGAACCCTTGCATTATACGCGTCCGGACTGGTATGCCGCATTGCGGCAGGAGAGCCCGGTTCCGGTGGCGGGCGGCGAATGTCTGACCGCTTTGTGCGACTGGCGGCCGTTTCTCGATCAGAAGTGTCTGGATGTGGGGCAGCCGGACGCCTCGTTTCTCGCCGGAATTGGAGAATTTATGCAGGTGGCGGCACTCTTGAGTCATCAGGGAGCAAAGCTTGCGCCGCATGCGTGGGGCGCGGGGCTGTCGCAGATGCAGAATATTCATTGTGCCTTTGCGTCACCCAATACCTTGATTGCTGAAGTGGCGCCGGATTACGGTCCATTGCATGCGCTGCTTATTGGAGATTCTTTGCGGATGGAGAATGGAGTTTTATTGCCGCCGGAGCGCCCGGGATGGGGAGTGGATCTGCCGGATGAGGTGGTGCGGCAATATGCTTTCGTGCCGGGAAGCGGCGAATTCAACGAAGTACCGGGCAAACTCTTACCCTTGGGATGAAATAATGAGTAAACATCAATTGCGTTTCCGTCAGGTCCATTTGGACTTTCACGTTTCCGGGCTCATTCCCGGGATCGGCAAAAATTTTGACAAGCACCGCTGGCAGCAAAAGCTGTCCGATGCCAGTATTGACTCCATCACCTGTTTTGCCGTATGTGGTCATGGCTGGAACTACAACCGGACCCGGGTCGGGAAAATGCACCCCCACTTGCAGTTCGACTTGCTTCGTGCTCAGTTTGATGCCTGCAAAGAGCTCGATATCCATGTGCCAATTTACATTACTGCCGGGTTTAATCAACGCCTGGCCATGGAGCATGCCGAATGGTGCGAAATAAAACCGGATGACAGAACCACACCGCCGCTGCGCCCCGGCTTCATAAAACTTTGCTTCAACACGCCCTATCTGGATGAGCTCTGCGCTTTGATCGGAGAAGTGGCGCGGGACTATCCCAATGCCGACGGCATCTTTTTGGACATCATCCACCAAAGTGAGTGTTGCTGCCGCCATTGTGTCCGCGATATGATTGCTCAAGGCTTGAACCCGGAGTCCGAAGCGGAGCGCAAGCGTTTTTCGGCACAGGTTTTGCGCCATTATTACCAGCGTGCCACCGCCGCGGCACGCCAATACAATCCGGAGATGCCGGTATTTCACAACAGCGGCAACGTGGTTCCGGGACGTACCGGGCTGTTACCATACTTCAGCCACCTGGAATTGGAGAGCCTCCCCACCGGTGGCTGGGGTTACGATCATTACCCGTTTGCGGCGGCCTACAGTCGCAACCTGGAGTTGGATTTTTTGGGCATGACCGGTAAATTTCACACTACGTGGGGCGAATTCGGCGGCTTCAAGCACCCCAATGCGCTGCGTTATGAGTGCTGCGCCATGCTTGCCAACGGCTCCAAATGCAGCATTGGCGACCAACCCCATCCGGGGTTGGCTTTGGATGACAGCACCTATGCCATGATCGGAGCAGCCTATCGGGAAGTGAAGCAAAAAGAGGAATTTTGCCGGGACGTGCACAGTTTGGCCAATCTGGCCATTCTGTCTTCCGCCGGAGTTCACGCGGAGCGTACCGGGGAGAGTGCCCCGGATATCGGCGCTTCACGCCTGCTCCTGGAGGCGCATATCCCATTTGATGTGGTGGATCTGTCGATGGACTTCGCTCGTTATCGCTTCTTGTTGCTGCCGGACGATATCCGGCTGGACGAGGCGCTGGCGGCGCGGTTGCATGCGTTTCGGAGTCATGGCGGGAAACTGATTCTTTCCGGATATAGCGGACTGGATGCCGCCGGCAGGGATTTCGCACTCAAGCTGCCGGCGCGGTATTTCGGCATAAACGAATTTTGTCCGGACTACGTTCAGTGCGCGCCGGAATTTGCCCCCGATTTTGTTCGCACTCCATTTGTCATGTATGAACCGAGCTGTCGAATCAAGGTGAAAAAGGCTCTCTCGCTGGGGAAGGTCTTCAACCCTTATTTCAGCCGCACGTTTGAACATTTTTGTTCGCACCAGCATGCTCCTTGCCGCGAGAAGGACAATGGTTGCGACGCCGGCTTCATCGGGGACGGCGTGCTGTACTTTGCCCATCCGGTTTTTACGGTATATCGAGGTTATGGGATGGTGGCGCTGCGGGAATTTGCGGCGGGTGCAATCAAAAAATTCATGGGGAGCGAGTTGCCGGTCCGGACGAATCTGCCCAGCGCCGGGCGCGTCACGCTGATGCGCCAGGAGGTCCCCAAACGCACAGTGGTGCATTTGTTGTACGCCAACACCGTATTGCGCGGCGGCATGGCCGATCTGACCGGCACCAGCTATCCGATTGAAAAACCGCTGGAGGTCATTGAAGAATTGAACGACCTCCACGATGTGCAAGTTTCTCTCCCGCGCGGCAACTTCAAGAAAGCCTTTCTGGAGCCGGAACACCGCGAACTGGCGTTGGCCCGGGAGGAGGATATGGTGACGTTCACCGTGCCGGTACTGAACTGCCACCGGATCATCACTTTGGAGGAGTGAGCTTATGTTGAAACTGCTTATTGATATGCCCGTGGAGGAATCGTTTTTCTCCCGATTGCAGTCGGACAAAGAGCTGGAGATATGTTTTGTGCCGCCTCCGGACGCCGCTTTGCCGTCGCCGGAGGAGTGTGCCCGTGCCTGGCCGGAGGAGTTGATCGGAGACGCGGATATTTTGTTCGGCACCGAATTGCCGGCCAACCATGCCATAATGACGCAGCTCAAATTCATTCAGATATCTTCCGCCGGTTTTACGCAGATGATCGGCAAAGGAATGCCGGAACGAGGTATTCGCTGCTGCAATGCCGCCGGAGTACAGGACATTCCGATTGCGGAGTGGAATGTCGCCATGATGATTAATCTGCGGCGGAATTTGCGGCGGATGATCGCCAATCAGGAGCTGGCGATCTGGGACCGCAATGCGGTATTTCAGCAGGAAATCCACGGCCTGACGCTGGGGATTTTCGGTTATGGCGGCATCGGCCGCCAGACCGCGCGCCTCGCCAGGACACTGGGGCTCAATGTTCATGTGCTGACGCGTGACGGCGGGCTGCCCAGGCGGGAAAACATGTATACGGTGGAGGGGACCGGCGATCCGGACGGCCGTTTTGTGGACCGTTTTTTCGCCAATGCCGAACGGAAAGCATTTTTTGGCGGCATCGATTTCCTGGTCATGGCCATTCCGCTGACGCCGTCCAATACCGGGACGATTGACTTTGCGGATCTGTCGATGCTCAAGCCGACTGCATTTGTGCTTAATCCGGCGCGCGGACCGCTGATCGTGGAAGCAGACCTGATCCGGGCGCTGGAGCGCCGCGTGATTGCCGGAGCGGCTTTGGATACACATTATCACTATCCGATGCCGCCGGATCATGTGTTTTGGCGCATGCCCAATGTGATCCTCACGCCCCACATTTCCGGGTCGTCGCAGAGCAACCGCTTCTTGGCTCGCATCTGGGAGATTTTCGTTCGGAATGTGGCGAACTACCGGAAAAAATACCCGCTGCTCAATGAGTTGAAAACCGAAGTACTCTAAAAAATCGGTTTTCGAGAAAAATTATACCGAAAAGCTTGAAAGGGTGGAGTAAAATGTGGCAAAAAACGCCGGTGTCACTGGTTGCGCTGTTATTGGTTCCCGGAATGGTGGCGACGGCGCGTGTCGCCGTGGCGCCGATCTTTTCCGACCATATGGTGCTGCAGCAGGAGCGTCCGATTCCAGTGTGGGGTACCGCCGACCCCGGCGAAGAGATTGCCGTTTCTTTCGACGGCCGGACATGGCGGGGCGTGGCCGGAGACGACGGCCGCTGGGAAGTAGTGCTGCCGTCGATGCCAGCGGCGAAGGCGGGGCGCGTGTTGACGGTGACGGGGGAAAATACCTGGAGAGCCGAGGATGTGGTGGTAGGCGATGTCTGGCTGTGCTCCGGCCAATCCAACATGGACTGGCCATTGGCGCAAAGCGATGGCGGGCCGGAGGAGATCAACGCATCCGGCGATAAGGGGATGTTGCGTTTATTCAAGCTGCCGTATTCCTCGGATATTGCGCCGCAGGTGGAAGTGAAAGCACAATGGGCGGTCGCGACTCAGGAATCCCTGAAGGGCTTTTCCGGCGTCGCATACTTCTTCGGAGACCGGTTGAACCGGGAGCTGGCGATACCGATCGGACTGATCAACGCCAGTTGGGGAGGAACCCGGATTGAACCGTGGATTCCGGCGGAAGGCTTTCAAGCAATTCCTGAGTTGGCCGCGATCCGCGCGGCGCGGCATGAGCCGCAGGATCCGCAACAGCCGACGGTCATATACAACGGGATCTTGAACCCCATCGCGCCCTTCGCGTTGCGCGGCGCCATCTGGTATCAGGGCGAATCGAATGTGAGCGATGAGATGCTCTACAAAGCCAAACTGGAGGCGCTGGTGCGTGGCTGGCGGTTGAAGTTCCGGAACCCGGAGCTTCCATTTTATCTGGTTGAGCTGGCGCCGTTCCACTACGGCGACGATGGCGGAATGCTGCCTCGATTCTGGGAGGCGCAACGCGCGTTTGCAGAGTCGGAACCGCATACCGCCATGGCGGTGATCAACGACATCGGCAATCCGGCCGATATTCATCCGACCGACAAGAAAACCGTCGGAAACCGGCTGGCCGCTTTGGCGTTGCAATATGATTACGGCCAAATCGGCTTGGCGGCGGAAGCGCCGGTGGCGGTGCGCGCGGCCTTCCTGCCGGGCAAAGTGGAAGTTCGCTTCAAGCATGCGGAAATATTGGCGAGTGCCGATGGCGAGGCGATACGGTATTTTGAAGTGGCCGGCGCGGATGGCGTCTGGTTCTCGGCCGTGGCGGCATTGAACGGCAATCTGGCCGTCGTGACCTGCGACCGGGTGGCGGAGCCGCGGATGGTACGCTATGCCTGGGATCAGGCGATAAAGACCAATCTGGTCAACGAAGGCGGGGTTCCGGCAGATGCGTTCCGGATGGGGACGGCAGGAAACAGTCTGGAGAAGCATTGATGAAATCACAATTCGAATATGCTTTGCGGCGGACTTTGCCGCCATGAAGTTTTGATAAAAACCTGGCTGAGCAGCTCCGGTATGTCCGCCAAAATCGCATTGATGAAGTCATCGTCAAAATCGATACGGAAGAGTTCTCCCACGGTCACGTGACCCCGGCGCGTGCTCGCGCGTATCAGAAAAATCTCTCTGCCGTCCGTGACGCGTTGGCTGCCATGCACGTGAGATACTCATTGAATCCCTGGCTCACCACCAACCATGCCGATCGTGGACGTAACGACGTGGCGCTGCTTCCCGGTTTACAGCCGATGGTCGGACACGACGGCATTCGTTGCTCTTTCTGCGCCTGTCACCTCGGAGAAGTCTGGCGCGGAAATGAAGTAACGGCAACGAATCAAGCCGGATATCCACCCGCAAGACCAGGGGAATTGCAAACCTTATGATTGCAATACGGCATCAAAGGCGTCTTTTATGCTTCTCATCTTTGGCCAGATCGGTCGACCGAGCTGGCCGGCATCTCATCAACCCCCATTGCTTTAATTAGTTACCATTAAAAGTCAAATCGAATTTGACTTTTTCCTCCTGCACCGATATACTAATGCAAGATTACAGTTTTATATACAAAACAGGGAACCGGACGGTAAAAACCGCTCAAAGCAATCGGTATACCTCCGGATTGGGTTCATTCGCACTCATGAAGTCATGCAAATACGCCTGGCAGGTTTGGTAATATTCGGGCCGCACGGAAGTGAAAACATAAAACGCGGCCTTGCAATACGACGGCGGAGGATTGCAGAGGTTCCCTTGTTTCAATTGGAAGAGATTCGTCATGGCCATTTACAGCGGCGGTTCGCTTGTCAACAGTATTTTGTATTTACGCAAGGATGATATTGCTTGTGACATGGTAATTTCGCCCAGTGGCAAGATGTGCGTTTTCAGCGGAGGCACAGCCATGGTTGTCACCGTTGACCGAAACGGTGTGATGATTGTGGACGGCGGCGGCACGGCGACGGAAATCACTGTCGGCAGTGGCGGGCTGATGTATGTTTCCAGCGGCGGCATGGCGGTGGAAACCATTGTCGACAGCGGCGGGTTAATGTACGTTTCCGGCGGCGGCACGGCGACGGAAACGGTAATCGCGTCCGGTGGGCGCATGAAAATTTCGCTCGCGTCCGATACGCTTTGGACGGGAACCTCCGCGGGGGTTGCTTTCGAATATCGCTCTTCCGCAAACGGATTGGTTGTGGATGCCGCGACATCTTTATACGTTTCCAGCGGTGGCACAGCCACGGCCGTCACCGTTGACAGAGATGGTATTATGATTGTTTTCAGCGGCGGCACGGCAACGGGAACCACAGTCAACAGCGGTGGTTCAATGACGGTTGGTTCCGGCGGCACGGCGACGGAAACGGAAGTTGCCTCCGGAGTGAAGATGGACGTCGTTCTGGCGAACGATACACTTTGGACAGGGACCTCGGGAGGCATTGCATTCGAATATCGCTCTTCCGCAAGCGGATTGGTTGTGAATACCATGAAATCCTTGGATATCAACAGGGGCGGCACGGCGACGGCAACTACCGTCGACAGCGACGGATGGGTGCGTGTTTTCAGCGGCGGCATGGCAGCGGAAACTGCCATCAATGGCGGCGTGATGATTGTTGACAGAGGCGGCGCGGCGACGGCAACTATCATCGACGACAACGGACGGATGGAGGTTTGCAGCGGCGGCATGGCGACGGAAGCTACTGTTGAGAATGGGCAGGTCTATATTTCCAGAGACGCTCTGTTGACGGCTGCCGCCGTCAACAGCTCCGGGCGAATACATGTTTTCAGCGGCGGCACGGCGGCGGCAACTACCGTCAACAATGGTGGAGCGATGTATGTTTCCGGCGGCGGTACGGCGCTGGAGACCGCAATTTCTTCCGGCGGAGCCCAATATATCTATTCCGGCGGGAGCGTTTTCAACCCTGTCCTGGCGCAATCCGGCTGGCTTTGTGTTTCCTCCGGCGGCTCGGCGGTCAATGTCGATTGGAAGCCGTTTCATGGGAATGTGTCGGTTTATGACGGCGCCTGGATCTCGTATGCAAGTACGCTGACAGGCTGCTGGTACGGCAGCGGCCAGACTCTTTACTCCAGTGGCGGGACGATGTCGAATCTGACATTGGCGTCTGCCTCCATGTTCGTCATGGTCGGCGGCACGGCGACAGCAACCACCGTCAGCTTCGGGGGAATGTATGTTTCCAGCGGCGGCAGTGCAATTGACGCCGTTGCAATATTTTCCGGTGTTCTGGATATTGCCGGCGGGGCGGTTGTTGAAAATGCCGTCATACAAAACGGCGGGCGCATGATACTGGGGAAGAGTGCCGCCGCGTCGAACACTGTGATCCTGTCCGGCGGGAGCATCAGCGGCTGGTCCGGCAACTCCATGGTCAATCTGTTTGGGACCACTGTCATCGGCGGGCAGATTTCCTGCTCCGGCATCACCATCGACGCCGGCGGCGGAGAGTTTGTTTTGGCCGCCAATCAGCGCAAATCGGAAGAGTATTCGTCGCTCATCAGCGATATTGCAAAAATCGTCAACGCCAATTTTTCCATACTTGTCGATACCAATATGGACGGAATCTACAGATTGGCCGGCAACGCCGCAACGTTCAACAGGAGTGTCACGGTTCGCAACACCGACATGCAGGCAATCGGCGTCCTGACGGTCGGTTCGACCATTGAAGTCGGTGCCAGTACGTATTCGCTGACGGTCTCCAGCGGGATGTTGGTATTAAACGCCGTCACGTCATTCTACAGCGACATGACGCTGTCGAGCGGTTCTTTGACGCTCTTTGACGGGGACAGCGCGGCGCGTATTGCCGTCACCTCGTCCGGGTGGATGCGCATTTCCTCCGGAGGGACGGCGTCGGATAC
>JAVBQJ010000108.1:0-12583 GCA_031549115.1 Victivallaceae bacterium
GCGGGGTTGGTCTAAGTTAGCCCGTTTTGCTTATTGGCTCTCCCTTGGCCCTCCCCCGTACCCCCACCCTCATCCCCCTCAAACCTTTTTAATGTAATTTTTTGCCCCGCTGGGCAAAAAATGAGCTTGGGTATCGTATTATGCGGCATATTTTCAACGGCGACTGCGCTTGCGAGGCGTTCCGGGCGACGGGGCGGAACGACGGCGAATTGTTGGTCTGGCGCGAAAATTACCTCTGGGGCGAACTGCCGGGACCGGACACGCCGACGGAGGAGTTCCTGGCCGTCCGCGCCCGTGCGTTGGCCCGGATGGCCCCGGAAATCCCGGAAGCGAAAATTCTCGCCGACCTGACGGCGAAAGAGGCGGCAATCGCCTCGATCCGGCCGGACGAGACGGTGTATTTGTGGTTCGATTGCTGCATGTACGACGCGCTGCTGCTGGCGCGGATCTTCGACCGGCTGAACCGGCTGCCCGCGCCGCCGGAGGTGTATTTGAGCTGCGCCGAGCCGGTCGACTTTCACCATACGCGGCGCTTGACTCCCGGCGCCGTCCGCCTCGGCGCCGCCATGTGGCAAGCCATAACCTCCGGCAAAGAGGCGATCGACGCGTTATTGGCCGCCGTCGATTTTTCCGAACTGCCGAATCTGCGCGAGGGATTGGAGCGTTACCGCGAAGACATCCCCGACGCCGACGGCTGGACCCGCACCCTGCGCCAACTGCAGGCGCTCCAGGATCGCGGCATCACCGGATTCGACGCGATTTTCCAGGCCCAGGCCACATACGAGAAGCACCCGTTCATGGGCGACAGCCACTGCCGGTTGCTGCTGCTGCGTCTGCGGGAATTGCGCTGAAAGAGGCGCGAAGACCATCCGGAAATCAACAAAAGAGAAACCGACCATTCATTACCCTTTTTCGGCGCTTTTCCCCTGTCCGTCATGCCCCGCCGCCACCGGAATTCCGGCAAAAACGCCTCCCGCGTCAAGTGTTCTATCCCACGCACACTCAACATGTCAAGCATATATTTGACACATGTCAGACCGCAAAAAACCGGGAATCAATATATTACAAAAAAATGACAAAAAAATATTGACAAAAAGTGATTTGTCTGCTATATTTATAGTAATAAACTCCGGATTGCCGGAAAAGCAGAGAATTAACAGGGGGAAATAGATGATGAAAAAAACATTACTGCTTCTGATGATGGTGGCGGCGGCGGCTGTTTTCGCCGTTCCGCAGATCGCGAACACGGATGACTTGACCTTTTCGAGCAACAGCGGCGGCTGGTTCGACATCCAGAGCGACGGGGCTTTGACGCTCACGTACTACTCGCCGAACTCGAAGTACGGTCTGGACACCGTATTCGGCTATTCGGTGCTGGATGCCAACGGCAATGAGATTTCCCGGACGGAATTGGCCGTCAAGCCCAACACCAGTGTGACCATTGACGGCCTGAAGAGCGGTGACAAGATCGCTTTCTGGGTGGAATCGAAGAAGGGTAACTTCACCAGTCTCGACAGCGGCGCTTTCGTCAACGGCACGAAGGGCAACCTGGAATACTGGGTCGTCGGCAACGGCAGCACGGAAATCGCGTTCGTCACCGGCTATACGTCCAAGCCGTCGCCCACCCCCAGCGGCGCGCCGCTGCCCGGCGTGGCGGCGACCCTGTTGCTGGGAGGCGCGGGCCTGTACATGCTGCAGCGCAAGCGTCGGAAGAATGCGGTAAAGAGCTGATCTCTGAGCCAACCACAAAAAGGCCGTCTTTGAAAAAAGACGGCCTTTTCAGTTTTCGGGCGCCGGGTTTCTCTGGCTGGCGGCAATCTCCGCCGGGGTCAATTCGCGCCAGCCGCCGGGCGTCAGGCCGCCGAGATCCAGCGATCCGGTCCGGTAGCGTATCAGGCGGGTGACGCGGACATCGCAACTGGCGATCAGGCGCCGGATTTCCCGTTTTTTCCCCTCGTTGAGGACGAAGCGGTAGCGTTGCGGCGCCAGCACGTCGATCCGGCGCGGATGCAGGAATTCACCGGCGTCACGGATCCCCTGCCGCAGCTTCTGCAATTCGCCGGGTGTGAGCGCCCGGTCGGTAACGACCTCGTATTCCTTCAGAATCTCATAACGCGGATGGGTCAGGCGCAACACATAATCACCGTCGTTGGAAAAGATCAGCAGCCCCTCGCTGTCCTGGTCCAGCCGCCCGGCCGAAAACAGCCGTTCGCCGGCGGGAATCAAATCGACGGCGAGTTTGGCGGCGTGCCGGTCGGCATTGCTGCAGACATAACCGCGCGGCTTGTAGAGCATCACATAACGGCGCGCGGCAAAGACGATCGGGCTGCCGTCGAGTTCGACGCGATCCGATGGCGCGACCGGCGTGGCCGGATCGGTGATGACGGCGCCGTTGACTTTCACCCGCCCCGCTTTGATGCAAACGGCGGCCTGGCGGCGGCTGACCCGGCCGGAACGGCTCAGATATTTGGTTAAATTGCTGAAATCATCGGGTTCGGAGGTCATATCGGGTTGTTTTTTCTCCAAAAAAGATTATTTTAATTGCAGAGACGATTTCTCTTTTTACGATAAACCGGTTATGGGTATTTTGCAAATGGGCGAGGCAGGAAAATTGTCGCTGGTGGCGACGCCGATCGGCAATCTCGAAGATATCACGCTGCGCGCGTTGCGGATTTTGCGCGAGGCGGAGATCATCGCCGCCGAAGACACCCGGCGGACCCGGATTCTGCTGTCGCACTTCGAAATTCCGACGCCGACGCTGATCAGCTTTCACGCGCACAACGAGCACTTCAAATGCGACGGATTGCTGGATCAGGTGATGACGGGGAAGCGGGTGGCGCTGGTCAGCGACGCCGGGACTCCGGCGATCGCCGATCCGGGATTTTTCATCGTCCGGCGAGCGGTGGAGCGCGGGATCGAACCGGAGATCATCCCGGGAGTATCGGCGCTGACTTTCGCCGCGGTGGCGGCGGGCATCCCGGTGGACCGGTTCACATTTTACGGCTTTCCGCCGGTCAAATCGGGGCGGAAGCGGCAATTTTTCGAAGCGCTGCTGGCCCGCGGGGAGAGCGGATTTTTTTATGAATCCCCGCACCGGGTGGCAATGGCGCTGGCGTTGATCGAGGAGCTGGGCGGCGGGGCGCGCCAGGCGGCGGTGATTCGCGAAGCGACCAAAATGCACGAGGAGGTGTTGCGCGGGCCGGTCGCGGAGCTGGCTGAATTTCTGCGCCGGACTCCCCCCAAAGGTGAATTCGTAGTGGCGATCGGCAAAGAGACAACCAGAGAAAAGGAGGTTGATGATGAGTAAGGCAATGAAGATGGTATTGATCGCGGCGCTGGCGCTGTGCGGCATTCACGCGCAGGCGGAAATGGCGTTGATCCTGGGGGTCCGCGCCGCCAACCGGGGCGCGTGTGAAAACAATTTGAAAGCGATCGGCGACCTGATCGCGGTCTACACGACGTTGGAGGGCGGTCAATTGCCGGCGGCGGACAACGCGGCGGGACTGAAGGAGTTCGGCGGCGGTTATTCGCAGTGCGCCACGCGCCACTTCAAAACGGACAAGGAAACCAAGGATCCGGTCGAACGCGACAACTCGTACATTTATCTGGGCGGCTTCAATCTGGAGCAGCTGTCGAATCCGGCGCTGGTGCCGCTGGTGTTCGACAAGCCGGGCAACAATCATGTGAACGTGTTGTTCGCGGATATGCATGTGGAGTCGTACAAGGTTTCGGACATCAAGAGCTGCACGCAGATCATCGACGAGCTGAACAAGGAGAAGAAGTTTCCGGAAGAGCTGCTGACGAAGCTGCAGGAAAAAGCCAAAAAGATCGACGAAGCCCTGGGCTACGAAAAGAAATAATCCAAAAAAACAATTAAAATATAGAGCCGCGAAGCGGCGGTCTGCACTCCGTCATACGGATGCACCGGTCCAGCAGGTGAATTCTGCTGGTCGCCCTCAAAAGAGGGCGAAATCCAGGGAAGCGAGCCGGGAGGCGAGCGGATCATCCCGAGGTAGCGATGGTGGAGGTAAAACTGGAAGCGTGAGCAACAGTTTAACCTCCACATAGAGCGAACGAGGCGCCGCAACTGCGGCGGAAAAACAACGGTCGCAGACCGGTACATAGTAACCAAGAGCGAATAACTATGGATTCCACATTTCGGGCACAGATGATCCGGAAGCGGGACGAGCGGGAACAACGCGAATTGCGCGGCCGGCGTTCGGAGCAGAATCCGGTCGTCGACGCCGCCATCTGGCGGGAGATCGGCACGATGCCGTCAGCCCAGCTGCGGGCCGGGGAATTCGCCCGGCGGCGGCTGGCGGCCTACGAATTCGAGCTGGACGATTATGAATTGCTGGCCGGGCGGGTACGGATTCATGCGCCGAACGAGCCGGAGTGGCGGAAAGCGGCCGAATTCTGCGCCGGTTTTCCATTGGCGCCCGGCCAGACCGGCCATTGCGAGCTGGATTTGGAGCTCCTGATGGCCGAAGGTCTCGACGGTGTAAGCGCCCGGGTCCGGGCATTGCGGCAAAAAACCGCCGATGCCACAGCCGGGGAGTTTTATCTGTCCTGCGAAGCCTCGCTGGAGGGAATGCGCTTTTTTATCGAACACGCCGCCGATGCGGTCGCGGCGAAAATGCCGGCGGCTTCGCCGGAGCGCCGGGAGGAGCTGCAAACGCTGCTCCGGGTGTGCCGCAATATCAGCCATCGGGCGCCGGCGGATTTTTACGAAGCGATTCAGCTGTTGTGGCTGGCGATTCAATGCGTGATGTCGGGGTGCCGGGTTTATCTGGTCTGCCCCGGCCACCTGGACCGGCTGCTGGCGCCGTTCGCCGATACCGTGGACGCCGAACGCGGCATCGAGCTGATCGAAGGGCTGTATTTTCAGATCAACGCGTATGAGCCCGGCGGCCTGGCCTACGGCGTGATGGTCGGAGGCCGCGATGCCGACGGCCGCGATGTCACCAATCCGGTTTCGTATTGGGCGTTGGAGGCGATGCGCCGGACGCGGCTGGTGTATCCGACGGTCGGCATCTGCCGGCATGCGGGAACGCCGGACGCGCTGGTGGATCTCGGGATCGAGTTGATCGCCGACGGCGTGAGCAACGTCGCTTTTTTCGGCGACGAGACCATCACCGACGGCTTGAAGCGGCGCGGCGTACCGGAAGCCGAAGCGTGCCGCTATCAGAATTCCACCTGCGTCGAGATCACGCCGTCGGGGGCGAGCAATATCTGGGTGGCGTCGCCGTACTTCAGCTTGTGCGGCATTCTGCTGGAATTGCTGCATCAGGCGGTCGGCCGGGGGCGACAATTCGCCGACTTCGACGCGTTTTTGACGGCATACCGTGAACTCCTGGGGCGGAAAATCGCCGAAGGGGTGGCACAGCAGAATCAATGGCGCCGGGAGCGGCGCGAATACGGTCGCAAACCGCTGCAAAGCGTTTTCACCCGGGATTGCCTGGCGCGGGGGCGCGACATCGACGACGGCGGCGCCGTCTACAACTGGGTCGAGTGTTCGTTCGTCGGTCTGGCGACTCTGGTCGCTTCGCTGGTGGTGATCGATCGCGAAGTGTTCCGCGACAAACGGCTGACGCTGGCGGCGCTCGACGCGATACTCGAACGCAACTTCGCCGACGCCGAAGACCTGCGCCAGAAATTTTTGCGGCATTATCCGAAATACGGCAATGCGGAACCGGAGGTCGATGCGTTGATTCCGCCGCTGGTCGAATTTTTGAAGCAGGAGTGCGCCCGTTACCGGATGGAACCGGACGACGCGCCGTTCGTGCCGGGGACATTCTGCTGGATCATGCATCAATTGCTCGGGGCGGATTGCGGCGCGACGCCGGACGGGCGGACGGCGGGGTTTCCGTTTGCCGACGGCGGCGGGCCGGCGCAGGGGCGCGAACACGGCGGACCGACCCGGGCGGCATTGTCGGCGAGTTCGTGGGAACAGGGCGACCTGTTGGGCGGTTTCGCGTTCAACATGAAGTTCAGCAAGGAGCTGGTGTCGTCGCCGGAGGGGAAGCTGGCGTTGAAAGCGGTGGTGTTGACTTTTCTCGACCGCGGCGGCTTCGAAACCCAGATCAACGTGCTGGACACGGGGGTCCTGGAGCGGGCGCTGCGGGAACCGGAGGCGTTTCACGATCTGGTGGTCCGCATCGGCGGTTACACCGATTATTTTACCCGGCTGTCGGACGCGATGAAGCAGGAAGTGCTGATGCGGACGGAATATACCCGGTTTTGAGCCGGGTGTGTTTAAAAATAAAAAAGTAGAGCCGCGAAGCGGCGGTCTGCACTCCGTCATACGGAGGCACCGGTCCAGCAGGTGAATTCTGCTGGTCGATGCGAAGCGAAACCGAGGGGCTTGTCCCCGAGGGGGAAGAGCAAGCTCACGAATGTGAGCGTAGCGAGTCCCAGGCGGCAAAGCCGCCTCGAAAGGGGCGAAATCCAGGGAAGCGAGCCCACTGGCGAGCGCTTCCACCCGAGATAGCGATGGTGTAGATGGGATTGGAAGCGTGAGCGACAATCCCATCTACACATAGAGCGGACGAGGCACCGCACCGGCGGTGAACATAAAACGAAGGAACAAAGGGAAAAATGACGACCGGTCTGGTGTTCGATCTCAAGAAGTTTGCCATTCACGACGGTCCGGGTATCCGGACGACGGTGTTTCTGAAAGGCTGCCCATTGCATTGTCTGTGGTGCCACAACCCGGAATCCCAGTCGCGGGAGCCGGAGATTTCGTTTGTCCCGAGCAAGTGCATCGGCTGCGGCTGGTGTTTCCGGAGTTGTCCGGCGCACTGCCATGTGATGCGCGACGGCAAACATGTATTCGACCGCACCAACTGCGTGCGTTGCGGCATCTGCGTCCGGGAGTGTTACGCGCAGGCGCTGGAGCTGGTCGGGAAACCGATGACGGTGGAGGAGGTTTTGACCGAAGTGCTGAAAGACCGGCCGTTTTACGAACATTCCGGCGGCGGTATGACCATTTCCGGCGGCGAACCGATGGCGCAATACGATTTCACCCGCGAACTTCTGGAACGGGCGAAGCAGGAGGGACTGCATAACTGTCTCGATACCTCCGGCTTTGCGCTGTGGCGGCAATACGAGAAATTGCTGCCCTCGGTGGATATATTTCTGTATGACCTGAAAGCAACCGATCCGGCCCGCCATATGGAGCTGACCGGCGTGCCGCTGGAGCCGATCCTGCGCAATCTGGAGGCGCTGGACGCCGCCGGAGCCGAAACGATTTTGCGCTGCCCGCTGGTGCCGGGAGTAAACGACGACGACGCGCATTTGCTGGCGGTGGCGGCGATCGCGGAAAAGCTGCGCCATGTCCGGGAAATCACGCTGCACCCCTATCACCCGCTGGGCGAATCCAAGCTGGAACGCATGGGTTACCAGGCCAAATGGCAAGGCGGCGTATTCGCGCCGGAGGAAACCGTCCGGCACTGGCTGGACACCATCGCGGGAGCAACCAGAGTCCCGGTGAGGAAAGCATGAAACGATTCGGAATCATCGCCGGGCTGGCCGCGCTGCTGGCATTAACGGGAAGCGGCTGCACTCTATGGTGGCTGCCGGAGGGAGACCCGCCGGAGGGGACCATCGTCGACAATACGCCGCCGGCCGAATATTCGCTGCCGGGCGCGGTAAACCGGATGGCGACGGCATTGATCGTGAAAGCGTCGCAGAACGATTGTTCCAGTGTGCCCGTGGGAGTCCGCGGCGATCTGATCGTATTGCCGGTCTGGACGCAGGCGGCGCAGATGCTGAACTGGAAGCGCGGCGAAACCGATTCGGAGTGGCAATTGGAAAGCATCCGGGAAAAAAATACCTGGCAGGTGCGCCTGCTCCGTAACAATGAGCCCGTCTGGCAGGATAAGGTGATTCTGCGTGAAGGCAAATAGCGACGCAGCGTCGGATACTCTGGTGTGGTAATTTTGACGGTGGGCGCGGGGCCGCATTGCGCCCCGGCAACCGCGGGGGCCTGCCCCTCCCAACCCGGATCGCTCGCCGCTCGGCTTCACGTTTTTGCCGCCATCGGGCGGCAAAAACTCCATTCGCTGCTCACTCCCTGCCGGTCGTTCGGGCGCGACCCCCTCAGCGCGGCGTTGCCGCGCCGTTCGCCGGGGGAGGCTCCATGCCGCGCTCCTTGGCGCCTGCTTCGCGGCGCCAATTACTAGCGGCACGGTCGCGCCTGACCGGCGCTCCGACCCGTGCGCGATCACGGGCAGCTGACAATGCGAAAAAATACGCGTCACCGCACGTCACATCGCCGTGCCCATTCATGTTATGCGCCCAATCTCCATACACTGAAATAACAACTGTTCAGCAATACCGAAAAATATTACAAAAAAAATAGAATTATTGCTTTCATTTGTAAAAATGGGTGATATATTTGAAAATTGAGGGCGCTGCATGACAGCTATCGTTTGCGATAGACGGCGTGCGGCGATTATATATAACCGGGATTTTCCGGTGTTACGGGAAAAATGATTCGGGCTTTCGGGGGAAAAAATCTCCGGGGCCGGGCTGGTTTATAGCCGGATTCAGCTTGATAAGCCTGTCGAAGGCGATTTATGGTAGGAAGAGCAACAACACCTTTTGTGCGAATTTTCAGAATAAAAGAGAATCGCGCGGGAGGAAAAAATTGTTTTACGCTGTGAGCAGTCCATTCGATTGATGCACCTGACAAGAGGTGAATCCGACGAATAAAGAACAGAAGTTCGGATGGTTGTGTTATCATAATTGATTCGTGTTCTGCCGGTCGAATTGTCTTTCTTTGCACCGCCCGTCAGTTTGGATGCGCACCGCAATGGAACAATTTGATTTTATAACCGACGACGCCGTACCGGAGTCCGCCGAGGAATCCCGGCAGGAACCGGAAAGCAGCGACAACGGGATGCCGCTGGCAGCCCGGATGCGCCCGACGTCGCTGAGCGAATATGCCGGTCAGCGGCATATCCTCGGTCCGGGTAAATTGCTGCGCCGCGCCATTGAAACCGACCACTTTTCCAGCCTGATCTTTTCCGGCCCTCCCGGCGTGGGGAAAACCAGTCTGGCGGAGCTGATTGCGCGGGAAACCGACGCCGAATTCATCCGGCTTTCCGGCGTGACCTCCACCGTCGCCGACATCCGCAAGGCCATCGCCAACGCGGTGATCCGGCAGAAAATTTCCAACCGGAAAACCATTCTTTTCATCGATGAAATCCACCGTTTCAACAAGGCGCAGCAGGATTCGCTGTTGCCCGATGTCGAACACGGCCGGATCCGGCTGATCGGCGCCACCACCCACAACCCGCAATTTTATGTGGTCGGGGCATTGCTGTCGCGATCGATGGTATTTCAGCTTGAACCGATTTCCGAAGAAGACATCCGGATTCTGCTGGAGCGCGCCTGGCACGACCCGCGCGGCTACGGCAAGCGCAAACTCGAAATCACCCCCGAAGCATTGGCGTTTCTGGCACAAGCCTGCGAGGGCGATGCCAGGCGGTCGCTGAATGCGCTGGAGCTGGCGGTGTCTTCGACCCACCCCGGCGCCGACGGCGTGATCCGGCTGACCGAGACGGACATGGCCGAATCGATCCAGCGCAAGATCATTTCCTACGGGGACGACGGCCATTACGACACCGCGAGCGCGTTCATCAAAAGCATGCGCGGCAGCGACCCGGACGCGGCGATTTATTACCTGGCGAAAATGCTGGCGGCCGGAGAGGACATCCGTTTCATCGCCCGCCGGCTGATCATTTTCGCCAGCGAAGACATCGGCAACGCCGATCCGCGGGCGCTGCCTTTGGCGGTGGCGGCGTGGCAGGGGCTGGAAATGGTCGGCCTGCCGGAGGCGCGGATCCTTCTGGCCCAGGCAGTTACCTTTTGCGCGACCGCGCCGAAGAGCAACGCCAGCTACGAAGCCATCGGCGCCGCGCTGAGCGATGTCGAACACGACCGGGTGCAGCCGATTCCGCCGGCGCTGCGCGATCCGAATTCGGCGGGAGGCAAGGCCAACCACCATGGCGAAGGGTATCTTTACCCGCACGAGCATGGCGGCTACGTCCGGCAGGATTATCTGGCCGTGCCGAAGGTTTATTATCGGCCGCGCGAATCCGGATACGAGATAAAAATCCGGGAGCGCATGGAATATTACCGGGCCTGCGCCGCCGCCAAAGCAAGCGGGGGCAGCGATGATTGAAGCGAGCAAGAAACAGTTGCGCGACACCTTTCTGGCCCGGCGACGGGCGCTGGCGCCGGAAGAGCGCGCCGCCGCCAACGAGCGTATCGTCGCGGCATTGCGCAATTGGGAATTGCTGCAGCAGGCGCCGGTCATCGGCGCTTACGTCTCCGACGGCAGCGAACCGGATCTGGCGGCGTTGTTCGATGCCCGTTTCCGGTTTCCGCGCTGGAACGGAAACGGGTATGAAATGGCCGCCTGGAACGGCTCCTGGCATACCGGGCGTTACGGTTTGCCGGAACCCGACGGCGCAGCGGCGACGGAAGAGGAATTGCGAAGCATGTTCTGGTTGATTCCGGGCGTGGCTTTCGATTTGCAGGGCGGGCGTCTGGGACGCGGCGGCGGCTGGTATGACCGGCTGCTGGAGCGTTCCGCAGGGGTCAAAGCCGGCGTTTTTTATGCCTGTCAACAGGCGCCGGAGGTGCCGGTGGCGCCTCATGACTGCCATTGGGAATGGCTGATTACAGAACAGCAGATCCGGCGACGGATCGATTCAACACGAAAGGGAAGATGAATATGGAATGGGGTATAGTTTTTTATCCGCTGGCTGCGGTCGCAGGTGTGGCGGTCGGATTGGTGGTCGCCGCGCGCCTCCACGAGGCCCGGAGCCGGGCCGCGAATCAGGATGCCGACCAGACCCGGACGCGGGCGCAGAAAGAGGCCGACCGGATCGTCGAGGATGCCAAGCGCGACAGCGAACGCGTTCGCCGCGAAGCCAAGGTCGACGCCAAGGATGAAACGCAGAAGCTGCGCGACGAATGCGAACAGGAGCTGCGCGAACGCCGCCGGGAACAGCAGAAGGTCGAACAGCGCCTGACCCAGCGTGAAGAGTCGCTGGACCGCAAGAACGATTCGCTCGACGGCAAGCTGCGCAAACTGGAAACCCAAGAAAGCGAGCTGGATACCGTCCGCGAGCGCCTGCTCGGCCGCGAACAGGAATTGCAGAAGAGCCTGGAGCAGCAGATCAACGAATTGCAGCATATCGCCCAGCTCGATCGCGAAACCGCCCGCAACATGCTGCTGGAAAAGCTGCAGAATGAAGTCCGCAACGAATCCGGTCTCCTGGTCCGCGACTTGCTCGAAGAAGCCAAGCAGAAGGCCGAAAAAGAGTCGCGCCGTATTCTCACCTACGCAATTCAGCGTTACGCTTCGGATTGTACCTACGAGCGTACCACCGCCAGCATTCCGTTGCCGAATGACGAAATGAAGGGCCGCATCATCGGCCGCGAAGGGCGCAATATCCGCGCCATCGAAGCCGCCACCGGTGTCAGCATCCTGATCGACGATACCCCCGAAATGGTGGTCATCAGCTGCTTCGATCCGATCCGCAAGGAGGTCGCGCGCCAGTTGATGGAACGCCTGATCGGCGACGGCCGCATTCACCCGACCCGGGTCGAAGAGCTGGTAAAAAAGATCACCAAGGAGGTCGAGGACGACGCCTACGCCGCCGGCGAAGCCGCGGTCCTCGAAACCGGCATTCAGGGCGTGTCGCCGGCGGTAATCAAGCTGCTGGGCCGTCTGAAATACCGCTACAGCTTCTCGCAGAATGTGCTGCAGCATTCGCTCGAGGCCGCCTATTTCATGGGCATGATCGCCGCCGAACTCGGCCTGGACGAGCAAAAAGCCAAACGCATCGGCCTCTTTCACGATATCGGCAAAGCCATCGACCATGAAATCGAAGGCTCCCACGCCCAGATCGGCGCCGACGTCCTGCGCAAGCACAACGAAGCCAAGGATGTCATTCACGCCGTCGCCGCGCACCACGCCGAAGTCGAACCGCAGAGCCTCTACGACGTTCTGATCAACGCCTGTGACACGTTGTCGGCCTCCCGCCCGGGCGCCCGCAGCGAAACCACCGAACTGTACTTGAAACGTCTCGAACAGCTCGAAACCATCGCCCGCGACTTCCAGGGCGTCGAATCCTGCTTCGCGCTGCAGGCCGGCCGCGAAGTCCGCGTCGTCGTCACCCCCGAAAAGATCAACGAAGGCGACGCCCAGATGCTCGCCAAAGACATCTGCGGCCGCATCGAAAAAGAAATGAATTACCCCGGCCAGATCAAAGTCACCATCATCCGCGAAACCCGCTCCGTCGAGTACGCGAAATAAGGTGTGTGTTGGTGAGGCTGAGGCTTCCGGGGGAGGGATAAGGCCCCCCTTTTGAGGAAAGGGGATGCCTTCTCCCTCCCCCGTACCCCCTCCCTCATCCACCTCAAACCTTTTTGTGCCACGATTTACGGATTTGCTGCGCAAACCCATAAATCGAAGCAGAAAAGATTTGGAACACAGCTCATTTTTTGCCCAACGAGGCAAAAAATTACGTTGAAAAGGTTTGGGACAACGGGGTGGAGGTTTGGA
>JAVBQJ010000056.1:0-98149 GCA_031549115.1 Victivallaceae bacterium
GATTTTCGTTGACAGCGCCGGAACGGTTTGCGCACTGGTATATCGTCGTGCCCGGCCTGGACGAGCAGGGGGTGATGTGGATCAATGGGAAGGTGGCCGCGGATCATACCGAAGAGGCTACCGGATTGTCGATCGGCGACCTCTGGAACTATCCGGTGATTGCCGAGATCACCCCGTTCATCCGCGACGGCGTCAACCATATCGCGATGTCCTGTATGGACAGCACCGGCATGGGCGGGCTCTATGCCGGCGCCTGGGTGATCGGTTCCATGGAGGCGTTGTCGCCCCGGCAGCTGTATGCGCTGCTGCCGGAACCGGCGAACCCCTATGGCGCAAGCGCGGCCTTTGCGGAAGGGCGTTGATTGTGAAAAAACACGGAGATCGTTTTCTGGCGTGAATCGGGCGACTCTGCTTTTCTCTGGGGAATTCTCTCGCAGCCCGGTATCATAAAAGTATATTTTCATATCATTTACTGCATTGATAATATCGTGTTTTTGTATTATAATATATCTGCGAACGGGGTATTCGGGCTATGAGCGATGATCCGAACTTACACGAAAAAACCGGAAAGATTGTCAAAATGGAAAACTTGCGGACGGAGCTGCGCGATTACTACTCCCGGCACACCTACGAAATCCTGCGCGAGACCGAGTGCCTGCAACCGCTGTTCGAGAAATTCGGCGCCTATGTCGAGGCACATTCCGAGATGAGCGCATTGCAGCTGAAAGCCGCGCAATATGAACTGATCGCGGAGGAATTTCAACCGGTCATTTTCCGCAACAGTCCTTTCTATGCGGAAATGGGGGTCAAAGCCGCCGAATATGACGGCGTGGGCGCGGCGGGAATCGGGGCGGGGGTGATGCTGTCCGCGCTCCGGGCCCACATTATCCGGGAGCACGCCCCGGAGGAATGCTTCCAGTGCGGCATGTCTTCCGAGCATGCCATTCATCTTTTTTTCGGGCCTTACGCCGACTACGACCACCATTGTTTCGCTTTTTCCAACGTGGTGCGGAATGGGCTGGAATACTATTACCGCCGGGCGGAAAGCCTTCCGGATGACGATGATTTCGCCGTGGCGGTCAAACGCGGGCTGCTGGCGGTGCGGAAAATCGCCGAAAAATTCGCTGCCGCGGCCGTGCTCCGGCTGCAAGTTGCGGAAGACGAAACGGAACGCCGCTTCCTGACCATGATCGCCGGAACCGCGGGGCGAATTCCGTGGAAGAAACCCGAAACTTTTTTTGAAGGGTTGCAGACCATGTGGTTTCTGCATGAGGTCTGTGCCTCCATCGAAGGCGTCGGCATGTCGGTGCTGGGGCGCCCCGACTACCTGCTCGGCGATCTGTATGAACGCGACCTGGCGGCCGGACGCATCACCCGGGACGAGGCCCGCGATCTGGTGGCGCGTTTCCTTTTGGGAACCGACTGCAAGATCGACAATACCCGGATGGTGGACGAATCCTTTAACCGGCAGGAACAGGGCGACACCCTGATCCTGGGTGGTTGCGATCGGGAGGGCAATGAGGTCTGCAACGAAGTCACCATGATGATCCTGGAGGTCCACTCCCAACTCAAGCTGATTTATCCGAAGATTCATTGCCGGGTGTCGCGCGGCAGCGCCAGGGAATTTCTGGACGCGCTCAACCGCGAGTTCCTCCGCGGCCGCAATGTGATTTCGCTGTTGAACGACGACGGCATCATCCCGGCGCAGGTGCGCTGCGGCAAAAACCTGGAGGATGTCCGCAACTACGTCGCCGGCGGCTGCTGGGAGACGATCGTGGAGAGTTGTGAGCATTCGGCCGGGGCCAATTGCTATGTCAACCTGGCGCGGATCATGGATCTGTCGATCCATGACAGTGCCGAAGTGACGGCCGAGACGGGACATCGATTTCAGAAAATCGACCGTTGCGGCAGCTTCGACGAAGTCTACCGGACCGTGATGGACAACGCGATCCGCGTTGTGAGGCGGCTGTGCACGCTCATCGGCAAAAACGGCAGGCTCTGGCCGCAGGTCAATCCGGCGCCGCTTTTTTCGGCATGTCTGAACGACTGCCTGGAAAAGGGACGCGATTATACCGAGGGGGGAGGGCGTTACAATCCGCATGGCGTGCCGCTGTCCGGTTTCGCCGTCTTCGTGGATTCGCTGCTGGCGGTCCGGCATCTTTGTTTCGAGGAAAAGCTCTGCTCTTTGGATGAGCTGTTGCGCGCGGTGAGGAACGATTGGAAAGGCGGAGAAATATGGCGGGCGGAAATCATCCGCAGCGCTCCGCATTGGGGTGACGATCAAACGCCGTCGAACGAGCTGGCCGCGCAAATCATCCGGGAATTTCACGCCGCCCTCGAAGGGCTGACCAACGAGCGCGGCGGACCGTACCAGCTGGGCATCTACAACTATCGCGACATCATCGACTGGGCGGCGTTGACCCGGGCGACGCCCGACGGACGGCGCCGGGGCGATTTTCTGACCCAGGGCCTGACCCCGTCGCGGTTACGCTCCGGTGACATCACCGGAGTCATCAACAGTTGCAGCCGGCTCGACTTGTCGCTGTGCCCCGCCAACTCCATCATCACGGTGTCGTTGGACAAAAACGGCGCCGACCTGAACTCGCTGGCGGCTTTTGAGAAGGTCTGGATGGCCTCCGGAGTCGGCATGCTGCAACTGAACTGCGTCGGTAAGGAAGAGCTGGAGGACGCCCGGCTCCATCCCGAGCGGCACCTGGATCTGGTGGTCCGCCTGTACGGCTACTCCGCCCGCTTCGCGTGCCTGTCGCCGGAGATGCAGGACGAATTCGTCCGGCGCACCATCTATCGCAGCGGCGTTTGAGCCGCGCCGGGCGTTTTTGAGGGGACGGCAGACGGAATGAACACTCTGTTTACCCGCAGGCGTGAAAGGACGTTGATTTTGGAACCCCAAAGAGATCATTTTATGGCAAGAATCATGATGGATGACGACCCCTTTGTTCCGCCCGGCGCCATTCCGCAACCCCCGTGGGAGGCGGCGGCGCTGCATTGGCCGGCGTCCTGGCTGCCGCTTCCCGGTCCGGGGGTTTTCCTTTTCCGGTTGCGGTTTGCGGTCGGGCAAAAGCAGACCATACGCTTTCATGTCTCCGCGGATGAGCGCTATGAATTGGGCCTCGACGGCAAGCGGATCGGGCGCGGTCCGGGGCGCGGAATTCCCCGGCATTGGTTTTTCCAAAGCTACCGGGAGGAGCTCGAACCCGGAGAACATGAATTCAAGGCGCTGGTCTGGGCGCTGGGCGCCGAACGCGCGCCCTGGGCGCAATTATCCGCTGCGCCCGGTTTTTGCTGCGCCTTTGCCGCGCCGCACGAGGCGCTCGGCACGGGTGGCGCCCGGTGGGAAATCGGCCGGGTCGAAGGCATCACCTTTTTGGACAAGGAAGGCGGCGACTATGGGGTTCCGACGTTCCTGCCGACCTGTTTCGATATGAATGTCTATTCGGGGGAGCCGCAGCATTGGGAGCCGGCCGCGATCGGAGAGGCGGTGGTTTCGGGTTTGCGCTCCTGGCATCGGGAAGAGCGGCGCAACAATCTCTTTCCGGATCCGCTGCCGCCGGGCCAAGAGCAAAAAATCGCCTTCTCCTGGCAATCGCTGGAAATTCCGCCCGGCGAAGCGTTGGAGCTCGTGATTCCCCTCGAGCGCTACTATTGTTTCTTCCCGGAGATAACCTTTTCGGGCCAAGGCACGGTCGACATCGGCGCGGCCGAAAGCCTGCGCGACGCGCAACACCGGAAACTGCATCGTTCCCGGACCGACGGGAATGTGGAAGAGTGGCGTTTCGACCGTTACATTGCTGCATCCCGGACCGCGACTATTCGGCCGCTGTGGTTCCGCTGCGGAATTTTCCTGATCGTACGCATCCAGGCCGGACCGGATTCGCCGCTGCGAATCGAAAAGTTGGAGCTTTTCGAGACCGGATATCCCTGGGACGACCGGGCGTCCCGGATCGAACTGCACCATGATTTCCTGGATCGGTTGACGCCGGTTTGCCTTTCGACGCTGAAGGCGTGTTCGCATGAGACGTGGTTCGACTGTCCCTTTTATGAACAGATGATGTACATGGGGGATTCCCGGCTGGAAATGCTGATTGCCGACGTGATGAGCGGCGATCGGCGCTTGCAGCGGCACGGCATGGCATTATTTCACCTTTCCACCGATTGCAGCGGTCTGCCGGCGTCCTCGTTCCCATCGCGCAACCGGCAGGAGATTCCCACCTATTCCCTGTTTTTTCTCGCGGCGCTGCATGACCAGCTGCAATGGGATCCGGATGGAATGGCGGAGGTGAGAAAGTACCTCAATACCGCGCGCGGCATCGTCGCGGCATGGGACCGGCGCAGCAATGAGTCGGGAATGGTTTTATCGCCGACCGGCTGGAACCACATGGCATGCGCTTTCGACGCGTCCGGCCGGCCGGTCTGGCCGAACGCGATTCCGCCGGGGGGATACCCCGGAGAGGTCAGCCCGGTTCTGAACATGTTTTTTTGCTGGGCGCTGCAATTCGCCGTCGCGCTCGAAGAGGCGGCGGGAGCGCCGGAACGCGCCGAGGCGTTGAAAAAACGGCAAGGTGAACTTGCCGGTGTGCTGCTGCGGCAATGCTACGTGCCGGAGAAACGCCTGTTCAGCGATGATTTCACGCATACCGCATTCAGTGAATTTACGCAGGTTCTGGCGATTTTGTCCGGCGCGTTTCCAGCCGGGGCCGGCATGGGCGTGTTCGGCGCCGGATTGCCGGAGAGTGATTTTTACAGCTCCCACTATTATTTGGAGGCGTGCCGGGAAACGGGGCAAACCGAAGCATTTTTCAAGCGTTTGGACAAATGGCGCAGCGTGATCGATCAGGGGCTGCTCTCGACGCCGGAGGCGGATCATCCGGACAATCGTTCGGATTGCCACGCCTGGAGCGCGACGCCGCTTTTTCACTTTTACGCCACCATCGCCGGAATCCGTCCGGGGGCGAATGAATTCAAAGAGGTGGAAGTGCGCCCGCAGCTGGGTGAATTGACGCATGTCGAAGGCAAACTGCCGCACCCTTCCGGCGCAAGCATTGTTTTTGATTTTCAGCCTCCGGAGTGGATGCTCTCGTTACCGGCGGGAGTGGCCGGGCGCTTCGTGTTGAAAAACAGAAATATGGTGTTGCACCCCGGAATCAACCGATTCCACCTGTGAAATGCCGATTTCATTTTACCGGCGTCCCGTAGAATCTGACCTGGCCCAGGCCGGTATAATTCCTGCTGCCCCAATTGCCGACTCCGTACTCGCCGACGGAGGTGATTCGGACAAACCGGGTCCTGACATCTTTTACCGGCACGGCCAAAGACGGGCCGAAGGCCGCTTCGTTCATGCCTTGGGCCAAAATCCCCGAATATATCTCTTCCCTGGCGGCCGCGTCCGCCGTATTCGCCACGGTGATGCTGATCTGCCGCATTCCGGCATCGACTTCTCCGCCGCTCTGCTGGAAGTTCCAGATCCTGATTTCATGCAAATCGTAAACCGCTCCCAAATCGAATTCCACCCAGGTGCCGTTCTGCGCCGGTCCGATCCACGGGCGGGCGGCGGCGGTTTTTACCAGCAGTCTGGCGTCTTTGGTGCCCAATACCCCCGGTGCGGATTCCTCTATGTTCCGGCCGTTGACCAACAGATACGGCGACGTGTCGTATTGCCATGACGCATCGGCGTCAACCGTGGCGATATAGCCGGGGGCCAAGGCATGGTGCGGCGGGAGGGTTTTCAAATTGACGAGGGTCGAGAAATATTCATTGCGGGCGTTGTCCATATAGTCGTAAACGGACTTTTTCCATATCGCAACCCGCTCTTTGGTCTTCGGGGTGTCGGCTGCGGCCTGCGCCGCTTCGATGCTGCTCTGCAACCGGGCCATGACTTCGGGGACGGCAAGGATTTCCCAGGCGATTTTCTGCGTCTGCTGTCCTTCGATATGGTGCGCCTGATAAAGCGCCGGATTGAAAAACCTGTCTTCGATGGTATCGTAAAACTCGCGCATCGGCCCGGCGGCGCGGCCGAAATAGTTTTCGAAGAATTCATCGACTATCGCTCCGGTATCGAAATCCACATTGTTCATCGCCCGTCGAATGACATAGAAGTCCAGCTGTTCGCCGATGCCGCAAAAGAAGATGCCCTGTACGCCGTCCGCGGCGAAATCCTGCATCCGTTTGCCGGTATGGGTGGCCATGAAGCCGGGAAAACATGGCCGGTTGCTCGGTATGAACAGCTCTTCCGGGAACGTATAATATTCCCAAAGGAAAAGCGGACCGCATTTTTTCGCGTCGCGGTATGCAACCCACTTTTTGAACCACTCCGTTTCGTTGCCGCTGTATTCCCGGCACATGCCGATACGCGAAGCGGTGAAACACACCGCCACCGAAACGTTCTCCTCCAATGGGAAATCCGGAGTCCAGTAGTATTGCTCGTAGGCCAGCGTCGCGATGTATTTTCCGGGACATGCCGCCTTGACTATTTTCGCCACTTTGTTGACAAAGGCGAACCAGTAATTGCTGGCGAGTCCGCTGCTCCATAAGGGCTGGCCCCGGACGAAAGCCGCCCGGCCCAGATCGTTCATCAACACTTCCTGGCAGGTATCGCAACGGCAATACAGGCCGGAATCGGTGGGAACGACGGGAAAATAATCGCTGTCGGGCGGCAAATCCAAACCGGGGACGCTTCGGCCGGAAAAGTAGGCGATCGCGTCGTTGGCGACTTGCTCGGCCAACGCATCGCTGGAGTAACACAACTGTCTGGCCCCCGCTCCTTCCGGCGGGAAAAATTCCGGCCGGTCGGCCTCGAACAAGGGATCGTCGAGAATTTTGCCGAAGCGCTTCTGATAGGCGTACATCGTGTGATTGTTATACCACGGAATACCGCCCAGGCGCACCCGGCGGAAGAACAAATCCAGTTCGGCCTGGTTCGGCATGTCGTAAATCCCGCCCAGCAAAGGCCAACTGAAATCGTAGGCGCCGTCAAACAGCCGGAAACTCGGTTCGCGAACGACGGAAGTTTCCTTCACGCTGATATTTTTATTCTCGGGGTACGTAATCGAAATCGACTTCGGGCCGTAAAAGCGCACCCCCAATTGCTCTTCGATAAAATCATAGGTGGCTTTCAATGTGCCCTGCGGTTCGAATTTGCCGGGCAGCGTGACCGTCAAGCCGCGATCGGCTTCGCTGTTCATGGCGCCGAAATCATGCGCCGGACCGCTTGCCGTCGGCGCATCGACGCCGCGCAATACGATCGCGCCGGGTTTTACCGTCACCTCGTATTCCTGACCGGTTAACCTTGTACCGGAAGGCCCGCCGACGAATATTTCCGTAACTTCCGGATTGCCGCCATGGCCGGAAACAATGGCGAGTTCGGCTCCCGATATCTTTTTCACCCAGTATTGCAGCTCCATGGCGCCGAGTTCGGCCGCCGGGCTGGGATTTTCGGCCAGCACAATGACCGCCGCCGGATTGCCGTCTTTGACCAGTTCGGTAGCGGCCAGGGCCCGCCCGCCGATGCTGGCCAGCAAAACCGCGCTCAAAATCGATTTCACAAGCATAATACAATCACTCCTTTCCGGCATCGAACAACGCGGCAATATTGGCGGGCGGCACATCCGGCATCACCGCTTCGTGACTCGGTGACAGGATCAGATTGTCCGGGAAAATCGCCAGCAGGCGCCGGACTTCGGCGCGGACTTCATCCGGCGTCCCCCGCACCATCAGCTCCTGGACATCGACCCCGCCGCAGTACAAGTAACGTGTGCCGTAGCGCGCCTTGAGTTCGTCCGCGCTCATGCCCGCCGCCCGCGCCTGGATCGGGTGGATGATGTCGGCGCCCGCCGCCGCCAGATCCGGGATGATCGGACTGACGGCGCCGCAGGAGTGGTATATCACCACCAGGCCGTGGGCGTGCGCCTGGTCGGTCAGCTGCCGAATTCCGGGGAGCACGAAACGCCGAAAATCCTCCGGCGAGATGATGGTATTCAACTGCGTCCCGAGGTCGTTGCCGAACAGCACCGCGTGGATTTTTCCCGTCGTCGCCCGGTAAAAAATGGCATTCGCCTGCAAATAGAATTCGATGATCCGCGCCACCACCCGGGCAAAAAATTCCGGCTCCAGCAACATCTGCATCAATGCGTTTTCCATTCCGAAAGCGGCGCAGGCGTCCTGAAAGTGCGCCGACCACAGAATGCCGAGCCCGATCTTGCCCGCCGGAACCCGGTCGGCATTCGCCCGGCACGCCGTCACGTCGATGTGCCGCGCCGGATCGGGCCAGGGGAAACGATCCAGCTCCGTACAGCGGGCAAAGAAACCGGCTTCGGTCAGCGAGCGGTCGGTATAGCTCTCGTTTTCGTGTGCGGCATGCCAGTCGAAGGCGCACGCGATATGGTTGGCGGGGGGGTGGCGGTAAGCGACATCCACCGGATAGATGTCGTCGTCCAGGACGGCTTTCAGTCCTTCCACATCGGCGGCATGAAAATAACGCAGCAAACCCGGCAGCGCCTCCGGCGTCGGAATGCCGAGCCAGCGCAGCGGACGGTCGATCGGTTGACGTTTCAGCCAGCGGGAAAAGCGTTCCAACGAACTTGTCATTGCTGTATCTCCTCTTCTGCAATTCGGATCCATTCGTGGAGACGGACCACATCATTGCGGCAGGTGCTGATGTCTTTGAATACAAACTCGCACGGCAGATCGCCGACGGTGTCGAGTATCCGGCGGAATTCCTTCCTGACATAATCCGGGTCGAAACGGTCGGCCGCGACCATCGCCGGATTGGGTTTGACCGAAAGCACATAGCGTCCGGCGGCCTCCTCGGCGCTCCGCGCCAGATCGGTCCACGGACTGCATGAAATCTTGCGCAGATTTTTGATGCTGCGCAGTATTTCCAGCTTGTTATGCAATGGTTCGCAGCAGCCGTAATATGTCAATCCGAAGCGTTCCAGCCAGCGGCGTTCGTATTGCAAAGCAAACTCTTCGTGCATGTCCGGGCTGACCTCGGAAAAAATCTGGGCGGTGGCGCTCCCCCACTGCTGCCGGGTGGAAACAGCCGTGCCGGCACACTCGTCTCCCGGCAATTCTCCGGTGTAAGCCAGTCCTCCGGAGCCGGCCAGGCGGTTGCGCGCGGTCGGGCCGAGCAAATGCTGCGCTTCCAGCTGGTCGAGCTGATGCAGCATCGCCCGGGTATAGCGCTCCATGATCGCGTGCATCAACTCCGGTTTCAGAATCAGGTCCATCAGAATTTCCATCGGGTTGTACCACATGGAAATAATATCCCACGGCGCGTACCAGATGGTGCCGGTTTTCTGCACCCGTACCGGCAGGATATCGCCGAAACACTCCTCCAGCAGTGCCGCGCGGCGCCGGGTTTCGACGGCATCGCCGCGGATTTCGATCATGCGGATTTTTGCCACATCCGCCTCGGAGGCGAAGAGCGTTTCGTAACGGTGCGACACGATTCCGCCGCGGCTGTCCTGCGACAGGGTATCCTCTTGAATCGCCAATCCGCAAAAAGGATCGAAGTTGTTGCATTCATCGACGGCCCAAAAGGGGTCGACAACCATGTCGGCTTGCACATGCTTCCAGCGGAATAATTTTTGCCGCATTGCCGTTTCCACTTCGCGCAACCAGCAGTCGCGGCAATGAACATCCAGTGAACCGTCCGCATTCAATTCGTGCCACGGTTCCTGGCTGACGAACAGCATCGGTTTGGCGCCGCGGGTCAGATCATTGACGGCGCGCCAGTTGCGGCGCCGCTCCTGCTGAACCGGCAGCGCCGCCAGGGTTGCCAGTTGCTCCGCCAGCGGGCGCAGAATGTCACGATCGGTCATCATGGTTTTCCTTTATTCCGGTTGAATTTCAGCAAAAGCCGCCGGTCAATTCAATATTGCGGCGCAAACGCATCAGCGCGGCCGTCGATTCCGGCGGAATCCTGCCGCTGCGGTCGGGCGGGACATCCAGCAGCAAATTGGTATTCCGGCTTCGGCACACCAGATACATGCCAAGGAGCTCCCGGTCGCTGCGCGGCCGGTCGCCGTCGACGAAAAACCACTCCTTGCCGATCGGGTCGCAGACTTCGCCGGGCAGGTAGTAGCGCTTCCCTTCGATGTCGCGCCAGCCGTCATGTCCCTTTTGGCTGTTGGGCAGCCAGCGCTCGATCGCGATCAGGTCGGCGGGCCACGCTTTTTCCTCCGGATACTGCGAACCGTCGCCGAAACCGTTGTTCATCATGATGACGGCCTCCGGCTGCCAGAGGGCGATCCGGCTATAGAGTTCCTGCCGGTAACAGCGCGGGAGCACCGCCGGGATGTCGACCCAGACTTCACCGATATTTCCATAACCGGTCAACAGTTCCGCCAACTGGGCGGTTTGAAACTCCTGGTACGCGCGGGTGGTAAAGGAGTAGATGCCCGGATTGAACGCTTCTTTGTGCCAGACATCGCTCGGCGTCTGCGACCCGAAGCGATGGTGATTGTCCCAGGAACAGTAATAAAGGCCCGGCATGACGCCGTATTCCCGGCAGGCGTCGACGAAGGCGCCGACCACGTCAGTGTGGTCGAAGCTGTTGCCGACATGATAATCCGTCAGTTTGGACGGCCACAAACAGTGCCCGGCCACATGCTTGGCGGTCAATACGGCGTATTTCATCCCCGCGTCCCGGGCGACCGCAAGCCATTGCCGGACGTCCAGGTCGGTCGGCGCGTAAGCGGCGGCAGAGGTGCACCCGTCGGGGATTTCCATGCCTTCAAAGGTGCTCATGCCGAAGTGGATGAACATGCCGTACCCGAGTTGTTCCCAGGCGCGCAGTTGCGGCAGCGACAGGCGCTGGGCGCCATTTCCTTCCGTCATTTTTTGCCTCTCTATTCATCTGGATTGTTATTTGAACGCACGAAGCCGTCATCGGTGGCATCGATCTCCCGGAGACGGAGGTCATGAAACAGGCGAAACGAATCGCGGACGCCGCCGCAGAAAATCCATACCGTACAGACGCCTCCCATAATCACCGAAATCCAGATGAATACCCACCAGTAAACGCTCCAGATTTCATCCCCGATCGGCCAGATCAGGTTCACCCCGTTGCCGATCATGAATATCGCCCACCACCCCATCGTCCACGCGAAACTGCCATAGAACAACCAGCGTTCGAAACGGGAAAACTCCGCGGTAATTCCCAGCAGCCGCGGCAGCGAAAACCGGGAGCGGGGAGGGGGCTTTGGATCGTTTCCCCGCACCTGGTCGGCGGCCACCGCATATTGATTGCGGTGCAGCATCTTGTCCAGATTGAACTCCTTGGTCCGGCTCATCAGCGATACAGCGATGTAGCTGCCGGAGGCGAGCAGCATCGCCCAGAAGTTGATCCACTGGCTGGTGATGGGAAATTTGTTCTGATGCACCGAGAAGAACCCCATCACGGCGCCATTGCTGCGTATATACCATAATACCGAATCCTGCGAATACACAACCGTAACGATTGCCAGCGCTGAAATTCCGGAAAAAATCAGGCAGCACCAGGCTTTTTTGACGTTTTTCCGCCACAATACTCCTCCCGCGACGCCGGCGAACGCACTGACTCCTCCGGTCAGCGCCAGTACCAGCAGCCACGGCGCGGTATGGGTATCGTCGAAAACGGTTTTGACCCACCACGGCCAGCTTTGCTGAATCAGCAATCCGCCGAAGGTGAATACCGTCCCGATGATCATCGCCGTCCACGCCGCCTGAGCCGTGCCTCGACGCCAATATAATCCGCCGATGATCACCGCTCCGGCTCCCCCGGTATAAATCGCCGCGGTCAGCACCTGGAACATGGTGATGTACCCTTTCAGCGGGAAAAACAGACTGAACAGGAAACCGAAGAGCGCCATTCCCACTACCGACAAGCGCAGAATCAACAAATGCTGTTTCGGGGCAAACGGTTTGTTGCGCCACGGGATCACCACGTCCTGAATCAGGATCGTGCCCCAGGAATGCAAGTAGGTGTCGTCACAGCTGATGGCGCTCCCGACGATGACCGCGGCAAACAGTCCGGTCAAGCCGACCGGCAGAATATTGCGCAGAAACAGCGGCACCGTCATCTGCGTCTTTAATTGACTGTCGTCGCCGAGCGCGGCAATCGATCGTTGAATCGGTTCGGCCAACGCCTGAAAGGTCTCCGAATGCAGCACGGCATAGGCAATCAGCGGAATCAACAAGAGACAGACGCTGGACGCAAGCATCCGCCAGGTCGCGATCACGCCGGCGACGACGCCTTCGTGCGGGGTTTTCGCCGACGCGCCGTAGGCCGAATTGCCCTGCCAGCTGCGGAAGCCGTACACGCCTCCCAGCAGCCCGATGATGAAAAACCAGACATTGAATTCTTCCGTGGTGCTCCCGCCGAACGGGTTGATCAGCGATTGTCCCTCCGGCACGCCCTGTTGCAAACCCTGCATGATGTCGCTCCATTCGAACTGTCCCAGCAGAAAGAACGTGATTACCACGAAAATCAGCATCAGGAAAGAGCCTTGCAGGAAATCCGTCAGCATGATGGTGATCTGCCCTCCGGCGCAGGCGACGAAAACCGCCAGCCCGAGATAGAACAACATCACCAGAGCATACGTGGATATCTCCCAGCCGCCCCAGCTCACCGCCGCCGGCCAGCCGAGGAAGTGGACGATCAACCGGGCTGAAATCAACGGGAAAATTCCATAGTTCAGCATCCCGGACAGCCAGCACAGCAAACCGGCGAAGTAGCGGAAACGCCGGCTGTAGCGCTCTTCGAAAAACTGCGCCAGGGTCAATACCCGGGTTTGCCGCAGGCGATACCCGATGAAACCGGTCAGCGCCAGAAACAAACTCAACGGCAAGTAGAGATTGGCCCACCAGGTCGGCGGCAATCCCGCGGAATAGGTCATTTCCCAGATCGCCACCAGGGAAATGGCGCCGTAAAAGCCGCTCGCGACCGTCAACAGATAACGCCCCGCCAGGCGGTCGGCGGCGAGAAAGTCCGATACGCTGCGCATATAGCGTTTGCCGTAACAGGTGACGGCAATGATTCCGGCTACCATGGCCGCAACGATACTCCAGTCAATCCAGCTCATGGGGTATCATCTTTCTACTTCCCGATCTGGAAGCGGTAATTGCCGACCACGCCGCCGACACAGCTGCCGAGCATCAGCGCCGCGATCTTCAGTGTCGTACTCGCATTGACCCGGATTTCCATATCCGGAGCTATCCGCTCCGACCGACAGGTCGGTTCACTGCCGTCCAGCGTATACGTCAACCATACCGTAGGAGAAGCCGAAGCGACACGCACTTTGACCGGACCGGGAAATTTCCCGCCCGCCGGTTTGATTTTAACCACGGAGCTGTGGTTGCCTTCCTTCCAACGGCGCAGCAGGGCATCCAACCCCGGCTCGGTGGTTTCGCCCGGAAACAGGAATTGGACTTCGCGGGCGATCGCTTCGAATTCCTGCAATTCCGCCGGCGGTGTGCCATGCTGCACGGCATTGCTGATTTTGACGTAGAGTACCGAAAGCATATTGCGCCGGATACGCCGGGTCAGTGCGGGATCGCCTTTCGCTTTGCGCAACGCCTTGCGGTGAAGCTTCAAAGCGGCTTCCACCCATGGCGGATTCAGCATCGCGCAATCGACGGAATAACGGATGCCCATCGCCCCCTCGTCGAGCTCATGGCGGTGTTCGCGTCCGGTCGCCGCGAGAATGGCTTCGTATTCCAGCATTTCCGGGGCCGCCGCACCGTAATAGCCGGTGATGAAGTCCGCCACCAACGTGTCGAGATCGCGGTTTTGATCCCACAGCAGCTGCGCCAATACCCAGCAGCGCAACAGGTCGCGTTCCGAGCCGTCGCTTTGGTACGGCCCCTGCAGCATCACACCGAAAGCGCCCGATTCGATCCAGAAGCGGATATTGTCCGCCACCACATCCAGATTGGGCATCGGCGCGGCGTAATGATTGAAGTTGCCGGAGTAGTCCCAGATAAAGAATTTGCTCCCGATCGCTTTCCAGCGATTGACGATTTCCACCAGTGGAGCGAACTTGCGTACCGGCGTGAACGGATGCGGCCACGCGCAAAGATCGTTGCACAGCCGGATCAGGACATTCGGGCGCGGACGGAGCGTCGCAGGAGGACGGACGGTCTCCAGATAGGCGGCCGTCGTCACCATCACCTCGGGGAATTCCGCCGCCACCGCGTCGGCCACCGCGTTGACCAGCGTCAACATGCTTGCCGCTTCGGAGCCCTCGGCGTCGTTCAGCGTCCGGCAGTGCGAACATTGGCAGGTGCCGCCTCCGTCCACCTTGGACACGTCGAACAGGCGGCAGCCGGGTTTCAGGCGTAATACCTCCAGCGCTTTGGCGGCGGCCAGGCGGTGCACCTCGGGATTGGTTTCGCATAACTGGTGCGCGATGCGGAACCCTTCCGGCGTCTGCCGCACCCGGTCGGGATGCGCCTGCATGTGGGCATCCGCCCGGTGATCGCCGGCTGACGCCAACTGGTAATATTCCGGATGGGCGTCGAAGTATTGTTCCGGCGGCAACAGCATGTGATACGTGTGGCAGAAATAACTTTCGTTGTGCCAGATATGGCCGCCGGAACCGGGGAAACACACATGGCCGCCGAATTCCCGCGGTACGACCGCGTCCGGCGAATTGGTGCGGTTCCATAGCGACCATTGCCAGTCGAAAGCCGGATAGATGAACGGATCGCGCATCTCCAGCGCCGGAGTGTACGTGCGCGGCGTCACCCACGCCTGGCGCAAACGCGGCACGATGCTGCAATCGGCGGCGTAAAAGCGGCAGCCGAAGTCTTCCGTCAACAGGGTCGCAAGCGCATTGGCAAGTCCGCGTCCGGGACCGCCGTTGAGAATCAGGCTGACGCCGTCGCAGCCGATGGCGATGCCGTCGGGGCCCGGGGCCGGAAGCGCCGCGGCGCGGACGGTCGCGCCGAAATAGACCGCCGGCGCCCCCTTGTCCATGTGTTCGAAGATAATATGCAATTGATTGCCGGTAAGCCGGCGCCAATGGGAGGCCAGCATTTTCCCGATCTCCTCCTCGACTACGGTCGTATGCCGGGGATAGACCAGCGTTTTGATTTTCGACAGCGAAAGTTTAATTGATTTTCCCGTCGGCGCCAATGCATTCACTCGCTTCATTCCGATTACTCTTCCAATTTTTTGCCGTAAAAACGGACCTGTCCCAATGAAGTATAAACCGTATTGCCCCAATTTCCCGTCCCCGGAGTCCCCTGGGAGGTGATCCGGATATAACGCACTTTGGTATCCTGCGGCAATTTCACCGTCAGCGACGCCGGAAAGGCTTTTCCCTCTTCTCCGCGCGGAATAATGCCCGAGAACACTTCCCGCCAGTCGCTGAAGTTCAAGGACGCTGAGGCGGTAATCGCCACCTGGCGCATGCCGCGGTCGGTCTGGGTACCCGACTGCTGGTAATTCCAGATTCGGATTTCATCGAGCTCATAGACGGCGCCCAGATCGAATTCCACCCAGGTTCCGTCGCGTCCGAGCCCCGACCAGGGACGCGTCGCATCGTCGGGCGCGTAAAACAGCGCCTCTTTGGAGCCCAACATACCTGTCGGTTTCTCCTCCATCAGCATTCCGGTCGTCAGAGTATACGAAGAGACTTCATATTGCCAGGAGGCGTTCGCGTCGATGCCGACGATGTAGCCGGGAGCGATCGCGGTGTGTTCCGGGAGCGCCTTGAGCCGGGTCATGATGTCCAGGTATTGCCGCGAGCCCTGCTGCATGCGCTGCCAGACCGCCTGGTCCCAAAAACCGACTCGGGTTTTTTCTTCCGACGTGACGGCGGTGTTTTTCGCCTCGGTGATGGCCTGTTCCAGCTCCGCCATCACTTCGGGGGTGGCCAGCAGCTCCCAGGCGATCTTTTGCGTCTGGTGCCCCTCGATGCGGTGTTCGCGGTAAAAGGGCGGATTGAAGTAACGCTTTTCGATGATATCGTAAAACCGGCGCATGGCCGGCGCCGCGTGGCCGAAGTAACGGGTGAAGAATTCGTCCATCACAAGAGCGGTGTCGTAATCGGCGTTGTTCATCGCCCGGCCGATCATATAAAAATCCAGCTGTTCGCCGATACCGCAAAAGAAGATGCCCTGAATGCCGTCGGCGGCATAACGCTTCATCAGTTCGCCGGTCTGCGACGCCGTGAAGCCGGGGAAGCCGATCTCGCCGCGCGGAACGAAAATCTCGTCGGGGAAGCAGAAGTAGTTCCACAGAAACAACGGGCCGACCTTGCCGGTATCCGACATTTCCAGCCACTTCGCATAATTGTCCTCCTCGTTGGCGTGGAACTGTTCGCACATCGCCAGGCGCGGCGTCACGCAGGGCGCCGCGGCGATGTTGGTCTCCAGCGGGAAGTCCGGCGGATAGAAGTATTCCTCGTAAGCCAGAGTGGAAATGTACTTGTCCGGGTATATGGCTTTGACTTTTTTCGCCACCTTGTTGACGAAGGCGAACCAGTAGTTGCTCGCCTGGCCCGAGCCGAACAGCGGCATGCCGTCGAAAAAGGCCGCCCGTTTGGCGTCTTTGCTCCAGACCGGGTAGCAGCGTTCGCAGCGGCAGTAATTCCCGGCGTCGTTGGGCACCACCGGGAAGTAATCGCTGCCGAGCGGCACTTCGACGCCGGGGACCTGTTTATTCGAGAAGTAATCGATGGCGTCCTGCGCCACCTGGGCGGCCAGCTCATCACTGGAATAACAGAGCTGGCGCGACTTCACCCCGCCCTCGGGCGGGAAGAATTCCGGCCGGTCCTGCTCGAACATCGGATCGTTGAAATCCTTGCAGAAGCGCTTCTGGTAGGCGTACATCGTGTGGTTGGTGTACCATTTGATGCCGCCGAAACGCATCCGCCGGAGGAACAGTTCGCCCTCTTCGCGATTCGGATCGCCGTAAAGCCCATTGATCGTCGCCCATTCCGGACCGAAGTTGTAGGAGCCGGTGAAGTGTTTAAAGCTCGGTTCGCGGACGATGTCGCACGGTTCCAGCGCGACATCGGGCTGTTGGTCCCGGATCACCGCAATGTCGCGGGGGCCGTAGAAACGGATGCCGAGATCGTTTTCCAGAAAGTCGTAGACGGCGCGCAATGTCCCTTGCTCCTCCATCGGCTGCGGGATGGGCACCATCACCCCGGAGGGCGTCCGCTGCGTGGCCATCCCGTAATCGATGGCGGCTCCGGCAGTGGCCGGCGCGTCGACGCCGCGCAAGACGATGCCGTCCGCGGCGACCCGGACCTGGTACTCCAGACCGGACAACTCCGGCAGCCCCGCGGGCATCCCGGCCGAATCGCCGACGTAGATCGGCAGCCCGGTGGGAATGTCGCTTGATCCGGAATGAATCGGAACGTCGACACCGGAAATTTCCCGCAGCCAATACTGCAATTCCAACGCGCCAAGACGTACTGCCGGAGCCGGATGTTCGGCTGTGACAATTACAGGTTTGGGCTTGCCATTCTCAATGAGGGAAATCTTCCCGGAAACACCGGCGGCAACCGATAATCCGGATACAAGAAACAGCAACAGTGCCCCCGAATAAAATAATTGTTTTGATCGTGATTTCATAATTCCATTTCCCATGCCGTCTATTTCTTACGATTGAACTCTTTTGACGAGCGTTTCGCTCTTATTCCCAATCTATGGCAATTGCGGCAAAGCCGTCAACTGCCTGGCCAATTCAGCTGCCGATTCGTCCGCTGTCACCAGATTTTCCGCCGCGACTCCATCAAGCAGTTGCAGCGATAACTGTTGGGTAATTTCAGTCATGGTCTGCAAGGCGGGCAAGACTTCTCTAACCTGCCCCGCCCAATAATGATCCAGCAACCGGCAATACGGCGTATTTAACTGCGCGGACAACGCTGGATTTTTCGCCAACGCGAACCGCAAATTCTCTAAAAGCCGGCCGGACAACTGGAATTCCGGGTCGTTGCCGATGGCGGTATTGAGTTCTACTCCAGCCCGCAATAACCGCCGCTCCGCCGCAACATAATCGCCGTCGTCGAATGCCTGGCGATATAAAGTCAAATATTTTTCGGCTCCCTCGAGTTTGACCTTTGAGCTTTTCGCCAACTGATAATCAATATCGAAAATGCGTGCGCGGCTGCGACAGCGGTTGGAGCGGATTGTATCGGCCAAATAAGAATAGTCTTCCGGCGCGGCCACCGCGATGATCTTGCCTCCTCCCGGTTCCAGCCATTCTTCCTTGAATAATTTTCCCTGGGGCAACTGCTCGGTTGCGACTTCACACAGCTCATTCAAATCATAAATTTTCCGTTCCCCCAGGAAATCGTCACGCAACACAATGTCGGCGGATCCGCGATATTGAACATCATTGTTGAACACCACGAAATAATCGATATTCCGGCTTTTGGAGCGCAATCGACGGTATTCAACCCGCGCTCCCGGCTCGGGGCTTGGCCGCCAAGCCGGTATCACCGCACCGACTTCGGCGGATTCCGCATCGATAAACAATGGTCCCATTGGAACCAAAGTATCTCCCAAACGAACGATTTCCTCGTAAAGCTTTCCGTATTCCGCATGATTCCCGTCCAACGGCAGACCGTAGTCATCCATAAAGCAGGAATAACGGAAATAATTGATTCCCTTGGCACCGCCCGCAATGGCGTAATATGCCATCAACCGCAGCTCACTTTGCGACGGCATGATCCACCGAACCCACTTGCCGTTGCCGGACTCAAATGTCTGCAGGGTGACCCAATGCGGTTTGTTTGCTCCGGCATACGCGTTCATCATATTCATCCAATCCATCACCCCGTATACCCCGTAAGGAGCATAACGTCCCATGCCCTTTTTCAGCGTTAACGGGTCGTCCGGACGGTGATGGGCGAAGTGCGGACCTAAGGAAGTCCCATCATGCTGATAGCACAGCGGGTAAGAGTCCGTAAGCAAAACCGGTTGATGCGGGGCAAACTCCGAAGCGGCGTCCGGCATATAGAAAAGACACAATGCCGGTTTGTCGGGCGTAAGCTTTTTTATGACCTCACATCGTTCCAGAAATTCCGGGAGAAAATCGGTCGGAGGCTCGTCACGAACATACCACCCGAGAATTGACGGATGATCTTTCACTTCCGGGCGAATGGTTTTTTCCATCTCTTCCCACCCGCAATACGGGATCACCTGGATTCCATTTCCCGCCATTTTGTCCAGATATTCCGGGGTCAACGCGGCACCTCCGGGAGAAGCGATCAATACATTCATATTCATACGGCGCATTGCCCGTTGTAAGCCGGCAGTCCCCTGGTCATTGACCGGGATATCCGACCCCCATAAACCATACGTAAAAATTTGTTCACACATATATTGCGGTTCCACCTTGTCTGCGGCAAATACCATCGAAGAGGTAATGAGAAATAAAAAGTGAAGTTTTCGTTTTAATTGCATGCTGTTTTTCTTTTGCGTATTCGAAGTGGATATTATTGCTGAAGAATGAAAAAGTGATGGAATGCCGCCTGGATTTCGGCCGGATATTCCGGCGAGACGGCCCGCGCCAGCTCCGGATTGGCGAATACTGCCGCCGTCACCCGGCCGCTCTGGAGTTCCATGGTCAACCGCTCCTGCGAGCTGCCGGTCTGCGCGACCAGGAACGGCTTTTTGCGCGCCGCCGCTTTCCAGGCGCCGTCCGGAATTCCGACCAGCGACACGATGACGTCGGCATCGGGGACCGTGTCGACGGCGCGGTTGAAATCGCGTCCGGTCATGGTCATGAATTTCGGCCGCCCCGCTCCGGAATCGGCGACGATGAGGTTGACGACCATGCAATCGGTCACTCCGGCCGCCCGCAGCCCGGCTTCGAAATCGGCGGCGAATCCCCGATTGCCGTCAAGATCGGCCACCACCACCGTTTTGGCGCCGGGACTGGAGACGGCGATATGGTTGCCGATGCCCCAGCCCTGCGCCCTGGCCATATCGCGGGCTTTATTCCGGGCAAACCCCTCGCCGCCGGCCAAGCCGATGGAGAAGCGCATCTGCCAGAGCGCCAGCGCACCCAACGCCAGTATGGCAGCGAACAATCCCAGCGCGGCAAATTTTTTCCGTCGACTGTTGCCGGGGCGCCCGGAGAGCTTCCGGAGCGCGAGGACTCCGGCGATCATGCCGGCGAAAGTGAAGCAAAGTGCGATCATGACCGGAATTCCTCAATTCTGCGCCAACGTGAGGAAATCCATATTTTCGCTGAAATATCCGCATATGACATAGAGCTGTCCGGCGACTCCGGCGCCGGAGTCGTACATCACTGGCCGGCTGCCCCAGGAGCCGCCGCCTTTGAGCTCGTCGCCGCGGAAACTCTGGGCATGGCCGTCGGCCATCACGAGGTTGCACTTGCCCTGATGGCGGGCGAACAGGACGCCGTAGTAGCCGCCGGAGGTGCCTTCGCGACCGGTGCGCATCAGCATTTTTTGAAAACCGAGGCCGGGGTTGTAATTTTCGAGTTCGCCGCCGTCGGCGCCGCAGTCGCCGGCAATCACAATATTGCTGGCGGAGGCGACGAAAGGACTGCCGTACGCGGGCTGAAACGACGATTCGAAGTTAGTCAAACTGTATCCTTTGCCCTGGGTGGCCACGTTGCCGATCATGGCGGTGCCGTAGGCCGGATTGAGGAACGAATTGGTACTGCCGGTGGTGTCGCTCCCCCCGTTCTTATCTTTGCCGAAGTTCAAACCGGTCGGGCAGCAGAAGCCGGCGCCGGCCGACGAATAGCCGTTGGAGACCAGTTTCATCACGTAACCGGCATCATCGCCGCCGCCCCAGGCGTTGTTATACGGCAGCATACCGTTGTGATCACCGGCGTAAAGGATGTGGAGGAGTCCGATTTGTTTGAGGTTGCTGATGCACTTGGCCGATTGCGCGGCGGCGCGGGCTTTGCTCAACGCCGGCAGAAGCATGCTGGCGAGGATCGCTATAATTGCGATAACGACCAATAATTCTATAAGTGTGAATGCGGGGTTCGAACCATGGCGGCGGCCGTCGATTGCTTTTTTCATGGGGATTCCTTTCCTTGGGATTGGTTTTTATCTTCAGGCGCTGCGCCTATCGACATAGAACGGCGGATAGGCTTTTTGAACCGTGGTGAGGGCGTCAATTTCCGGATTGGTGGCGTATTGCATCACATCCCGGAGAATGGCGGGATAATCGAAGTCGAGGAAGGAAACCCGGGAGTCGTGCCGCGGCGACGGCGACAGCGAGATGACGCCGCAATCCCCGGGGCAGGCGATCCCGGCCGCGGTCATGGCGTCGATCAGATTGTCGGCGAATATGGAGTTGCCGCAGACGATGCAGATGCGTTCGCCCGGCGTCTGGTGTCGGCGGAGCCAGGCGATGGCGGCTTCCGGAGTCCGAATGGCGAAATCGAGCGTGAAGTCGATCCCGAGCGGAGCGGCCATGGCGTTCAGCCCGGCCTCCCACCGGCGCAGAAACGGTGCGGAATCCTGGTCGTTGCAGGCGAGGATGCGGGTGTACTGCCGCTTCGCCGCCTGCGCGATTGCCAACTGCCCGGCGGCGAAAAAATCGGCGACGAAGCAGACGTCCGACTCCATATTGTCGCGATAGGGCGACAGATGGATGACTTTGATGCCGAGATTGCGCAGCCGCTGAAAGGTGTCGAAGTTGGTCGGTTCGATGGGCGAAGCCTCCATCACCACGGCGGCGAATTCCTGGTGGCGGACCATGTTGAGGAAGAGCTTTTCCCGGGCCGGTGACTGTTCGTCATTGCTGGCGTTGTAGATGCTGAACGCCCAACCTTTTTCCATATACGCTTCGCGGGCTTTGTTCAATTCCACTTGTACCGTGTCATCCAGTACGATCGCGCCGATATGCGGCCGCATCACCGGAATCGGGGTGATTTCACCCTGGACCGGAAAAATGCCGACACCGTGAACCGTGCGCAGCACGCCGGCGGCGACCAGCTTGTCGACGATGCGTTTGACCGTCGCCGGACTGGTCCGGTAGCGATCCGCCAGCATACGCAGCGGCAGGAGTTTCCCGTCCTGCGTAATCGCATTGGCAGCCAATTCTTTACGGAATGTGTCTGCCAATTCGTTCTGATGTGTGTTTCGCATAGTGTTTCACGTGTTTCTTAATGTTTCATATAGCTATTATAGCAAAGAAAAAGTTTTTGTCAAGACCGAATTCCGGAAGAAGACGACTTTTCTGTAATTTTTTTGATATTGCGACTTGTAAAGGCAAACGCACCAGGATTTTCATACGCCGGAAACGAAGGATTATCTCAGTGAAGCCTACAAGGATCCGAGCGATTACCGCAAATACGCCTTCGGGGAAATCACCGGCGTCTGGGTGAGAAAATAAGCCGGAGCGACCGGATTGCCGTTTGGGGTAAATTCATCTTGATGACGGAATTGGAAGCCAACGGCATGGATTCGAACAACAAAATCGCCGTCGGTGTATTCACCCTGAAAATCAGGCACCTCGGCGGTGATCTGTATGAATTTGAAAAATTGCCGCCATTTTCCCATGATCGCCAATCGCCGATTGACAACTTCGGCACTTGATGGTATAGTCTTGAAAGGATTCCCAACGGAAAGGAAAACGGAGGGTCATGAAAACGCTTTCGAGTATATTGGCCGGCCTGGCCGGGTTGGCGTGTTGCGCCGCCACGCCTTATATGCAGTTGCTGCCGTCAAACGATTATACCTCTCCGATGTTCGGCTGCGAAATTCCTTACCGTATCGAATATTCGCCGGATTTTCCCTTTGAGAAAGCGCGGCTCGAGGTAGCGTATTGGGATGAAATTAACGGTTACTCCTCCTCGACGGATCTGGGGCGGGATCGTTGCGACCGCTTCCGGTTCGGTGTACTTTTTCGCATGGAGGAGGGGACGAAGGTGGAAGCTCGCTTCCAAGATTCCGCCACGGGAGAGGGGGTGGGATCCGGTGGTTATGTGCCGGCGTCCGCGAATATCCTTTTTCGCCGTTTCGGCGTTTTGATTCCCGGAAAGCCGCTGGTTTTTGCGGTGGCCGGCGACATCCCGGAACCGGAAAACGGTATTGGTGGTTATTTTGATGCGCGCGGTTGTTGGAGTATTTGCACATTGAGTGAGCAATTACCAAAAACCGCGAACCGTTTGGTTTTGACCTTGCGAATCGACGGTCTTCCGGAGGTCGACGAGGAGGCGTTTGCCGTGGAATATGCTTCGCAGCGGCTGAATGCGTTGCTGGGAGAACTCGAATGCCCGGTACTTCAGGGGCAGTTACCGGCTCCGGCGGTGCCGCTGCTGGAGGCGTATTGGCAAGCGCTGATGGGCTACGAGAGCGGTTGTTTGCCGCTGTTGGATGCACTGGTAGCGCGTGATGCGGTGTTTGCGATGCTGCTGACAGAGCCGCAAAGCGGCGAAGCGTTGTGCACTGCATTGCGGCGGGTGTTGCGGCTGGATTTTTCCCGGCGCCTGGAGATCTGGCACGTCATGTATGACGCCGGAACGATTCCATTGAGTGACGTTGAAGCTGCCGCCCGGGAGCTGGCGCTGGAAGCGCAACGGCTGCAGCTGCCGCCGGAGGCACCATGAAAACCGATTGCGTTTACCGGGCGCTCCGGCAGGCGGCGGAGCGGCCGGTGCCGTTTTGCCGGTATACCGCGGAGACACTTTGGACCGAAGCGCATGTTTCCGAACAAATGCTGCGCTGCCATCTCGATGAAAACTTCGGCCAGGCGTCGCGCCGCCGGGACTTCATCGATGTTTCGGCGGCATGGATCGCCGACCGTTTCGGGTTGACGGCGGATTCGCGGGTCGCCGATTTCGGCTGCGGCCCCGGATTGTATACGACCCGCTTTGCCCGCGCCGGAGCGCGGGTGACCGGAATCGACTTTTCGCGCCGTTCCATCGCCTATGCCCGAAAGACGGCGGACGAAGAGGGGCTTGCGATCGAATATTGTTATGCCGATTACCTGAAATTCGACACCGGGCGCCGCTTCGATCTGATCACCTTGATTTATTATGACTTCTGCCCGTTGAGCCCGGAACAGCGCCGGATTTTGCTCGGGACATTTCGCCGGCTGCTGCGCGACGGCGGTCAGATTTTGCTCGATGTCGCGGCATTGCCGATGCTGGGCAATAAACAGGAATCCCTCGAATTCGACCACCGGCCCGGCGGCGGCTTCTGGGCGGCCGGCGACTACTTCGAAATGAAACGGGTTTTCAAGTATGATGCCGAACGGGTTTCGCTGGACAAATACACCATTTGGGAGCCGGAGCGCAGTTGGGAAGTTTACAACTGGCTCCAATACTTCGACCGCGACGCGCTGGCCGCCGAGTTTGCCGCCGCCGGTTTGAAGATCACCGCGTATTACGGCGATGTCGCCGGCTGTGACTTCGACCCCGACGGGGAGGGGTTCGCCATCGTCGCCGCGAAAGTGTGAGCGGCGGGCGGCGCGAGAAATTCGAACGCCTGCTCCAGGGACTTCAGCGTAATCGGTTTGTGGATGATGTAGGTGAAGCTTTTTTTGACTTCCGGATCGATCTGGGTATCGGCGGTGACGGCCAGAATCGGAATGTCGGTGATCCCCAATTCGGTGCGAATGGTTTCCGCCAGTTTGCCGCCGCCGATTCCGGGCATCCACATATCGGTCAGAATCATGTCGTATGCCCGGTCTTCTTTCAGGTGACGCAGCGCGCTTTCGGCGGATTCCGCCAGGGTGCACTTCACCTGCAGGCGTTCCAGCATCGCCGCCAGGACTTTCAGATTGATCGGCACGTCATCGACAAGAAGCATCCGGAGGGGCTTGCCCGGGGATGCCGCCACGGGCGTTATCGCCGCCGTATCCGCTTTCCCGGATGCCGCTGCGACCGGTTCGTATTTGACTTTGAGCTCGATGGTGAAGGTACTGCCCCGGCCCGGGGTGCTGTCCAGGTGGATGCCGCCTCCCATTGTCTCCAGCAGCTTCCGGGAAATCGTCAAGCCGAGCCCGGAGCCTTCGTACATTCTGGTCCCCCGAATCAGGGAGTCATGGACGAAAGGTTCGAAGATATCCTTTTGATTTTCCGGGGCGATACCGATTCCGGTATCGGAAACCTGAAGGGTCAGCAACCCTTGCTCCTCCGTTTCCGGGACGAAACCGCCATGGAGGGAAACGCCTCCGGAAGTGGTGAATTTGATCGCGTTGCCGAGCAGATTTACCAGAATTTGCCGCATCCGCTGACTGTCGACGTAAAGCGGGTGCCGGATGGCATCGGCGTGGACTGCCAGTTCGATATTTTTCTGCTGCGCGCTCAATTTGAACACGGCCGCAACCTGCGTCAACAGAGCGGCGACATCGGTTTTCTCCGGCGCAATGAGAGTCCGGTTCGCTTCCAGGTTGGATAGATCCAGTACATCGTTGATCAGATTGAGCAGGGAATTCCCGGCGAAATTGATGGAGTGCAAGTATTCCTGCCGGGTTTTTTCGTCGACTTCGCCGTTTTGCAGCAGTTCACTGAAGCCGATCACGGCATTCAACGGGGTGCGCAATTCGTGGCTGACGGTAGCCAGAAAGTAACTTTTGGCATGGTTGGCCGCCTGCGCCTGCTCCATCGCGTATTTCAACTCCTCCTTCTGGCGGGTCAATTCCGTGATATCGACATCGACGCTCAGGATACTCTGCATCTCGCCGTTGCGGTCGAAAATCGGTTGGGCGGTGGAAATCAACCGCTTATCCATGAAAGAGAATTCGCTGCGGCTGGGTTGTCTGGTCTGCATGGTTTTGGCGACGGCGCAGAATTCCGGCGGGGAGCCGAACTTGCAGACCGTGTCATAACAATGGGTACCGAGAAGTTGCTGCAGCGGCATATCGACGGCGACTTTTTTGTGTGGATTGGCGGCCAGGACTCGATAATCGCAATCGACGAGCAGGATCGGAATGGAAATATTATCCATGATCTGGCGTTGCTGCGATATGCACTCCAACAGTTTCTCCTGCTGCTCCTCCCGTTGAAGGAGCAGCTGAAACAGATTGACGATGTGAGCCATCGCTTCGACAGCCTCGCGTTCGGATACCGCCGGTGTGCCCTGGATCCAGTCCAGACCAATGATTCCGGACAGGGTGCCGGCAGCGCGGATGCTGCCGAGCAGCCGCATCGGTGTTGCCGGTGCGGAAATGAAAAATGCCGAGGCATGGAGCAATTGCTCACCGCAGGCGTCGAAGCTTTCCAATCCGGCCGGCTCCGGTTGTTCGATATCCGGATTGGTCCAATCGAATAATTTTTCGGCGTCGGGAGTGCCACCGTCAGTATACTTGAATACGCAGGCGCGGTCGGCGCCGAAGCATTCGCCGACGAGCTGCAGCATTTGCCGGCCCGTGACATGGAAATCGCCTTCGGCGGACAACAATTCCAGAAGCCGATAAATCAATTGCTCGGCTGAAAGGCGGTTGTTGCGCTCGCTGCCGGAAGAGTGTTGTTGCTTCTGCGTGAACTGCGCCATATTACCATGATTTCCATTATTAAAGGCGTCCCGGACTATCGACTCTGTTTGAATATAGTATGCGTTTGCATCGTTGGCAAGTAAAATTTTGACGAATTTTGCGATCTTTTCCGAAAATCGGCCTGCGGAAGTTGCAAAGCGCCGATACCGATGATATTGTTTCCAGGCGCTGGAAAGGTTGTGATAATTATGAATAAGTTGTTTGGCATGTGGGTGTTTTTTCTGGCCCTGCTGCCTTGGTGTTCGGCTGCCGGAGCGGCTTCGGATGACGCGTTGAAACGTGCGCAGGCAGCCGAGGCGGTTTCCGAGATCGATATGATTCGAGCCGGTGCCGATGAGAACCTGCCGGCCGTTTTTGATACGCTGGTGGAAGCTTACGGGAAAGAGCCGCCGGTCGCGGAGATGATGAAACGGGCCATCGCACGGAATCTGTACGGGAATATCCGGTTTCTGAAGGCTGTCGGTTCGGGGGTGGACTGGAGCAAAGTGAATTTGCTCGGCATCGTATACGAGTCGCCGTTCAACACCGGATACGAGTCGTTGGGTCACGGCAAGACCGAAGACAGAATAGCCATACAGAAGTATTTGCTGGCGCAGGGATTTCCGGTCGATGGCGCCGAGGCGGACAGCGGCTATACGCCGTTGATGCAGGCTTGCCGCGCTTTCCGGTTCGACCCGGCCGATGTCGAATTCCTGCTGGACGCGGGAGCGTCGGCCGATGCGGTCGATGCGGCCGGATACAATGCGCTTTTTTATCTGCTCTCCTCCTGTTTCAGCCACCGGTCTATCGAGGCGCTGGAGTTGCTGTTGCGGCATGGCGCGCCGTTGCGCCAGCAGAATCCCGGCTTCAATCTGCTGTTTGCGGCTCTGGCCGCGGAACAGCCGCCCGAGGTCATCGCCCGTTTGGTCGAGTTGGGGGAGGATGTCAATTTCAAGACGAAGGACGGCGTCACCCCGCTGATGCTGGCGGCGCTGCTCTACCGCTCCGAGGTCGCGGAGCTGCTGTTGCGGCACGGGGCAAAGATCAATGCCCGTGACGCGACCGGGTGGTCGCCGCTGTTTTACGCGAGTTATCTCTTTCCCGGGGCATTCGAGTGCGGCGTGAATTTTCAGCCGCGCAACCGTTATAAAATGGACGCGGCCGCGACGATACAACTGCTGCTGGCGCACGGCGCCGATGCCGGTCTGGTGGATGACTTCGGCGCATCCGCCCTGACCGAGGCGGCCGCCTGGTGCGACGCGGAAACCGTACGGCAACTGACCGGGGCCGGAGGCCGGAAGACCGGCACCGACTCGAATAGCCGGATGCGGAAGGGCGAATATCCGGTGCGGCAGATGTCCCGCGTGGGGTTTCCCTGCTCCTTTAATCCGGAAACATTCGGCGTTGCCTCGGTGGAAGCCCCCGCGGACAGCGTATGGTGTGAGCCGCCGTTGTGCGAAGCGGTACGGCGAGACCGGGAAGAGGAGGGTGGCCGCGCGTATGAATAAGCTGTTTTGCGGATGGATGCTTTTTCTGGCCTTGCTGCCCTGGAGCTCGGACGCCATGGTTGCTGCGCCCGAACAGGGCGAAACGCCCTTGATGCTGCTCTGTCTGTCCGGGAGTGCGGCGCAGATTGCCGAATTGGCGAAATCCTCCGACGTAAACGGGCAAACCGAAGTTTACTACCGCGTGGCCCTGGATTATGCGTTGAAAAACCCGCGGCCGTTTGAGGCGGTTTCCGTGTTGCTGGCATACGGCGCCAAACCCGGATCGGCACCGCAGTTTCTGTCTGCCGCCATCGCGCGCCTGCAGGAGAACCGGGACGATCCGGTATTGTCCGCCGAGTTGGAAAAGACGATTCTTCTGTGGCTGGAGCAGCCCGTGAAACACAATGTGGATGACGTGCTGCTGTCGCTGGTGGTTTTCTGGGACGACCCGGCGTTGTTCGTCCGCCTGCGGGAGCTCGGCGCCAGAGTAGCGCGCCGGATTCCGTCGCCATTGGGCCGGGCGCTATGGGTCGACAATCTGGCGGCGGCGGAATGGCTGCTGCAAAATGGAGCCGATCCGGGTTGGCGCGACGAGGAAGATCGCCCCGCATTGGCGCTGGCTCACAGCAACGCCGGGTTGGAGTTGCTTTGGCGCTATGGCGCCGAGCCGGATCAAACACAACCGTCGCCGCCGCTGCTCGACGCCTGGAGCGCGTGGATTTCGCCGGAGAATTTACGCCGGTCCGGGCAATGCGGAATTTCCGAGGCCGGCATGATCGAAGCCGGCGCCAATCCGCAATTGCCGGTGATTTTCGAAACGCTGGTGAATATCTATGGCAGGAAGCCTCCGGTCGTGGAGATGATGAAACAGGCTGTCGCAGGGAATCAGCGTGAGAATATCCGGTTTCTGAAAGCTGCCGTTTCCAAGATCGATTGGAGTGAAGTGAACTTCTTTGCCATTGTGCGCCGGTCGCCATGCTACGGCCAAGCCGATGACAGAATTGCCATATTGAAGTTCCTGCTGGCACAAGGACTTCCGATCAATACCGTCGAAGAGCACAGCGGCCGTACGCCGTTGATGCTGGCCTGCCGCGCTTTCCCGTTCGATCCGGCCGATGTCGAATTCCTGCTGCGCGCGGGGGCGTCGGCCGACGCGGTCGATGCGGCCGGCTTCAATGCGCTTTTTCACCTGTTGTCCTCCAATAACGGCGACGGGGTATCGGAAACGCTGGAGTTGCTGTTGCGGTATGGCACACCGTTGCGCCAGCGGAATTCCGGGTTCAACCTGCTGATGACGGCATTGGCTTCGGAACAGCCGCCCGCGGTCATTGCCCGTTTGGTCGAGCTGGGGGAGAATGTCAATTTCAAGACCAGGGACGGCGTCACCCCGTTGATGCTGGCGGCGTTGCTCTATCGCGCCGAGGTCGCGGAGCTGCTGTTGCGGCACGGGGCGGAAATCAATGCCTGTGACACGACCGGGTGGTCGCCGCTGTTTTATGCGAGTTATTACTTTCCGGAGTCACACGGCGGTTGCTCCTTGAGCTATCAGCCACGCAACCGCTCCAAAGTGGATGCGGCCGCGACGGTGCAACTGCTGTTGGCGCACGGCGCCGATGCCGGTCTGGCGGATGACTTCGGCGCATCCGCCCTGACCGAGGCGGCCGCCTGGTGCGACGCGGAAACCATGCGGCAGTTGATCCGGGCCGGAGGCGGGAAAGCCGTCGATGCCCGCAACCGGCATCACCGCAATGCCATTTTGACTGCGGCCTGCTCCAATCCGGATTCGGCAGCCGTCGAGGAGTTGTTGAAAGCCGGAGCCGATCCGAACAGCCGGATGCGGGACGGCAAATATCCGGTGCGGCGGATGCAGCTCGGCGGGGGATGGTTCTGGAAATTTCAGCCGGAAACGTTCGGCGTAGCCGCGGCGGAATCCTTTGCTGTGTTGATTGAGCCGCCGCTGTTCGAAGCGGCACGGCAGGACCGGGTAGCTTTGGCGCGACTGCTGCTGCAATACGGCGCGGAGGTGAATCGCCGCTATTCGCATAGTGGAGAAGATAGGGAAGGGGATACGCTTTTCCGGCGCCGGTGGGATTTTTCGGTCGAAATGGAGGCGGTTCTGCTGGAGGCCGGCTTGGTCGATCCGGCATTGCCGGATAAACCACTGTTGCCGGAAGGGAAGGCGAAGAGCGAGCGTGAGTCGCTGTGGCGGCTCTGCGGCAATGGGAGCCGGAGTGAGCTGGCGGCGGTTTCTTCGCCCCCGGAGGGGTGGCATGCGTACCTGTTGGAAGCCGTACGGAAAAATTCGCTGGAAGCGGTACGGTTGCTGGTGGAGGAAAAAGGAGCGGCGGTTTATGACGAACTCGGCGTTGCGTCGGCGGCAAACCGCAGACATCCGGAGGTGATGCGTTACTTGTTGCGCCGGAATCCGTCGATTTTGCAGTATCGTTCCCGGAGTGACGAAGAGCGCACGATGCTTTTTGCCGCGGCGACTGCGGAGATTATGGATATTCTACTGGAAGAGGGAGTCGATATCGACGCCGTTGACGGTGCCGGCGATACGCCGTTGATGTGGCAACTGGGAAAGTGGGGAGCGGGATTGGCGGCGGCGGAGCTGTTGCTCGAACGTGGCGCGGAGGTGAAAAACGTCAATAAGGCCGGAGAAACCGCGCTGACGCGGCTGTTTTTCCGGGAAAACTACGCCATTGGATCCGGCGATGTCTACCGGAGGTTGTTTCTGGAATTGGTTCAGCGTGGTGCGGATGTCAATATGAAATACAATGACCAGGTGTTGTTGGATTACGCACTTGTGCGGAACTGGCCGGAAAAATTCGAAATCCTGGTGGAAGCCGGAGCCGATATCACGTTGATTTCCTGCGACTTGAATCAGGTTTCCCCCTATTTGCGCCGTCGGATGGCGGAATTGCAGTGAATGGGATCGGGCGGTTTTGGGGGCGTGAAATCCGGCTTTTTTTGTACAAAAGCGTAAACAGGTGCTTGCATTTTCGCCAATCCGGGTTACATTAAAAGAGTCGTTGCAATAGCGGCGGCGATCGACGATTTGTCGGGGTGTGGCTCAGTCTGGCTAGAGCGCTGCGTTCGGGACGCAGAGGCCGGAGGTTCGAATCCTCTCACCCCGACCATTTTCTTTTTTACTCCCTTATCTCCAAAGACCGACAAAAGCAGTGCTGTTGCTGTTGTTTTCTCGCTGTGGATCACAAAGAATTACCGGAACATTTTTTTGATTGAACTTGAAATTTGTTCTGAAAGTGATATGTTATTGCTATACTGGAGGATGCGAGCATGATCAAGAGAAAAATTCAGCGGGTTCTGGCGGATCTGGCAACGAAGTTTCCGGTGGTTACGATTACCGGACCGAGGCAGGCTGGCAAAACAACCCTTGCTCAATTGCAGTTTCCAGACTATAAGTATGTCAACCTTGAAGACCCGGATGTCCGTTTGCTTGCCCAAAGAGATTCCAGGGAGTTTCTGGAGCAATTTTCTGCTCCGGTGATTATTGATGAGGTTCAGCGAGTTCCCAAGTTACTCAGCTACATTCAGGTTATCGTTGACCGGGATAAAAAGAAAAAAGGGCAATTCATCCTGACCGGCAGTCAGCAACCGAATCTTCGTGCTGAGGTTTCGCAGTCATTGGCGGGACGGACTGCGATTCTGCAATTGCTTCCGCTTTCTATCCAGGAACTGAGTGAGGCCGGAATCAAAATGGATCGGGATGAATATCTTTTCAAGGGATTCATGCCGGAACTTTATGACTCCGACATTGAGCCGGAACTGCTGTACCGCAACTACTATATGACCTATGTGGAACGGGACGCCCGGCAGTTGATCAATCTCCGCAACAGCCTGAATTTCGAGCTGTTCATTAAGCTCTTGGCGGGCAGAGTCGGGCAATTGATCAACCTGAGCAGCCTCTCCAATGACGTGGGCGTTTCCGTTTCAACGCTTTCTGAGTGGCTGTCAGTGCTGGAAGCCAGTCATATCGTCTTTCGTTTACCATGTTACTTCCAGAACTTCGGCAAGCGGCTGGTGAAAACGCCGAAGCTCTATTTCTCCGAGGTCGGCTTGGCGACCTATCTGCTCGGAATCAAGGATGTATCGCAAGTGGCACGTGATCCGCTCTTCGGGGGGTTGTTCGAAAACATGGTGGTTCTGGAAGCATTGAAAGCCCGGTACAACGCCGGAAAAGAGAGCGAACTCTATTTCTTCCGGGACAGCAAAGGCATGGAAATCGACCTGTTGCTCAATGAAAACCGGGAACTCCTGCCGATGGAAATCAAAGCCGCCCGAAGCTACAACCCCGACTTTATCGAAGCGATCACCAAGTTCCGCTCTTTGGTGCCGAGCTCCAAGCCCGGAGCAGTCATTTATTCCGGCGACCTGACGCCAACGATTAAGGAAACCCATTTCGTCAATTTTGTCGATACCGCCGATATCATTGCAAAATAATGGCATAACCTAAGCTTGAATAAACTGTGGGAGAAAATTATGATTGATGATAATATCCAAAAAATAAATGTAGAAACAGAAGTAGCAAAATTAAAAACAAGGGTTTTTAAACTTGAATCTCGCATAAAATATGGATTGGGCATAGTAACATTTGTGGATATAGTCATCTCTATTCTCGGTTGGAGTGCTTGGTCATCTATGACGGGAAAAATAGATGAACTCAATCGAAGCGCCGAAAAAGTGGAGAATCGTTACTCTGAGCTGAACAAGCAAATGCTCGTAGCAGGACAGAGTAATGTTGCGTTGAATACTCAACTTTCAAGTTTGAGCATGGAAATCGCCAAAAAGTATGATGAATTATTGCAAAGATTTATTGAATTGAAAGGTCTGGCGGCAAAAGCTCAAATGGAGTCAGAGCGAGCTGTTAATAATGCGGGTTTGTTGACTGATGCGATTAAAAGCGCTAGCATCTCTGCGGATCGAGCAGAGGCCCTTGCTCTTAAAGCTCAAGAGGCGGCAAAATCAACAGAAAATGCCAATCAAGCAATCCAAGAATCCATTCGGAGTTTGGATGTATTTCTAGCAAAAAATATAAAATCCCCAGAAGCTAAGACATTTAAAGTTTCCATTTCAAGTACCTATAGCCAATTTATTATTTCAGAAGGAGAAGCTATTGCATATGATAGATCATTTGGAGGGACTTCAGGAAAAGCGCACATTGTAATACCGCCTGGTTGCATTGCAATAATCAATGACAGTGGGAGCGACAATACCTTTTACGTTTCGAATAAGGTGAAGGGACGAGCTCAAATTGAGGGAGATGGAACGTATAGGGATGTGCGAGTTGGAGAGTTTGTTTTCCGATAACCAATATTTCATCTTCCAGCGTGAATCTCTATTTCAATGATCGGATTCCTACAGCGATCAAATCGAAAACGGATAAATAACGACCATTCGAGAACGGCTTAGGTTAGATTTTGGCTTGGCGGCAAAAGGGATCCGGCTATCGAAAACGACTCCGATTTGTAACTTCGCGAAAATCCAGTACCCTTTTGTACTCAGTTACAGCCCAAATCGAGGAGGAGTCTTTGTTTTGAACATGGGCATTTTTTTTATATGCGTTAACTGTTTGTGGAATTTTTATAAATATATATATCGATATTTAGTGTCAATAAATAAAATTCAGAAACTTTATAGAAAATCATAGATTCTTATTTGACATTAATGATCCATTACTGTATGTTAACACGGAGGGTGCGTGATTTTTGCCACAAAATAATCAATAAAAAGAGAATTGTCGCATGGAACGAATATTCCACCTGTCGTATGATGTCAGGGATTCATATGAAACTGACAATGATGATATCAGAAAAAGAATTACCGAAGCATTATGCGAATCAGGAATTACCGAGATTGAGCAACCGGTTCAAACAACATTGCTGATATATGCCGATGGTGGCAAATATGAGGATATTAAAGCGGCCATCAAGAGTTTTTCCTGCGAAATCCATTATGTGCTTTCGCAAGTAGCGCATCTCCAGGGTGAATCAAGCATAGCAGTCCGAAAAGATGCAGTGCTAAATGGTAATTACCAAGAGATCTTACAGAAGATACAGGGAGCTTCATTGGAAGATTTATGGTGATTTCGTGACCACGGAGAAGTTCGAGGATGCCGTTTGATGGATCGAGGACCTCGAGGAGCTCCGGTATTTGCGGTGTGGAATACTCTCGTACGCGCCTTCGACAACGAAAATAAGTGCGTCATATTTGATGCAAAATACCGGGATTTCGTGAAATTCGTATTTTGATAAAAAGGGGAAGTATATGAAAAGCTTAGTTTTTATCTTGCTTGGTCTTGTGGCTGTTTCCATGACAGGATGCAGCAGATTTACAACAGAAGGCAGCGGAACAAACGAAAAAATAGTTCATAGCGAAACGGTTTGGCAGTCATACTATGGATTTGATTGGCACTGCCGTGATGTGAAGAAAGCCTCAAATGGGTTAGGTTTATATCAAGTTACCGTGCATAATGATTATTTGTACTCGTTAATCGCAGTTACAAGTCTTGGACTTGTTGTGCCGCAAACCATAGAGTACCAGTGCCAAATACCTCTTCCCGAAGATGACGACGAAGAGGAAATGAAACCTAAGAACATTCGAAAATAAGCAGGAGAACAGGCATATGGCAATAATACCTCTAACATGGGAGTATGTCATTTTCTTTGATGGGACTGGAAATACGGCCGAAATTGAACATGAATGTACAAATGTAAATAAATTACATGACTTATTGAAAAGTAAATCAACCAGGATGCGGTGCTACAAAGCAGGAGTGGGCACGCGCGTAGGAGAGTCTATTTCCGGTAATGCTTGGGGCGCAGGAATCATGGATCGCATAAGGGAAGCTTATCGATGGCTCTCTGATCAACTTAATTATAGCGACAGGCTTACTGATAATTACAAAATTTATATCTTTGGCTTTAGTCGTGGCGCCTATATTGCTCGTGTATTCTGTTGGTTGCTGAATACATGTGGAACTCCCAAGAACGTAAATTCCTGTGATGAATTATTTGATTTATTTGCTGCAGAAAAATCGAAAAAAATTTCCGAGTGGCAAGAAAGGAATGAATTTGATAATCCATCGATCGAAATGCTTGGTTTATGGGATACTGTAAAAACTGCGGATTTCCCGGATATTGATTTTCAAGATAAAAAATTAGCTCCAAACGTGAAAGAGGCATTCCATGCGATGTCATTGGATGAGCTGAGAAATCTTTTCCCCATTTTAAGATTTGAAAAAAATCCGAAAGTGCACGAAGTATGGTTTGCCGGAATTCATAGTGATGTGGGTGGAGGTTATCCGGCTGAAGAGTCCGGACTATCGAATATTGCTTTGCGCTGGATGGTTGATTTCGCAATCGAAAAGGGGCTCAGCTTTAAAAATCAAGAAATCAAAGAAGATATTTCTTGTGCTTTACATGATGAATTCAATAAAAGTAAATGGCAGACGATGTGCCGCTTCAAAGACCCAATCCATCCAGCATTACCGAGAACGGTAGAATCTGGCGATTTAGTTCACGAATCGGTGGGAGTAAAAATTGATCAGTATGGTTACAAACCCTTTGCTTCGTTTTCCGAAAAGTTTGATTATGTTACATGTTGATTTTTGATGTAATACTTATCACATGATAAAAGTGAAAAATCGAACTTCGCGGGGAGCGTTTCAATATCTTCAACGCCCGGCATGGGCGATAACTTGACAGTGAAAGTCCGTTACAGACTTGGCTGTAGGAACTGTTAGAGGGTGTCCATCGCGAGGTGGAATCTGAAGGAAGTCGTCGGCAAAATTCCGGCCTAGCGAACAGAAAGTGCATATAAGGCATATGCGAGGCGACGAGCTTGCAAAACAAAGCGAAGTCCGATACTGCCCGAACCTCGTGGTGTAAATGTACCAGGCACATGGGATGAAAGTTATCGCTCTTATCCGGGGAGGTCTCAACGGCACGAACAACGCTGTAATCAGACAGATAAGTTCAACCTTGAAAACAATGGAAACGAGTACGAACACGATCTGCGCAGTTGCAATCGCTGGGCATTCCCAAGGGAAAAGCGTGAGAATGGGCGAACACAAGAAAAGGATATTGGCATATCGCCAACAGTTGGATTCTGACACGCGCATTGACCAACCAACGCATTGGAGAGATGGGGTATGACGATATCTTGCTTCGATACAATGCGTTGCACTCAAGCTACTGAACCGCCGTATGCCGAACGGCACGTACGGTGGTGTGAGAGGACGCCCGGTCAAGCTCAACTGTAATTCCATTTTTTTCAGTCTCCCATTTGACTTTGAAAAAATGACACGTTTTTTGTAATCAAAGGAACACGTGTCTTTTTGAAGTTGGAGGTTGATTATGGCTATGGAAAAACTTACACTGACCGCGCCGCCGGAAATAATTTCCATGGCAGAGGAACAGGCAAAGTGCGAAAACACAAGCATTTCTGCGATGTTTGTCAATTTCGTGCTTGCCAAATTGCGCGTCGGTGCCCGGCGTTTCCGGCGAAAACTCGGGCCGCTGACCAAATCGCTTACCGGAATCGTCCAATTGCCTGGCGGTTTCGATGAAAAAGAATTCATGAGCGAAGTGTTCTCGGCAAAATACGGGCTTCCCAAATGAAGCTTTTCATCGATACCAATGTCGTAATTGATGGGATCGCCAGGCGGGAACCATTTTTTGCGGATTCGCAGATGATCCTGAATCTCTGCGAATACGGCAAAACCGAAGGGATCGTTTCGACACTTACGCTTTGTACGGTCGCCTATGTCCTTCGCAAAAATGTCACTCCCGGGACAATGCGGAAAAAGTTGCGGGATTTTCGTAATGCGCTCAAATCCATCGACCTTTCCGTTTCCATTCCCGACCGCGCAATCGACTCGTCCATGACGGACTTTGAAGGCGCGGTTCCGTTCTTTACCGCAGCATACTGCGATGCGGATTATATCATTACGCGAAATGTAAAGCACTTTCCCCAGGATAATATTCCGGTACTGACACCGGCTGCTTTCCTCGCGTTGGAATAACCGGCACATTCACGCTTTCCCATTCTGTACTCCGGCATCCACAAGGGCAAAAATTTTCTTACGCAAGATGTTATGGCAATCGTATCGAATCGGCGATAACCAGCCGTTCGTATATCCAGCAGTCGGTCAGATATGCAATCAAACTCTTTGCGATCGACTGTTTTTGTTGCTCATTTCCCGTGCTTGACAGCGATTTCATATATTCGGTCAGATAATAGAAAAATGAGTAATAGCAGTAATAGCAAAGGCGTTCCTGCTCTATCCCGCAGCAGCATTGAAAAAAATGTAAAAAAAAAGTGCTCCGGGTAAAAAATCAGCTTGACTTCGACAAAATCGGCACATATTATAACTGACGGACCAAATATAGGAGGAGACCATCATGAACTGCCTGCGCAAGTATCTGGTTGAATTCATCGGTACGTTTTTTCTGATCCTGACCATCGGCTCCACCATCACACTGAACGGATCCGGCGTCATACCGCCGCTGGCCATCGGCGGTATCCTGATGGTGATGATCTATGCCGGCGGGCCGGTTTCCGGCGGACACTATAATCCGGCCGTCACGCTGGCGGTCTTCATTCGGGGCGCACTGGCGAAGCGCGACGTTCTTCCTTACATGATCGCCCAGGTCGCGGGGAGCGTGGTCGCCACATTGGCGGTCATGGAGTTCCGGCATGAGGCTTCCGCCGCAATACCGCCATTCAACTTTCGGATTCACGATCTTTTGTTGTCGGAATTTTTGTTCACTTTCGCATTGGCTTTCGTCGTTCTTTCGGTGGCGACGCTGAAGTCGGCCGCCGGGAACTCCTATTTCGGGTTGGCCATTGGCGGTACGGTGATGGTCGGGGCATTCGCGGTTGGCGGCACGGTCTGCTCCGGCGCGTTCAATCCGGCGGTGGAAATCGGGCTGGCCGGCATGCGGCTGACCCCGTGGAGCAGCAGCTGGCTGACTTTTCTGGCGGACTTCGCCGGCGCAAGCGTCGCGGCGTTGTTTTTCCTGTTGCTCCACCCGAAAAGCGAAAATGCGGGCTGACGCCGGCGTGTTAAAATAAGGTGTTTCATGAAAGCAATTGCGGTGTTCTTTTGGTTCGGCTGTGTTTTCGCGGCGGCCGGAGGCGTTTATCCGGCATTGCCGGAGCCGGCTTCCGGCGGAAATGCGGCCAAGGTGGCGGCACTTCTCGAAAGGCGTTCGGGTTTGCTGGAAGCCGCGCCTGTCAGTGTCACGTTTGATAAGACTATCGTCGCCGTTTCCGGCGACAAGCGCGATTATATCAGCGTGGGTATCTATTGGTGGCCGAATGAAGCCACCGAAAGCGGGCTTCCGTATATCCGGCGCGACGGCGTGTTCAATCCGGACGCGGCGAAAAGCGATTCGAGCAAGATCGCACGGCTCTGCGGGGTCGTAACCGAACTCGGCATCCTTTATCATTTCACCAAAGACGAAGAAGTTGCCGCGCATGCGGTCAAGTTTCTGCGTACATTTTTCACCGACCCGGAAACCGGAGTGAAACCGCATTTGCGCTATGCCCAAAGTATACCGGGTATTTGCGACGGACGCGCCATCGGCATCATCGACGCGCTGCATCTGATCGATGTCGCCGACTGCATTGTCCTGCTGAAAGACTCCAATGCCATGAGCCGCGAGGATTATGCCGCGCTGCTGCAATGGTTCCGGGAATACCGCGACTGGATGGCGTCGCCGGCGATGCGGCAGGAATTCGAGGGGGCTTTTCACAATATCTGGATCGCCTACCATGCGCAAATCATCGCGCATTCCATCTTCATCGGCGACATGGATACCGCCCGCGGCTTCGCGCGGGATTTGATGGAGCAGCTTCCGAACTCCATTATGGCGGACGGGAGAATGCCTTTGGAGTTGGGGCGCACAAAATCATGGGATTACTCCATATATGCGTTGGATATTCTTTTTCGCGCCGTATCCTCCGCGCGGAACGCCGGGGTCGATATGCTGGCGCCGGACACCGAAAGCGGGAAACGGATCCGCGCGGCGCTGGATTATCTCATCCCCTACACCAAAGATCCCGCTGCCTGGCCTTATGAACAGCTTTACGGTCAAATCCAGTTCAACAGTCTGGCGCCGTCGCTGATGAAAATGTATTTTCTCTCCGGCGAGAAGAAGTATTTCGACGCCTATAGCGGGATCGAGAATCCGCGCATCGACCTGATCACGGATTTATTTTTTACCCCCGACCTTTGATGATACCGAAAACGGATCGAAAAAAACGGGACGGGGCATTGCAAAAATGAAAATTGAAGAGTAAATTATGGAGATTATGGTTTAATAAGGGTTTTTTTATGCGAAGCTGGTTGTTTGCCGGGAAGAAAATTGTTTCCCGGCTTTTTTTTACCCAGACGTTGTTGTGGATTGCTTTGGTGCCGGCGTTGTTCCTGCCGGAATATGCGCCGTGGCTGGTCGGCGCCGTGGCTGTGGTGATGTTGCTGGGCGGAGTGGCCGGGCAGATGCTTTTGCATGCGTTGAGCAGCCGGTATGCACAATTGAACGTGGCCGCGTTGCCGGCGGACGAATACCTGATTGCGGTGGCCGGAAGCGGTTTCCAACAACATTCCGGCCGGGCGCCGGAGAGCTGGTTCGGCGATAATCTGGTGATCCGTCTGACCGAAGCCGGGCGGGTGGCGCAGGAGTTGGCGAAGCGCGGCATGGCCGGAAAAATCTGCGTTTCCATGCCGGAACACCGCGAAATGGCAGCGGATAAGCGGATCGGGCTTGCGGCGTTTTTTGCCCGGTTTGGAGTCCCGGAGGAGGCGGTCATGATTGTCGATTCCGCGTGGGACTCGGAAGAAGAGGTGGCGGAATTTCAAAAAATTCCCGGGAAGACGATCATCGTTTCCAACAGTTGGCATATTCCGCGCCTGATGCTGGCGGCGCGAATGTTGCAACTTCCGGCTATCGCGGCTCCGGCGGGGCAATTGTTTCCGGCGCCGAAAATCCATCCGCATTGGCGCATCCTGCCCACGGCCGGAAATCTGCAAAGCCTCGAATGCGCTTTGCATGAGGTAATGGGCTTGTCGGAACTCAAAGCGAAAATGTTCCTTCGTGCCGTCAACAAAACGTTCTTCCGCAGTGTTCAATGCGGTTTATCCGGGACAAAATAGACAGGAATCCGTATCATGTTGCTTGCAACCTCGCTTGGTATTTTGGCAATTCTGCTGCTGTTGCGCTTTCTGGCAAACCGAAAAACGGTTTCCGCCGACGGGAGATTGCAGCTTATCGCGTCCGGAGAGGTCAACACCGGACGGCAATTCGAAATCGATATCGCCAAAGTGATATCGATCGTCTGGATGATTCTCGTGCATGTCGATGAGGAATGTTACAAAAACATCGAATTCGCGCCGGGACTGGAGACCTGGATCAGTGTGGCCATCGAATTCGTCGGCGGGCCTCTCGCCGCGCCCGTTTTCATGATCGCGATGGGAATCGGCATGGTATACAGCAAAAACCAGGAGCCGAAGGTCAATGCGGTCCGCGGGCTCAAGCTGGTCGGGCAGGGCTATCTTTTGAACATTGTGCGCGGGACGATTCCGTGTCTGGTGTTTTTGGTGCTGTATCAGTCGAAGAGTCTTCAATACCAGGGCCTGGAAGAGCTGTTGTGTCTGGATATCCTGCATTTCGCGGGGCTCACGTTCCTGTTTTTCGCGCTGACGAAGCATTTCCACGTGAGCGACCTTTCCATCGCCTTCGTCGCTCTCGCTCTGCTGGTCGCCGGTTCCGTTGCGGCGCCGATTTATCCGGACGGCGAATTGATCTCGGTCTGGATCGGTTATTTCACCTACCAGAATTATCTGACCCCGTTTCCGTTTTTCGTCTGGCTGATCTATCCGGTTGCCGGGTATCTGTTCGGCAAGGTGCTGCTGCGGGTGACCGATAAAACAAAATTTTATACCCGTCTTTTGGCCGGCGGAGCGGTTGTCTGCGGCGCCTTTACGGCAACGCTGGTTGCGTGCGGCTATGAACTGTCCGAGCTGTTTATCGACGACAACATGTATGAGCAGAATACAGTCAAAGTCTTCTGGGTGCTGGGCATTGCGGCGGTCTGGTGCGGCTTGTTGTATTTCATTTCGCTGGGGCTCGGCCGCGTGGAAGCGGTCAAAAAACTGGTCACGTTCATGAGCAAAAAAATCAACGCCATTTTCATCACGCAATGGATTCTGATCGGTTGGATGACCTGGGGCGGTTTCTTCGGATGCGCCGTATATGGCGTGAAATTCCTGTTTTTCTTCGTTGCGATCACGATTCTCACGGTTGTTCTCGTGTACCTTGACGATCGCCTGAAAAAATGGTGGAAAAACCGCAACGCGGTTCCGCTGCAAAGCTGAAAAAAAACCATCCTCCTCCGGAGCGCTGATACGGCGCTCCGGAGGGAAGCCGCTTTATAATTGCGGCATGACGATGGCGCCGCCGGGCATGGTTTCGTGCCACACGGTTTCGCCGTTGCGGCGGATTTCGGCGCGGCATGGGGCGGCGGCGCTGTTCCACAGGTGAAACGCGACGGAGCCGTCCGGGTTGCGCTTTTGCGCGGTGGCGATCACCGTTTCGGGGGAGACCTCCCAGATATCCCGTTGCAGGCGGCTGCCGTCGCCGGCGGCGGTGATTTCCCAGTGCTCGGGGCCCCACAGGCAGCATTGCGCCAGCCGCGGCACCGCTTCTGCCGGTGCGTCAAAGAGCCAGAAGGAGCGTTCGCCCCAGCCGAGATCGGCGTACCCTTCGTCGCCGTGCGGCGGAAACGCTTCGAATTCAAGGTAGATCACAGGTCGGCAGATGGTCAGGCGCAAGTCATTGGCGCCGAAAGAATCGTAGCTGTGCATGCCATGGCTGAAATACCCCGAACAGTGGGTGCCGCAACGCACGCCGACCCAGTCGATGAACGGTTGTTCGCAGTCGTCCGGCGTACGGGCCAATACGCATCCGGCCTGGCCGGACAGAATCGCGTCGCCCGCTTCCGGCAGGGTGCGGCACAACTTCAGGGTTTGTTCCGGTTCATTCCAGTTGCCGTGCCAGTGCGCTTCGACCGCGTCGATGCCGCAGTAGGCCAGCAAATCGAGCTGGAACGAAGAATTTTTCCAACTGTAATGCGCCCGCAACTGACTGACTACCGGTCCGTCGGCCAATTCTTCCACCTCATACAGAACCGCGTGCCCGGCGGTTTTGCCGAGCCGTTTGGCGCCGTGCGCCCAAGTGTCGTTGGGGTCGTCGAGAATGTCGAAGCGCAGTTGCTTCAGCAATTCCCGTTGCCGTTCGCAGCCGAGCGCCGGCTGCGGCTGCTCCGTATAGCCGTAGGCGTATACCGCCGTTCCGGAAGCGGGGAGGGGGAGCGCGGCGACCGCGTTGCCCCAGGGGGCGCCGCAGGGCCCATAGGAGGCGGCGGCGCGCAGCCATTGCAGCGGAATTTCGTGCCCATCACGGTCGATCAGGCAATTGAAGTTGCGGCCGTGTCCGTTCGGATCGGCGAAGGTGTCGAAGCGGACACGCCCGGCGGCCGGATACGGCAACGGATTCCAGATCAATACGCCGCCTTCGGTGAGGAAATCGGTCGGGAGCTCGTTGCCGAGGCGGCACAACGAACGCTCGAGAATATCCCGGGCGGAACGCGCCGCGGTTCCGGTGATGTCGCGGATTTCGTTGGCATACGACGCATGCGAACAAGTGCCGGGGTAGATGTCGTGGAAGTAGCTGAATAGAAACGTTTCCCAGCTCTGCTGCAGTTCGGCCACGGCGGCCCGGGTGTCGTCGAAACGGTTTTCCAGCACGATTTTTTCGGCTTTGAACAGCAGTTTTTCGGTATCGGCGACGGTGCGTTTGATCTCGTTGACCGCGGAATAACAGCCGGGGGCGTGATGGACGTGTTCGCCGGACAGAAGCGGCAGTTCCTGTTGGGCGAGCACCTGAAAATAGCTTTCCAAGGTGGTGAATTCGGCGTCATAGTCCCGGAGTGCCTCCAGCAGCCATTGCAGATGCTGCTCGTAAATGCCGCCGCCGTGGTCGCCGACGCCGAAGAAAAAGCTTTGGTGCTCTGCGCCGCGGTCGGCGACATGGCGGAAAAATTCGCGCATCTCCTCCGCCGAATTCACCACTGGCGGGGTACAATAGCTTTGCTTGACCCGGAAACTGACAATGGAGCCGGAGCCGTCGTCGGCGGCCCAGCGGAACTGGTCCGGCATGGTTTTTTCGTGCTCCATCGGCCGCATCCAGGCGTAATAATCGAATCCGGTCGCGCGCAGAATTTTCGGCATTCCGGCATTCTGCCCGAAGCTGTCGACGCTGTACGCCACTTTGATGTCCTTGCCGAAGCGTTCCCGAAAGTAGGCTTTGCCGTGTTCGGCCTGCCGGAGCAGGCTTTCCGCCGGGGTGATGATGGTGTCGGACTGTTCGATCCAGCCGCCGACCGGCTCCCAGCGCCCGGCTTCCACCAATTTGGCGATGGCGCGGAACAGCTCCGGATCGGTTTCCTCGATCCAGCGGTAACAGGCGCTGGAGGAGCGCGTAAAAGTTAGAAACGAATACTTCTGCAGCATTTTCACCGCCGTCCGGCAGGTGTTCACCCAGGTCGAACGCCCCTCCCGGAGACGCCAGAGCCAGATCGGGTCCATATGGGAATTGGTGATGATGTAAATCTTTTTGCTCATGGTTGTGGTCTTAATGGTTGCGGGTTCTTGTTGGTTGATCGGGTTACTGTACTTTCATTTGCCGCTCTTTACAAGTCCGGGGGCGGAAGTTTTTTCGGTCGGAACACCACATCTTTTCCTTTGGAAAAACTGGCAAAAAAACGTAGAGCGGTTATATTGTGGTACTACGAGGGAGCACGGGATGAAACAAGAGCTGGCGAAACTTCCGCGGATTCAGGCGATGAGCGACAATATTTACGATCCGGTGTGGTCGGAGAAGCTCCATAATACCAATAATTTCGAACTGCTGCATGTGATGGCGGGGCACTTCGAATTGACCTATGCGGATGGCCGGCGGTTCCCGGCGGGGCCGGGAGATACGTTGCTGACACCGCCGGGGATGGCGCATCGGGACAACTTCGACATGTCGCAGGAGTTGGAAATTTTTCTGGTGCAATTCCACTGGGACGCCGACCGGGAGGTGACGGACCGTTACGGCAACGGCTGGCTGCGGCGGCAAACGCCGGAAGATCGGCGGACGTTGCGGAATTTTTTCGACCTGCTGCGGCTGGAATCGGCTTCGGATGCGCTGTCGGGGGCATTGGCGGAGAGCATTCTGTTGAGTACGCTGCTGGTGCTGTACCGGGCAGCGGTGCCGCGCGAAACGGCAACGGCCAACGCGGCGCCGTCGACCAAGCAGCAGCACCTGCAATTGATTCTGCGGGCGAAAAAATACATTCACCGGCATTACCGGGAGCCGATCCGCCTCGCGGATGCCGCCGGTTATCTTCAGGTCAGCAGCTTTCATCTGTCGCGGATTTTCAGCCGTGAAAGCGACTTCTCGTTTTTCGATTACCTGCTGGAGGTGCGGCTCAACGAGGCCAAGCAGCTGCTGGCGAGCGGCCGCTACCGGGTGGGCGAAGTCGCACTTCGGGTCGGGTACGAGGACGCCGGTTATTTCTGCCGCTTGTTCAAGGCGCGGGCCGGGTGCACGCCCAAGGAATATTCCGACCGCGCAAGATTGTCCACTATTTAGCAAGGCAGTCCGGCAAAAGCCGGTGGCACTTTGCCGTAAGTGCCGGTACATTAGACGTTGGAGAGCAAAATCACGCAACCGAATGCAACCAACGAAAGGAAACGGCATCATGGCGGAATTGGCAATTTATGGCGGCACCCCGGTCATCGCCCCGGGTGAACTCAAAACCTGGCCCCCGATCGATCACACCGACGACGAAATGGTGCTCGACGCACTGCATTCCACCTGTCAGACTTACGGCAAGCACAATATGGCTTTCGCCGAGGAGTTTGCCGCGTGGAACGGCAACAAGTTCGCGCTCTTTACCAACTCCGGCACCGCGGCGCTGCACATGTGTATGGCCGGCTGCGGCATCGGCGCCGGCGATCACGTGCTGGTGCCGGCGTATACGTGGAGCTCCAGCGCGACCTGCATCCTGCATCACGACGCGATTCCGATTTTCGTCGATATCGATTGGGATACCTTTCTGATCGACCCGGCCAAGATCGAGGCGGCGATCACCCCCCGGACCAAAGCCATCGTGGTGGTCCAGCTTCACGGCCTGTGCGCCGACATGGATGCGATCATGGCCATCGCCCGCAAGCACAACCTCTATGTGATCGAAGACGCCTGCCAGGCGCACGGCGCGACCTACAAGGGCAAAAAAGCCGGTGCGCTCGGCCATTGCGGCGCGTTTTCGCTGAACCAGAACAAGTGCCTGTGTTCGGGCGAGGGCGGGATTTTCGTCACCAGCGACGAGGAGATTTTCAACAACGCTTCGAAGCTGTGGAGCTTCGGGGAAGAGGCCCGGCCCAACCAGCGCCGCGATTACCACGCCTATGCGCTCGGCTGGATGTACCGCAACAATGAAATCACCGCCGCTTTTGCCCGCTCCCAGTTCAAGAAGTTCCCCGGTTATTTCGACACGCTCCGCGCCAACGGCAACCATTTGCAGGCCAACCTGAAGAATGTCCCGTATCTGCTGCAGCCGGTCGAATCGCCGCATTGCGAGCACAACTGGTACAACTACAATTTGCGCATCGACTTCGATAAGCTCGGCATCACCGATCCCGAAGCCCAGATTTGTTTCCGCGACGCCGTCTGTCAGGCGTTGGCCGCCGAAGGCGTCGTCGCCATGGTGTGGCAGCGTTTCATCCTCCCCGAAATGACTGTATTCCAGGCCAAAAACGCCTACGGACAGGGCTACCCCTGGAGCATTCCCGGCGCCGACGAAGGCGTCGATTACAACCCGGAAAAGTTCCCGGTGGCCAAGAAGTACAGCCGTTCGCACATCTCCATCGTCCAGAGTCTCCGCGCCCCCAACGGGCTGGATATGGCCGAAAAAGTCGTGCAGGCGATCAAGAAGGTCTTCGGGCAACTCGACCGCATCGACCCCGAGAAGATTTTGAAGAAGTGAGCCAGTGTGCGCATGACACGGACGGCAACGGACTGACACGGACGACTACGGACAACTACGGACAACTACGGACAAGCTGTATGGCATGCTATATAGCCGTCCGTGGCGCGCCTCCGATGGCCGGTGTGTCGTGGAAACGGACTCGACATGATTCGACCGTTGTCACGCGCCCGTTGCATCATTGTCCACTCGTGAGCGCGCACGGGCCGGAGCGCCGGTCAGGCGCGACCGTGCCGCTAGGAATTGGCGCCGCGACGCTGGCGCCAAGGAGCGCGGCACGGAGCCTCCCCCGGCGAACGGTGCGGCTTTGCCGCACTGAGGGGGTCGCGCCCGAACGACCGGGAGGGAGTGAGCAGCGAACGAAGTTTTTGCCGCCCGGTGGCGGCAAAAACGTGTAAGGCGAGCGCCGCTTGAGCGCATCGGGGAGGGGAGGGGCGGAGCCCCCGCGGTTGCCGGGGCGCAATGCGGCCCCGCATCCACTGCTGCAATCGGCACATTTTTGATGTTCGATAAACAACCAGGAAAACAAGAAAATGAAACAACTGCAAATTGGTTGGGGACGGGTGAAGTGGACGCCGTCGGCGCGCTGCAATTTGTGCGGACAATTTCAGATGCGGCCGAGTGAAGGCGTACTGGACGATGTGTATATTACCGCGTTGGTGTTGAGCGAATCGCCGGATGACGCGGTGATACTGGTATCGTGCGAATGTGTGGGGATCGGTGAAAATACCTGCCGCCGGATTCGCGAAATGCTGGCGGAACGGGCGCCGGAGGTGCCGCAAAAGAAGATGATCGTGACGGTGACGCATACGCACACGGCGCCGGACATCACCGGCACCTGGGGCTTCGAGCTGCCGGAGTTGATGAAGCCGTCGGAGACTTCCGAGCACTTTGCCGGATGCGTGATGGAGGCGGTGCGCCAGGCGTGGGCGGCGCGGCAGCCGGGGGCGGTCAGCTGGGGATTCGGATTCGCGGTGCTGTCGCATCAGCGGCGGACGCGTTATTTCCCGGGCTCGGTGGCTCCGCAGCATCTGGGCGGAATGAAGACCGAGAAGAACGCCACCATGTACGGGTCGACCAACCGGGAGAATTTCGCCGGCTTCGATGGCTATGAGGATCACACGCTGCAGACTTTGTTCACCTTTGACGCGGCGGGCAAGGCGACGGGGGCGGTGGTGAATATCCCGTGTCCGTCGCAGGAAACCGAGGGGATGTCGGTGATTTCGGCGGATTTCTGGCACGAGGCGCGGCTGGAGCTGGAGGCGCATTTCGGCGCGTCGTTCAAGGTGCTGGGGTTGTGTGCCGCGGCGGGAGATCTGTCGCCGCACACGTTGTATTTGCAGAAGGCCGAGGAGCGGATGCTGGAATTGCGCCATGTGTCGCGGCGGCAGGAGCTGGCGCGCCGGATGGCGCAAGAGGTCATCATGCAGTTCGACGTGGTGAAAAACAGCGCCGTGTCCGATCCGGTGCTGGACGGTATGATGGTGACGATCGAGTTGCCGCGCCGGCTGGTGACGACGGAAGAGGCCGAAGCGGTGCGCGCCGCGCTGGCGGAGCTGGAAGCGATTCCGCCGTCGGCGTCGGACAATCCGGAGGAGCGGCTGTGCGAAGATTCCACACGCTATTCGAAGATGCAGCGCTGCCATTTCGTACTGCGGCGTTATCAGGAGCAACGGCAGTCGCCGACACTGACCAGCGAGGTGGTGGCGTTGCGCATCGGCGATGTGGGAATTGTGTCGAACCCGTTTGAATTGTTTTGCGACTACGGTATTCGGATTCAGGCGCAGAGTCCGGCGTTGCAGACGATGACGGTGCAGCTGACGGCGACTCCGTACGTGGACAACATGGCATATCTGGCGACGGAGCGGGCATTGGAGGGGGAGAGCTACAGCGCGAACATCTACTGCAATTCGGTTTCGGCGGAGGGCGGACAGGTGCTGGTGCGCGAGTCGCTCACCGCATTGAATAAGTTGTTTGAAAAATAACGGATTTCGCACTCGGAGCCGCACCAATGGCGGCAGAGGCGACAGGAAGCGATGGGAGGCAGCCCGCCGCAGGTGCGGCGCCTCGTGCGCTCTATGTGTAGAACTGTTCGCGCGCTGGACTGCGCCTCCGTGTGACGGAGTGCAAAACCGCCGCTTCGCGGCTCTATTTTTAAAATTTTTTATTTCTTGAAATAGAAAGAACGGACAAATGAAATACTCGATGATGACGTATTCGATGGCGCGGCAGGGGTGTGCCGCGGAGGAGATCATTCAGGCGGCGGTGGACTTCGGCTTCGACGGCATTGACTGGGTCACCACCTACGGACACCCGGCGGCGGAGCTGCGGAAGCGTTCGCAGGACGCCGGAATGCCGATTGTCGCCTATACCTTCCATTTCAATGACTTCATGAGTGGCAAAGAAAACTGGCTGGACGAAGTGAAGCGGGAACTCGCCGTTGCCGTTGAACTCGGCGCGCCGCTGGTGATGGTTCCCACTCCGGCTCTCCCCGGTACCACCGATCGCCTCGAGGGGCAGAAGCGCTGGATTGAAGCATTGGCGCAGGCCGAGGCTCTGGTCCGCGACGCCAGGGTGATTTATACCATCGAAAACTTTCCCGGCCGCTTGAGCCCGTTTGTCACCGCAGATGACTTTCTGACCGCGCAAAAACAGATTCCGACACTGCAGCTGACCTTCGACGACGGCAATGCCGCCAGCGGCGAAGACATGATCGAATCCTACCGCCTGAGCCGTCAATATGTCAAGCATGTGCACTTCAAGGACTGGTACGAATTCGATACCCCTGCCGATGACCGGATGCCGATATTGAACGGGCATTATTACAAACCGGCATTGATCGGCGAAGGCGTGATCGATTCGTGCGCCATGCTGCATGCGTTGCAGGACGGCGGTTACGACGGCTACATCAATATTGAATACGAAGGCGATGCCGTTCCCGCCCGGAAGGCGATGCGCCGGGCGATTGCGTTGCTGCGCGGCTGGGAAAAATAATTTTCCGCAGCCGGACGCGGCCGGAGGCGACTTCAGCCGCGTTCCAGCAGCAATTGGATGATGCGCGACACCGACATGCACAAGCGCTCGTCATGTTCGTTAAAGACATAGGCGGTGTTGCGATTGGCCAGCATGAACATCCCGAACAGCTCCTGGTGGCGCCAGACGCCGCAAAGCAGCATACTGTTCAGCGGGCTTTCCTGATAGATTTTGCGGAGACATTCCGGCAACTGTTTGACGGCATTCCCGCTTTCGATATGGATCACCTGGCGCTGCGTTATCTGTTTTTGCCAGGTGGAGTCGGAGGGCGTGGCGATACGCCGATCCGCTACCCAGGGCGCGTATTCGCCACTCTTCTGCCATTCGAAAATGATCTGGGCGGCCTTGTAGTGGTCGTCATAAATGTAAATGCAACTGTAATCGCCGCTGACCGCTTCGGCAACCGTCGGCAGTATCTGCTGGATTGCTTCGGAGTAATCGCTCTCGCCGGATGCCAGCTCCAGGCACCGGTTCAACACCAGCTCCTGATTGACGTATTTCTTCAATTCCTGTACCACCTGGTAGATGTCGTCCGAGGTGGGAGGCAGATCCTGCTGCAGGTTGATCTTCGATTCGATGTAACGCTGGATGAAGCCGTCGATTTCCTGCGACGGCAACTTGTACCGGAAAAACCAACTCCGAATCTGCTTGAAGTGCTCGGCGGACATCGCCGTCAGCCCATTGACGAGCAAACTCACGTATTGGCGGCTGACCCCGAGAAATTTGGCCAGGTCACTTTGTTTTAATTTGTTTCTCGACAGCAGCTTGCGTAGGTATTGACCCAGTTCCTGCCGTTTGTTGTTGGGTGCGGGGACGGGACTCATGGATTGCTCTCTCCTGTAATGTTCCGGCGCGCATAATCCGGATATTGACGATCCAGCACGAAACATCCGGTGACTTCGACACCGGCATTTCGCAGCGCGTCCAGCAGTTCCGGGCACCGGTTGTCGCGGACCCAGTTTGAAATCAGCACCGGGGCTCCGCGCCTTGCGGCATAAGCGGCAAGGTCATCCGGATTGCGGAAGCCTTCCCCGGTTGTCGTTTGATAAAATGGCCGGCCATTGCGTTCCTGAATCAGCACCGGCAGCTCCGCCGGATGCGGCGACGGCGCGTTCGCCGCGATTTCAGCGACGGTTGTCCGCCCGCGCCAGCTGTCCACACGCGCTTTGAAATATTCCCAGCCGTCGCGTTCCAATATCCGGTGCGGACAGTACTTGCCGCTCCAATCCTGATGCATACGCAGTGCCGCCGTCGGCAGGTCGTACTTGTCCAGCAGCCAGGCGGCCAGCCGGGCGGCGTTTTCTTCACTGCGGTAATAGCGCTCCGGATGTTCTTCCCGCCACTGGCTGCGGCAGATTTCGATGCCGATGCTGCGGGTGTTGCCCGGGCCTGAGCCGTCTCCGGCATGCCAGCCGGCATAATGCAGCGGCAGAATCTGAACGGCCTCATTTTCGTCTACCGCGAAGTGGAAACTCACCGGCACGCCATCGTTGCGGGAATTCACCCGGTCGCGCTCCTGGCGCGCGGTAAACGGTTCCGCCGTGTTGTGAATGGTGATGTAATCGACGGATTCGAATTCCGGAGCCAACTTCAGTTCCCGATTGTAATCCGTCCACTCGATCAGGGCCGAACGACAGGAGAGCGGCGCTTCCCGGCCTCCGGAACCGGAGGTCGCGCACCCGGTCAGGAACAACAGACATAGCGGCAATACCATCCCAAATGTGCGGCGCTTTTTCATCACCCTGCTCCCGATTTATCGAGCTTCCGTGTTATACCAATTCGCTTTCGATCAGCTTCCACAGCTGTTCGTGTTCGTCGGTCCATGGCTGTGGCCAGAGTTCGGCCAGCTTTTCCCGGATCGCCGCCGGACTGTCACCGTATTCGGCGATCGCCGCCAATGCCGCGCCGTGCGCGATCAACTGCGGCACCAGGCCCTGATTGCGAATCATCCGCATGGTGCCGATCACCCGGTCGTCCCACGACAGTTTGCGCGGCAGATCCCGGATGATCCGGCTGATCGCATCCTGCAAAAACGGGTTCGTCATCCGCACCAGCAGGTCGTCGGCGTAGGCGGCAAAACCCTTCGGCGTGAACAATTCATCCAGACCGGCGTATTTGCGGCACAGCGCCTGACCGCTTTCGTCGACAAAGGCATTGCGCGCCTGTTGCAGCAATTCCGTATCCGCGGCGAGATCGCTCATCAGCGTCTTGCCCGCCGCCGCACCGTGAATCCCCAGCCAGAAGTGAATCGCATTGTGCCCGTACAACTTGGCTTCTTCGAACGGCAGGAGGTCGGACTTCACATACAGACCGGCAACCCGGCGCTTTTCCACCTCCGGCACTGCCGAAATGTAAATCCGGTTGAACTGTTCCACCAAGTGGCCGCGGTCCGCCCCCGGCGCCAGCAGCGCATAGCCTCGCGTTTCGCATTCCGCCGCCGGCATCACCCCCGACATCTTGCCCACCACCGTATTCAAATAGTAGGTGTGCGCAAATTCCTCGCCGATTGCCTCCGCCAGCGCTTCTGCCGCGTGATTGTGGTTTTCCGCCGTATAAACCAGACGTAAATTCCCCGGCGTCCGCCGGAAGCCTTCGCGCAGCCAGTCTTTGGCGTATTGGAAAAATTTGATGCTCGGCAGCGCCGTCGCGATTTCCGTGGCCTCTGCCGCCGCCGCCACCAATTTTTCGCGCTCCGCCGGGTCATTCGGGTTGTATACCTCGACATTCGGATAGGTCTCCTGGTACACCCGGTCCGCCGCCGCAATGTTGATCGTAATCGACCCCGCCGCGTGCACCGCCTGCCGCAGTTTGTCATCCACCTCGGCAATCACAATCCGGTTCATCCCTCCCGCTGCCGCTCCCGCAATGAAAATCCCCGTCTGGATCGGTCCCATCCCAATTCCCAAAAATGTACTCATCGTTTCCTTATCCTTAAATTTTAGTTGTCGTTCTATTCCACGGGTATGGCAAGTGTGCCGATTGCCACGGTGGATTCGGGGCCGCATTGCGCCCCGGCAAACGCGGGGGCCCCGCCCCTCCAAACCCCGATTGCTCAGCCGCTCGGCTTCACGTTTTTGCCGCCACCGGGCGGCAAAAACTCCGTTCGCTGCTCACTCCCTGCCGGTCGTTCGGACGCGACCCCCTCAGCGCGCCTTAGGCGCGCCGTTCGCCGGGGGAGGCTCCGTGCCGCGCTCCTTGGCGCGAGCTTCGCTGCGCCAATTCCTAGCGGCACGGTCGCGCCTGACCGGCGCTCCCCTGTACGCGCTCACGAGTGAGTGGCACCGCAGAGGAGGCGCGATAACGGTCGAATCATGCCGAGTCTCGCAGTCGCCTACCATTGCATATCCAAGGCGGTTGGACCGACGACAGGCGTGGGTCCTCGCAGGGGTAGCAGGGGACGATGGCGAATCGGCCCCGGAGGTGCTCGTCTGCTGTGGCCGGCAGTTGGGGCGGCTCTGTGGTGGTCTGGCCGGTTTGATGCGGCAACCAACGATCCCCCTGTCCAAAAGGTCGCGAAAGATGCCAAAGGCATCTGGAGCAGAGGTGCAGGGTCCTGTGACCCTGCCGAGGGGTGTGGGGGCGAGAAGCCCCCACATTCTTCCTTCACTGCCGCCCGCCTGCTACTTCCTGCGTGTCTGTTCCTCGAGCGCTTCGCGCAATTCCTTGATTTTGGCACGGACGCCGTCCTGGTCCTGGGCCATGTTGATACATTCTTCGTAGCTGATCAGGCCGCGCATGTGCAAATCGACGAGGTGGGTGTCGAGCGTGAACATTCCGTATTTTGCGCCGGTTTGCAGTTCGGAGGTGATACGGAAGGTTTTGTTGTCGCGGATCAGCGCCTGAATGGACGGTGTCGTCACCATGATTTCGAAACCGGCTACCCGGCCGGGTTTGTCGCAGCGGGGCATCAGCACCTGGGAGATTACCGCGACCAGCGATGCCGCCAGCTGGGTACGCACCATCGCCTGCTGGTTGGTCGGGAACGCGTCGACGATACGGTCCACCGTGCGTGCCGCCCCGGTGGTGTGCAGGGTACTGAACACCAAGTGCCCGGTTTCGGCGGCGGTTACGGCGGCCTCGATGGTTTCGAGGTCGCGCATTTCCCCTACCAGAATGATATCGGGGTCTTGGCGCAACGCCCGGCGCAATGCTTCCTTGAAGCTGGTGGTATCCGAGCCGACTTCCCGCTGGATCACCATGCTGCGCTTATGGTTGTGATAGAATTCGATCGGGTCTTCGACCGTGATGATGTGACAGGCGCGCTCTTCGTTGATGATATTGAGCATCGATGCCAGCGTGGTCGATTTCCCCGAACCGGTCGGGCCGGTCACCAGGACCAGGCCGCGCGGCCGGTACAACAGGTCCTTGACGCTTTCCGGCAGACCGATCTGTTCGAACGTCAGCAATTTATTCGGAATCTGACGCAGCACCGTACCGAACGAACCCTTCTGTTTGAATGAACTTACGCGGAAACGGGCCTTATCGGCAAAGCCGAAGCCGAAGTCCGCGGTACCGGATTCCTGAATCTGCTGCAGATGGGTATCCGATATGATCGCCTTGATCAGGCGCTCGGTGTCCGCCGGTGTCAATGCCGGCAAATCCAGCGGCGTCATTTCGCCATGCATACGCACCATCGGCGGTGCGCCGACTTCAATGTGCAAGTCACTGCACCCTTCGTCGACCACGAGCTGCAGCAGCTCGGCCATTTCAACTGCCATAGAATAACCTCTTCCGTTTGCAGAATTGATCAACGAGTGTAACGCAACACTTCATCGACCGTCGTTTCGCCATTTAAAATCGCCATTAAACCGTCTTCGCGAATGGTCCGCATTCCCAGTTCGCGCGCTTTTTCCCGCAACGCCACCGTCGGCGCGTTGTCGTAAATCATATCGATGATCGGCGGGGTGATGGTCAGGAGCTCGGTGATCGCTTTCCGGCCCCTGTAGCCGGTACCGCTGCAGACCGAACAGCCCTTGCCGTAAAAGAACTTGACGTCGCCGATATCGGCGCGTTCGATTCCGAGCCGGTACAACTCTTCTTCGTTGGGAATATAAGCGGTCTTGCAGTTCCAGCATACCCGCCGGATCAACCGCTGTCCGAGGACGCCGACCAAGCTGGAGCAGATCAGGAACGGTTCGATGCCCATATCCACCAGACGGGTGATCGTACTGGCCGCGTCGTTGGTATGCAGGGTGCTGAACACGAAGTGTCCGGTCAGCGACGCTTCGATCGCGATCTGCGCGGTTTCGAAGTCGCGGATTTCCCCCACCATGATCCGGTCGGGGTCCTGACGCAAGAATGCGCGCAAGGCCCGGTGAAAGGTCATGTTGACCGCGTTGTTCACCGGCACCTGAATGATCCCTTCGATTTCATATTCGACCGGGTCCTCGGCGGTCAGGAGCTTGTCTTCAATGGTGTTGATTTCGCGCAGACAGCTGTACAGGGTCGTGGTTTTTCCGGAACCGGTCGGACCGGTCACCAGGAGAATTCCGTTGGGCAGGTGGATCATTTCACGCAGCTTGTCTATGAGATCCTGGCCTAAGCCCAAAGCTTCGAGTTCGAGGTTTACCACCGAACGGTCGAGTACGCGGAGCACCACCGACTCGCCGTAGGTGGTCGGCAGACACGATACACGCAAGTCCACCGGGCGGCCGCTGACCTTCAACTGAATACGTCCGTCCTGCGGGACGCGGCGTTCGGAGATGTTCAAGCCGGACATGATTTTGATACGGCTGGTGATCGGCAGCGACAGGCTCTTCGGCGGCGCCGGCATTTCGTACAGCGCTCCGTCCACGCGGTAGCGGATGCGGTAGCCGCGCTCGAACGGTTCGAAGTGAATGTCACTGGCCTTGTCCTTGACGGCCTGTGTGATGATGACTTCGACGTATTTGACGATCGGCGCTTCGTTGGCGGCGTCTTCGGCATTGTCGCCCATCGACAGTGTGAGCTGCTTTTCCTGGCGCCGCATTTCCTCGATCACGTCGTGGATGTCCTCCTCGACATTGGGGTAATACTTCTCCAGCTCCACATCGAGCTCTTCGTCATCGATGACCAGCGGGCGCACGTCGCAGCCGAGCATGAAGCGCAGGTCGTCCGCCACCTGATAATTCAGCGGATTGCGCAGCGCCACGCTGAGAATGCCGTCCTCTTCGCTCACCGGTATCACGCCGTAACCGTGCGCGGTTTCCGGCGATACCTTTTTGATGATGTCCAGGGCGATGTCTTCGCGGTCGCGCAGCCGGACCACCTCGGTTCCGAGGTTGGCGGCGATCAACTGCAGCAGTTTGGATTTGGTAACCACGCCGTAATTGACCACAACTTCGTCGAACGGCTTGCCGGTGCGGTCGTGCTCATCGACCGCCTCCTGAATCAACTCCGGCGCATAACCGCCCTCGTTCAGCAGAATATCCCGTAAAATTTGGCTTTCATTGTCCAGCATGGTTGTTCTACTCCTGATCCATCATCGTTACGCGGATTACTTCGTCGAGAGTGGAGGTCCCGGCTTCGGCTTTGCGGATGGCGTCGTCGCGCAGGGAGCGCATCCCGCCGCGCCGCGCCGCTTCACGGATCACGCCGGTCGGTGAATTCTTGAACACCAGCGAGGCGATGTCTTCGGAGACCTCGAAAATTTCATAAATACCGATCCGGCCCTTGTAGCCGGTGCCGTTGCAGCGTTTGCACCCGGTGCCCTGGTAGAACTTGTGATTGGCCAGATATTCATCGGAGAGTCCCAGCATCTTGACTTCCATCTTGTTCGGCTTGTGCTCGACCAGACACTCTTTGCAGACCCGGCGCAGCAGCCGCTGCGCCATTACCGCCCGCAGCGAACTGGCCACCAGGAACGGTTTCACTCCCATATCCACCAGACGGGCAATCGCTCCCGGCGCGTCGTTGGTGTGCAAGGTACTGAATACCAAGTGCCCGGTGAGCGCCGCTTCAATTGCGATTTCGGCGGTTTCCAAATCTCGAATTTCACCGATCATGATGATGTTCGGCGCCTGGCGCAGCATCGACCGCAGCGCGGTGGCAAAGGTCAGGTTGACTTCGCGCAACACCTGTACCTGGTTGATGCCGTCGAGCTGGTATTCGACCGGGTCCTCGACGGTGATGATCTTGCGCGCGGTGGTGTTGATCGAGTTCAGGAACGCGTACAAGCTGGTGGTTTTCCCGGAACCGGTCGGACCGGTCACCAGGAAAATGCCATCCGGAAACGAAATGATCCGGGTCACGATTTCCAGGTCGTCGGCATAAAAGCCGAGGCGCGGGATATCCAGCTGGATACTGGCCTTGTCCAGAATACGCATGACGATACTTTCACCGTGCACCGTCGGAACCGACGATACACGCAGGTCGATCTCGACATTGTCCAGGCGCATCTGGATGCGTCCGTCCTGCGGGATGCGTTTTTCGGTGATATCCAGCCGCGCCATGATCTTGAGACGGCTGGTCAGGTTCGGCTGCATGTATTTGGGCGGCCCCTCCATTTCCTTGAGCGCGCCGTCGATACGGTAACGGATGCGGTAACGCTTCTCCATCGGTTCGAGGTGAATATCGCTCGCCCGCATCTTGTAGGCGTCGGTGATGATCATCGTCACCAGCCGGATGATCGGAGCGTCATCGTCCTCGTGCCCGGTAACTTCGTTGCCGTCGCCGATGTATTGGTTCAGCGCCGCCAGCGACGCGTCGCCGCCCATCTCGCCGATCAGCCGTTCGACGTTTTCCGCCAGTGTCCGATAGTGTTTGTCGATCAACCGTTCGATCTGGTGCTGCGGCGCGATGACGGCTTCGACGTCGGAGCCCAATAAATAACGCAGCGAATCGATGGTGCCCATGTTGGTCGGATCGCTCATCGCCACGGTCAGGATGTTGTTGTGCTTCATCACCGGGACGACGTTGTAGGAAACCACGACCTCCGGCGGCAGTGTTCCCAGCACTTCGGGCGGGATCTCGTAGGTAGTCAGATCCATCATTTCCAAGCCGTATTCCTGTGCCAGGAATGTTTGCAGATCCAGCTCGGAGATGTATTTCAAACTTTTGATGGCGTCGACGATATCCAGGCGGTTGCCGGAATCCTTGACGAACTTTTTCGCCTCATCCAGTTGCGCCTTGCTGAGCAATCCCTGCTCGGTCAGCAAATAGATGATGTAATCATTGTCTCTAGCCAAGATCAGCTCCTTCCGATTTGATCGAGCGAATGTTAAACAATTCCATACTCCCGTAAAGTAATCACTTGGCACGGGATTGTCAAGTTTTTTTCAAAACTTTTTTACATAACGCAGCCGGGTCAACTCCAATACCCGGTCCATTTCCGTATCTGTACCGACGCTGACGCGCACGAAGCGTCCGGTGACCGGGCCCGGAAAATAACGCGTCACCACCGCGTTGGCGCGCAGATATTCGAACCATTCCCGCCCTTCGCCCGACGGCGGCATGGCAAAGACGAAGTTGGTTTGCGACGGCACCACATGAAATTCCAGCGCCCGCAGTTTCCGGATGAAGCGTTCGCGGGTGGCGACGATCTTCGCCGTCGTCGCCGCCAGATATTCGCGGTCGGAGAGCGCCGCCATCGCCAACTCCTGCGCCGGACGGTCGACGTTGTAGGAATCCTTGAGCTTCATCAACCCGTCGATCAATACCGGATTGCCGACCACATAACCGAGGCGCAGGCCGGCCAAGGAATAGCTCTTCGACAGCGTTCGCGACACCAGGACATTGCTGTAGCGCTTCGCCAGTTCCATGCAGTTGTCATCCGCGAAGTCCGCGTAGGCTTCGTCGAACAGTACCACGCCGTCGAACCGGCGGCAGAACTCCTCCATCTGCGCCAGCGGGAACGAATTCCCGGTCGGCGCATTCGGGCGGGTCAGGATCGCCAGGTTGGAACCCGCCGCGCGGGTGATGTAATTGTCCGGCAATGCGAAGTCATGCCGGTCGTCCAGCGCCAGGCGCACCACCGGCGCCTCCTGCATCGCCGCCAGCGTCGGATACAACGAATAGGTCGGCTCGAAACACACCAGCGGCTGTCCCGGCGATGTGAACGCGCGGAACACCAGCGTCAGGACGTCATCGGAGCCGTTGGCGGCCAGCACGTTGGCGCGGGTGACGCCGTGGATTTCGCCGATCAGGTCGCGCAGCCGGTCGGCCATCGGATTCGGATAACGCCGCAATTCGGTGTAATCGAGGGCGGCCAGCGCCGCCGCGACCCGCGGGGAGGGCGGATAGGGGTTTTCGTTGGTATTCAGTTTGATCAGGTTGTTCACCTGCGGTTGTTCGCCGGGAACGTAGCCGGACATCGCGTCCACTGCGCATCGGAAGTAGGATTTCGCCATTTTATCAGTTGGTCTCCATCAAAGTGAAATCCGCGCCGCAGCGCTGGAAATCGGTGAAAAAATCCGGATAGGTCACCCGCGCCGCTTCGGCGTGGTCGATCAGCGACGGCGAATCCGCCGCCAGCGCCGCGACCGCGAGCGCCATCACGATACGGTGGTCGTCGTAGGATTTCAGCTCGGCCCCATGCAGGCGGCCGCCGCGGATGACCATGCCGTCCTCGAGCTCTTCGATGTCGGCGCCCATTTTGCGCAATTCCCGGGTCATGCAGGCGATGCGGTCGGTCTCTTTGATCCGCGCCTGCGGGACATTGATCAATCGCGATTCGCCGGGGATCGCGGCCATGACCGCCGCCAGCAGCGGTAGCGCGTCGGGAGTCGCATTCAAATCCAACTCCGCCGGGTGCAGCCGGCTGTCGGGGTGGATGATGAAATCGTGTGCGGTGCCGGAGAAAAAACACCCCAGTTCGCGGAAGTCGTCGAAGATCGCCTTGTCGCCCTGGGAATCGGTGAAATCGAGGTTTTTCAACACCACGTCGCCGGCGCCGACCAGCGCGGCCGCGCCGAGCGGGAACGCGACGGTGGAAAAGTCCGCCGGGATGACCCGGTCGATCGGATCGAAGCACTGCCGTCCGGCGATCTGGAAGCTCGACCAGTCGGGGGCGTCGGCGAGGTTGATGCCGAGGCGCCGAAGCCAGTCCAGCGTGATGCCGATATACGGTTTCTCATTCAACAGCGGCACTTCGATTTCGCTGTCGCCTTTGGCGTAGGGCACGGCGAACAGGAGCGCGCTCAGAAATTGCGAGGTGACGGCTTCGATGACGGTATGTCCGCCCTTCAACGGGCCGCGGACGGTGAGGGGGCAGCGGCCGCGGGTGGCATCGGTGGAGGCGCCGAGCTCCTCCAGAGACGCCAACAGCGGCTTCATCACCCGGGTACGCAAGCTGGCGTCGCCGTCGAAGGTGACGGGGAAGTCGGCGGCGCAGGCTGCCGCGGCGAGCAACCGCAACCCGGTGCCGGAGTTGCCGAGGTCGATGGTGTGGCCGGGGTTGCGCAATTTGCCGCCGGTCCCGGTGATACGCCATTCGTTGGGGCGTTGCTCCACGCCGGCGCCGAGTTCCTCGATGGCGGCGAGCGTGCTCAGGGTATCGGCCGAAAGCAACGGATAACGCAACACGCTGACGCCGTTGGCCATCAAACCGGCTACCGTGCCGCGGATGGTATGGGATTTGGAACCGGGGACGGCGAAAGTTCCGGAGATGCGGGACGGTTTTACCAGTAGTTTCATTTCGTATTTTTTTCCTGAAAAATAATCATAACGATAGAATATAATACCTTATTTTCGTTTTTGCAAACCCGGTGCCTTGCAATTTGCCGTACGGGTGGTAACTTAATTCCGAAGGATGCGGATTCGGTGTTCAACAGAGGAAATTTATGACGGACGACCTGCTCTCGCGACGGTGGCATGCGCTCAACCGGTGGTTGGCGTTTTTGTTCTGCTGTGTGATGATCGGAGTGGCGTGGCCGCCCTTTTCGGTTCAGTGGTGGGTCGGGGTGGCGGGGTGGTTTTTCATCACGGCGATGCTGCTGGTGGTGTGGAGCCGGGCGCTGCCCGACGGCCGCAGTTGGCACAACCGTTTCGGGCTGAATGTCGGGCTGCTGCTGTGTCCCGGCGTCAATCTGGTGTGGCTGCCGGTGGTGGCGATCAGTGTGATGGTGCGGATTGCCCGGACGCGCGGCGGCAACCCGTGGATGCCGTGGCTGGCGGCGGTGGGATTTCCGGTGATGTCGGCGGTATTGATCGCGCAATTGCTGGGGGGGAGCGGATCGGGCTGGGTACATGGCTGGCTGATCGGCTATGCGATTGTTATTTTCGGAGTGGTGCTGCCGGGGGCCCGGTGGGCGGCTTCGCGGCGTTTTTTGCCGGTACGGCGCGAACGGGTCAAGCGTTTTCTGGTGCAATTGGGGTTGTCGGCGGCGTTGTGCGGCTTTCTGCCGTGGAGCGGGATCGGGTTATGGTGGTGTTACCGCCAATGGCGGATGTTGGAATTGCGTGATGTGAAAACAGTTCAAACTCAAGAGGTGGAGAAGTGAAAGAGAAGATGTTTTTCCAAGGCAGTCTGTTTACCGCTCGCGCGTTGGACAAATCACTGCAGACGATGGAACGCGGCTGGCTCGGCAGCATTCTCGAGAAAAATCTCAAGCTGGTCGACGCGGTCGGCTTTTACAGCCTGTATCTGTGGGGCTTGACCGCCTTTGTGCTCGGGATTCTGATGGATTGCCACCGCCAAACGTTCTATGCGTCGGTCCTCGGCTTCTGCTGGCTGATCGGCTGCGGGTTGTTTCATTACCTCGCGTTCAAGTTCCTGCCGATCCTGGACAAACTGTCCAATTCCGAAACCACCCGGCTGCGCAGCCGGGCGATTCCGGATTGCGTTGCCGTCGCGGCGCTGGTGGTGCGCTCGGTGGCGCTGGTGGGGATTATCTGGGGTATCGTCCTGATGTTTGCGTATTCGCAGTCGTATCTGTACGGAATGAATATCATTCTCGGCAGTCTGGCGGTCTGGGGATGCGCCGATTTCGCGATTGCGTTTTCGCTGCGGTTGGAAACGCTGTCGGCGGAAATCGATCCCGAACTCAATACGCCGGAAACCCTGATCGGGTTGCTGGATTACGGCGCCAAGGTGCTGATTAAGCTGGTTCCCGTGCTGTGGGCGATTCTGATGTTTTCGGGATTCGTGCGACTGCTGGTCAGTACCTGGATCGGCGAAGCATGGAGCTACCAGCCGATGGCGTTTCAAGGATATCTGATGAGCGTGCTGCCGACGGTTCTCCTGCCGGTTTCTGCGTATTTCGTCTATCTGGTGTACATGGTGGCGATTTCCCTCTTGCGCGCGACATTCCAGATCATTCTCGGAGCTGCCGGCCGTCTCCGGTGAGTGTGTGACGACGGTTGGTCCGTGTCATGCGCACATCCACACTCTCCTGCATAAAAGTATTCCTTTTTGCTGATTTGGGATTTGCGGAATCCGGGTTGAGCGCGTATATTGAGTGAATGGATTTCAGGCAGCGAAAAAGTGGAATAACTCTATGATTGATATGCAGGAAGAGTGCAACCGCCGGGCGGAAACCGTGCTTCTGGTCGGAGTGCAATCCGAAAACGAAGACGAGCGGACGGTTCTGGAACATCTGGACGAATTGGAAGAGCTGGTCGCCAACCTCGGCATCCGGTCGCTGGACCGGGTGATCGGACGCATCAAAGGCCCGCCGGCGCCGGTGTATTACGTCGGCAGCGGCAAAGCCGAAGAGATCTGCGAGCGCGCCAAGGAGCTGAAGGTCGACATCGTGGTGTTCGATACCGAACTGTCGCCGACGCAGCAGCGCAATCTGGAACGGTTGTTCCGGCTGCCGGTGATCGACCGCGAAGAGGTGATCATCGATATTTTCGCCGACCGCGCCAGTACCCGCGAAGCGGTGCTCCAGGTGGAGTTGGCGCGGCTGCAATACAACCTGCCCCGGCTGACCCGGGCATGGACGCACCTGTCGCGCCAGCGCGGCGGTGTCACCGGCGCCCGCGGCGAGGGGGAAACCCAGATCGAATTGGACCGGCGCCAGGTGAAAAGCCGGATTGCCTTGTTGAACGACGAACTCGAAGTCGTGCGCAAACAGCGCGCGACGCAGCGCAAAAGCCGGGGACGCAACGGCATGGTCCAGGCGGCCATCGTCGGCTATACCAACGCCGGCAAGTCTTCGCTGCTGAATGTGCTGACCGGCGCGGATGTGCTGGTCGAAGACAAGCTGTTCGCCACTCTCGACCCCACCACCCGCCGGGTGAAGCTGTCGGACAATCAGGAGCTGCTCCTGACCGATACGGTCGGCTTCGTCCGCAAGCTGCCGCATCAGTTGGTCGAAGCGTTCAAATCGACGCTGGAAGAAGCGGTGCTGGCGGATTTCCTGATCCTGGTGCTGGACAGCTCCAGCCCGCATCTGGAGGAGCATTGGGAGACCACGCTGAAGGTGTTGCGGGAGCTGGGGGCGCAGGAAAAGGACATCTTGGTGGTATTCAACAAAATCGACATCGAGAGCGATCCCTTTCTGCGGACCCGGGCGCGGACGCTGTTCCGCGACGGCGTTTTTGTCTCCACAAGCTCCGGGGAGGGGCTGGATGCGCTCCGGTCGCGGCTGCTGGACTTTACCGGGACCCGCCGCCAGTTGCTGCGGGTGATATTGCCGCCGGCGCGTCACGATCTCGCGGCCCTGGCGCACCGGTTCGGTTGCGTGTTCGAGCAGAAGTATACCGATTCGGGCGAAATCGACATGGTGCTTCAGATCGATTCGGCGCGCGGCGAGTTGTTCCGGGCGTATTTACAGTAGAGAGGATGGTGCAAAATGCGTTTCCGGTATTATGGTTTGGCCGCGGCCCTGGCATTGACGCTCGGAGCCGGTGTATTGAACGCGGCCGAGAACGACAGTGAAGTGCTTGCCGTCTGGCGCAACGCCATGCGGGTTACGGAGCCGGCGGCGGAGGCGGCATACCGGCGTGGAGATTTGCCGGAGGCCATCCGGCTTTATGAACAGGCATTGGATTCCTATCTGCTGATCAAACAGACGCGTCCGGGGTGGAATCAGGAGTTGCTCGACTCGAAAATCGCCGCCGGCAATAAGAATCTGACCGAATTGCGTTCGGCCTTGGCGCGGACGACCGCCTCGAAGAGCCCGGCGCCGGCGTCCGCGGTGGCGGCCGTCGTGACCCCGGCGGCGGAAGCGGAGCTTGCCGCCACCAAGGAAAAGTTGTTCAAGGCTTTGATTGAAATGGATGACCTGCGCCGCGAACTTCAGGGCGTGAAGGCCAGTACTCAGGAGATCGAAGGCTTGCTGCGGGAGAAGCGGCTGCTTCAGGAAAAGTACAGCATGCTGGAGCTGCAATATCAGACCCTGCTGAATAAAGCCACTTCGCCCGATTCGGAAAAAGAGGCGTTGCAGAAGCAATTGCTGGAAGCGCAGGTCAGTTACGATCTGTTGCACCAAAAGGGATTGCTGATCGAAAAGAAGTTCAACGAGACCAGCGAAGAGCTGGCCAAGGCCTACCAGGAGCGCAACCAGATGCGGCTCGATGCCAAGAGCGCGACCGACAGGCTGGCGCTGCTGGAGCGTGATGTGACGCGTCTGACGACCTTGCGGCAGGCCGGTGAGGATTCCGAGGCGCAATTGCGCAGCCGGATCGAAACCCTGACTGCCGAGCGCGACGAAGCGCGCACGCAGTTTGCCGCGAAGCAGAAGGAATATGAGGTGCTTCTGACCCGCCTGGCCGAAAGGCTCGGCGACGACCAGACGGCGACGCAGCTGCTCGCCGGCAATCAGGAGCTGCAACTGCGCTATGATGAATTGCAGCGCGATTACAATACCCTGAACTCCGATTTTCGCGCCGCCCGCGAACAGCAGCGGGAGCTGCAATTGAAGTTGACCCGGCAGGGGGATACCTTGCAGCGCGTCGACGATGTCCGCAAGCAATTGGAGCAGGCCAATAAGGATCTGGGGACGCGTCTCGACCAGCAGAATATCGCGCTGGATCTGGGCCGGAGCACCGAAAAGCAGGCCACCGAGCGCGCCCGGGTGCTGGAAGGATCGTTGAAGGAGCTTCAGATCAAAGCTGCCGCGCTCGATGACCGGTTGAAGGCCCGCGAAAGCGTGGAACTGCAGAATACCGAAAGCCGGAATACCGAATTGCAGAAGTTGCGCGACCAGTTGGCGGGCGCGGAAGGCCGGGGGGCGGAATTGGCCGCCATCGGCGAAGAGACGAAAAAGAAGCTGACCGCCGCCGAAAATCGGATTGCCGAGTTGCGGCAGGAGTACATCGCCGAGAAAGCCGCCAATGCCTCGCTTGAAGTCGATTTGCGGCAGTTGACCGATTTGCGTGCGCGTCACGCCGAGTTGGAGCGGACGATCGCCGATCTGGAGCAGACGATTGCCGAGCTGGAAGCCCGGCCCGCCGGTACCGATACCATTGCCGGATTGGAGCGGCAATTGGCGGAGGCCCGGCAGGAGATCGAAGAGCTGCGGCAGGCGGCTCCGGCGGCGGCTCAAACCGTGCCGGCGGCTCCGGTGGCAGTCGTTCCGGTTCCGGCTTCGGGTACGGTGCGCGGTACGGTGCGGATTCTGAGCGATGCGGAGATTGCCGCCGGGCTGGAGTCGGCGCAGGAAGCGTTGGCCAATGGCACCTCCGAGCTGGCGATCTGGGAGTACAAGCGGATTTTGCGCGCCCGCCCGGATCAATTTGAAGCCAACCGGGAGCTCGGGCGTATTTGTCTGGCGGAGCAGCGTTTCTTCGATGCCGTGCAGCATTTGACCGTGGCGGCGGAGCAGGCGCCGGAGGATTCCGCCCTGATGGTGGACCGGGCGCTGGCATTGACCGGCGCCGGGGATGCGCAGAAAGGATTGGAACTGCTGCAGCAGGCGTTGGCCGCGCAGCCGGACTCGGTGCGGGTGCTTCAGGGGTGCGGCCGGGCTTATTTGCAGTTGAACCGTCTGGCCGATGCCGAAACCGCATTGCGCCGGGCGTTGGAGTTGAATCGGGCGGATGCGGAAGTATTGCTGGATTTGGCGCGGCTGTTGATCGTGCTCGACCGCAAAGAGGAAGCGGTCGGTTATTATGAACAGGCCCGGAAAGCCGGAGCCTACCCGGACAGTTCGATTGAAAGTTCGCTGGGCATGAAGCTGGCGGTCAACCGTGAGCTCGGCGAGTTTCTGACCAAGGCGGCGCAGGAGGCGATCGGCGCGCGGGATTGGGATTCGGCGGCCTGGTACTACAGCCAGCTCACCGGGATGGAGCCGCGCAACGATGAATGGCAGAACCGTCTGGCATTGATTCAGTTGCAGCGCGGCGACGCGACGGCGGCGCTGGCGGCGGTCGCCGCCGGCCGGAGCGCGCATCCGCAGACGGAACCGGGCAACGAAGCGTTGCGGCTGGCGTTGGCGGGGGCCGCGTATGCATCGGCCCGGCAACCCGGCGAAGCGGCCAAATGTTTCGACGAGCTGGCGGCATTGTCGACTCCGGCTCCGTGGAGTACGCAGAACTTTTTCGCGCCGCTCCCGGCGATGATCGAAGAAGCGTTGAAGCGCCTCGGCCAGTCGCCGGATCTGGCGCAGGCTGAAATCAAACAGGCCATGGACGCGTGGGCGAAAGCCGGCGGCGCGGCGGCCAACAAGTGAGAGTGTGAGGCTCGAATATGCGTTATTATCTGGGGTTGGATCTGAGCACGCAGGGGTTGAAGGCGGTTTTCATCGACCCGGAAAGCGGCGAACTGTTGACCGGCGGCAGCGTGAATTTCGGCCGGGACCTGCCGCAATTCGGCTGCCCCGACGGGTTTTTGCCCGGACATGGACTGGAACGGCACGCGGATCCATTGATGTGGGTGGCGGCGCTGGACTTGCTGTTGACCCGAATGCAGGCGGCGGGAATGCCGCTGGGGCTGGTCAAAGCGGTTTCCGGCTCCGGCCAGCAGCATGGATCGGTTTATCTGAATTCCCGTTTTGCCACAGTGGCGAAGCAGTTGAATCCGGCGTTCGACCTGGCCGGGCAACTGGCGGATACGTTGAGCCGAAAAACCGCCCCGATCTGGATGGACGCGTCGACCGCCGCCGAATGCCGGGCTCTGGAAAAGAGCGCCGGTGCGCGGTTGCGCACCGATACCGGTTCGGCGGCGACCGAACGCTTCACCGCGGCCCAGATCGCCAAATTTTACCGCACGGATCCGAAGGCATACCGGGAAACCCGCTACATTCATCGGGTCAGCAGCTTCATGGCCAGCGTGCTGGCCGGGCTGTCGGCGGCGGTGGATCCCGGCGACGGCGCCGGGATGAATCTGTTGAATCTCAAGACCGGAAAGTGGGACGGCGGAATCGCCGACGCGGTGGCGCCGGGGCTGGTAGCGAAGCTGCCGCAGGTTGCCGCCGCCGACCGGGCGCTGGGGGCGATCCATCCCTACTTTATGAAATACGGTTTTTCGCCGTCGTGCCAGGTGGCGGTGTGGAGCGGCGACAATCCGTCGAGTCTGGTCGGCGTCGGAGCGACTACGCCCGGCACCGCGGTGATCAGCCTCGGGACCAGCGACACCTTTTTCGGTGCGATGCGTGACTTTACCACCGATCCGGCGGGATACGGGCATGTGTTCGGCAACCCCGCCGGCGGCTTCATGAGTTTGACCTGTTTCACCAATGGCTCACTGGCGCGCGAAGAGATACGCCGCCGCTATCAGGTGGAGTGGGCCGAGGCCGGCGACCTGATTCGGAAGGAACCGCCCGGGAACAACGGCAACCGGATGCTGTCGTACATTTTCAACGAGATCACCCCGAAGGCCGCGGCCGGGGTGGTTCTCGAGGGCGACGCCGGATTTGTCGCCGGCCACGCCGCGCCCGGTGTGTATCTGCGGGCGCTGTTCGAAGCGCAGGCGCTGCGGCTGAAGCTGCATTCGCAGTGGCTGGGACAATTTGAACGCCTGCGCCTGACCGGGGGAGCTTCCCGGGACCAGGCGTTGATGCAGATCATCGCCGACGTCTTTCAGGTGCCGGTCGAAACGCTGGCAATCACCGATTCGGCGGCGCTGGGCTCGGCGATCCGGGCGGCCAATGCCGCCGACGGCTGCGATTTCGAGGCGTTGTACCGGAAGTTCAGTCGCGCCGAAAAGACGGTGACGCCGGATCTTGCGACCGCTTCGGTGTACGCCGAAGCGCTGGCGGCCTATGCGTCAAGCGAGAAACGGCACCTCGGTTAAGCGCCACGCGTGCAATTCCGGTTCGTCGAAGAATACTTTCATCAGGAATAAACCGTGCGCCGGAGCGGTCTCCGGCGCGTCGCAGCGGTTGCGGGCGGCGAGAATTTGCGGCGTCGCTGCGACCGGAAGCACGCCGGTGCCGACCGCTTCCAGGAGGCCGAACAGGCAGCGGATCATTTTATAGAGAAAGCCGTTGCCCTTGAATGTGACGCAAAGATACGGCCCATGCACCGCGACGTCGATGGCGTAAATGGTGCGGACGGCGTCGTCGATCATGCTGCGCTCCACTACGAAGCTCGAATAATCGTGCGTTCCCACCAGATGGGATGCGGCCGCCCGGATTTTTTCCGGATCGACCGGCCGCCGCGCCAGCCACGAATAACGCCCCGAAAAGGGGGTTTCCAGGCCGGTGTTCAAAACATAAGTATAGGCTTTCCCGACGGCGTCGTAGCGGGTATGGAACCCGAGCGGCACCTCCCGGACGCTGCGGATGCGCACCGAGGGCGGCAACTGTCGGTTCAGGATGCCCTCCAGCCGTTCCAGCGGGATCCACGGCCGCTTCGGCACCAGATAGCTGGCGGCGAAGCCGAGCGCGTGGACGCCGGCGTCGGTACGGCTGCTGCCGATGGCGTGGATGGCGTGGCCGGCGTACAGACGGGTCAGGGTTTCCTGCAGCGCCTGCTGGACGCTCGGCGAATGGGGTTGTATCTGCCAGCCGCGGTATTCGGTGCCGTCGTAACTGACTTCCAGCAAAACCCGCGTCGCGGGTTCGTAACTTACGGGTTCGATCTCCCGGGTCATTGCTTCACTCATGGTTCGCCGTTTCGGTTCGGTCCCGGGCAGCCAGATAATACACCAGCAGCATCGTGGTATCGTCGGAGGCTTTGGCTCCGGCGCGGAAGCCGGTGATTTCGTCGACCATGTGGGCGATCCGCTCCTCCGGAGACAGGTGCGCAGTATGCTGCAATTCGAATTCCAAACGTTCATTGCCGAACAGCTCCTGCGCCGGGTTTTGCGCCTCCGTCACGCCGTCGGTATAGAGCAGCAAACCCTGTAACGGTGTCACGGCGATGGTGGTGTCGCGATACACGGTATCGGTGATTCCCAGGGGAGGACCGTGCAAATCCGACAGCTTCCGGAAGCCGCCGTCGGGCTCCAGAATATAGGGCGGATTGTGGCCGGCATTGCAGAAACGCAACTCGCCGTTCGTCAGATCCAGCACGGCCAGAAACAGCGTGACGAACATCATCAGCTCGTTGTTGCGGTTGAGATCGCGGTTGATCAGCGTCATCGCTTCGCCCGGGGAAATGGTGCCTCCGGCCGCGTAACCGCGCTGCAAAGTCTGGGTCACCGCCATCATCAGGGCGCCCGAAATCTCCTTGCCGGAGACATCGCCGATCACCAGATACAGCCGGTTGTCGTGCAGATAATAATCATACAGGTCGCCGCCGACTTTGCGGGCGGCTTCCAGGTAGGCCGCCAAACGGAAGTTGGCATTGTGCAGCATCTCCTCCTCTTTGGGCGGCAATAGCCAGCGCTGAATGGCCGAAGCCAGCTTCAACTCGCTTTCCAGGCGTTCCCGCGCCTGGGCATTGGCCTGGATTTTGGCAAAATATTCCCTCAAGGCCTGCTGCATGTCGGAGAGCGCCTGCGCCAGAATGCCGATTTCGTTGGCGGCGTTGATGACCGGCAATTGCGCCTGGAAGTCGCCTTCGCCGATCTTGCGCGCCGCCCGGCTGAGCTCCTCCAGAGGGTGCAGCGCCCGGACCGTGGACAGCGTCACCCGGCCGGCGATACCGACCAGAAGCACCAACGCGCCGATGCCGAAGATCAATTCCATTTTCAGCAGTTCGCGGAACAGCGGCTGGTCGTTGAATACCAGCGCCAGCGTCCAGCCGGAGCTGTTCAACGGCAGATAATAGACACAGGCCTTGGCTTGGAACACCTGGCTGTAGAGAAATGGCTCGAAGCCGGTACGATTGGTTATCAGCCGCCGCAAGGCTTCCTGGTAAGAGTCCGAAGACGCGGAGTCGGGGTGACGCAATTCGGAGATGTCGCGGTTCACCAGTTCGGTTTTCGGATGCGAAATCAACCGGCCGCTGGGAGAGAGCAAAAACGCGTAGCAGATATTGGCCAGATCGCTGTGGGTCGCCTGCGGATGCTCTTCGGTGATTTTATCGAACAAAAGACCGTTGGTCAGTTTGTCGTTGAGCCAGTCCAGCGAGATATCCACGGTGAATACGCCGATGAAATGCTCTTTGTTGTTCGACGCCGGAGCGAAAATCGGCGCCGAATAGGTCGTCATCACCACCTTGCCGATCGGGTCGAAATACGGTTCGCTCCAACTGCCGGCGGCTTCCCGCTGCGGGCGGGTGAACCACAAGGCTTCGTAGTACGGTTCCTCCGTGTCCACGACTTCACGGGTGGCCAGGAAGCCCTCCGGCGTGAAGCTGGTGTAGAGCATGCCGAAGCCGGCATCGGCTTTGGCGTCGGGCAGGAAAGCGAAGCTGCCGCCGAATATCGAGTGATCGGCGAAGTGCAGCCGCTCGATTGCGGTTTCCAGAATCTTGCGATAATCTCTTTCGCCCGTTTCAATGTAGGGAACCAGAGTGCCGATGACATCGGCGCTGCGGCTGATATTGCCGAGCGCCAGATCCAGCTCGCTGGCGATTTGCGTGCCTTTGACTTGAACATCGCTGAACACATTGTTGAGCTTGTACTTCCACAGAAAGACACCCAAAAGTACGATGCCGCCCGCGCAGAAGAGCGCGACAATCAGCAGAATCAGCATCATCTGCCGGAACACCAGTCCGTGCGATGTCCACAGGTTTCCCACCCGCTGCCGCAATGAAAACATAGTCACCTCGGGGGCTGGAGCTCCACTCCCTTATTGCTTGAAGTCGTCGCCGATGGATTTGGCGATTTCCTGGCTGGAGGTGTGCGCGTCCGAGCTGGCATTCCCGCCCAGGGCTTCGGTCGCCCCGGAAAACATCGCCCGGATCTGGTCGGAAAACGCCGCCACAATGACAAAACAGGCAATGGCCACTACCACGATGATGATGACATATTCCACCAGTGCCTGGCCCCGCTGCCGCAGGGAACGCTTTTCTCTCTTCATAATCAAAATCCTCCTGGAGTTTATGGATAACCGATTCCTATCAGACGCAATACCCACCAGCCGAAACGGGTGAAATGCAGCAGAAACCATAATGCCGCCCCCGCCAATATCCCGCAAAATACCACCATCACCGCGTATTCGGTCAAAACCTGTCCGCGTTGGCTCCGGCTGCCGAACCGCCGCGTCGGAGTAGAGTGGTTATGCATATTACCAATGACATTGCCCCTTGCGGGTCACAATGTTGTTGTGCTCGTCCAGAATGATGACCCGGGGCTCGAGGCCGCGTGCCTTTTCGGCGTCAAGCAGCGAAAAAGCCATGACCACGATCACATCCCCGACTTGCCCTTTGCGTGCCGCCGGTCCGTTCAAACAGAACATCTTGCTGCCGGGTTCCGCCGGGATTGCATAGGTTTCCAGCCGCTCCCCGTTGCGCCGGTTCGTGACCAGAATTTTTTCATACGGCAAAATTCCCGCCTCCGCCAGCAGCTCCGGATCGATGGCCAGACTGCCTTCGTAATCCAGTTCGCAGGCGGTCAGACGCGCCATGTGAATTTTTCCGGTTAACATTTGTTTGTACATTTTTCTCAAGTCCTTTTCAGGCGCCGCTTCAACGGCTTCGTACCAATACTATACATGCATTGCCGTTGTTTTACAATCCGGCGTGTTGTTTTTTTGCCGATACCGCCTCGATGTGGTCGCAGGCGACCTCCGCCCGGCGGTAGAAATCCGCGCTGCCGCCGTAAGCGCGCACCTGCCGGGCCAGCGTATTCCGGTAGTCCGCATCGCCGAGAAACCGGCGCAATGCTGTCTGCAATTCGTTCGGGTTGAACGGTTCGGACAGTGCCACTCCGCCGGAATCGGCGACGAAGCCGGCGAAACCGCAGCAGCCGGAAGCGATCGGCGGCAAGCCCGCCGCGATGGCTTCGATCAATACGGTGCCGGTGGCCTCATTGCGCGCCGGGTGCACCAGGGCATCCGCCGCCAGCAGCAGCTCCGGCACATCTTCGCGCCCTCCGGCCCAGATGATCCGGTCATGGAGGCCGAGCGCATCGGCCCGGCGCCGGAACGTATCGATGTGTCCATCGTAACCGGCCACCAGCCAGCGCGTCCGGCGCCGCAGCTCCTCCGGTAATCCCGCCAGGGCGGCGACGGTACGGTCGACTCCCTTGGTCCGGAAGCCGGAACCGACACTCAGCAGCAGCAATTCATCCGGAGCGATGCCCAATTCGCCGCGCTTGGCTTCCCGGAGCGCCTGCGCCCTGGTCTCCTCCGGCCGTTTCCGGTCGGAGGCAATACCGGGCGGCAGCAGCGTGAAACGGGCATCCGGCGTCCGGTAAAGGCGCTGGAAATCACACTTCTGGCGCGGGGTCAAATAGAGAATTCCCGGTCCGGAAGCCGGATCGCATACGGCTTGCTCCAGCGCGCCGAAGATCCGGTAGCGGCGGGTGAACAGCTTCGCATACCACGGCTTGCGCGCCGCCTGCAGCCCGAAACAGTTGTCGGCGGCGAAATAGACATCGAGGCCCGGAAGCCGGTTGAAGCCGACCAGCACGCCGCCGGCAAAGCGACGCAATACCTCCCGGCCGAAGTTCCGCATCCGGATATGGTTGCCGCAGCCCGGCGCCGGCAGCAGCCGGACTTCCACCTCCGGCCACGCTTCGGCGTCCCAGCGGGCGGTGAAAATCGTCACCCGGTGGCCGCGCTTGAGCAGCTCTTCGGCGATCCGGCGCATGTCGCGCTGGAGGCCGCCGTGCGGGAAATACCGGTAAATGGCCAGTGTCGTGTCCATTTTCGCTCCCAAAAAAAGCGCCGCCGTTGCCGGCGGCGCCAACTTCACCCGAGTTGCTTATTCGCCGAGCTCTTTCAGCGCGGCTTTCCGGCTCAGGCGGATCTTGCCGGACTGGTCGATATCGAGCACCTTGACCGTGACTTGCGAACCCATTTCGCAGATGTCGGCGACTTCGCGGACGCGGTAGTCGGCCATTTCGGAAATGTGCAGCAGTCCTTCGACGCCGGGCAGGATTTCGACGAAGGCGCCGAAGTCCTTGACCCCGGTGACTTTGCCGCGGTAGATCTTGCCGATCTCCGCTTCGGCGGTCGAACCCAGGACGCGGAGCTTGGCCGCTTCGAGGTGTTCCTTGTCCTGCGCCATGATCTTGACCGTGCCGCTGTCGTCGATGTCGATGCTGGCACCGGTTTCTTCGGTGATCGCCCGGATATTCTTGCCGCCGGGGCCGATCAGGGCGCCGATCTTGGCCGGATTGATGGTGACCACTTCCATACGCGGAGCACGTTCGGAAACTTCATCGCGCGGCGCCGCCAGACAGGCGGTCATCACTTCGAGAATCTTCAGCCGGGCCACCCGGTCGCGTTCCATGCCCTGGCACAACAGATCGATCGAAATCCCCGGCAGCTTCAGGTCGAGCTGAAAGCCGGTGATACCGTAGCTGGTGCCGCAAACCTTGAAGTCCATGTCGCCGAAGTGGTCTTCGGCGCCGATGATATCGGTGAGCAGCAATTCTTTGCCGCTGTCGTCGGTCACCAGCCCGCAGGAGATTCCCGCCACCGGAGCGATGATCGGAACGCCCGCGTCCATCAGCGCCAGCGTGGCGCCGCAAACCGATGCCATCGAGGTGGAACCGTTCGACGCCATGATTTCGGAGACGCAGCGGACCACATACGGGAAGTCTTTCGGTATGACCTTCGAAACCGAACGCTCGGCGAGATCGCCGTGGCCGATTTCACGACGGCCGGGACCCATGATCCGGCCGACTTCGCCGACGCTGTAGTTCGGGAAGTTGTAATGCAAATAAAAACGCTTTTCGCGGGTCATGTCGCCGGCGGCGGTGATGTTTTCGTATTCCTGCGCGTCGCCGTCGCTGCCCAGAGTGGCGATGACCAGCGCCTGGGTTTCGCCGCGGGAGAAGAGCGCCGAGCCGTGAACCACCGGGAGCACGCCGGCTTCCGCCGTCAGCGGCCGGAGTTCGTCGATCTGGCGGCCGTCCGGACGGTACTGCTTCTCGAGGATGGTCTTGCGCGTCACGTCGCGGACCAGGTCATCGAAGCCCTTGTGGGTTTCCAGCGCGAAATCGGCGTCGTTCATGTCGGCGAAATCGGCGCGCAGCGCCGCGCGCAAGTCGGCCAGCAGCGCGTCCATCGCTTCCAGCCGGTCGGCCTTGCCGGGAACGGTGCAGACCGCTTCGATCCGGTCGGCGCAGAACGCTTCCAGACCCTTCTGGAGCGCTTCCGGCACCAGATACAGCTTCGGCGTCTTTTTTGCCTTGCCGGCGGTTTTGGCCAGTTCTTCCTGCGCGGCGCACTGGACCTTGACGATATCGTTGGCGAAATACATCGCGTTCTTGAGTTCTTCTTCGGTGACGAATTCGGATTCGCCTTCGATCATGATCACCTTGTCCGGCATGCCGGCGTAGATCAGATCGAGTTTGCTCGTTTTCATCTCTTCGGCGCTCGGGTTGGCGACGAATTTGCCGTCGACCATACCGACGCGGACGGCGCCGATCGGTCCCTGGAACGGCAGGTCGGAGAGCATCAACGACATGCTGGCGCCGAGCATCGCCAGCACATCCGGCTCGTTCTTGCCGTCGGCGGCGAGCAGCAGGATCTGAACCTGGACTTCATCGAAGAAGCCCTTCGGGACCAGCGGCCGCAGCGGCCGGTCGGTGACGCGGCAGGTCAGGATTTCCTTGGTCGAAGGACGCCCTTCGCGCTTGATGTAGCCGCCGGGGAAACGCCCCGCGGCGCTGTACTTTTCGCGGTAATCGACCTGCAGCGGGAAGAAATCGGTGCCCGGACGCGCCGGCCCCGAACACGCCGCGGCGAAAATCACTGTGTCACCCATCCTGACGGTACAGGAACCGTTGGCGAGGTTGCCCATTTTGCCGGTGGAAATCTCGATGGTTTTCCCGCCGTCAAACGAAAATTGAATCTTCTGTTCAGCCATTTTTGACCTTTCTCTATCGCAATGTGCTGTTTTTCGATGGCAATAGTCGAAAGAGAAGCTGAATTCTCCGTCCTGCGTGCCATCCGGCGCCGGAGCGGGCTGCCGCGACGGAATCGATAATGGAAAAGCAGTCTTCCCGTCCGGCGGAACCGCGCTGTCAAAACCCCGAAAAACCTTCGAGACCCTGAAAGCGGCCGCATTCCGCAGCGAAAACCGGATCGCCATCATCCTCTTTCTGTCGCCGGCAACATTGTAAATACAGTTCCCGTGAAGTAAATATAACCCCTTTGCCGTGAAAAAGCAAACGCCGCCGCAAACAAAAAAAGCACTGTCGGAATGAATAATCGCAAAAAAAATCAAATTTTCGCAACAACCGACATTGGCTTTTGTCGGATTTCCTATTATAATATAAAAAGAACTTCGATTTGAACCATCCGGAAAAGGAGCAAAAATGAGCAAGCGTCAATTGGGTGTGCAACTGTATTCGCTGCGGGCGGCGGCGGTGAAGGACTTCGTCAAAGTATTGAAGGATGTCGCCAATGCCGGGTACAAGGTGGTGGAGCCGGCCGGGTTTCACGACCTGAGTCCCAAGGAATTCAAAAAAGTGATCGACGACCTCGGCTTGAAGGTGGTTTCGTCGCATTCGCCGTGGATCACGCCGGACAATGTCCGGGAGTGTGTCGACGCCGCGCATGCGATCGGCGCCGAATACCTGATCTGCGGTTACGGTCCCGACGACTTCAAGACGCTGGATACGATCAAAAACGCGGCGGAGCGTACCAATCGGATGCTGGAACAGATGGCCGGCAGCGGCATCAAGCTGGCGCAGCACAACCACGACTTCGAATTCCAGCGCCTCGACGGCCGGTTGAAGTACGATTACTACTTCGACGAGTGCCCGGACATTCAGTTGGAGCTGGACACCTACTGGTGTGCCAACTTCGGCGCCGAGGACCCGGCGGCGATGGTCAAATATTATGCCGACCGGCTGGCGCTGCTGCATATCAAGGACGGCAACCTGATCCCCGGCGATTATAAGTTCGTCGCCGTCGGCACCGGCAAGATCGACGTGCCCGCGGTGATCGCCGCGGCCCCGGCGCAGGTTTCGACCATGATCGTGGAAATGGACGATTGCGCCACCGACATGCTCGAGGCGTTGACGGCCGGACGCCGTTATCTGGTCGACAACAAGCTGGTCTGAGCCCGCTTGTGATTTTACCGGTCGTGGATCATGGATTCGCGGCCGGTATTTTTTTACTTTGAATTCTGTTCCCGCCAGTGCTTCGGCGCCAGTCCGTAGTGGCGTTTGAACAGCCGCGAATATTGAAATTCGTCGGCAAGACCCACTGCCGCCGCGATCTGTTTGAGCGGCAGCCGGCGCCGCAGCAACGGCAGGCTTTGCGCCAGCCGGCAGGCCGCCAGCGCGTTCATGACGCTGTCGCCGGTTTCTGCGTGATAACGGTGCGTCAGGGTCGAACGGCTCAGCTTCAGCGCGCCGGCAATCTCTCTTAAGGTCAACGTTTCTTGGTAGTGCCGCTCGAGGTAATCGCGCACGCGCCGCGAAAGCGTCCGTTCGGAATGGCTTTCCCGGGTCAGTTTCCAGCCGTCCTCCTGCGGCTGTGCGTATTCGAGCAGATAATCGAAAAAGTGATAAAGCTCCGCGATCGCGGCGAGGATGCCGCGGTTGCCGCGCCGGATGCCGCAGGCCGCGATCGCAGTGATCCGCCGCGCCAGTTCGAGCTCCGGATCGTAAATCGCCGCAAAGCCGGACGCGCCGATCAATGGCTCCAGCCCCAACTGGATGCCGCCGTCGAAGATGATGTAACAGCTCTCGTGCATGCCGGCGTCGCGGTTGTCCTCCACCCAGCCGGTGCCGGGCGCGTACAGATGCGCCCGGCCGGGGGAGCGCCTTCGCCAGACGGAGGAAGCGCCGGGACGGGTGTGGCCGCAATAGCTGATCGGGCAATCGAGCACCCAATACGGGAAACGCAGCTCGCCGCTCAAGGTCCGGTCGCCGCTGCGGAAGCGGCAGGCGCTGAGAATGCGCACCGGCGATTCCCGCTGCGTTTCCGGGTCAAAGGTGAAAGCGTACAGAGTTGCCGGATTTGCCATGAAAAAGCCCTTTCTGCGATAGGAGCCGATGTATTTATGCTCTATACTATAATACGTCGATGCTCGTAAAGCCAAATGATTTGATGCAAAAAAAGGAGATGTCACCATGCGGCCGGATTCCGAAAACTATCGCCCCAAACCATTTTATTTTCTGACCGATGTCGGCGAGGAGGCTCTGTCGGTGACGGCGGCGCAAAAGGCCATGGCGCAGCTGGCCGGTTCCGGATTCGGCGGCTGTGTGTTGTTCAACAAGCCGCCGACCGGATTTTCGGCCGAAGAATTCCTCGGTCCTGCCTGGTTCCGGTGTGTGCGCCGCTTCGCTGAAGCTGCCCGTGACCGGGGAATGGCGATCTGGATCAACGACGGCTTCGACTTCCCGCCCGGCGATGCCGCCGGGCGCATCGCGGCGGCGGCGCCGGAGTTGTCCCAGCGTTATCTGGTGCTGGACGACCAGGGCGAGGTGGCGGAGCGGACGGCCGAGTGGGGCTTTCCGGCATTCGAAGATCCCCATAGCGCCGAATTGTTCGCGGAGCTGGTTTACGAACCGCACCGGCGCGAACTCGGCGACCTGTTCGGGCACGGCATCACCGGATTTTTTTCCGACGCCGATTGCCGGCGCGTCTGCCACGGGCGCTTCGACGCGATGGGCAAGCGGCACTATTTTCCCTGGTCGCGGCAGTTTTCGCGGCGCTTTGCCGAACGCTTCGGCTACGCGATCGAACCCCGGCTCAAAGGGGTCATGACCGGGATGGATCCGGAGGCGGCGCACCATTACTGGCTGCTGGCGGGCGAATTGTACCAGAGCTGGTTTGCCGCCAATTACCGCTGGTGTCTGGCGCATGGGCTGGAGTATACGTTTCATACCTCGGATCTGGGGCCGCTGCCCTGGGACGATTACCCGCGCAGCTCGGCCTTTACCGAAGGCGACTACTTCTTTCAGGCCCGTTTCGCCACCTGGCCGGGAACCGATCATGAGCTCGGCTATCTGGATTCCTGTTTCGGCGCCCGGCGCGAGGCGCTGACGGTGCCGCAGACGTTCTGGGGTGCGCGCATGGCGGATCTGCGCGGCGGCGAGCAGTATCGGCGGGTGCGCGGCGACACCCGGGCCAAGCTGGCCGGTTCGGCGGCTTACCTGTACCGCCGTCCGGGGGCGATGTGCGAAATGTTCGCCGCCACCAACTGGAGCTGTACGCCGGCGATGGTGCGCGACATTGCCGCCTGGCAGATCATGCAGGGGATCAACTTTGTCGTCCCCCATGCCTGGCACCACCGGCTCGGCGGCGACACCAAATTTTTCGCGCCGCCGGATTTTTCGCCGCACAACAATTGGTCGGCGGCCATGCGCGGCATCAACGACCGGCTGGCGGCATGGTGCGCCGTCGCTTCCGCCGGAGAGCTGGTCGCTCCGGTGGCGCTGCTTTACCCGGTTCGGCGGCTGTGGGAAAATCGCGGCGACGCCAATCGTTACTTCGTCGCCGCCGAAGCGTTGAACCGGCTGCCGCACGGTTATGTGGTGGTGTCGCCGGAGCAATGGCGCGAACACGACCGCAAATTCGAATACGTGGTCAACGCCGGCGTCGACCTGAGTCTGGAACAATATGCCAATATCGCCCGGAGTGGTGCCCGGATTCTCGAAGTCGAAGAGTTGAATTTGCTGCCGCCGGTGACCGATTGCCGCTGGGAGGGCTCCGGGCGGCCGCACTTCATGCGCCGGTGCTGCGATGAGGGCGCGATCCTGTTGCTGGGCAATATTGAGGATGATGTGCCGATTACCGGGACGCTGCATTGGCAGGGGCGGGAATTTGCGGTGACGTTGGAGCCGGGCGAAATCGCCTGGTGGACGCCGTGGGAGGAGTGCTTCCGATCGCCGGAGCGGGTGGCTGCCGAAATCGCTTTGCCGGAGACGGCGAAGGTTTCCTGGGATGCCCCGAACCGGATTCCGCTCTGCCGCTGGACGACGCCGGATGGAAAGGCTGTCGGTGCCGATGCCGCCGAGACGGCATTGGAATTCCGTTGGCGGAATGCCGAAGCGATTCCGGACCCGGAGTGGTGGCTGCCGGAGGCGCCGGCTATGGGGACATTCGCCTGCGACGGCGTGGCGTTGCAGGCGTTCGGCACGGGAACGGTGTTCGACGATGCGTACCGGATTTACCGATTGGCCGGCGCCGGAGCCGCCGGAGAGCATGTGTTGCGGTGGACGAAGCAGGATGCCGCGCCGCAGTCGGCTTTCGCGTTGCAGTATCTGTCGGGTGAATTCGATGCGGCCATCGGGGTGGCGGGGCCGCCGGTGGCGTCGCGGTGGCAGTATCTCTATGAATTGCAGATTCCGATGTATGCGGAGGTGACGTTGTCGCGGCGGCGGAGCGAATTGCATACCGGCCGTTCCTGGGCGGAACAGGGGCAGCCGTTTTATTCCGGCGGCGCCACCTATGAGTGCGAATTTGCCGTGCCGGAGGATAACGAAGCGTGGGAGCTGTTTTTGCCCCGGGTCGAATGCGTCGCCGAAGCGGAGTGGAATGGCGTAGAGCTCGGATTGCGTTTCTGGAGTCCATACCGCTGGACGCTTCCGTCCGGCGGCGCGGGCCGGTTGCGGCTGCGGGTACGCAATACGCTCGCCAATCAGCTGGAGGCGTACCGGGCCGATTCCGGTCTGACCGGCGGCTGGAAGCTGCGTCGTTATGCCGCCATCGCGGACTGAGGCTATTTGGCTCCGGTATGGGTGTCGCCGGGCAGCCATACCGGAGTTTGCAGTACCCGGACCGGCCCCGCGACCTCCTTGCGGGCGCGCAGGATGGCTTCGACCACACAGCGGCGCCCCAGCTCGCCGGGGTTGAAATTCATGGAACTCCAATGGTAGGCGCCGGGGAGGGGGACGCCCTGATTGCTCAGGGTGATGACGCCGAGGTCGCGGCCGGGCACCAGATTGCGCCGCTTCCATTCGTTGACCAGGATCGGCAGCAGATAATCGTCGTTGATGAATACCGCGTCGGGGCGGTTGCCGTCGAAGAGGCGGCAGGCGGCGTCGGCGATGGCTTTCGGGTTCAACTGCATCGACAGGAAGCGCAGCGAGCACAGCGGCTTGCCGGAGAGAATGCCCCGGCAGGCGTGCTCCAGCCGCACCAGATAGCCGGGGGCGATCTGGCGCTGCTCGTCCAGCGCGACGATCGCCAGGTGGCGCATGCCCTGGGCGAGGAAGAGCTCCGTCGCCAGTTCCAGCGCCCGCAAGGAATCGCTGGCGACCACAATTTCGCCTTCGTGCAGCAGCGAACCGCAATCCAGATACACCACCGGGCGCGGATCGTTGCCGAGGCATTCCAGGAAGAAGCCGCGCCAGTCGCTCGGCACCAGAAAGGCGTCGGCCGGAGAGTGGCGCAATTGCTGGGCGATCTCCTCCTGGGGCAGCGGCATGTCCGGCAGCAGCTCCAGCGGATGGAAGCTCAGCGTCACCTGCCGAGCTTCCGCTTCTTGCAGCATTCCGGCCTGGATCAACTGGTGGGTGGTGCCGAAGTCGGAGCTCAACCCCCAGAATTGCAGCGTCAGGGTGCCGACGGCGGGTATGCCGGCGCCTCCGGTCGGCGCGGAGTCGAACAACAGCTCCGACGAAATCATCCGCATATGCGGCGGCAGCTCGTCGGGCGTTTCGGCGTCCGGTATCGGCTCCGGCCGTTGCACCAGAAAGGTCCCGCAGGGGCGGCGGCGGCGCAAATGGCCGGATAAGGTCAATTCACAGAATATTTCGCGCAGATACCGGCGGCTGACGCCGAGTGCTTCCACCAGGGCGTCTTCGCTCTTCAATTTGCTGTTCAACGGGCGGGTGCTTGCCGCCAGGCCATTGCGGATGGCGATACGCAGATATTGCTTCTGATCTTTCATGAACGGGCTTCCTTTGTTATATATTATACAACATATTTTTGTTCAAGTCAACCCTTGAGGGCAAATATTTACAGATTTTTTCATAGGGGCTATTGACTTTTGTGAGAAAATGTTGTATAATTGATTATGTAATACAATTTCTGATGCAACACAATGGGGAAAGTCATGCGATGTGCGACGGGGAAGGTTGAGATTACGCCGGATTTTCAGACGCAGCTCTCCGGCGATCTCGGGGTATTGCGCTGGGCGGAGCAATTGCTCGAAGCGCTGTTCGCCCGGATTATGATCCTGGAAGAGGAAGCGCGGCGGATGTGCGTGGTGTCACTGGACCTCACCATCGCCGACGACGAATCGTGCCGGCGGCTGCGCCGGGCGATCGCCGGAATCCTCGGTTGCGAAGAAGCCGCGGTGATGATTCACGTGGTGCAAAATCACACCGCGCCGGCGCTCGGTCACTTCATGTTGGATAAGTCGGTGCCGGTGCCGGAGGAATGCGAGTGGATGCTCGGCGCCGAGCAGCGGTATACTGAAATGGTGTTGGAGCGGGTGATCGATGCCGTCCCGGCGGTCGCCGCGCGGCTGGAACCCGTATCGCAATTGTCCGGGCGGGCGCTGGAAGGGCGCTTCTGCTTCAACCGCCGCGCCGTCGATTTCGATAACGGCATTTTCATGCCCGGGCCGGACTGGAGCGACGGCCGCGAACCGCGGCTGCGGATGGTCGAAGGACCGGTGGACCCGGAGGTCGGCGTGATCGCTTTCCGCAACCGCGAAGAGCGGTTGGTCGGCATGCTGCTGCATCATACCTGCCACCCGGTCTGCGTTTATCCGGCCAAGGCGATCTCCGGCGATTGGCCGGGAGATTGGAGCTGCCGGATGGAGCAGGCGATGGTGCCCGGCGCCGCCGCGCTGGTGGTCAACGGCTGCTGCGGCAATCTGAATCCGTGGAGTGTATTCGATCCGGACTTCGGCAGCGATCACCGTCGCATGGGCGCGGCGCTGGCGAAGGCGTCGGAACGGATTTTGCAGCAGGGCGAATGGCGCGACGGCGGCGAATTGCGGGTTGCGAGCCGGATTCTGCCGTTGGAATTCCGCGAGCCCGAGGCGGCGGAGCTCGGCGACCGGTTGGAATATTATGCCCGGCATCCGGAGCCGGATTGGGACATCCCCGGCGTCAAGGTCAAATTGGAGTGGTTTCTCGCGGCCAACCAGGCCGGGACCATCGAGGAAATACGGCGCCGCAAAAAGCTGGATTACGAGATATCGGTATTCCGGATCGGCGACGACGCGTTGGTCGGACTGCCGGGCGAGCCTTTTGTCGAGGGGCAGCTGGCGCTCAAGCTGGCGTTCCCGCAGCACCGGTTGTTCCCGGTGCACTGCGTCAACCAGTACGTCGGTTATGTGCCGACCCGGCGGGCGTTCGAGCATCCGGCGGGGCGGCGCGGGCACGAAGCAAGTTTTTACAGTTGGTCGAAGTTGGAGCGGGGGGCGCTCGCGCGTATTGTCGCGGCGGCCCGTGAAGTTGCGGTCGATGCCGGATTGACCGGCAATAACAATTTTTCGACGGAGGTAGGGTTGTAATTCGGTAGTACGGAAATGATGTTTGCGGGTAGTTCAACGAAAACTCCATAATAAAAAGGAAAACATGATGAAAAGAAGTTTTACGCTGATAGAATTGCTGGTCGTGATCGCTATCATAGCCATTCTCGCCAGTATGCTTTTGCCGGCATTGTCCAAGGCCCGCGCCGCCGCGCAACAGGCCAAGTGCATCTCGAATATGAAGCAGATCGGCCTTTATACGTTCATGTACGGCAACGACAACAGCTCGCAGCCACCCCGGGTCGGCGGCACATTTCCCGGCACGGCATATCTGGCCAGTTACGGCGAACCCTCGGAATGGAGCTGGGCTTCCGGCCTGACGATACTCTACGATGCGCCGAAGGATCTCTTCCTTTGTCCGATGTATACCACCGATCCCGCAACGATCTTCAGCGTTCTATACGGCAAGACCGTAGTTTCTCACTGGCTTCCCGGTATCGGCTACTGTGTAAGGTTTGCCGATGTGAATCTGGATGATCAGAATCTGGCCGGCAAGGTTATTATCGTGGAAAGTGTCTCGTATTGTTCTGTCTACCCGATTCAGGACGCCCTTCACCCTTCGCCACATGCCATCGGTGTCCGGCATCCGCGGGAAGGCTCCAGTATGGTTTATTCGGATGGGCACGTTGTGGTCCGTCCCCGTCAGGAAATGCTGCAGGAAGGCGATAAGGATTTCAACGAATGAAACGGTTTCCGATCATTTGCGGCCGGTTGTTGTGCCTGGCGCTCCTCGCGGGCGCCCTGGCGGCAATGGCGGAAGAAAAAGGTAAAGTCGTGAATATTCCCTATTGCGATGCCGCCGTCGCGGAGCGGCTGCGCAGCGGCGACCCGTTCGAGGCGTCCTCCTGGGACGGCGCGGCGCGGCTCGGCAAGCTGGTGGCACCGGGCGGCGCTCCGGTGATTCCCGAAGCGACCGAAATCCTGCTGCAATATGACGGCGACACGCTGTTCGTATTGGCGCACTGCCGGGATACCGGTTCGGACGGCCGCGCCTTCCGGCGCGGTCCGACCGAGGACCTGACGCTGGATGAGTCCATCGAAATCGACCTCGGCACCGGCAACCTCGAAGGCGCCAAGCTGCAATTCGGCGGTTACGAGGGCGCTTTCAGCGAACTCGGGAGCGTCGAGCACTTCCATCAATTCGGCTGCAACCGTGCCGGCAGCATCGGCCGCCGCTACGACGAGACGGCGCTTCCCGAACCGAAGTTTACCGGCGAAGTCCGGGAAAATGCGGACGGGTGGAGCGCGTTTCTGGCGATTCCGCTGGCTTCGGCCGGATTGGAGCCGGGGCCGCAGGTGGTGCACTTCAACGCGTTCCGTTTTTACCGTTCCGGCCGCTACGGCTGGAGCTTGCCGGGGTGGGGCTCCTATGTGCCGACCCCCTTTGCCACCGCGCAACTGCTGCCGGAAGGGCTGCAGAAAGAGCGTACCTTGGAAGCCGTGGAGACGGCACCGCCGGTGAAAGCGGCCGCTGCCGCCGAGGTCAAAAAGGCGGCCACCGGCACCATTGAATATTATCCCCTGCAGCGTGCGGTCGTGGCACAATTCCCGGCCGGCAAAGCCTCGCAGCTAGTCTCCGTGACGCTGGATGACGAGAGCGCCAGTGCGCCGGTGGCGCTTTCGCCGATCCGGAGCACCGTGGTCCGGCTGGCGTGCGACCGGCCCGAAGGCGCGGCGGTACGCGCCGAGGCCAAAATCGACGGCGCCGTGGTGGCGACGGTTTCCGGGGTGGTTCCTCCGCGCCCGGAATGGGCGGACAGCGACGCCGGAATCGCCTATCTGGATGAGAAAGTTTCGCGCCCCTGGGCGCCGCTGCAAGTGCATGGCGGCGATATCGCGGGCGTCCTCACCACCATCGGTTTCGGCGACGGCGGCATGCTGCCGCAGACGATCCGGGTCGGCGAAGAGTCCGTATTGGCGGCGCCGGTGACGATCCGGGCCGAAGCCGGCGGCAAAGTGTTGCCGGTCAATGCCCGCGCCGGGATGACCGGGCAGGGGCCGTGGGTGCTGCTGAAGTCGGAAGACAAGCCCGGAATCGAAGTCCGGACCCGGGTCGAATACGATGGCTTCACCATCATCCGCTTGCGCCTCGACGGCGTGGCGGCCACCGAACTCTCGCAGTTGGAGATCCGTATCCCGTTGAATGAAAAGTGGGCGCGTTTCGTGCATCGCGGCAGCGCCCAGACACTGGTGGAGCCGGGCGGCTTCGGCTACGTCGGCAACGCCGGGGAGATGTGGGTCGGCGATGTCCATGCCGGGTTGTTTTTCGACTTCGACCGCAAACTGTTCTTTTCGCCGTCGGACGGACGGCAGGTCGAACTGCTGGCGGCGAAGGATGGTGCGGCGGAGCTGGTGCTGCGGCTGGTGACGGCGCCGGGACAGGTGACCGATCCGGAGCAGGTGTTCCAGTTTTTCCTGCTGCCGACGCCGGTGCGCAACGATTTCATCCCGCCGGACAAGAACCAGCTGGAGCTGTGGTTTGAAAACTGGTCGGATTACCAGGGCTACCCGGATCTGGCGAAAATGCCCGAGGTGCAGCGCCGGGTCGGTGAAGCGCATACCAAAGGCAAGCGCTTCTATCTGTACTTTTCGCAGGTGCTGGCGGAAAATTCCCCCGGCTACGAATGGTACCGCAGCGAATGGATCGCGCCGCCCGAACGTCCCTGGTCCAAGCGCGCTTACGATCCGGGCAAGGATATTCCGTGCCGGGTGATGTGTTTTCGCGGCGCCGCCGGAGCATTGATGCTCGACGGGGTCCGGAAGTTGGTCGAAGAGGGCGGTATCGACGCGGTCTACCTGGACGGTCCCACTCATCCGTTTGACTGCTCCAATCCGTCGCACGCCTGCGACGACCGGCTGAACGCCTCCTGGGAGGGGGATTACACCTCCGGGCGGGTGCTCGGGCAGCGGGCGTATCTGAAACGGCTGCGCGGCATTCTCAACGACGCCGGCAGCAACTTTCCGCTGTGGGCGCACACCGGGGGCGGGTTGTCGATTTCGACGCTGGCGCTGTCCGACTTTTTCTTCGAAGGCGAACAATTGGCGCGTTACCGTACCGGTTATCTGCTGGAGCCGGAAAAGATGCTGATCAACTACTCCGGCGCGCCGTACGGTTTTCGCGGCCTGTTCCTGCCGGTGCTTTACTTCGACAATTGGGAATGCACCCGGGCGTTGCCGTGGGGCCTGCTGCACGGGGTTTCGAGCTTTGAATTCGCCGATCTGCAGACGGTGTACTTCGACCACTTCAACCGCGCCAACGGCGTATTCCACCCGTATTGGGAGGCGCAGCCGGAGCTGGAGCGGCTTTCGCAGGACGGCGCGCTGATTTCGTACTGGATCGGCGACGACCGGGCGATGCTGGTGGCGAGCAATCTGCGTTACCAGGGACCGCAGCAGATCGAAGTGGATGTGAAGGACTTCTTCCCGGCCCGGGAACTGGCGGTTCAGTGTCTCGATACGCCCGGCGATTATCAGATCGACGGATCGATCCTGCGCTTCACCGTTCCGGTGTCGGAAATGCGCCTCTTTTTGATCGCTCCGGCCGACGCCGGCGTGGTGGCGGTGGACAAATGAGCAAGAGCCGTCGATTGCTGCTGGTGTTGGGCTTGTGGATCGGATGCTGCGCCGTTGCCGCCGAGGTGCCGTGGCAGTTGGAGGAGTGGCGAGAGCCGCCGGCGGTGTATGCCGCCGATGATATGACCTTCGACTTCCCGGTCCCGGCTTCGGTGCGGCCGATCTTCTATGAGGGGGTGGCTTTCGAAGGGCGCCCCACCCGGGTGTTCGCGTGGCTCGGCATTCCGAAAAACGCCGCCGGGCCCTTGCCGGCGATGGTACTGGTACACGGCGGCGGCGGTTCGGCCTTCGCCGACTGGGTCGCCTACTGGAACCGCCGCGGCTATGTCGCGATCGCGATGGATACCGGCGGGTGCATCCCGACCGCCTCCTTCGAAGGGGCCGGTATCCGGCGCGGCCATGACCGCCAGGCGGGCCCCGGCGACGATATCTTCGCCATCGACCGGCCGCTTACCGACCGCTGGCCGTATCATGCGGGGGCGGCGGCGGTTCTGGCCAATTCGCTGCTCCGTTCGTTGCCCGAGGTCGACAGCGACCGCATCGGCATCACCGGGATTTCGTGGGGCGGCGTGGTGACCTGCGTCGCCGCCGCGCTGGACGAACGCTTCCGCTTCGCCGCGCCGGTCTACGGCTGCGGTTACATCCGGGAGCTGCGCGCGCTGTACGGAGATACCCCGGTTGAGCGGATCGACCAGTGGATGGAGCTGTGGGACCCGGAGCGCTGGCTACCTTACGTCACGATTCCGATCCTGTTCGTCAACGGCGCCGCCGATCCGGCGTTTCATGTTTCGGCGTGGGAAAAGAGCACCATGCTCCCGGGCGGGCCGGTTTATCGGTCGCTGTACCGGGAATTGATCCATTGCCACCGCTTCGGGATGGCGCCGGAGGTGCGAATTTTCGCCGATTGGATGCTGAAAGGCGAAGGTGTGTGGCCGCAGCTCTTGCATTATGGTGTTTCCGGTGATAAATTTAGCGCCCAATGGGAAGATGGCTTCGAGTTGGAGCGGGCGGAATTGATTTATTCCACGGGCGCGGATTCCGGGTGGCAGACGGCGCCGGCGGCGCTCACCGGCGCGGGCGCGGCGGAGGCGGAGCTCCCGCCGGGAACCACGGCCTGCTGGCTCAACGTGGTGACGCTGGACCGCGCGATACTCTCGACGCCATGGGTGGAAATGGATCATAACGAAAAATGAAGCTGGTGGGGAGAGTCGCGGAATGAAGAATCCCGGTGTGTTGAATGAGGTCTCGGTGGAGCGGTTGCGGCATGATCTTTTTTATCTTTGCCGCGATCCGTTGTCGTTCCGTACGGTATCGTACACGCGGCCGTGGCATGAGAAGAATTCGCTGGACGAGGCCGATGACTTCATCGCCGCGGAAATGCGGAAATTCGCCGCGGTGGAGGTGATCGCCAACCGGGTCCGGGCGTTCCGCTGCAACAGCGCCAAGCCGCTGCATCACTGGTACGACGCGCCGCGCGAGGGCGACCCGTGGTACGACGCGCACAACATCGAAGTCACACTGCCGGGGACCACGCACGCCGATGAGATCATTCAACTGATTTCGCACAAGGATTCGATGAGCTGGATCAATTCGCCAGGCGCCCACGACAACGCGGTGGGCACGGTGGCGAATATGGAGCTGGTGCGGGTTTTGTCCGCATTGCCGCGACAACGCACCATCCGGGTCTTGTTCTGCAACGAGGAGCACACGCCGTGGCACAGCGCCACCGCTGCGAATGCCGCCCGGGCGCGCGGCGACCGGATCATCGCGGCGTTCAATCTGGATTCCATCTGCGGCAAATCCGACGCGGCGATTGCGGCGGGGCTGAAAACCCATATCGTGCTATACAGCACCGATGAGGGGAAGGTCCTGGCCGACTTCGTCGTCGCCGAGGCCGGAAAGTATAAGCTGCCATTGCAGGTCGGTACCGGCTTCAAGGAGTCGGTCAACGACGACGACGGCAGCTTCATTCATGCCGGTTACCGGCGCACGATTTCCAACATCGGTTCGTTCCCGTACGAGGATGCGGAATACCATTTGCCGGGAGATGTCCCGGAGCGCGTGGACCTGGAAAACCTGCGGCTTTCCACCCAGCTGTTGCTGGCGTCGGTCCTCGATATCGACGAAGCCGGCGAAAAAGCCTGGCAACAGAATTAGTTGACTTCATACCATACCGCGGTCAGCAATAAATCGTCATCGATCCGGCGCCAGCCCCCCCTGGCGTCGGCGATGGCGATATTGCCGTCATCTTCACTTGTCACCTCCGCGTCGAGAAAGCCCAACTGCTTCCCGGTCTCGGGGTATTGCAGCTTGTAGTAGGCCTCCTTGGCGGAAAACACAATGGCGCGGTGAATGGCGTCGCAGCCATCCAACCGCCGCAACTCCGCCGGGGTGGCGATGCGCGCCAGAAGCGCCGGGCGCACCCGGTCGATATGTTCGAGGTCGATGCCGACCGGGGCATGGGAGACGGCGGCGGCGACCCACTGCTTCGAGTGGCTGATGGAGCCGTAAAACCCCTCCGGCCATACGGTGACGCCGTCGGCGCGGCGCGGCAGCGCCACAGGTGCGATACCGGCCTGCTTTAATAATGCCCGCGCCAGCGACCGGCCGGCGATGAATTCATCGCGGCGGCGGCCGCTGAGCGAATTGCCGTATTGCATTTCTTCGCCGAACAGCTCCTGCTGCCAGTCGGCAATCCGGGCCACGGCGATCCGGCGGCCGTCGCCATTCCACTGGTGGAATATCTTCATTTTTGCCCGGCGGTCAGCAGTTGCCGCAGAGCCCGGACGCCGTCGGCCCAGCGCGGTCCGAGGCGGCTGATCCTGCCGTCGTCAGGAACCTTGAATGCGCGGTGGTTGACCACGGCCGGAACCTCTTCCCAGCCGTCGGGGGCCTGCCAGGCGCCGGCTTCGGCGGTGGGCTCGACCAGCGACAGAATCACCTCCGGCGACGACAGCAACGCCCATTCGTTGGTGCATGTGAAGTAGCCCGCATCCTGCTTCGCGGCCAGATTGACGCCTCCGGCCAACTCCAGGTATTCATTCAGGAACACCTGATTGCCGAAGGTGATGAACGGCAGCTCCCAGACCAGCACCAGCGTTTTCGGGGGCGCGGCGGGACGGTTGTTTTTGAGTTCCTCATAATCGTGGTCGAATGCCGTCCGCAACGCGGTTGCGGCCTCCGGGACGTCGAGCAGTTCGCCCAGGCGGGCGACGGCGGCGGGGTAGTCGGCCAGTTTGAGCAACGGCAGCACTTCGACCCGGATGCCGAGATCGCGAAAGCCTTTCACCACATTGGCGTCCTGAAAGATGTCGGCGACGATCATGTCCGGGTCCAGCGCGACGATGCGCTCGAATACCGGCTGAGCGAAGTTGCCGCATACCGGCAGCGTGCGCACCTCCGCCGGATAATCGCAGGCGCTGGAGCGCCCGACCAGTTGCTTTTGGGCGCCGAGCGCGCAGATGATTTCCGTCAACGCCGGCGACAGCGAAATCACCCGCGCTCCGGCGGCGGCGAACGCGGCCAGCCAGACGCAGGCCGACACGAATAACAATCGACTCATCACGGATTCCTCACTTGTTGAACCGTTCAATATAGAGGCGGTTGCGCCCGAATGCAAGTCCGGGTTGCTATTTTGCCGGAATGTGGTATAGTTACGAAACGATTATGGAGGAATAATGCCGAAATTGACTTTGGTTCTGTTTATTTTGACCTATTCCGGATTGGCGGTGGGGTCGATTGCCGGTTTGCGGCTCGACCGTACCGGCATCGCGTTCGTCGGCGCGGTGGCGATGCTGGCGACCGGGGCGATCACGCTGCCGGAAGCGGTGACGTCGGTCAGCTTCCCGGCGGTATTGATGATGTTTTCGCTGATGGTGATCGCGTCGCAGCTGCACCATGCCGGCTTTTACGGCAAGGTCGCGGAGCTGATCGCCACGTACCTGGATCGGCCGACCGTGGTGCTGGCGGTGATGATGGTGGCCGCCGGGGGGCTTTCGGCGATATTGAGCAACAGTGTGATCGGATTGGCGTTCACACCGGTGGTGATCGCCGGGCTGCGGCGGAAAGGGCTGAATCCGGTGCCGTTTCTGGCGGCGTTGATTATCGCCTGCAATATCGGCTGTGCCTTCACTACGCTCGGCAACGCGCAAAACGTGGTGATCGCGACGGTCGCCCATCTGGATTTCGGCGCTTACGTGCGCTTTGCCGCCGTGCCGGTGGCGTTGTCGCTGGCGGCGGCCTATGTGATCGTACTGCTGGTGACCCGCGGCCACTGGTATATGCAGCTCGACGCCGGGATGATGCCGCAGAGTTTTGACGAAATGCCGTTCCGGCTGTGGCGCGCGACCAAAGGGATCGGCGCGCTGGCGACGGTGACGATATTGCTGTGCTTCACGTCGCTGCCGTATTATCTGGTGGCGTTGAGCGCGGCGGCGCTGTTGTTGTGCAGCCGCCGGCTGGAGAGCCGCCGGGTGCTGGCGGGGGTGGATTTACAAGTGCTGCTGCTGTTCATCTCGCTGTTTGTGGTGATCGGCGCGTTTCAGGCGCAGGGGTGGAATCACACGCTGGCGCGTTATCTGGAGTCGTGGCAGTTGGACCTGAATGCGCCGTTGACGCTGGTGCTGGTGGCCGGAGTCCTGAGCAATCTGATTAGCAACGCGGCCGCGGTGCTGCTGCTGACCGGGATGACGGAGCTGCCCGGCCACCCGGAATTGGCCTGTTCGCTGGCGCTGGCGAATACCTTCGCCGGAAACCTGCTGATGATCGGCAGCGTCACCGCGTTGATTGTGGTGCAGACGGCCGGGAACTACGGGGTGGTGCTGCGGTTTCGCGATTTCGCCCGTTACGGGATTCCGACGGCGCTGGTGTCATTCGTGATTTTGATCTGGTGGATTCTTTGATCCGGGGGTTGCAAAAAGGGGAGCCGGGGATTATATTACCCGAATAAAGCAGGAAAATTACCAAGCAACAGGATGAATCGCCAATGCATGAAGTATTTATTACCGGCCGCGGTCTGGTGACTCCGCTGGGGGTCGGCTTGGCCGCCAATGTGGACGGGCTGCGTTCGGGCAGGAGCGGTATCGTCACCGTCCCGGCGTTCGTGGAGAAGCAATTGGACAGCCAGGTGGGTGGGCGCATTCCGGAAGAGTTGTCCACTCCGTTGCTGGATCGCAAACAGTTGCGCTTCTGCCCGCCGAACGGCGTGTCGTCGATCATCGCCGTGTCCGAAGCGCTGGCGGAGGCCGGAATCCCGCTCGAAGAGGTGCGGGAACGGCGGATCGCGGTCATCGGCGGCGTCGCCGGCAGCTACTTCGACGAAGTGCATCAGAATGCCCAGGGCTACCTCGACCACAACCACAATCTGCGTTACGTTTCTCCGTACGTGGTTCCCCGGGTGATGCCCTCGTCGGCGGTGTCGATGCTGAGTCTCATTTTCGGGTTCACCGGCGAAAGCTACGACGTCAGCGCCGCGTGTTCCTCCGGTGCCCTGGCGATCATGGTGGCCAGCCGCCTGATTCAAAGCGGCCTCTATGATATCGTCGTCGCCGGCGGCGCCGAAACCCTCGACTGGGTTCAGTGCCTCGGCTTCACCGCCAGCCGGGCGCTGTCAAAGAATTACAATCACGCTCCCGATCAGGCCAGCCGTCCGTTCGACCGCGACCGCGACGGTTTCGTGCTCGGCGAGGGTGCCGGTTACGTGGTGCTGGAGTCGCGCCGCAGTGTGGAAACACGCAAGGTCCGGCCGATTTCGCGGATGAGCGGATTCGGCGCCAACAGCAATGCCAAAGACATGGTGGTGCCGGATGTCGCCGCCGGAACCGATGTGATCCATCTGGCGCTGGCCGATGCGGGCCTGGCGCCGGAGGCGATCGGCTACGTGAATACCCACGGGACCGCGACCAAGGTCGGCGATCCGATCGAATTGGCGGCGCTGCAGGCGGTGTTCGGCGGCCACGCCGCGATCAACTCGACCAAATCCCAGACCGGCCATCTGATCGGCGCCACCGGTGCGGTGGAGATCATCTTCTCATCGCTGATGCTGGAGCACCGGTTTGTGTCGGGGACGCGCAATCTGGAAAATCCCGAACCGGAATTCGCCTGGGCGGATCTGGTGCGCACCACCCGCGAAGGGGTGGATATCAAACACGCGCTGAGCAACAGTTTCGCCTTCGGCGGCAGCAACATCAGTGCGATCGTTTCGCGCTGCGACGGGTGACGCGATGACGCCGAACCGTCCGAAGCTGCCGCCGTGGATCCGGGTCAAGGTCAATCCGGGCCCGGTGCGCGAAGAGGTCAATGCGCTCCTGGCCGGTTTGCGGTTGAATACCGTGTGCTCCGGCGCGCAATGCCCGAATCAGGCCGAGTGTTTCCATCACCGTACCGCGACCTTCATGATCATGGGTGCGAGCTGTACCCGCGACTGCCGCTTCTGCGCGGTCCCGCATACCGCGCAGCCGGAGCCGTTGGAGACGGACGAACCCGAACGCATCGCCGAAGCGGCGCGCAAATTGAATCTGAAATATGTGGTGGTCACCAGCGTGACCCGCGACGACCTGCCCGACGGCGGCGCGGGGCACTTCGCGCGGACGATTGAGGCGCTGCGGGCCCTCGATGCCGACCTTGGCATCGAAGTATTGACGCCCGACTTCAAAGGCGAAATCGAATATCTGCGGATCGTGATCGACGCGCGCCCGACGGTGTTCAATCACAACATCGAAACCGTGGAACGCCTGTCCGATATTGTGCGCTCCAAAGCCACTTACCGGCGGACGCTGGCGGTGCTGGCGAATGCGGCGAAGCTGGGCGCCGGCGTGGTGCCGGTGAAGTCCGGGATCATGGTCGGATTGGGGGAAACCGATGCCGAGGTGGAGCAGACGCTGCGCGATCTGCGCGCCGCCGGGGTGACGATCCTGACCATCGGGCAGTACCTGCCGCCGTCGAATACGCATCACCCGTTGGCGCGTTACGTCGAGCCGGCGCAATTCGACGCGTGGGGCGCCTATGCGCACGAGATCGGTTTCGAGTTGGTGGCTTCGGGGCCGTTGGTGCGCAGCAGCTACCACGCCGGTGAATTGTTCCGGTCCCGCTGCCACTGACTTTCATTATTTGCCCGGTGCCTTTTCCGTCTTCCCTGAGAGTTGGAAGGATAGTAGCATGTTTACCACCGAAATTCAGGAAATTCTGACCGCCGCGCTGTGCCGTCAGAGCGAATGGAAGCTGATGTTCGGCTCCATGCCGCCGGAGCTGCCGGAGCTGGGGGCCGAAGCCCTGCGGCTGCATTTGGCCGAGGTCCGGCGCGACCGCCATCCGTACCGCGAGGTGTTTATGGTGTTGAGCGGCTCCGGCAACTACTGCTTTCAGGAGCGGCTTTATCGCGGAACGGGCCTGGAGCTGTTTTTTCTGGATTGTTACGAACCGCATGATTTCGGCTTTGCGCCGTCGGACGAGGAGCGGATGGTGCTTTGGGTCTGCTACGATTTCAATGGCAGATGCGCGGCAGTGCTGCACCGGGTGTTGCCCAACGCCAAAGTGCAGATGCTGCACAGCCTGGCGATCGACAGCGTCGAGCTCTCGGCATTGCTGTACAAGTGCTGGGATCAGGCTCTGGAGCCGCTGCTGCCGCCGGAGCTGGCGCGGATCCGGCTGTGCAACTGCTTCGCGGTGTTGCTGCAGGAGATCGTTACGCAGGAGATTTACCGCTGCCATTCGCAATGGAGCAAGCACAAGACGGAGCAGGTTTACCATATTGAAACCATCGCGCGCCATTTGCAGATGACCAAAGGACGGTGCGATTCCATCCGCAAGCTCGCGCAAATGGTCAATTACAGTGAATTTCACTTCATGAAGCTATTTCGCGCCCACTATCAATGCAGCGTCAAGGAGTATATCAACCGCATCCGGCTGCAAACCGTTCTGGAATCCGAACGCGCCGGCTTCAAGCAAAAAGAGATTGCCGAAATTCTGGGGTTTTCTTCTCCATCAAGCTTCGCCACCTGGCGCGCCAAACAACGCGAACAGAGTACGCGCAATCACCGCGCCGGCGATGCCGAAGTTTTTCTCGATCCTGCTGCGGAGTGAACGGTTCGAGCCGGCGGCGAACATTCAAAAACAGTTTTTATGAATTAAAAGCAGCAACCGACTATTGTGATGGAATGGAAAATACAGTATAATAATCACAGCTCAAAGATTTTGCATCGGTAAATATCAAAAAACAGGAGGGTGTGTCATGAAAAAGCAATTCACATTGATTGAATTGTTGGTTGTGATCGCGATCATTGCCATTCTTGCTTCGATGTTGCTTCCGGCATTGTCCGCTGCCCGGCGCAGTGCGCAAACGGCCAGTTGCCTCAGCAATGTCAAACAAATGGGGGTGGCGACAGTCCTGTACGCCAACGACAGCAGCGACTGCCTGCCGCGGGCAATGGGGTATCCGGTCTACAACGGCGGCGCCTGGACGACGTTCCTGGCCCAATACCTCGGAGCCAGCATGAAGGATTACGGCATCGGCATGGACCTGGTCGAGCAGGACACCAACGTCCCGATGTTCCAATGTCCGGCGGACTCCAATCCCTATATGAAGGGCGACTCCGGCAACTCGATCAATTGGGGCCTGCAGGGGTTGAGTTATGCCTACAATATGCTCATGGCCACGGTTAAAGCAGCCAGCGGGCAGCCCGATTGGGCGAAGCTCGGTTATAACTGGGGCTATCCGATTTCCGCTGTCAACAATCCCGGCGGGAAAATGATCATTCTCGATATCGACGGAATTTTCGCCGTCTACGGCGGCAATGTCGCCAATGAAACCAATCGCCACGGCCAGGGCCGTTATAACGTCGGCTTCGCCGATGGTCATGCCGGGCGCAATCCGATGGCACCGGAAACCATATTTTCGACCAGCCCCGGTTCGGTGCCGTACTCGTACTGGGTTCCCTGGGAATAAGAACTGGGGTACCGGCGATGCGGAAAAAACTTTCAGCGGTTGCAATTCTGATTCTCGCGTGCGCGGTGTTCGGCGCGCCGGCGGTCGATTGGAATCCGGCGGTCGATCTGTTGTCCGGTTCGTTCGACGGCTGGATGGAGGCGGACAACGATATCGTCGGGGAGGCGAAACGGTATTCGGCACAGACGAAAACCGGCGCGGAGTTCCAGGTCGAAGTCAACAACCCCGACGGGCGGCGGCGCGGTGTGCGCACCGCGGATATTTCACTCAACCAGAGTGTCGCGCAACCGTTGAAATTCAGCGGCGAACTCTATCTGGACTCCGATGCGCGGTTCGGCAAGGATGCAATGCCGGCATTCTGCCTGGTCACGGTTTTTCAGGATGGCAGCGTCGCCTACAACATCATGCCCGGACTTGAAGCCGGAGAACGCGGCCGGTGGGTTTCGCGGGAATACGAGCTGAATCCGCCGCAGCCGATAAAAACCGTCTGGTTCTATTTGCTCAACTACAATGTTACCGGGACATTGCGCTGCCGCAACGTCCGTCTGGCGACGGTCAGGGACGATGCCGCCGGAATGGTTCGCGATGTTGCCGGCTTGCATCACGCCGGGGCGGATTTGACGCTGGGCGATTACGGCACCGGCGTGGCGTTGACGGCGTTGCGGCCGGAAAATCTGCCCGATGACGTCACGATCGCCGGCGGCAAGGCCAATTTGTGGAATGCCCGGCTCCGGAATCTGAATACCAACCGCAATGTTTATATTGCCGGCGGCGGTGATATTTCACTGCAGACAGCGCCCGGCAAATTGGTCATCCGCTACGACCGGATTCCGTTGCCCGATTGCCCCGACGCGCTGCAAGTGGAGCTGACCGTCACCGCCGTGCCCGGCAAGGCGATGTTCGACTTCGATTTCGCCGGTTACCTGCGCGACGACGCGCCCTACGCCTGGGTGGATATCAATTATCCGGTGTTGGATCATATTTCCTACACCCGTGCCGGTGCGCCGGAAAATACGGTTTTTTATCCGCAGGATACCGGGATGACCGTCCCGGCGTCGACCTTCGGCAGCCGGGAGCTGACCTACGGCACCTGGTACATGTCGATGCAGTATCTGTTTCTTTACGGGGACGGCGGCGGACTTTACCTGCAGTGCTCCGACAGCCGGATGTACCGCAAATCGCTGCAAATCGAACGCAACATCAACGACGGCACCTTTCAGCTGGCGGTCGTCCACTATCCGGAAAACACCGGCACGGCCAAAGAATACGTCGCGCCTTACCCGGTGCAGCTCGGCTTTCTCGGTGGCGATTGGTTCGATGCCGCCGGCTATTACCGGCAATGGGCCTTGCAGCAGCCATGGAGCCAGGTGCCGCTGTTGGAGCAAAATGATTCGACGGCGCCGTTTTTCCATGAACCGGTGCTGATGCTGACTCACGGGTCGGCGGCGGGAAAAACGTACTCCCCGGAATATGCCTCCTACGGCATCGAAGACTTCAATGCGCTGCCGCCGGAAAAATTGGCCGATCTGATGCACGTGGATGCGGATGTCCAGGTCGCGGACCTGGCGCAAAGCCGCGAATACTTCGGCGTCCCCCTTTTGGGCTATATGGGCAATTTCGTCCAGCCGTTCGGCGTGAGTCACCCCTTCGGCGTGACCACGATCACCGGTCTGATCGAAGCGATGCGACGGCTCAAGCCGCTGGATATTTACTATATTCCGTGGCTCAGCGCCCGGCTTTTCGACCGGCAGAGCCTGCGTTTTGACACCGACAACGCGGTTGACAGCATCGTTATCGACAGCGCCAGCAACGGGGTCTATGCTTCGAGTTCCAGTGTCATGTGCGGCGCCATGGATATGGCCGCCGAATACTGGCCGCGGGCGTTGACCGAAGCGACGGGACGGTTGATGCGTGAGGGGTACGGCGGAATTTATTACGACGAATTGGCTTCGACCGGCGGCGAAATGTGCTTCTCTACACGCCACGGCCACCCGGTCGGCGGCGGCTGCTACCCGATGGCCGCGCGGCGCGCTTTCCTCCGGAACCTGCGGGAAACCTTTCGGCCGGAGTATCCGTATTTTTTCACGATGGGCGAAGAGCTTTCGGAGGGCTATGTGGGGCTTTGCGACCTCAACTGGCTGTACGGATCGCGCCGCTTCGACAACGTACCGGCATTTCAGACGGTCTATCACGAACGGGCGTTCCTGAACGGGGTCATGGCCGAAAAACTTTACGATCCCTGGTTGGCGCACAACCGTTACGCCGATCCCACCGGTGCGACCGACAGTGAAATCGCCCGCGCTTTTGTCGCCCGCAATCTGGTCGCGGGTATGGGCCTCGGTGTGGTGCGTGGCGACTTGCGGCAGTACGCGCCGGAATTTGCCGCCTGGCTCCGGGACATCCTCGCCGTCTATCGGGCGGGCAAGGAGTATTTGCTCTATGGCCGGCTGCTGCGCGAACCTGAAATCGCTCCGGCGGCGGAATTTCACGCGCTCTGGGACAACCAGGAAATGGTGACTTTGCCGGTGGTCATCGGCTCGAACTGGCTCCATGACGGCAAAATCGCGCTGGTCCTGGTCAATTTATCCAGCCAGGAGCAGCTGTGTAGCGTCACGCCGGAGTGGGGTGAACTCGCCGGTCGGCCGGTGGCCGGAAAAGACCTGCAAAGCGGGCAAATCCACTTCAGCATCGCGGCGGATGCTACGCCATTTACGGTGTTGATGCCGGCGCTGGCGGCGCGGGTGATCGAGTTTGCTCCGGCAACCGGAACCGAAGCCGTAATTCCCGAAACGCTGCCGGAATTCACCGTTCACCTGGACCACGATTTATACGGCAAAAGCAGCGGCGAGACCGGCATGGCGACCGCCGATTGCCGCAATGCTTCGATGCGGGAGGTCAGCGTCAGCTTCTCTTGCGATGACGGCCGGACGCAGACCGCGGTGATTGCGCCGCAGACGCGGCAGCTTTTGCGTTTGCCGGTGACACTGGGGCCGGCGAACCGGATCCAGAGCTTTACCGTCCGATTGGAAGGGCCGGAGCGCGAGTATGTTCAAGAATTCAAGCTGACACCGCGCGAAGCGGCGGAGAAATTCGCTATCCGGCAATACCGCGCCGACTACGTCGAGCCCGGCCGGATTGCCATCGACGGCGAATTGGGTGATTGGCCGGACACGCTGGAAACGATCACCGACCTGACTTGCTACGACCGGCAGAATATCCGGCAGGCGGCGGCGCCGGAGGCCGAAGCCGCTTTCGCCTGGAGCGAAGCCGGACTGTATGGCCGCTGGCGGGTCCGCAAGGCGGCGCTGGTCGAACCGCCGGACGAGCCGGAGCGGATCTGGTTCGGGGATTTGATCCAGGTGGCATTCCATGTATTCATGGCCGACCAGGATCGTTACACCTTGATTCAATTGGGATTGACCCGGATCGACGGCCGGCCGCGGGTGGTTTCGTGGAGCGGCAAACAATATGCCCAAGCCGTGGAACTGGCGGTCCGGCGTGACGGCGAATCTACCGTCTACGAGGCGTTTTTCCCGCAGTCGATTTTCTGGAACGGACTCGGGGAGGGGAGTAGACTCCGAGGGTCTTTCTCCATCAACGACAATGACGGCGCAGGCTTTGCCGGTTACCGGGCCTGGACGCCCGGAGTGATGTTCGGCGAGAATCCGGCGGCCTTCGCCGAGATTATCTGCGAATAACACCGCGCTCTGAAAAATACCACAACAGATTTCCAATTACTCTTTTCCTTTCGCTCCACCCCTCCATTTTTTGCCCAACGAGGCAAAAAATTACGTTGAAAAGGTTTGAGGAGGATGAG
>JAVBQJ010000037.1:0-4000 GCA_031549115.1 Victivallaceae bacterium
CGCAACGGCTGGTGAGGAAGTACTCCGGATGCTGCCGGAAAAACGCGTTGCCGTGCGCCGGCGCCCACGCGTCGTCGCCGAGCCGCAGATACGGCAGCAGCCGCAAGCCGCGATCCCGCGCCAATCCGAGCGCGTACTCCAGCACCGGAAACTCCCGCAGCCGGGCCGCGGTCCGGTCCATATTGGGCGAGCGGAAGCGGTTGCGGTACATCGCGAAGCGCTCCGACGGGAAAAAAGCGTCGCCCTCGCAGAAGCAATCGATCACCGCGCCGGAAAAACCGTGCGCCGCCATTTTATCGAATATCCGTGTCAACTGTTCTTTGCCGCCGTCGCCACGCCAGCACAGATCGTTGTAATCGATGTCGAGGTATAGTTTTTTGCCCATGGTGATTTTTCCCAGTTCCGGTTTATTGTTCGCCGCCGGTGCGGCGGGTGTGGCGATTGCCACGGTAAACGCGGGGCCGCGCTCTTCGAGAGTCGCGCCCCGGCAAACGCAGGGGCTCCGCCCCTTCCACCCCGATCACGCAAGCGCCGTTCGGCTTAGCGCGGACTTGCCGCCGTCAGGGCGGCAAATCCTTAGACCGGTCGCTCCAGCACTGCCGTGCTTCCGCTCGCGTCTGCTCCACGGCCGCAGAGGCCGCGGCGCTAAGGCGCCGGCGCCGCTTCGCGGCGTTCCCGTGCGCGCTCACAGCCTTGTGGGGGGTTAGAGTAGGCGTGTAACAACAGTAAGTGAGCTTGTCAGCGCACGAAATAACGGATGGCGGCGCGGCCGGGGCAACGCTCCCATTGCAGGGTCTGCGGTTCCATGCGCCAGTATTCCACCCTGCCGTCGGTCCGCAGCAGGATATTGCCGCTCGACCAGTTGCCGCTCTCATAACGCATCGGCAGCGCCGGGCGCACCACCACCGCCGGCTGGCTGGTAATCCAGAACACCTTCGATTCGGTGAAGTAATACCCCGACCCGCAATGCACGAACAATTCATAGTCCGGGTCCCCCGGCTGCCGCAGCAGATTGCGCACCGCCGCCTTGATCTCGCAGCCGGAGCGGAATGCCGCCATGAACGCGTCAAGGCTCCCCGATACCGGCTTGCCATCCTCGTCGTGCGCATACACCTCGCGCCAGTTGTCGCGGACGAAAAACGCATATTCGCCGAAGTCATAAACAAAGTTGCTCGACGGCGCATTCGAGCCGTCGTCGTAATTGCTGGTCGGATGATAATTCACCATCCCCTCCGGCGCATTGGCCGGGCACGGGCCACACGGCGGCAACGCCGGCAGCCGGTCCAGATACGGCCGCGCAATCGACTGTGTGCCATCCTGGTTGTACATGAAAAACGACCACGACGGCCGCGCCCCGAATCCTCCGGCCAGATCCACCGGCATCCGCAAATTCATGATCCCCGCCACCCAGCGTCCGTCGATCCGGTAAGTGACGCGAAAATCCGACACCTCGTCGATCCATTCGGCATTGGAACTCGTCACGTCGATGTGTTCGTTGAAGCGGAAACTGGTATAGATCCGCAGATCCGCTCCGCGCCCCACCGCGGCCGCCAATGCCTCCGGATCCCCGGAGCGGATCGAACGGTCCTGATTCAAGGCCAATACCTGCTGAAACGCCATAATTTTTCCCTTTTTCTTTAAGCTGAAACTTGTTCCCCAGACTATAGCATCTCCCAGGCCGGGAAACAAGTCTTTCACCTATAAAAAACACCTCAATAGGCATATAATTTTCGAAACAATTATTGCCGTTTGAGAATTGCCCCCTCCCCCGGCGCCAAATTCAACACCAGATTGCCCGCCGCATCCACCGGAAACACCCGGCCCGTCAGCATATCCGCAGCCGTTTCAGAGCCCCATCCGGGCACTTGCAGTTGCCGCTCTTCGCGCAGCGAATTGTTCAATACCAGCCAATAGACGGCGCCGTCGGACGGGTCGAAAAAGCCGGCGCCGGTGAACGGCGCTTCCAGTTGCGGCATCTCCTGCGGCTGCCACCGGGTAATCAGCTCCTTCCACGGCGCCGCCGCCCGGTACAGGCGTCCGAGTTCGTCGAATTGCGGCGTCATCCGCCCGTCCGGCGTCACCAGTCCGGCAGGTCCGGCATTGACCGGCTCTTTCAGCACCACCTCGGGCCATGCAAAATCCGCCGCCAATGCGCGGGTCGCCGACTCCGGGTTCGCCGCCATGATACTGCCCAGCTGGAAGTAGAAAATTCCACGCCCTCCCACCCGCAGCGCCTCAAAAAACTGCCACCGCATTTCCGCCGTATCGGGCGAACGCCAATGCAGATACGACCCCGGAAGCGCGACCACTTCCCCCGCGTCATTGTATTGGTACGGTCCCCAGACCTCGACAAAGCATTGCGGCATGATCCACGGCACCGTATCGGTATTGCGGCACGACGCCACCAGCGCTTCGGCATGGCGGGTGAAAAACGCCCGGCTGGTCGCGTCCGTATGCGGTCCGTTGGGGTCGCCGGGCCCGAAAAACGGATACAGGTCGACCGCTACCGCATCGGGTCCCACCGCGCCGGCGATCGCCGACGCCTGCTGCCACATCGCCACCAATGCCGTATGGCGTCCGGGGTCGTACTGGCGCAGCAGTTCATTGTACCGGCGCAGCGCCGGAAAGGTCTCTTCGGTGGGTTCATCGCTCAGAATCCACCCCGCCCAAGCCGTGGAACCCTCTCCCGCCGCAACGAGATCCGCGACAAACTCCCGCATCTCATCCTCCGAAAAGGGTAATTTGCCGTCCCGCGGACTGAGCAGCAGCTCCAAATTATGCCTGGCGGCAATCTCCAGCACCGGCTTCAGCTGCGGCGCCTGAAAATTCACAATCCAGACGGTGTCGACGCCGCGTTCGGCACAACCGGCGAAAAGCATGTCCAGCCAATCCTCCCGCGTCCGGTCATTGCGCCTGGCGTCGTTGACCGCGATCTCCCAACTCAAATACACCCCCAGCGGCATCGGAATCTCCCGGGCGAATCCCGCCACGGACATCAAACCGAACACCATGCAGCACAAACCTTTAAAGCATATCATTTTCATCGTCTATTTTCCCCGTTCAACTCAATAGGTAACATAATTGCCGTTCGACACCGGATTGCGGAACCCGTCCTCATAAAACTTGGTATACGTGGTATTGAGGATGTTGTAGGATTCCACGTGTCCGTCGGCGCAAACCATATTGGCGCGGCCGTTGTGGCGTCCGGCATGGCTGGTCGGCAATCCGGGCGCGTTCCACATATTCTGGACATAACCGTAACCGTACGCGAACGGCTCGGAGTCGACACTGCCGTTTTCAAGATCGAAAATGATGGGGTCCTTGACCGGGTTCGGAGAAATTTCGGGCCGGTAGGGCGGAAAAAATTGCGTCGCAGTAACGGGGTTTCCCGCAGTCGAATTGTAGGCATAGGAGCGGTTGGTCAGCCAGACTCCGGTGCTGCGCCGCCAACCGTCGTTGGTCTCCGGCGTACGCGTGCTGTCCGCGGGGCAGTCCCCCAACGTTCGCGGCACGTATTCCCCGCCGCCACCGGTCATCGGGGCGGTCAGAATCGTATAGGCTCCCCAGGCATTTCGCGGCGTCGGGAAAAAGCCGTTGTAATCTCCGGCATACATGTTCACCCCCAACCCGTGCTGCTTGAGATTGCTGGTGCATTTGGCGCTATGCGCCGCGGCGCGCGCCTTGGACAACGCCGGCAACAGCATACTCGCAAGAATAGCTATAATAGCAATAACAACCAAAAGCTCTATAAGTGTAAATTTTCTTTCCGCCTTCATTTTTCTCTCCGCTTTCGACAATTGCACACTCCGGACACTCGAAAACCGTTTTTCGTCCACAGAAACCTCCTTTTGTTTCTTTCACGTGGATTCAGTGAATCCATTTAATGTGTTTATTTTTAACAGTTTCCGCAACTGATTCGCTTTAAAAGTCCTCCTTTTGGCGTTATATTGTATCTATCTGACGGAAAACAATTTAACAACAAAAGAAAGGACAAAATTCG
>JAVBQJ010000059.1:0-6247 GCA_031549115.1 Victivallaceae bacterium
CAAAAAAAGCGATGCTTTGCATCGCCGAATCCAGGTGCCTGCGCCATTTTTGTGCGAGCACAAAAATGGCTCCGGCGCCTGGATTCGAACCAGGGACCAAGTGGTTAACAGCCACCTACTCTACCGCTGAGCTACGCCGGAACATTCTATGGCACCTAATATAACCCGGAATAACGCTTTGTCAACCTCAAAATTCAGTTTTTCGTTCTTTTCCGCAACTTTTTCCTCCCCGAATGCGCCGAACAGCTCAGCGTCAATCCGAAATCGAAATCTCAACCTTTTCGGCAAATTCCGCTTCCGATATACGGCTGAAATACAGCACCAGATAGTGTTCCAATCGCGGAATCCTGACGCTTATCCCCGCCGCGTCAAGCAGAAATGGCACCCGCCGCAAATCCCGGAAATCCGGAGAGAACGCATACACGCCCTGTACCATCGCGGCATCGGCAATCCGTACGGTAAATTCATTTTCCACCGGCGGATACACCAGGTTGCGGGTTTCCGGACGCCCGTCCGGGGTCACCATCGCCGTCAGATTCATCAGGTGCACTTGCAGGCCATCCAATCCATGATATGCGTGTTCGTAGCTCTCCACCACCACGCCGGGGGGCAAGCCTTCGGTCTGTACTCCGGGAGCCGCCGGAGTCAACTGCGCCAGCAGCATGTCGGCGACAGCCCGATTCCGCGGCCAATCCGGGTCGCGGGGCACGAAATCATTGCCATTCAATTCGGCAAAATAAATCGCAGTTTCCGGGTGGCCGCTCCAGTAGTACACCCGTCCCTGTCCATAACGGTTCACCAATAGACCGGGAAGCGATCTGCCGTCGCGTTCGAGCGAGCCGAGAATCTCCGCCGCATCCGGGTGCGGACGCACCGTCGTGAACTCATCCGTCTCCCGTACACCGTCCAGCGCGCCGGCGTTCTGCCAGGTGGCTCCGGCGCCTTCGTTTCCAACATAATCCGCCCCGATCAGATCGGCGATCACGAAGTTATCGCGCTTATGGAAATTTTCGTCATAAAGGCCGGTTTCGGCACTGACGACCAGAGTGCCGCCTTCCCGGACGAAGTCGCGCAAGCGCTGCGCCTGCGCTTCGGAGAGCATCGGCACATTCAGCGCGGCCAGGGTTTTAACCGTTGCGGGAATGGGTTTCTCCAGCGCGGCATCGGCCAATACCCGGTAAGGCAATTGCGCCAGAGTCAGATTGGCGCACAAGGCGAAAGCTGAATTCTGCCGGTTGATGATGCCGCGCGGTTCAATATTGAAGTTGTTATTCAAAGTCGGAAACCACACCGCGGTTTCGCCGGCGGCACGCAATCCGGCGGTCAGGTACTGATATTTGCACTCCCATCGCACCAGAGCGGCGCGCTCCGTCTTCAATTCGTCGCTCATATACCACGACCAATACTGATGTGCGCCTTGCGACAATCCCAGCAGCCACCAATAATAGATATCGACCATGCGGGCGAAGCCTTTGATCGTGAAAATGTCGGTGCTGTCATGTTCGGCCTCGGCCGCGCCGCGAATCAATTTCATGCCGGCGATGTACATGGGCCAGTAACGGTGATAGTTGGAAATGGCTTCGAGACCGATGGTTTCGGCGATGGAAGCGGCCATGTCGATGGTGACGCCGTGATTGGCAATGGCCTGCTCATTGTACGGCAGCGCGTAGTAACTGAGCAGAATGCCGTCCGGGACGTGTTTCCGCAGGGCGGCACGAATTTTGGCGTTGCTTTCCACGGCTTGCGCCAATCGCCAGCGCATGTAGGCGCGGTACAGATCCGAATCGGTGCGCTCCAGCCACGAATCCCCCTCCGGCGGCATGGTCAAGCCGGTATCCGCCAGAAATTTCGCCCGGCAATGAACACAGCCACAGGTGGTGTACATGAGACTGGTCTCGTCGACCATCAGCCCGTCCGGCCGGACGGTTTCAATCAATTGATCCAGCCGCCGGAAGTATTCCATAGCGAAATCCGGATTGTTCATGCACAGCCAATGCAGTGTCCACACCTCCCGGATCTGGCCGTCGCGGATATCTTTCGCCATCCATTCCGGGTGTTTTTGCGCCATTTCGCGCGGTGCCGCCAGCATGGTCAGATGCAGATACATTTTCATGCCCTGCTCGCGACCGGCCTCCACCGCCATCCGGGTGTTTTCGACCAGCTCCGGAAACGGCAGCGAAGCGAACAACACATCCGGATAGGGGTCGTGTTCCGCCGAGTCGCTCATCAGATAACGCTGCCCCTCGGTCAGCAGCGCGTTGTAGCCCTGCTGTCGCATCAATTCGGCCAACCGGGAGGCCTCCTCATAGGTCGAAACCCGGGGAAAGCGTTCGTCCGGGACCCGGGGGCCGTGCTTGAAGTTGCCCATCCGTAACGTATGCAGCACTTCGGCATTGGATTGCCGCCGGAGATCCTCCGGGGTGAGTTCCACCGCGACCACCGGTACCGGATCGCATACTTCCGGGGGCTCCGGCAACGCGTCCGGCGTGCGCCGGATGATCAGGTCGTCGAAGACCGCCATTCCTCCGGCGTCCCCCTCCCCCTGATTTTCCGCACCGAGGATGACGCTCAGGAATCCCGTCCCTTCCGCCGGCACGGCAATCTGGATTTCCGCCTTGCGCCACGCGCCGTCGAAGGGGCGGAAGCGGCTTGCCGCGATACCGGCATCCCAGTTCCATTGGCCGTCCGGTGTTTTCCAGTAGATGGACAGAGTCGTCTTTCCCGGAGCGTCGAGCTTGCAGAGGACGCTGACCGTGTAGCGCTCCAGCGGCTTCACCGGGAAACTATACTGGTACGCGGCCGACTGCGCTCCCGTGACCGCCAGGCCGTGCGTCTGCCGGTAACCCGCGCCCGCCGCGACCGCGCCGAGCGGATTGCCGGTGACGCTCCAGCAATCGAATTCCTCCGGGCGCGAACCGCCGGGCGTATCTTCAAAATCGACGATCCGGACTTCATCCCCCGCGAGCGGGGCGTTTACGACGGCTTGCGCGATCCATCCGAAAGCGATCAGCGACAAACTGGCGATCCATATGTTCCGATTCCGCATTGAAAAACCCTCTTTCCCGTATTACCAGACAAACCAGCCCTGGACGCCGTCGTAGCCCAGCTGGGCGTAGGTGCCGTTCGGCCAGACGCTGAAGGTCGGGTCGTTGATCTTCATCGTCCGGGCATGGCCGTCGACATAGGCGATGTTGATGGAGCTGCTGTGCCGGGCATGCGCCCAATTCGCGAACGTTTCAATCGGGTAGGTGGAGACCCAGTAGCTGCCCTTCTGCGGCGATTCCGTAGCGCTCCAAACCGTATCCATGTGTGCATACGTATCCGACGGCGATCCCTTGGAAGTGACATAACTCAGCTTGATCGGCTCGGAACGCTTGTCGGAAAAACGCGCGATTTCCAGGCCGCCGAGGCTGCAGGCGTTGTATCCGATCCCGACGAATGACCCGGCGTCATTGCTCAACTGCGGCGCCTCCGCCAGAACCGGGCAGGTGAAAAGTTTCTTGTCGCCGGTGTAACCGAGGCGGATATATTCGAATGACCAGACGTTCCCGCTGTCCGCATAATAGTACCAGGGAAACGATTCGTCGGCGTCGCCGATATACATGGTGGTGAGCAGCATCACCTGTTTGTGGTTGCTCAGACATTTGGCCGCTTGCGCGGCGGCGCGGGCTTTCGACAACGCCGGCAGCAGCATACTGGCGAGGATGGCGATGATAGCGATCACGACCAAGAGCTCAATCAATGTGAATTTTTTCATCCCGCGACTCCTTTTTTAGAAATGAGAGCAATTTTTTGCAACTTGCATTTTCCGCGATACAGTTATATTGTACTGTAAATCAAGCCATATGGCAATAGGGAATTTCAGGAAAAAACTGCTAAAATATGGTAAAAAATTGCTCACGGAAACAAACTGCTTTCTCCGGCTTCCGAAAGTCAGGCATCTGCAAAGTTTATTGCTGGTCCATGATTTTTACAGCTATCCGCATATCGCCGCCCATCATGAGCTGATCCTGCTGCGACGCGGCAGGATGACGCTGCAGCTTCCCGGCGAGAGCGAATGCCAGGCCGGCATCGGCGACCTCATGGTGCTGCGGGCCGGACAACTTCACGCCGATATTTTCGACAAGCGGAATCCGTTGGAACAGTTTTTCATTCACTTCGATTGGGATGAAACCGCGGCCGCGGAATTTTTCCGGGTGGTGAATCCGCAACTGTGTTCCCGGCTGCCGCCGCACCTGAAAATGGAAATCGCCACCCAGTTGCATTCGTTGGAGGGCGGATTGTTGACCGATTTTTCGTCCGATCTGGTGGCGGCGCGTCTGTTTCTGGTGCTGATGCTGATCTATCAATATGCGGCGGTCAAAACCGAACCGTCCCGGGTGGCGCTGCATCACCGGCACCTGATCCACGCCGCCGAAAATTATATTCTGGCCAATCTGCATCTGGACCTGACGCTGGATCATATCGCCGCTTATCTGCAGGTCAGCAAGTTCCACCTGAGCCGGGTATTCAAAAAGCATACCGGAAATACCCTGCACAATTATCTGACCGCCATGCGCATGCAGCGCGCGGAAGAATTGCTCAACGAGGGGCGGCTGCATATCGCCGGGATCGCCGCCGCCACCGGCTTCAACGATGTGGAATACTTCGGGCGCGTGTTCAAAAAATACTTCAAACGCTCCCCGGTCGGCAAGCCGGAGCACGGCCGGAAACCCGTCACGCTCCCGCCGGGCTGACGGCTGCCTCCTCGAAGTGCAGCGCGGCGTCGAGTACCAGCGCAATGGTCCAGCTGATATCCCAGGGGTTGTAGCCGCCGCGGTAATTTTCCGGGCCGACCGGGCCGATCGGGTAGCCGAATTTTTTGAACTCGGCCTGAAAGCGCGCCGGATAGGTCGACAGATCCAACGGGAAGCTCCAGTTCGTCTGAAAATATTGCTCGCCGTTTCGTCCCGCGCCGTCAAACATCCACTCCCGCCCCGGCCGCGATATCCCCTCCGACCAGGCATCGAAGCAGGCTTTGCCCATTTTCATATAGGCTTCGCTGCCGGTTTTCCGCCCGAAGTCGTACAGCTCCCAAGCCGGGAAAAAAACGTCGAGATGCTGGTTCTCCACGCTCACCGCCGACCAGCCGAAGCTGTCGAAACCGTAATGTTCGAGAATGCTCTCCGGCCGGAAACGCACCGAATGATGATACACCCAGGTCAGCAGCCAATCGGCGGCGGCTTCCGCATATTCGCGGAAACGCGTTTCGCCGGTCAACGACCACGCCAAGGAGGCGGCGATGAAAAACGGAATTGCCGCTTCCTTGTCTTCGCACCCCGAATCCAACGTCGCTCCGGAGAACGGCGTGGCGAAATCATCCCCGCCGATGTGCCAATAACGCTCCAGAAGTTCGGTTCCGCAAGTCAGATAGACCGGGTCGCCGCAGAGTTCGTAGGCGCGGAAATAAGCGGTGAGCCATGAAGTTCCCGACGCCGACACCGCCGCGTCGACGGCACTGCCGTCGGCAAGGAACAAACGCGGGAAAATTCCGGCTTCGAGCCGGTGCTCCCAACCGAAGTCCAACCCCTCCCGCAGCGCCGCCGTCCAGGCCGCCGGGAAGTCGCACTTGCGATCCCGCAACCACACCAGCAGTGCCGCCAGATCGCTGTAGCTTTCGCCCAGCGCCCGCGAAGCGATGCCACAGGCGATGCCGTCATCCGAACCGTACCAGCGTTGGCCGGCCGGATCGAAGTGGCTCCAGCGCAGCCCCGGTACGCCGGTGTGGGAGTGGCGGATCCAGAAGTCGACCGCTTTCCGGGCGCGCCCGATCGCCGCGTCGTCGCCGTGGCGGCGGCCATAGCGCCAGTCGCAGGCGGCCAGGCGTATCGCTTGGCCGGTCCAGCCGTACAGGTAATATTGCTTCGCGTGATAGATATTCCCGGGCAGCACGGCGATATAGGAGTCCTGCCGGAAGTTTTCCCGCAATGCCTGATGCTTCAGCGCAATCACTTCGGCAACCGAGAGTTGCCCCTCCGGGAAGCGCTCGATCAAGTCGAAGCCGGTCCGCGCCAGCGCCCGCCACCCGTGCCCCTTGCGTTGACCCGCCACCAGTGTCGTGTCAACGCCAAATTGGGAGCAAGATTGCGAGTCAGCCGGAGGCCGGTTGGCGCTGATCCGGTCGGCCGCTACCGACGTAACGGCCGCGCCGGAGCAACGCAAATCCGGGACCGGCTGAACGCAACCGCTTCGCGGCAGCTCATTTGCG
>JAVBQJ010000166.1:0-14046 GCA_031549115.1 Victivallaceae bacterium
GTCAGCCCACTTATTACCACTGGGACCCCCAATGGAAAAAACTTTACTCCAAGAGTTTGGGAAATGCAAGCGCGCGACAAGGAACCAACCTTGCCTCAAAAGTTTGTTCCTTCTCGCATCGGGCTATTGCATAATCGACTAATCAGCTCCGTCCCTCCAGCATGGCCGCGATACTCTGTACGGAATCGGCCGAGCGCACCTGTTCGGCAAACTGTCGGTCGAGGAAGTTCTGCGCCAGGCCGGCGAGGATTGCCAGGTGATCCTCCGCGGAAACCTGTTCGGAGTTGATCAGCATGAACAGGACCCGGTAGGTGCCGCGCAGGCCGGCGATTTGCCGCTCTGTTTCCGATCGGCCGATCACGATCGCCGGCCGGTCGATCCGGTCGGTATGGACGTGGATGAAAGCCAGCCCTTCCGCGAGCTCCAGCGGCAGGTTTTTCAGCGCCTGCGACAAGAGCGGCATCACGGTGTCCAGCGAGTCGCCTTCTTCTCCGAGCGCTTTCCCGGCCATGTGGCGCAGTGCGTCTTCGCTCCCGGCATTGTCGGGAATATCCGCGAAGAAGATTTCCGGCTTGAGCCGCTTTGTTTCCGGCTCCGCTTGTTCCGGACTTTCCAATGGCGGGTAGGAACTGAGCAGGTTGATGTGCGGGAAGCGGGTCAATACCGTTCTCTGCAATTTATCCACCGCCGGGGTCCAGAATGCGCCGGAACGCCGCTCGCCGGGAATTACGATCAGATCTTCCGGCGCAATGTCGTTCAGGAAGGACTTGTGAAGCTCGCTCCAGGTTTTGCCTTCGATCAGGCTTACCTGGCACTTCGGCCTGGCTTTTTCAATCCGGTACTTCAGTCCGGGATCCTCGTCGGCAACCAGGTAAACCCGCAATACCGCTCCCGTTTGCGTCGCCAGTTGCTTGATGTCGCCGAGCAATTCCACCAGATCGGTGCGCCGCCCCGCCAGCGCCGGAAACGGAACCAGTATCCGTTTGGTGAGATTGAGCGGGCGCTCCAGGTGACAGAACAACAGCCGGGGGGGGCAGGTATTCAGCAGGTTTTCGGCGACCGTGCCGAAAAGCCGGGATTCCAGCAGCGATTTCCGGCTCCAACCCGCCAGAATTTGCGTCGCCCGCAATTCCTGTGCGGTACGGACCAATCCGTCGGATGGGTTCAGATCGACGCGGACCGACGGCGTGACCGCCATCTCGGCGGCGGCGCCCTGCGTCAGGCATTGTGCCAGCAGCTTTTCCGCCCGGGCCACGGCTTCGTCGGTGTTGTCCATGTCGTTGACGATCGTGACCGGATAAATCCCTCCCGGCTTGCCGGGGGAACGAATCAGGAAAGAAAGGTTCAGGAGCCGCATCGAAGACTCCTGATTGGCGATCGGGACCAGCAGCCGCTGTTCGCTGGATGCCTGCTCCGGCACCGGCGCTTCCCGGTCTGCCAGCCTGCGTCCGTAGCGGTCCACCACCCACGCGCCCAGGGGGCAGCTGACCAGAATGGAGACAATCGCGCCGTTCAATACATGTTCGTCGAATATCTTGAGGTTGTACCCCACGATCACCGTCGCGAGGGTCGCGGCGGCCTGGACGACGCTCAAGCCGAAGATGACCTTGCCCTCGTCTTTGTTGTAATGAAAGAGCCGCCGGGTGACGGAAGCCGCCGCGTATTTGGTGGTGATAATGCAGCAGCTGATGGAGGTGATGACCAGCCAGCCGCGGGGCGATGAAAACAGAACCCCCAGGTTGACCAGCATCCCCACGGAAATCAGGAAGAACGGAATAAAGAGTGTATTGCCGACGAAAAGCAGCCGGTTCATCAACGTGCTCTGCCGGGGAATCAACCGGTTCAGCACCACCCCGGCGGCGAAAGCGCCGAGAATCGGCTCCAACTTGGCGAAGTGGGCCAGATAAGCGCAGCCGCAGACGACAACGAGGATGAAAAGAAATTGGGTGCTGCCGCTCTCCGTCACATTGCCGAAAAACCAGTGGGTCAGCTTCGGCACTCCCCAGACGATCAACAGCAGGAACGCCGCCATTCCCAAACCCAATGTACCCCAGAACGCCATTCCCAAATCCGCTCCGCGCGCCGATTCGGCGATCACCGCCAATATCAGCAGCGCCAGCGTGTCGGTGACGATGGTACCGCCGACCGAGATCACCACCGATTCACGCCGGGCGATGCCGAGGCGGCTGGCGATCGGATAGGCCAGCAGCGTATGCGAAGCGCACATACTGGCCAGCAGGATCGAAGCGACCCAGCCGAAGCCGAGCAGATAATGCCCCAGCAGCGTGCCGGCGGTCATGGGAAAGGCGAAGGTGAGCAAACCGAAGACGATACTGCGGTTCCGGCTCTGGATGAAGCGGTTGAAGTCGATTTCCAATCCCGCGACGAACATGATGTAAAGCAGCCCGATCGAGCCGAACATGGTGATGGCCGAATCGCGTTCGATCATGCCGAGCCCGTTGGGGCCCAGCAAGGCGCCGCCGGCCAGCAGAAATATCATGTCGGGAACCCGCAGGCGCCCCGCGATCAACGGTGCCAGCAGGATCATCGTTATCAAAAAAGTGAACGCGAGAATCGGGTCGCTGATCGGAAACATACTTCAAACTCCTGTCTTTACACGCTCAGTCAAGGCACACCGCCGCCAGCAGAAAATATGCTATTGCCGCACACAGCGCGGTCAAGGGAATGGTCATGAACCAGGCCAGCACAATGCGCCGCGCCGTATTCCAGCGCACGTTGCGGGCGCCTTCGACCGTACCGACGCCCATGATCGAACCGGCGATCACGTGCGTGGTCGATACCGGAATACCGAGATGGGCGGTCCCCATCAACACCAGGGCGGATGACGATTCGGCACAGAAGCCTTCGATCGCCCGGATTTTGGTGATGCCGGTCCCCATGGTTTTGACGATGCGCCAGCCGCCGAGCATGGTTCCGATACCGATGGCGGCATAACAGGTGAACGCCACCCAGCCCGGGATTTCCAGCGTGTCGCTGACTCCGCCGCACACCAGCGCCAGCGAGATCACGCCCATCATTTTCTGGGCGTCGTTGGTGCCGTGCCCCAGACTGTATCCGGCCGCGGAGATCAACTGCAGATAACGAAAGATACGGTTGGCTTTCATATAAGGAATCCGGCGGAATGCGTTGAGCACGATCACGGTGAAAATCATCGCGCCGATCATTCCCAGCAGCGGCGCGATGGCGATGAAAGCCACCACCGGGAGAATGCCGGAGGTGACCAGTCTGCCGTTTTCGATGCCCCAGTGACCGAGAATGACGGTTCCCGGTCCCGCTGCCGCCAGTCCGGCACCGATCAGGCCGCCGATAATCGCATGGCTGCTGGAGGTCGGCAACCCGAAAATCCAGGTGATGATGTTCCAGAGCACCGCTCCGGCCAGGGCCGCCAGCAGCAGTACCAGTTTGGCGTCCGGCGCGTCGATCATATCCATGTGGATGATTCCGGAGCTGACCATTTTGGCAATGGCGTGGCCGAAGGTGAAGTAGCCGACGAAGTTGGCCACGCCGGCCAGCATGACCGCCTGAAACGGCGTCAGGGTCCGGGTCACCACCACCGTGGCGATGGCGTTGGCGGCATCGTGGAAACCGTTGAGGAAGTCGAACAGCAAAGCCAGTACGACCACCAGAATCAGCAATATCATTAATGAAGTCATTGTCGCAGATTCCCGGAGTGGTTAACCGTGCTTGATCATGATGCCGCGGACCAGCTTGCCGACATCATCGATACCGTCGACGATCTCCTCGAGCATTTCGTAGACCTCTTTGAGCTTCACGACTTCCGCGGTCAGGATTTCCTCGTTGCGCCCGAACAGCTCGCCGAGGCTGGCGTTGAACAGCTCGTCGGCCTGGTTTTCCAGTTTATTCATCCGTTCGATCTTTTTCCGTGTCGTCGGTTTGCCGTGCAGCCCGTGGACCACCTCCTGCTGAAGTTTGGCGATCGTGACCGCGATCTCGGTGAAGCGGCAGGCATTGACCGGCAACTTGCGGATCCGGTAGATTTCAATTTTGTCCGCCAGGTCCTTGAGCACATTGAGCGGCCGGTTGAGGCCGACTGTCAGAGAGTGAATGTCCTCGCGGTCGAGCGGGGTGATGAAGCAGCGCCAGAGCTCCTCGATGACCACCAGCTCGAGCTGTTCGCCCTGGACCTCATGATCCTTGATGGCATACAGCCGTTTTTTCAGCTCGTCTTTGGAGAGGGTTTCAATCCGGGTCGCCGTATCGTGAAGAATGACGCAGCTTTCGTAGACATGGTCGCTCAGGCGATTGAGGTAATCGAAAAACTTCGTCTCGCGCGGCAGCAGCAGGTCCAACAGGTTGAATTTCATTCGTCTTCCTTGGATATTGTTGTTATGTTCTTGTCTTTTTTATTCTTTTTACGCGCTTTCCGACGCTCCTGAAATTCACGCACCAATTTCAGCGTCAGAAAATAACAGGGAATCGCCGCCGCGATGCCGAACAGCAGGCCTCCTGCGAGAAAGGCCACGGTCAACTCCTGTCCCAATTGCCGAAACTGCTCGAAATCCATCTCTTTCATGCCGTGAAACGCCTGTTTCACGTTTTCGGCGACCTCCCGGTAGGACATCGGGCTGAAGATGAGGAGACTGCCGACGTAGCACTGGATGGGGTAAATGACTACCGCCGTTCCCCAGTTGCTGAGCCAGGTGGCGAGCATGGCGGGAATTTTCGCGCCTCTGACCAGAAACGCCAGCAGCAGCGCCGGAATGGTCTGGAACATATTCGGCATGAAAAAACTGATGAAAATTCCCGCCGCCACGCCGCGCGCTATGTATTCGGGCGAGCCGGAGGTCCGCATGATCTTGAAGTAAAAAAACTTCGCAAACTTGCGGATTTTTCCCATCAGAGTACTTCTGTCGCATCGCATCGATCGGTTCCTTTGATTTTAAGCAACAGCTCCACATTCGGTCGGAGCGCCGGTGATTGCCGGAGAGCGGCAAGGGAAGCGGACTTTATCCGCTTCGGGCAGGGAAAAAGGGCCTGCATGGATCTCGGCGGCTATGGTCCCGCGCGAATGGGGGAAGAGGCTTGTTGTACCGAGGAAAAGGGAAACAAATCCGCATCGGCATTGCGCTCGAACGGCGGAGTTGCAATTCCGGCAAGTTGCGCCGAACACGAAAATTGCGCCGGGATCAGCGGCGACCTCTGATCGGAACTCTGGCGCAATACCGCCGACCGGTAGACGGGAACGGCGGGCGGCGCCTTGACCTTGCGTTGGCACGACACTGGCATTTCAATGGCGCCTGCGGTAATTTGCCGCGGCACCGCCGCCGGAGCCGGGGGAGAGGTGAAAAACAGAAACATCAGGAAGAACGAAAACGGAATCGAATATAACGCCATCCGGCAATGGTTTGCGCCGGTCCGAGGAGAATGCGATTGCGTTATCGCCATCTGCTTCATACGAATTGCTGATTCCTTGCTTCAAAATAATTGCAGAATAATATACCTCGGGAAGCGCCGGATTCAAGATGCCGAATGGAATAATTCCGGAAAATTAATGACGAACTCTCTGGTCCGCTACTTATTGAATGCGTTATAATCAACATAAAATATGCAATTCCGACTTGACACTATAACGGGAAACGTTATGTTATATTCAGGAGATCGATACCATGATAAACGGTTTCAAGAGCAAAGAGGCGGAAAAAGTTTTCAACGGGGAACGTTCCCGAAAGTTGCCCGGCGATATTCAGCAGACGGTTAGTGTCGTGTCAACGTCAAATTTGCAGCAAGACAGCTTCATTTTGCGCAGAGCCGCCGTGCGCCGCTGATTTGATCGATGCGACCATCGACCAAATCAGCGGCCCGCGGCGGAATGTGCAAATGAGCTGCCGCGAAGCGGTTGCGTTCAGCCGGTCCCGGATTTGCGTTGCTACGTCGCGGCCGTTACGTCGGTAGCGGCCGACCGGATCAGCGCAAACCGGCCTCCGGCTGAATCGCAATCTTGCTCCAAATTTGGCGTTGACACGACACTAGGCGCAGATTGAAGCTGCTCAACAACGCGCAGGATGTGAATGATTTGCGTCTCCCTCCGGGCAATCGCCTTGAAGCGCTTCACGGCGACCGCGAGGGGCAATACAGTATTCGGATCAATGTCCAATGGCGCGTCTGTTTCATCTGGGACGGGAACGGTGCGGCCGAGGTTGAAATTGTGGATTATCACTGAAGTGGGAGGATATACGATGAGCAAGGAAAAAGTAGAATATCTCGATCCGGTGCATCCGGGAGAAGTCCTGTGGCTTGATTTTATGGAGCCGCTGGGGCTGTCTCAGAATAAGTTGGCCCATGAAATCGGAGTATCGCCGCGGCGAATCAACGAAATCATCCATGGGAAGCGGGGGATTACCGCAGATACCGCGATGCGGCTTTCCCGGTTTTTCGGGACCAGCGCCAAGATGTGGCTGGGACTCCAAGCGGAATACGAGTTGGATTGCCTGAAGCGTGACGAACGTGAAGGCAAAACCTTGTATTCTATGATCAAGTCGTTCAAACCGGCCGCAGCCATGATTTGAATGAAATAATAGCGAATAAATGGTGAAGCGGCGATGATGCCCGCTTTGCCCGAATTTTTGACAAAAAAATGGTACGCCCACCAGGACTCGAACCTGGGACCCAATGATTAAGAGTCATTTGCTCTACCGACTGAGCTATGAGCGCACATGTCTTTCGACATCGTTTAATTTAACCCTTTTTAGGGAAAATGCAAGCTCGGCGCCTGGGAAAATAATCACTTTTTTCGCTGCCGTCCCGGCGGTCAGTCGGCATCGGTGATTTCCACCATCTGATGACAGGAAAATTCCGCGACATCGAAAATACAGCGGCCGTCCTCCCAGCGGAAAGCCAGCTCCTGCTGCTGCGGCACCAGGCGGACGCACGAAGGGCGTTGCGGCAGACGTATTTCAAGGCGGCAATCCCGCAACGGCAGCAGCTCTTCGATCACCGGGATCGGACGCCGGAAATGCGGCAGTTCCGAGTCGCCGCCCCGTACCACCTTATTGGCGTACAATAAATGCAGGATCCGGCGTTTCCGGTCCGGCTGACGGCGCAGCATGATTCGCGCTTCCGACGGCAGATTGCTTTTCACCAGCCGCTCCGGGAGCAGCGAAAACAGGATTTTTTCCAGATGCTGCCGCAATGTGACCGCCCCGGTATCGTGATAGATGCCGAAAAGCGCATGGGCCAGGTAGACCGCATTGCCATAACGCACCGCCGCCGCTTCCGGCGGTCGATCCAGCCGGTCGGGCGCATGCTGGTGGGAACAGAAGTGGCGGAAGTCGCGGTTGAAATAGGGATTCGCCACCCGGCTCAGGATTTCACCGTCGGTCACCCGCAACCGCCGCGCCGGACCGTAAACCACGAACGCCGCATCGCAGAAATCCGGCTGGAAGGGCTTTTCCGGCAGAAGGTAGGTGGGGTCGTATTCGCCGGCTCCGCGATCTTCAGCGCCGATATTCAGCCAGAAGCCGTGTCCGTCCGCGGCGAGGGCGCTCGTCCCGGACAGCAGCAGTTTGCCGCCATGGGCAAGGTATTCCCGGAGACGCTGCGCCAGCTCCGTGCCGACGGGAATCGCGTCCGGCAGGATCACCAGGGGATAACCGGCGAAATCATGATCCGGCGCGATGATATCGAACTGCAGGTGCGATTCCAGCAGAATCCGCGCCGCTCCGATGTCGCCGGCGCCCGCGGCGGGGGCGAAACCCTCGCGGGTGAGGAGGGCGATTTCCGCACATTTCCGGGTGGCGTCGCACCACGATGCTTTGGCGGCCACTTCACGGTAGGCGTTGCCGATCAGGCGGCAGGTGGCATGATTCAATTCGCCGGAGGGGTGCAACTGGTCGCCGATGCTGCAACGGGCGCCGACCGCGAGCATGGTGGCGCACTCGTAACGCAGCGCATTGGGGTGCTTGAAGCCGCCGAATTCGCCCCAGCTGGAGTGGAATTTTCCGGTCATTCCGGCGTATTCCATGCCGGTGGTTTCGGCATAGGCGGCGGTCTGGAGGAAGTGGTCGTAGCCCCAGCCGCCGGTCGGCAGGCTCTCCAATTCCAGATGACTGAAGTAATGCAGCCGGTCGCGCCAGCCCGGACCGAAGTGGCCGCTGTTGTGAAACACCCGCATCGCCGGATTGTTGCGGCGCGTTGCCGCGGTGGCGGCGGCGAAGTAGCGTTCCAACACCTGATCGGCGAAGTGGCGGCGTTCGGCCGGGTCGGTGGGGTTCATTCCGGCTGCCAGCATACCCTGAACGCACTTCGGACAGCAGCAGGGCCCCTGCAGCACGATATCGAGGAAGATGCCGTCCGCATCCGGATAACGGTCGACGGCTTCTTCGATCAGGCGGCACAGGTAATCCAGGTACGGCGTATTGAAGCACAATTTTCGGAATCCGGCTTCCAGGGGGCCGCGCCTGCCCCAGACCGTTTCCGCCGGGTCGGCGGGAACTTCCACCCATTCGGGGTGCAGCAGTGCCGCGGCATCGTTGGCTCCGGCGCTGACATAGACCGGGACCTCCACCTGGATCGCGTGCGCGGCATCGATCTGGCTGCGCAGCAGGTCGCTCCGCAATTGCGGATGCATCCGCCCCACTGCGGTGGGGTGGTAGCTCCAGCCATGGTGGCAGACGGAAAAACAGGTGACCGAATCGGCTGCCGCGAGCTGCAGCCGCTCCTGAAATTCCCCGGCGTTGAAACGCGCTCCGACTTCCGGAATGGCTCCGGCGGTATGAAAGTCCAGGTGGACGCGGCGAAAACTCATACGATATGACTCCCTTGGTTGCGGTATGGTCAGCGTTCTTCCAGAATCAGGAAAACGCCTTGATCGGGGGCGAAGCGAACCGGCTGCGCCGGATCCGCTTCCCCGCCCGGTTGAATGCCCGGCAAATCCGGATAATAAGCGTGAATACGGGCCGGATCGAAGCCGAGCGCGGCGTAATCGATCTCCAGCATTGCCTCCGACGCCGGTCGTACCCGCGGCTCTTCCCGGTTGGCTGCGGTTCCACTCGACAACGGCGCGTACGCCGTATCGAAACGGCCATGGGTTTTGGTATAGCTGCATGCCCGGGTTTCCGGTAGGTGCCGGGTCTGGCCGAAGTTGATGCCGACGGTGCCGGAAGCGAGCATCTCCGGGGTGATGCCGAGCTCGGCAAGCGGGATGGCGCCTTCGCCGCTCCAACCGTCACTGCTGCGCTGCGCCCGGTACTGCCAGCGGCCGTTCCAGCCGGGATCGCTGCGGTAAGCGTCGTAAATAACGCCGTCGGCGTTGCCGATCCAATGGTAATTGTCGGTCGGTTTTTCCCGGTAGTCGGGCGCGATCAGAATGTCGACCGAATCATCCTCCCAAAGCCGGCCGTCGCGTTCCCGGCGGTCGGCGCGCGGGGTGGGATTGCCGGGCGATTCGAAGGCGAAGTACAGCATTTTATCGTCGCAGGCCAGATAAAATACGAATGGATCGGGGGCGTCCAGGGCGCTGTTGATTTGATAGAATTGCACCATGCGCGCCGCCTGTTGCCAACCGGCGTCGGTGAGATCGCCGTCGATGGTGAAAGCCGCGTTCAGGCGGGGAATCCGGATCTGTTTGGCGGGTTCCGGCGTCCAGTGCGCCAATACCACCAATGCTTGGCGGGTGTCCGGGTTGCGGTAAGTGGTGATTTTTACCTCCGGGTTATCGGCGCGGACCGGGGAGTTTTCCAGCCAGTAGCCGTACATGTCGGCGTTGGCAATGCCGAAGCTGTCCCACAATTGCCAGATTGCGGTGGTCGCGGAGCTGCCGTCTTTGCGCCAGTTCATCCCGTACAGCATGCCGCGGAAGAAGTTGCCCGCGTTCGAACCGTTCAATTGTTCCCCGGTCAGGCCGAACGGCAAGCCGGAAATTTCGGTCAGCCAATAATCCGGGGCGGCGCTGTAATCGTACATCTCACCGAGCCACAGATCCGACAGAAACGGCAGGTGTTCCATATGCAGACTCAGATTTCCGGTTTCGGTGTGGCTCCAGTCGAAGTTGTCCATCGCGTGAAAGTTGATCCGGTAGTCGGGCCGTTCGTTCGCCATCACCTGCGCGGCACGGCGGAGAATGACCCGGTCGTAGCCGATTCCATCCAGATATAGTCCCCGGATAGCGAAGTTGCGCAGCAGCCAGCCGATGCTCTCGACATAATAATTGGCCAGGCGCGAATCGCCTCGGGTGGCAATGGCGGCGTCGATCTGATTCAACGGCCCGTCGACGGTATTGGCGTCCAACGGCTGCATCCAGGCCGGGATGTAATTGTCCTCCAGGTGTTCGACCAGATAGGGATAGCCGCCGCCCGACGCGGTGATCCGGTGGGCGCTGTGAATGCTGTAGACGAACGCCGACGGTGCGAAAATTTCCGTGCCGAGCGAACGCATCGCCCACAACTCCCACGCCCGTGATGAAATTTCCCGCAGCGTGTAGTAGATTTCCACATCCGCCGGAGCCAGTTTGCCGTCGATGGTGCAATCGTTGTTGTACTGGTTGCGGCGCAGGCTGTCGACGATATAACGCATTTCGCCGGGGTCGCAAAAGGGGTAGTTGATGTATTTGTTGCCGCGTACGCCGTGAAACAGATTCCGCATATTGTTGCCGGGAATGCCGGGCCAGCCGCCGCGCCGGGTCGCCCAGTGGCTACGCCAGTCGACCGGCTTGAACGGCGTCACCAATAGCCGGAAGCCGAACTCCAGCGGTTGCTCCGCCGCCAGTCGCCGGGGGCCGGTGAAAGCGTCGACCCGGACGGCGTCGGCTGAAGCGGCGACTTCGGCGCCGCCATGGCCCTCGTTGTACCACCCCTCCGGCAGTCCGGCTTCATACAGTGTTCCCGATGGGTCGAAGACCGCGGTCGCCGGATTCAACCGCAACTGCAAACCGGCGTCGATATCGCCGAGCCAAAGCGCGTTGGAGGCTTTCGCTTCCTCCCAGTGCCAGCGGATGGTGTCGGGGCGCTTCGAACCTTTGCGGCCGAAACCCATCGCGTATGGGGTGGTGTCCGGCGTCATCGGAAGCTCCAGCCGGATATCGGCGATGTCCACATTGCGCGCGGGGAGGAAGCGCAATTCGTAATCGAGCCAGCCGTCGTATTCCAGGCGCCCCCGGATATGCAGCGTACCCTCCGGCGCGTGTCCGGCGGCGTGAAAATCCGCAGCGGTTTCACTTCGGCGCTCCCAAACCAGTTGCCAACCGGAAAACGCCACCGGACCGGCATCGGTAACGACGCGGAATTCCACCGGCGATTGCAGCAGTTCCCGGCCGTTGGAGATGATCGAAACGGGCAGGGCGTCGGCGCCGAAGGTCACGCTCCGGTTCAATAATTGCACCGTGTCGCCGTCGAAACGCAGCGGCTGATAGGGCGGCAATACGGTGGCGGCCTCGCCCGCGGTGGAGTTGAACCAGCCCAGCCGGGTCATGCGTTCGGGGTGGTCCACGCCGCCGTCGGCGAGGAGTTCGCCCGCGACTTCCAGCGTCACCGCGATTTCGGCGCTGCCGCCGTCGGCGCTATGCAGCGCAACGGTGCCGGTGTAGCGCCCCGCGGCGTCTTCCGGTACGGTCAAAAACAGCCACAACGGCTGTACCATGCCTGCCGGGACGTCGACGCGGCGCGTGAACGCTTCGCCGTGATAATCGATGCCGCCGGTATTCAGGCACTGCAACAATTCCTTCGGTAGAGTCGCTCCATCCGCGCGGACGAAGTTGCCGGCTTCCGGCGTCAGATCGGAAACCGCGCCGCGGACCGCCCAGACACCGAGCTGGAAGGCGAAGTTTTCTCCGGGACGGCAAACGGCGGAAAAGTGCGGTGCTTCACCGCGTACGACCCAGTCGACCGGGATATCCCGGCGCATCCGGATCGAACGCTCCCGGGGCTCCGGGAAGACCATGAAACTTCGTTCCTCCGGGCATTCGGCGGCGAGTGCCGCGGTTTCGGCGGCGGTGGCGCAGACCTCCATCGGGTCGAAGCGCTGAAAATCGTCGACCGCTTCCATGGCTTCGACACGGGCCTGCGGCAGTTGCGTTAAAGGGATGGTTTGCAGTTGATTTTGCCGCGCCCAAGCCGGATCGAATTCGGAGGTGAACGGCAGGTAGTTTCCGGGCGGCGACGTCCATACCTGCGGAATGGGAAACGGGAGAAAATATAAGTAGTAGTTTCCGGCGCCGGCGGCGGGCTCAAAGACGATTTCGGCTTTTTCCCGGTTCAGTGAACGTACCAGCAGATTCCGGACCCGGTTGCCGGCGACGTCGAACAGCAGCAGCGCTTTGCGCTCCGGATCGGCATCGCGCCGCCGCCACGGAATGACGGCGGCGACCCCGTTAGCCATGTTTTCCGCTGCCACCGACAACACGATCCGGTGGTGTCCGAGCGGCTGCGCGGTCATATCCCACAACGCGGTGCGGTATGGCAGAATTTCCTGGCTGAGACCGGCGGCGTATGCCGCCAGACCGATTCCCGCCGTCACGCCGGCAAGGAGAAAGCTACGGTAGTTCATGACAAATTCCTTAGAAGCCGAGGTGGAAAAGAGTTTCCCAATCGCTGAATACGTCGCTGTACGGATGGATCGGATAGTTGGTGTTGCTGGCTTGGATATGCCCATCGAAGTACAATACATTCAGTGAATTGCCGTGCAACCCTTTGAGGTTGCCGATGTACCAGTAGCTCGGATTGCCGTCCGACAAGAGCGGGTGGCCGATGTCGCGCCCCACCGTCACCTGTTCGCCGCCGATGACGTCGCCGGAAAAAATCTTCTGCGACGGCGACTTGATCTGGCCGCGCGGCACGGTGATTCCCGCCTCCTGCTTCATATAAATATAGTAGTTCATGCCGTAACAGGGGTAGTAGTAAATTTCGTTGGGCTCGCCGGTCAGGTTGATGTAACCGGTGGTGGCGGCGTTCTGCCAGTTGGCCAGGATCTTGGAGCTCCAGGCGTCGCCGCCGGAACGCGACGGGCAGAGCATCATGCCGCCGCTGGTGGCGTAACCGTCGGCGTAAAGCCGCCATATCCAGGTTTGGTAGGTGCTTTCGCTGGCGAGCATATAGATGTCATTGGAGTCGCCCAGATACATTTCCATCACCAGTCCGACCTGGCGGAGATTGTTGTTGCACTTGATCTTCTGCGCCGAATTGCGGGCTTTGCTCAGGGCGGGCAGGAGCATGCTGGCGAGAATGGCGATGATCGCAATCACCACCAGCAACTCTATGAGTGTGAATTGAGATGCGGAACGCTCCGGGGGGATACGGGAAAAAGCAGCACGTTTCATGATGATTCCTTTCTTGGGTTGCCGGTTCAAGTATTTATTTGAAGTATAGCGGAAAAGGAAACGGTTGTCAAGGGTTTTTGCGGCGAAGCTGCCGGAATCCGTGAAAAAAAGCCCATTTATGTGAAAGTTGGTATACTAACTTTGCAGGGTTGTCGTTCCGGCGCGGTTGCAAAAGACAGCGGTGGCGGTTATATTGCTGTGAAAAAAACGGAGGTGTTCCGGATGACATTCGAGTATCAGAAAATCGCCGCGGCCTTGCGCGAAGAAATTATCGCCGGCAATCTTGCCTCCGGCGAACGGTTGCCGTCGCGCCGGGTTCTAAGCGCGCGTTTCGGGGTCAGCGAAATTACCGTCCGCCACGCCGTGACCGAATTGGAGGCGCAGGGGTGGCTCGAGGGGCAGCGGGGGAGGGGACGCGGGTTATTGGTGCGCCATGCCGAGTTCCCGTCGCCGGAGGGGAGCAATTGGCCGCGCCGGATCAGCCTGGTGAGCTTCTGGCCCTTTGCCGGCAATACCGACAGCGATTTGCCGGGGCTCCTGTATTCGCTGGTGCCGACCTTGCATGAATTGAACTTCGGCGTGGAGCTGCTGCCGTGCCAGGACGTCAACGACATGCTCGGGATTCTGAAGTTATGGAATGCCCGGACCCGCCCGGACGGATTGATCGTGCTGCCGGCGCTCACGGGGGAGACCATGCGGCTGATCCGGGGGATTCGCAAATACGATCAGCAATACATCCTTCTGACCAGCTCCCAGTG
>JAVBQJ010000032.1:0-45231 GCA_031549115.1 Victivallaceae bacterium
AAACCTGCACAGCTGGCATCAGTGTAAACTGTCCTGAAACTTAAACCATGACGGGCCGTTTTATGAAAAAGTCTTACGACCGCAAATTCAACAGTCGCGTCGCGCTTGCAGCGCTACGCGGCGACCTGACGGTGGCGGAAATTGCAGGGTTGTACCAGATACATCCGAATCTGGTGCAGCAATGGAAAAAGAAATTCTTCGAAGAAGCCTCTGGCGTCTTTATGACCAAAGCGGAGCGCAAATCAGTATGGACGGGCGGGGCCGATGCCTGGACAACGCTAAGATGGAGCGCTTCTGGTGGGCGCTGGAGTACGAGAACATCAAAATCAAGGAGTATGTCAGTCTGCCGCAACTGCGGTTCGGAGTGCAACACTATGTGAATTTCTACAACAGCCGACGGATTCACTCGGCGTTGCACTATCAGACGCCGGATGAAATCTATTTCGGGACTTGCAATCCGCACATCAAAAGGTATGGTAACTCAAAGGTCTTTACACCGATCTTTCAATAGAAAGTAGTCCAGCCAAAGGGGCAGGCGCATAAGGAAATGAAATCATTAGCAAAATAAAGGAAACTCGTCATGAGTTGTGTCAATATAAGTAAAGAAGAAATAACCCGACTGAAATATTTGGCCGGGGAATTAGTAAAAGTCATCAACCCCGATGAAGATGCAAAAAAAATCGCTTTCTGGAAACGTCATAATGTTTTACAAGGAGAACGCCCGGCGATTTTTATCAGCCCGGACAATGCCTGGAGAGAACTAATTCCGGCAGCATCCATGCAGTGTATAGATCCTTTTGCCCGTTTTCTTGAAGATATGTTATTGCAGAAGCTTGCCCGCAATAAATACCTTCCTGATGATGTGCCTTTAACCGATGTGATCAAAATACCCAAGGTAATTTATAATACTATGTGGGGAGTTCAACCGAAACGAGAATACTTCGGCGATGACATTTCCTCATGGCACCACATCCCCATCATCGAAAAACCGGATGACTGGAAAATGCTCAAAGCTCCAGTGGTATCGTATGATGAAGAGAAAACGAAAATGCAACTGGAATTTGCGCATGAAATCTTTGACGATAACTTTAAGGTGCGTTCAGTAGGTCGGGAAAGCTTCAGTTTTCACATGATTCACTATTATTGCGATTATCGTGGCATGGATAACCTGTATATCGACATGATGGACGATCCGCAGATGGTACATGATGTTATGCGTTTTTTTACTGACGGCCTGAAGTCAATGACCGACCAATACGAAAAACTCGGTTTGATGGAGCTGAATAACGACGATACGTATCATTATACCGGAGGAATCGGATACAATGATCTGGAGTTGCCGTCTAAGCATTTTAAAGAGGACAACGTTAAGCGGCAGGACGTATGGGCAGCGGCGGAAGCCCAGGAATTTTGTAATGTATCACCGGATATGCATGAAGAATTTGCCATGCAGTATGAGCGTGAATTATTGGAAAGTTTTGGACTGAATGGGTATGGGTGTTGCGATGATTTGGGCAAGAAATTGGAATATGTGCTGAAGATAAGTAATTTAAGAAGGGTGGCAGTTTGTCCATGGGCTGATATTGATGACTTCAGACCGGTTTTGGGCGATAAATATCTTATGACGTGGAAACCGCAGCCAAGTTTTTTGGCACATGATAAAATGGACTCGGATTTAATAAAAGCTGAACTGAAAGAAGGTGTCCGCAAGGCAAGAGGCGGACGTTTGGAACTGATATTACGCGACACCAATACCTGTCGCAATGACTTGTCGCGCTTTGCCGAATGGGTAAAGATTGCGCGCCAAATCATCGAGCAAAATTGGTGAAAACCCAAAGACTTTTTGAACGGTTCTTTCCGAACCGCAGCAAAAAGTCTTTTTTATTGCTCATTTATATTACGCTCGTTACGTTTCTTTATAAAGGAGTCTGACAGTCATCATTGACAGACAGGTTATCACAAGCCTTGAGCCTTGGCAAAGTAACGTTCTTCAAACTCATCCGGCGACCAATTGCCAATCGAACTATGCGGTCTTTGCGTATTGAAAAATCGGATATACTCATTGACATAATATTCTAATTCGACAATCGAAGAATAATTATGATGGGATATTTCATCACTCTTCATAATGCTGAAGAGCTTTCCATCACTGCATTGTCCAAAGGTGCGAATACTGTTGATGACTTCGACGCTCGACGACCGGATGGCGGGGCGTCCGGTGTCGGCATCGATTCTGCTGCCGTGTCCCACGCACATCATCACCCGGCGCACTACCGATACCCTGGCGCACGAGCACCCGGTGCTGCAGAAAGCGATGGCATTCATCCGCAACAACTACCGCAACAGCATCAGTGTCGGCGACATCGCCGACCACGCCGGAATTTCGTTGTCGCAACTGAAGTCGCTGATGCACGCGCAGCTGGGGCATTCACCGGGAAAAATCCTTCGGGAAATGCGGCTGACATTGGCGCATAAACTGCTGCTGTCCAGCGATCAGACACTGGACGAAATCGCATCGCGCTGCGGCTACAGCAGCAAGGTGACGCTGTCGCAGACCTTCCGGCGCCTTTACGGCCACCCGCCGGGGTATTACCGCAACCGTCCCCGTGAGGAGGACGGCGGCAGGTGACCGGAAAATCCTACCGGATGGGAGTGCCTCCAAAGAGAGAACCGGTTTCGGCTTGCCGCCCGGAAGCTGCCGTTGGCGGTGCGGCCGGAGCAGGGGTGGCGATATGCTGTACCGGACCGGCCATGGTGATCCCGTTGGGGTCGAGGAGTTGATAAGACAGCACCCCTTCGGTGGGTTGCAGATTCAGCCGGGGAGCCGGAAAATCGGCTTGGATGATATTGCCGAAAATACTGCCGCTTTCCACTTCGAGGCTTTGGCCGCGGTAGAGCTGAATGGAGCAGTTGGAGAGGCCGCCGAGTTGTTTTCCCCGTCCGGCGATCAGAGGGTGGGGCGCGTCGGTCGGGTTGTAATTTTTGGCGATGAGGCGGCTGGTGCGAATGGCTGCCGCCGGATCGATATCGCCGTTCAGCACGATCCATGGATCGACATTTCCCTCCAATCGCCAACTGGTGAAGGACACGGTCATGTCTTCGGCCACGCCGCGCACGTCGAGCAGCTGCCGGTAGCCTTCCAGGTGCCCGGTCAGGGTGAAGCGGTGTACCAATCCGACCAGGCGGACCGCAAACGGGTCGGCATCCGGACCGCCGCCCCAGCGGTTGAAGTAGACGTCGTTGACCGACAATCCGGCCATGCCGGCGACGGTCAAAGCCGGGCCGTTAAAGCCGATCAACGAGGACGCCCCGTCGATCGCGACCTGCGAGTTGGAGGTGTATTCGGTGAAAAATTCCACATTTTCCGATTGGATGCCATACAGATCGGTTGCGGTCAGGACCACCGGATTATCGGCGATGACCACGATGTTGTGCGCGCGCCAGATTTCAGCGGCGACGGAGTAAATGCCGATGCTGCCGACTCCGCCGTTGGCTTTCGGGTTCTCGGCCAGATTGATGGTGAGATCGCGGAACGTGCTGAATTCGACGAATTTATGGTTGTTGCTGCGGGCGAGGAGAACGCCGACCGTGGAGGCATCCGGTCCGGCGCCCAGAATGGTCAGGGATTCCAGCATGAAGTTGGGCGAACCCGTGGCATCGAAGAGGATGCCGCCGGTTTGGGCCAGAATCTGACTGCCGCCGGCAAGGCCATGGCCGGTTCCGGAAATGGTCAGCGGCGGCTGGCTCCGGTCGGTACAATTCAAGGTACGGGTGGCCAGATAACGTCCGTGCGGAATGGCGATGCGGCCGGCCCCGGAGCGGATGGCGGCTTGCAGCGCATCGGAATCGTCGTTGCGGCCGTCGCCTTTGGCACCCCACCACTGGGGATAGACCTGGGGTTGGGTCGACGCGGCAAAATCGATCTGGTCGTCGGCAAAATTTTCGAAGATTCGTACCGGGGCGGCCTGGATGGAGCCATGGACGGTGAGCTTGCCGCCCTCCTGCCGGATCAGCCGGCCGTTGCCGCCGAAGACCAGGGTGGCGGCTTCGGGGACGACCAGCTCGGAGGTCAGGGACAACGGTTCTTCCAGTACGGCGAACGCGTTTTCCTGTAATTGCCGGACGAGGTCGTCGGTTTCGCCGGCCGCAAGCGGGACAGTCAGGAGCATGGCACTGAAGAGGGACAGCAGAGGAATCATTTTCATTTTTTCGATCCTTATTTTGCGTTGAAAGTATGCGGTGTGCGGAAACGGCATGCTTGTTTTTTTCCGCGTCGGGAAGTATAGTATGGAAAAATACGGAAGCGGGAGCAGCGATGAATCGATACTTCGTGCCGGTACAATTGCCGGAAAATTGCTATGTCGGAATCCACGGGCCGACCGCTCCGGTACCGGACAATATTGCGCTCTGGACCCGGGTTGGTCTGGGGGCCGGCAAGCCCCGGACCTGGCGCCATCACCGTTTTCAGCTGCTTCTCGGGTATGCCGGCGAAGCGGAGGTCCGGGTGGACGGCCGCGGCTACGAATTCCGGGAGCAGACTGCGATTCTGGTTTTTCCCTACCAGAATCACGAATTCCGGCTGGTGTCGTCCCGGGTCGAATGGACCTTGATCACCTTTGTCTTGAACAACGCCGAGGATATCGGTTCCCTGCGCAACGCCTGCCGCTGTTTTCCGGAAGAGTTGCAGCAGGAAGGCATGGAGTTGAACCGGCTTTTTCTCCGGCTCGGCAATCAGGAAGGGGCGTCGGCCGATGCCGCGCAGAGGCTGTTGCGTGACGAACTCCGGCTGCGGCTGGGCCTGTTTCTGATTCGTCTGGAGCGGCAGCCGGTCATCGGTGCGAAAGATGACGGCCGTTCCGAGTCCGGAATGCCGGGTCTCTATCTCTTGGACCGGATTCACGATTACATCTTCAAGAAACGGAATTACCTGGTGAACAACGGGGAATTGGCCGAAGCCATCGGTGTTTCGGTGAGCACGCTGCGCCGTTCCGTCCGAAAGGAGCTTGGATTTCCGCTTTCGGAATATCTGCGCGACTTGCGGTTGACCTACGCTTGCGAACTGCTGCAGAATCACCGCCATTCGGTCGGAGAGGTGGCGGCGCTTTGCGGCTATAACTCCATCAATGCGTTCAGTTTTGCTTTTAAGCATCATTTCGGTTCTCCTCCCAGCGAACGCCGGGCGGCGGGGACTGCCGAACCGGAGTTGCCGTCGCCTCCGCCAGGCCGCTGAGCCGAAAGCTCAATCGTTGCCCTCATAAGCCGCCATCAACCGCGCGCTGCCGTCGGTACAGACCACGTTGGTTCCTTTCATCTGCTTGGCGTTCAGGTTGCCGCTGCTGCCGTGCATCTGCTTGATGGATAACGCGGAAGGACCATCCCACATGTCGGAGAAGAGCACATTGTCCGGCCGTTGCCCCCACCATTTCAATTCCCCCCACAGGGTCTTGTCGGCGGTGACCTTCAACACCGGCTGAGCATACACCGAACCGAAAATTGCATCATCGTATTTGAGACCGAAATAGAAGTAACCGATGTAGGCGTCGGCATCGAAAACCTTTGCCGCATCGTTCCCCTGTGCCGCGGCGCCCGGAATCAGACCGGAGGCGAGGGCATTGTCACAAAAATAAATCTTTTTGCTGTTGTTGTAGTCCAGCAGGGTATTTTTGATTTCCGGCTGGTTGATCCACTGATTCCAGCAGGCCTGGGGCAGCGTGTCGTCGCAGTCGCCGGCATACATGATGCTGCCCAGACCCAGTTGCTTCAGATTGTTGAGGCAGCGGGTGTCCATGGCCTTGGCCCGGGCTTTACTCAATGCCGGCAACAGCATGCTGGCTAGAATTGCAATAATTGCGATTACGACCAGCAGTTCTATAAGTGTGAATTTTTTCATCCGTCAATCCTTCCTTTGCTTGCTTCGGGAGCTCTGCGGCCCGAAATCGTTTTTATATCTGTCTTGCGTGTCGATATTCTTCTTCCATATTATAGCAAAGATCGGGCAAAAAACAATAGTGCGAAAATAATAAAATTGGTAAATTATTGAATATTTTTATTCACTCTTGAGTGAAAGGAAAAAAAAGCGAACCTGCCTGGGGGCAATCGAAAGCGGCAGCTTTGGAAAACGCGCCGAAAGCAGCAAAGCATTCTTTTATCCGTCACTGTTCAATTGGAATTTTATTGAGGCCACTCTGAGCCGTCCGGATAATACGTTCTCGCCCGGCCGAAGAGCGCGGGACGGACGGCGGGATCTTGATAGTGGAAGCGCTTGCCGGACTTCAGCGCGGCTGCGTTTTGGGAAAGAAACCGCAGCCACGCGTCGCGCAGTGCGAGGCGTTCACCACGGGACAGATCGCTCCGGCCGCTGCTGCCGCCGCCGAGGCCTTCGATATTTTGCGCCAGCACATCGAGCGACAGCTGGAGAAAGCCGTCCTCGGGTAAGCGGTTCGCGCAAATCAGTGACGCTTCGTAACGGCCGCCCGGCATGCAGGCGGCATTTCCCGCTGCGCGCATGACCCATTCCTGCTGTGTGGTTTGCAGGACTTCGAGGACCGGTTGCAGAAATTCGCGCCGCCCGGAGTGCATCGCCAGTTCGCAGGTGGCGAGGAGGACGCCGGTGTCGCTGTCTTCGAAAGCATGCAGGGCATACTCCACACAATCGTCGGGTACAGTCGGGGGAATGGATGCGATCGCGCGTTGGCGAATCGCATAGCTGTCGCTCGGACCGAATGCTTCGAGCCGGTCAAACCAGTCCGCGGGCATCGGATCGGGGCGCTCGATGGAAAGCCAGTGAAAGTAAACGAGAATTTGCGCATCTCCGGAAAGATTGTCCCCTGGCCGGTAGCCGCGGCGGCAGACAGTGAAGGCGGCATCCAGCAATTCCCGCAGGGGCGAAGGAAAATCCAACGGGTTTGCCTCGCCGGTACGCGGAGAATGCGTTACTGCAAGCGCTTTGTCGAGAGCTTCGAGAATCGCACCGGCATCCTCCGGCTGCGCCACATGCAGAAGCAGTCGCGCACCTGCGGTGACCATGGCGGGATCGGCATTTCGGATCAACTCCTTGCCCAGCGCGCGAACCGGATCGCGCAAGCCGGGATCCCAGGAGCGAGCTTTTTTCATTGCCGCATAACTTTCTATCTGGGGGGTGTAACGCAACAGGTATACATCCGGATAGTGACCGTGTACACGATCCGACAGCAGGTCGGCGGCACGCCGCCGCAATTCGAAATCGGGTTCGCCTGCCAGATCGATGAGCGCCCGGGTTGCTTCGATGGTCGGGATGGCGCCGATTCCCTCGATGCAGGGCTGCGGGCGGCGCCGGACGCGCTTGAGCAGTGGTTGCAGATAAACACCGTAGCGCAAAACGGACCAATCGGCAAAGGGTTCGAGTCGCTTATCACTCGCCAGGGAATAATAGTTTTCCTCTTTCCCCGGCAGGTTTTCCAGTTGCCCGATCACGTGCTCGGCCTCGGCGGCGTCCGGCATTTTCAGCGTGAGTGTGAGTTCGGCCTCCGGATACGCGTCCTCCCCCTTGATCCAGCCGAAATCGTGATGGACGCGGATGGTGTATGTCCCCGGTTGGTCGAAATGCCAATAGCGAAAGAGCGGAAGCGAAAAAACCGCGTCGCCACCCGGAGCAAGCGTCGGAGCTGTCGCCAGGCCGCCATACCCCCACGATGCCGGGAAGGGGTCGGCCAATTCGTTGCCCTCCGCATCGAACACCCGGAACTTGAAACTTACCTGGCGGTCTACTCCGCGATAATCGCCGCCCACCCGGTATTGAAAAGGTTCCCTGCCGGTGTTGCGCAACGTGAAATGAAGCAGCACACTGTCGCCGAGGAAGTATTCGGTCTGATCCGTTTCGAGCGTGACTTGCGCCCCCGGCGGAATCGGCGAAAGATTGTCGAACGTAAACGCAAATGCTTCCATCGCGATGACAGCCGCCGGCACCACCAGCCACCGGAACAAGTATTTTTTCATGAGTCGCTTCTTCCGATTACAATGGTCAAATATACTGATACAGAATATATCCATGCAAAAGCGAAATTGCAAATGGGTATTCCATTCTTGCACCCTATTCGTCGAAATCGAATTCGAGCTGGATCGGGGGGAGGGGGGCGTCGGTGGCGCCGAGGCTGGAGGCGGTCAGACCCAATAGGCGCACCGGGCGCGGGCCCGCGTCGGTGCGTTGCAACAGCTCGCGGGCCATTGCCAGCAGGTCGGCTTCTTCGACCAGCCAGGCGTCGATGGATTGGCTGCGGGTCACGGTCTGAAAGTTTTCATAACGCACCTTCAACGTGAAGGTCCGCCCTTTGACGCCGTGGGAGCGCAGCTCCAACGCCACGTCGCGCGCCAGCTCGCGCAGGATTCGTTCGATGTCCTCCGGCCGGGTGATGTCCTCCGGCAATGTGATTTCGCGTCCGATCGATTTACGTTCGGTATTGACCTCCACCGGGCGCGGATCGATGCCGCGGACGATCTGATAGAAAAATTGCCCCACTTTGCCGAAGGTCAAGGTCAACAGCTCCAGATCCAGCGCCTTCAAGTCCCGCCCGCTGCGTATCCCCATGCGCTGAAAGCGTTCGGCGGTCGCTGGGCCGATGCCGTAGAATTTTCCGATCGGCAGCTGCTCCAGAAATGCCGCCGCCATCTCCGGCGTGATCACCGACAGGCCGCACGGCTTTTTCAGGCCCGATGCCATTTTCGCCAGGAATTTGTTGTAGGAGACGCCGGCCGAACCGGTCAACTGCGTTTCCCGGTAAATCCGGCGCTGAATGGCGCGGGCCAACTGGGTCGCGGTCAGGCCGGAGTTTTCCGCCGCTTCGGTGACGTCGAGAAAGGCCTCGTCGATCGACAGCGGTTCGACCAGCGGCGTGAAGGTATGGAATATCGCCCGGATCTGGTGGGAAACCATCTGGTATTTGGCGCCGTCGGGCTCCAGAAAGATCCCGTGCGGGCACAGCTTCCGGGCGGTGACCGCCGGCAGCGCCGAATGGACGCCGTAGACCCGCGCCTCGTAGCTGGCGGTACAGACTACGCCGCGATTTTCCGGCGTACCGCCGACGATGACCGGACGCCCGCGCAATTCGGGCCGGTCGCGTTGCTCGACGGAGGCGAAAAACGCGTCCATGTCGATATGTATGATTTTTCGTTCCGGCATGATGCCGATAATTTACCATGGAAACAGGAAAAAATCAACCGGATTTGCATTTTTAAAAAAGTGTGTTATTTTTACGGATACGGAAGATTGCGGATGAGAAGAGGCGTCCCGGTATTCCCCCCCTTTACATGCAGCAACTTGCAATCGTCATAGCTCGACAGAGGAGGTCGGAAATGAAAGATGTAATGGCTTCATTGGATTGGTGCAAACTGTGCGAATTGTTCCATCGTTTGCGTGACTGTTTTGCGGAATGCTCGCGTTGCCCGGAGCTGGCCGGAAGCGAGGAAAACGCCCAGGAAATCGAACGTCTGCGCGCGAAAATCATCGAAATGTGCAGCCGCCCGATACTTCCCCTCGATCTGGTGGATCTGGACGAAGCCGCGGCCCACGGCTCCCGCCGTTATGCGCGTGAGGTGGTGAACATGGCGATCGACTTCATCCGCTCCGGCGGCCGGGTGGTGCTGCAAAGGACCACTTCGTTGAGTTCGCCCCCCGAGGTCGTCGCCGAATTCGCCCGGGTGGAGAAATTCGAGGACTACGCGCAGCGCTGGGTCTGATTTTTTCCCCGAAATTATGAAAGCACACCGATGCCGATCAGAACCGGCATCGGTGTGCTTTCATAATTACTCCGAAAAGTGATTTTTTACATAAGAAGAATTGCTTCTTCCATTCTCAAACCGGAGATATTGCGCTATAATAACAAAAACGCAATCATCAGCAAGGAGAAGCAAAAAATGACGGCAAGCGGTTATACGGTTTCGGCGATGGAGTTCGCGGATCGGGAGATGTGGATCGAGCAATTCGGAGCCCCCGGGTGTGACGTGATCTCTCTGCAACAGGGGTGGGGGGAGTTGCAATACGGTTGTGCCATTTCCGGCGGCAGGTTGAGTCCCGGCGGCGTCGACTGCGAATTCGGCCTCGGCGCCCATGCCGACAGCCGGATCGAATTGCGGACCCGGGAAGCCATCCGGCGCATTCGCGGGGTGGCCGGGGTGGACCGGAACCCCGTGACGCTGCTGGCGGCACCGGCGCAGCGGGCGCAGTTGCGCTTCCGGATCACGGACGCCGGAGGCGCGGCGCTGGCGGAAAGTGCGGAGCTGGACGTTGCTTCGGCGCCGTTTACGTTCGAAGTTGACCTGCCGGAGAATACCACGTATCTCCTGCTGGAGGTGCGCGCCGACCGGATCAATTTCGCCCATGCCGACTGGGGCAATCTGGAAGTCGAGACCCTGGACGGCCGGTGGCTCAAGATCGGCACCGGAGGGGTTCGCTCTTCGGTAATGCCGGTGAGCTTCCGGTACGGGGCGTTGACGGCGCCGGAATTTTTCCAACGCCACGGCTGGCGCCGGAGCGCGGAAACGACGGAAACGGGTACGGTGCATCACTTTGTCGCCGGCGGCGCCGAAGCCGGGCTGGAAATGCTGCTGGATGTGAAGCTGGCGGCGGACCTGCCGGCGGCGGAGTGGCGGCTGCGTTTTCGCAACCCCGGAAACTGCGACAGCGCGCCGTTGCGGGAGGTGCGTTCGCTGGCGCTGGCCTGGGCGCTGAACGGCGGCTTCCGGCTGCACCGCGCCAAGGGCTCATTCTGCCGCGGCTGGGGCGCGCAGGCGTTCCGCAAATCCTTTTTCCCGCAGAGCTGCGACATTGAAAACGGCGACAGCATTCGTTTCGGCGCGGTGGACGGGCGTTCGTCGGTGGACTGGATGCCGTATTTCAATCTGGAAAACGCCTCCGGTTGCGGCTGGGTCGGGGCGGTCGGGTGGTCGGGGCAATGGACGGCCGGATTTACCACCCATGACGGAACTCTGGAGCTGGGTGCCGGGATCGAAAACTTCGACGCTTCGCTCGCGCCCGGAGAGGAGTTGGAATTGCCGTCGGGGCTGTTGATCTTTTATCGCGGCGAAACGCAGCGCGGGCAGAATCTGCTGCGGCGTTATCTGGCGCGTCACGTGATGCCGACGACCGAGCTGCCGGTTTCCAATATAACCTGGGGGGGGATGCCGGAGGCGGCGCATCTGGAACGGATCGCGAATATCGTCCGGCGCGGCATGCCGTTCGACTGTTATTGGATCGACGCCGGCTGGTACGGGCCGGAGGGGACGATAAGCCCGGATGAATTCGATTCCGCGTGGAGCGGCAATACCGGCTGCTGGAAGTTCAATCCGACGATTCTGCCGCATGGGCTGCGGCCGGTGAGCGACGCGGCGCACCGGGCCGGGATGAAGCAGCTGCTGTGGATGGAGCCGGAACGGGTGAATCCGGGTACCCCGGTGGCGTTGGAGCATCCGGAGTGGTGTCTTGCCGGTGACACGTCGAGTCTGTTGCTGGATCTGGGCAATCCGGAGGCGTGGCAGTGGTGCTTCGACACCGTCGCGAAATTGATCGGGGACAACGGTCTGGACTGGTTCCGCAACGACTTCAATCTGAGCCCGTTGGCGTATTGGCGCCGGAACGATGCGCCGGGACGGTGCGGGATTCGCGAAGTCCGTTATATCAACGGCGTATATCGCCTGTGGGAAGCTCTGCTGCGGCGTTTCCCGCACCTCAGGATCGACAATTGCGCCTCCGGCGGGCGGCGGCTGGATTTCGCCATGCTGCGTTATACGGCGCCCTTGTGGGCGTGCGATATGGAGTGTTTCCCGGAGGTCGAGGCGGAGTGGCAGCAGCACCACGTGGCCGGGTTGGCCGACTGGCTGCCGGCGTTCGGCTTCGGTACCCAGAATCAGGCGGGCGGCGACACCTATAACTTCCACAGCGCGCTGGCGGCCGGGCTGGCGGTGCATTACTTCACCTACGAACGCACGCCGGTGACCGAAGACGGCTTCCCGCATGCGTGGCTGAAAGCGCGGCTGGAGGAGTTTCACGCGACCCGGCACTTGTTCAGCGGGGATTATTACCCCTTGAACGACTTTTCGGATAGCGGGCACGCGTGGATGCTGTCGCAATTCGACCGGCCCGACCGGGGCGAGGGGGTGGTGAAGGTGTTCCGCAGCGCCCAAAGCCCCTATGCGGAGGCAAAGGTGATGCTGCGGGGGCTGGAAACCGGCGCGGTGTACGTCATCGGCGATATCGCGGAGGAGACGCGCCGGCGGCTGACCGGGGCGGAACTGATGGCCTCCGGGTTGCCGGTGACGATGGCACAGCCGCGCAGCAGCCGTTTGATCGTCTACCGGAAACTGGAGGCGTCGACTAATCCAGAAAGATGACCGCCGCATCCGCCTGTTTCAGGGGCGAAAAATCGTTTGCGGTTAAACATTGGCCGGGGTCGCTGTGCTGCCGGATCACACCCGGGACAATGCGCCAGTGCCACAGAAAAAAGACGGTCGCAAGTTCGGAATCCGCTACCTCGAGGATCGGGCCCGGCTGGGGGGTGAAATTCAAAAACGTTCCCCCCCAGAGCTCCGCTTTGGTGCCGTCGGTCACGCGCAGCAGTGTCGGAGAGTTTTCCGATTTGCAGCCCATGATCCACACCTCGCTGCGTTTGAAGGAATAGAGGGCTCCGGACACATGTTCCGTATCCAGATACCGGCACCACGCCCGGACGTTTTCGACCGCTTCGCCGGGACGCTCCTCGCCGGCGAAATTGACGCATCCGGTGATGAAAAGCTCCTTGCGCGCTCCCTGCGGCCGGGTGTTGCGGTACAACCTCCACAAAGCCACGTCCTGCGGTACCGCGCTCGGGAAAAGCATATCCGGCTCCGAAGCGTCGGTCCGGCAATGGTTGAAAAACACCATGAGGTCCTCCAGCACCAGAGTGCGCTCCGCTTCGTGGTCGATCAATACGCCTCCGACGCTGACGATCTGCCGGATATACAACGGCTCCTCCGCGGTCTTTGCAACGCAAAACAGCGCCGGCCCGTCAAAGGGGTGCTTTACCGCGGTGGAACGCTGTATGCCGCTGAAGCAGCCGATGATCTGGCGCACCGAGGCGGGGATATTGACGGAGCCATTGATCACGTAATTGGAGCGGGTGAAGTATATGACCGGGCGGCCGGAGTCCATGGCGCGCTGGATTGCCGCCGTGTCATCCGTCACGCCGTCGCCTGCCGCTCCGTACGATTCCACATTCACCGAATCGTCGAGCGAATACGTCCAGGGCAATACCGGGACGTCTTTTACCGGCAGCTCCGAGCGATTCGGGGTTTGCGCGGTTGCCTCTCTTGAACACCAGCGGCCGATACGGGCGCCGTTTACTTCGCTGTCACGCAGCAACAGAAAGGAATCTTCTTCAAGCTGCCAGCTTTGGTGGCTGGCGCAGATTTTACTTTCCATGACAATACACTGTCCCGCCCGGCGGCAGTGCAAAGCCAGCGGTACGCCGTCGAACAGCAATCTGCGGCCGCTGAACGAGTCGCCGCCGCCGCCGTTCCGGTTGCCCCCCAGGCACAGTCCCACTTTGCCGATGCGCCGCAACGTGGCATATTCAAGCGCCAACATGCTTTCGCGCCCGGCCGTCAATTCGATGCCGACATCAAAGCCCTCGATGGATAAATCCCGGCAATATCCGGTGGCGTTGTTGCATTCCATCTGCAGGCCGGTCAGCCCGCCTCCGCCGGATCCGAGCAGGCGGACATTGCGGATGCCGCCCCAGTTGGAGGAGTTCCAGCGCAATGCCACCGCGCCGGGATTGTCACGCCCGGTATCGATGGAGAGGTTCTCGCAGAAGTTCCCCAGGTTGACATTGGAACCGCGCTGCAAAAGATAGAACGAAAGCACCGGTTTGCCGGACGCTCCGGCATTTTTGCCGAAGCCAGACGCCCCGTCTTGTAGACGCAGGATGGTTCCGGCGCGGCTTTGTCCGAAAATACGGATATTCCAGTTGACTTCGTTATAGACGTGCGAACTCAGATACTGCCCGCGGCTGAAGTCGCCGTTGTTGTTGTCGTCCGCCGTCAGCAGTTCATTGCCGTGCAGTACCGGGCAAGCGGTGGTGCCTTGCTCGTACAGCTCCCGCTCGTGGGTGGCGGACGTGACCGGGAAATAGTCGATGTGGTACCAGTCGCGCAAGACATTCATGGCCGCGGCGGGCCAATTCTGCGAAATCGTATCGCTGACATTATAAATGCCGTCCGGCAGGTAAATGATCCAGTTCCGGTTGTTTTGCGGGCTGCACATGGTTTGATCGCCGCGGCGCACCACACTGCAATTGTCACGCACAAAGGTCATCGCGGCTCTCAGCGCCGCGGTGTCATCGCTTTTGCCATCGCCCCGGGCATGGAAGGGCGCCCGGGTTACGTCCAGGACACCGCCGCCCTGCCCATTGTGGTAAAATGCCTCGGGCGGAAAAACACAGTTGCCCTCGACGTTCCGGTCTCCGTATGAAATAGTTTCCAATTTCCTATTTATCCTCTATGGCAACCAATATTGCGCCATCACCCGGAGCCAACTCCAGGGTGTCGCGGTACTGCTTCTCTGTCAGCAACTCCTGGAAGGTGCCGTCGCCCAACTGTATTTGGGCCGGCTTCGCAAAGTCGTCGTTGACCAGGATCATGAACTTCCGATTGTCTCCGGGTTGCGTAAAGCTTGCCTGCTGAACCGAGGCCGGGCAGGTCAAGGGCCAGGCTGCGGCGGCCAGCCGCTGCACGCCGCGCAGCAGCGATGCGTGTTTTTGGAGCCCGGCAAAAAGACGTCCGAGTTCATCGAATTGCGGCGTGCTTTTGCCGTACAGCGTCATCAATGCCGCGAATCCCGCCGGCGTTTCCTCCTGAACCAGGACCTCGCGCCATGCCACATCCGGCATCGGCAGCGTACCGCGTTCCGGCAGCATCGTCGGCAGCAGTTGAAAGAAAATCACGCCTTGCGCTCCCTGGCGCAACGACTCGAACAACTGCCAGCGGGTCTGTGCCACCGTGGGCGTGATCCAGTGCAGATACGAGCCGGGCAATGCGGTCAGCATGCCGTCCTTTTCGTAGCGGTACGGGCCCCACAATTCGGCAAAGGACTGGGGCATCAGCCACGGTTCCACGTTGTTTGCGGCGCATGCGGCAATGAAATTTTCGGTGGTCTCCCGAAAGTATTGCCGGCTGCTTTCCGGGGTATGCGGCCCGTTGGGGTCGTTCGGTCCGAAAAACGGATAGGGATCGACCGCGGCCATATCCAAAGGGACCTGTCCGATGACGGCATGGATCATTTTCGGAATCACCACCAGGGCGTGCCACCGCTCCGGGTCCGCCTGGCGCAACAGCTCCGCGTAGGTGTTCAGATGGGCCACATCCCCGGCTTCCGGCTCATCGCTGAGAATCCAGTAATCCAGCTCCGGCGCCGCCGCCGCCCGCATCTGATCGATGCGGAAACGCAACGGGGCGGCATCGTCGGCGTAGTAACCGGGCTCCTTGCCCTCGCAGGCGTTGGCCACCAGCCGAATTTCGTACCGGCGACACAGCTCCTGCAGCATCGGCAGGTCGGCGGCGTCGATATTGGTGACCCAGAGGGTGTTGACGCCGCGGTCGTGGCAGAGGCGCAGACTGTTGTCCAGGAAATCCGACAGGCTGACTTGGTTTTCCGCCGCATACGCATGCGCCAGCTCCCAGCTCATGTAGACGCCCAGCGGCATTTCTTCGCATCGTGCGGCGAGGGCGCCCAGGCAGACAAAGGACGACAACATGATTGCTTTCAGATACTTGAACATCATTTATTCCAACTTTCCCCGTAAGCCCAATCGCAATCCCAAGTCTGGGAGATGGCGTCGCCGGCTTGCATATTCTGCTTGGCGACATGGCCATCGACGAAAAGTTCGTTGGCGGCGGAATTGTGGCGCAGACCGGCCTGATCCGACCATTTATTTCCCGCCAGCAGGGCGAAATACTGGTGTTTGCCGCCGTTCGGCACGGAGTCGAAGAACAAGCGGTAGACTGACGGACGGGTGAACGCGGGCAACTTCGCGACGTAACCGGACCAGGCTTTGCCGTCGGTACCCTCGTATTGTCCGGCGTAAATGTTGCAGCCGTAGTTGCTCGCTCCCTCGGCCGCCTGGGTGGTGCCGTCGGCCGGACAAAAGAAGACTCCCGGCATCCGCGAGCCCAGGTTGGACACCACCGCCGCGTTGTCGGCGCCCAGATAGACGGCGAGGCAGCCGGTCCAGCCGTTGGAGATATAGGCATCCGAGTAAACGTTCATGCAGGGCGCAATGTACTGATCCCAATCATGCGCGTACATATGCTCCGTCAGGCCGATCTGCTTCAGGTTGCTGACGCATTTGATGGCCTGGGCGGCCGCCCGCGCCTTGCTCAGGGCGGGCAACAGCATGCTGGCCAGAATTGCTATGATAGCTATCACTACCAGGAGTTCTATCAATGTGAATGTTCTCTTCATTTCGGTCTCCGTCATTTATTTGTGTTGGTGTCGGTGAAAAAGTGTTGAAGAATACAATTTTCATGCCTCCCGAAGGCGGCGCTTCTGCTTTTCGTTGTCCAATCCTCCTTTTTGGATCAATTATCCATTTGTATTCAGTACGCATTCGGTTTATATTTATTATAGCGGAAATAAAAAGAATTGCTCCTCTTATACTCTCAAAAAATTAGGACTATTTGATCAAAAATGCAACGTGATTATGTCATTGAAAACTATATTCCGTGGCAGGATTTCCGCCTCGGCTGCGTCCGGGTATTGCATCAACGCGGGATGGCCGAACCGAAGATCCACCGGCATAAGAATTTCCACGAGCTGGTGATCGTGCGCAGCGGCAGTGCTCGACATTGCGTCGACGGCTGCGAGCAATTGATCTCCGCCGGGAGCGTATTCCTGGTGTTCCCCGATCAGCACCACGGCTTTCGCGAATTGGAGGACCTGGAAATCTACAACCTGCTTTTCGGCCGCGCCATCTTCCGCTATTTCCTGCCCGACCTGACCAGCATGGAGGGCTTCCAGCTGCTGTTCAAGTCCCGGAACAACTACCCTCGGCGCTGTCTGACCGACGGCTTGAAAGTGCCGGCGCAGCTCTTTCCGGAGCTGCTGGCGATGTTGGACGAAATGGTCGCATACAACCAGAATCCGCCCCCCGGCGCCCAGACCGTCCTGTTGAGCGACTTCATGAAGGTGGCGCGGCTGCTCTCCTGCCATGTGTTTTGGAGCTCCGAGTCTCCGAAGCTGTCGCATATACAGCCGTTGAGCGGCCTGCTGGCGCGCCTCGACCGCGAATTCCGCGCGGAGTGGCCGGTGCCGCGGATGGCGGCGTCGGTCAATATGTCGGTCCCCAACTTCAACCGGGAATTCAAAAAACTGACCGGATCGTCCCCCGGCAACTATCTTTTGTCGCTGCGTCTGGAAAAGGCCGCCGCGCTGCTGCATCTGAAGGAGCTGAAGGTCACCAATGTCGCCTTTGACTGCGGTTTTGGCGATCTCAATTACTTCTCCCGCGCCTTCAAGAAGCGCTACGGCGTTTCCCCCAGCCGGGCCTGATGCCAGGCTGGTATTATTTTCTGTATTCCCGCGGCGAACAGTTGAAGCGTTTGCGGAATTGACGCGAGAAATAATTGGAATCGGCAAACCCGCATTCCGAGGCGATTTCCGAGATGCTTTCGTCGGTTTTCAGCAGGCGCTCCGCCGCTTTGGCCAGGCGGACGTGGAGCAGATAATCGATCGGCGAATACCCCGTCACCCGCTTGAACACCGGCAGCAGCGTACTCGGCGCCATGGAGGCGATTTTCGATATTTCCGGGATCGTCCAATTCCTCCGGTAATCGTTTTCGAGGTGGCTTATCACTTCGCCCAGACGGCACAGCGAACGCGCCATCGGATTCCGGTCCTGGGAGTATTCACGGGACAGAAAAACGAATATTTCCAGCACCTTCGCCAGGAGGATGAGGTCGAAGCCGGGGTGATTCGAGCGGATTTCAACCGTCATTTGATGCAGGATATTTTTCAAAGGCAGCATGGCGTCGGGTGAAATATGGAGGCGGCTCTTGAATTTGTGACGGCGGCGGTAGGTGGGTTCAAAGAGGAAAAACGCGTTGAAACCCGGGAGGCTCCGCAGACTCCGCAGGTGGCTTTTCAGGTAAAAATCATCGAACATGATGTTGTACATGCCAAGACCGTGCCGCTCTTGAAAATAGTGTTCGGTGTGGCCCTGAATCAGGAAAATATCGCCCGCCGAAACCGGGTATGCGGTGCCGTCGATCCAATGGGTCCCATCGCCGTGCGTGATGACGATCAGTTCGGCGAAATCGTGCGTATGCAGCGTATCCGTAAGGTCCCCCGGGTGCTGTACCGGCGAGTCGCCCTGAATGGTCTTCAAGGCGATGGGACAGCCCTCCGGCGGAAAGAAATCGTTTCGGTTGGCGACGACGGTCTGCATAAAATCCTCAAATTCGTAATATAGTGCTGTTATTTCGTAATATAATCAAGGTTTTCCGATTTACAAAGCAGTATATTGAAAGCAGGCCCGAAAAAAATGCCTGAAACAATCAAATAAGGAGTCTGATCACCATGCAGGGAACATTCCGCTTTTCGTTCGGTCCGTGGAACATTCATGAAGGCGCCGATCCGTTCGGTCCCGAAGTCCGCGGCTCCATCCCCTTCAACACGAAACTCGAAGCGTACAAGAAACTCGGTTTCGACGGCGTGCAATTCCATGATGACGATGCGGTTCCGAATATGGCGAACATGACGCCGGAGGCGATCGCCAAAGAGGCCAAGGCGCTGAAAAAGACACTCGACGATCATGGCCTGGTCGCGGAATTCGTCGCGCCGCGCATGTGGTTTGCCGAAGAAACCATCGACGGCGGCTACACCAACAACTGCCCGAAGTGCCGCGCTTACGCGATCGAACGCAGCAAGCGCACGATCGATATCGCGAATGCGCTCGGAACCCGTAATATCGTTCTATGGCTTGCCCGCGAAGGCACCTATATCCGTGAGGCGAAAGATCCCGTCGTGGCGACGGAACGCATCGCCGAAGCGCTTCAGATCATGCTCGATTACGACAAAAATGTCCGGATCATGATTGAGTCCAAGCCCAACGAACCGATGGATCACACTTACATCCCGACGATCGGCCACGCCATCGCGATGGGTCTGATGACGAACGCGCCCGAGCGGGTGGGATGCCTGATCGAGACCGCCCACGCGCTGCTGGCGAACCTGTCGCCGTCCGACGAAATGGGATTCGCGCTCGCTCACAAGAAGCTCTGGAGCGTGCACCTGAACGACCAGAACAGCCTGAAATTCGACCAGGATCTCACCTTCGGAGCGGTCGATCCGCGCCGTGCGTTGAACCAGGTCCGCGTGCTCGACAAGCACGGCTTCGGCAACAACGGCGAGTGGGTCGGATTGGACGTGAAGGTCATGCGCACCCAGAAAGACGGCGTGGGCCTGAAGCATCTCGACTACAGCCGGAAAATCTTCCTGAAGCTGCTCGAGATTTCCCGCTCGATGGACGACAGCATGATTGAGAAACTGGTCGCGGAACGCGATTATGAAGAGCTCAACTACTATATCCTCAACGCCATGTTGAAGGGCTGAGGTAAAGGGTAGTCTGTCATCGGCGCCGGCGGGTTTTTCCCGTCCGGCGCCGGTTTGTTTCGGTGTGGCTATTTCTTCGGATAAAAACACGGTTTTTTGCCGGAACGGACTTGCATAAGCCGGAATCGACGGTATATTATAGAGTTCACATTTAAAATTCAACATGCAGGAATTTATAGCAATGAAAAAAGACATCCATCCGAAGTATACCGAAGCCAAGGTCTCTTGCGCCTGCGGCGAAGTCTGGCACATCAAGTCCACCCGTCCGGAATTCAAGGTCGGTATCTGCGCCAAATGCCACCCGTTCTTCACCGGCAAACAGAAGTTCGTCGACACGGCAGGCCGTATCGAGAAGTTCAATCAGCGCTACGCCCGCAAGTCCAACTAGCGGCTCCGAATCCATTGCGGATTCGGGATCGAGACAATCGTTTTTTTGTTTTCAAGCCCGGTTCATACCGGGCTTTTTTTGTTTAAGGGAGGCGGCAGATGGCATTGGACCCGGCGGATATCAGAGCACATATCGATCACTTGCGCGAACATGCGGCGGCATTGGCCGAATCGTTGGCCGATCCGGCGATTTACGGCAAGCCGGCGGATCTCAAGCGCATTTCGCAGGAGCACCGCAAGCTCGGGGCGCTGTTTGCCGACTATGACCGCTGGTGCGCCGCGCTCGGCGAAATCGCCGACAACGAGGGGATGCTGGCGCAGGAGTCCGACGCCGAACTGCGGGAGATGGCCGAGACCGACATCGCGCAGTTGACCGCCGAGTGCGAAGCGCTCGAAATGCGGGTGCGGCTGGCGCTGCTGCCGCCCGACCCGAACGACACGAAAAACATCATCGTCGAAATCCGCCCCGCTGCCGGCGGCGACGAGGCGGCGCTGTTCACCGGGGATTTGTTCCGGTTGTATACGTATTATGCGGAGCAGCGCGGCTGGACGCTGGAGGTGCTCGACCAGAGCGACAGCGATCTCGGCGGCTTGAAGAGCGTGGCATTTTCGCTCTCCGGGGATTCGGTGTACTCGCGGATGAAATTCGAATCCGGCGTCCACCGGGTGCAGCGGGTGCCCGCGACCGAAGCGTCGGGGCGGATTCACACGTCGACGGTGACGGTGGCGGTGATGCCCGAGGCCGACGAGGTCGAAATCGATATCCGGACGGAAGATCTGCGCTTCGATGTGTTCCGTTCGTCGGGGCCGGGCGGACAGTGCGTCAACACCACCGACTCGGCGGTGCGGGTGACCCACATCCCGACCGGTTTGTCGGTGGCCAGCCAGCAGGAAAAATCGCAGCACCGCAACAAGGAAATCGCGTTGCGGATCCTGTATGCGCGATTGCTGGAAATCAAGCAGAACGAAGAGGCCGCCAAGCAGGCCGCGGACAAGCGTTCGCAGGTCGGCACCGGCGATCGTTCCGAGCGGATCCGGACCTACAATTACCCGCAGAACCGGGTCACCGACCACCGCTTCAACGTGTCGACCCACGACCTGCCGAAGCTGATGGAGGGCGAACTGGACCTGATCCTCGAACCGATCCTGCTCCAGAGCTGCGAGCGCGCGCTCGAAAGCCTGCGTTCGTAAATACCGGGAAAATCCATTGGCCCGTATTGACAATCCGTAAAACCGGCTGTATAATGCAACTTTGCAGATCTGTGTTTTTGTCGTATTCGCCGTCGACGGAGCGACATCTTTTCCCGGAGAGGATGAGTCTATGCAGCCCCGCAGCAGAAAGCAAAAGCCGTGGATACCGGTGGTGTTGGCCGGGGGATTGTTGCTGAGTGCGGCTCTCTGGCTTTTGGGGCCGGATTCTGCGGCGGCGCTTCCGAAAGCGCAATTTGTGCCGTTGGATGAGCCGGAGGTTTGGATACTGTCCGGATATCATAACAAAGTTTATCAAAGTTTCATTCCTCTGAAGGATTTTCCGCGTTCCCGTCCGGGGCACAACAGCAGCCGGGGGATTCAGGTGCCGGACACCGATATTGGCATTGTCCTGCAGGAACAAGACTCTCCGTCCGGATTGTTGACGTGGGAAATTACCGTGAACAGCGAGTGCTTCACAATACCGGACTGGCGTGATACCGGAAAGCGCGAAGAGGTCATCTGCCGCGGTCCCTACTGGTCGGTGAAGGTCGTTCGTTATAAGGAGAGGTGGCTGTGAAATTTCAACGCGTATTGTCGGCTTTTTTGCTGCTCGGCGCCATGTTTCCGGGGATGGCGAAGGCAGCAGAGAAAATGGAAATCACCGAAGAGCAAAGGCGGGGGGCGGCACTGTTGCGTTCCGCGATGGAGGCGGGAAAAGCGGCTGCATATGCCGCAGTGGTAAAAGAGCCATTCAAAAAAGAGTGGGGGGAGGTGACCGAAGCCCGTTTTTTCCGGAGGCCGCGCAGTGATGATGGCGGAGTTGATTTGCGGTTGGAGCTCTATCGGGGCCGGCAGTGTTTTGCCGTTTTCATTCAAAACCAGGACGGGCAGTTTGCCATGCGCGGAGATGGGAAAATGGCGGTCCGCGGTGGCGAATTTGCCACTCTCTTTCACCTGGAGTATCTTGGCGCGGAATTTTATTACTGGGAAATGGATTACAACCAATACCAGATTTCGGAAGCCAGCTATCAGGGGGTTCCCTGTTACCGGGTGATGGTGACTGTGCCGATCAAAGACGATTTGCCGGCTTTGCGCGGGTTGACCGGGGTCATGATCTCGGGGGAGGAGGAGCAGCGGCAATTTTGGCAACGCCATCCCTTTTCCCGTGAATTTCTGATCGGAAAAGACAACCTGGCGATTTATTCCCGCAAACACTACAACGCCCGGAAAAAATTGATCTATTCCGCTTCGCTCGGAAAGGTGGATTTTGCTCCGGATTGGAGCATTCATCCCGGTTTTTTCGATACCCCGAAGAATATTCTCGCCGAGGTCGGACAGGAATATTCCTTTTATGGATTGCTTCACTGGGAAGACACCCGACATGCCGCCGCATCTAATGTGACATCATGGATTCTCGGCATAGCGGGCGCGGCATTGTTAATTTTCGCCTTTCTTTACCGGAAGGGCTGGCTGGGAGCGAAATAATTTTCAGCTTGCTTGATATACCGCTCCTGGAAGTTCAGGAAGTTTTCCATATCGTAATGGATGTGCCCGTTATCGTCGAAAGTCCAGATGCCCTGCTCCAGGCCGTCGGCGAGGAAGTTGAGGAAATCCGTCAGGTTGCCCAGGCGGAACGCGTCGCCGGGAACCTCCTGCATGTCATAGTATACTTCCGGCGCATCGCCGGCAAGCTTGAGGAAATAACCGTCGCCGGCGCCGTCGTGGAGCAGCATCAGACAATCGGCGCGCTCCGGGCTCAATCCCCGGAACCACGGCTGGCGGCTGATCAGGAAGAGGCCGGCTGCCGCCGTGATGTCCATCGGTTCGCCCAACGGCATGATTTCCTGTTCGTTGAGTCCGTTGCTGAATTCCAACCATACCTCCAGCGGTTCCACCACCACGCCGCCGAGCTGTTCGCGCAGGAATCGGCGCGTGGATTCCGGCAGCGGCCGGTGCCGCGCCGCCAGCGCGGGGGCCTTTTCCCGCAATTGCTGTTGTAACCGGGCGACGGCGTTGTCCAGATCGCTCCGCTCGGGGGCCGTCAACCGGTACTCCCGCAGCTCCGGCACGATAAACCAGGGCAGGACGTTGCGGTAAATGCCGATGCCGAGCAGGACGGCCACCACCAGAAACACGATGCCGCACCCGATGAAACAGCTCTTCCACGGCGACACCCGGGGCAGTTGGTGCGGCAGCGTTTCCAACTGCGGCTGCCGGGGGTGGCGGATGGTATGGCGCAGAAACTTCACCCACTCCTCCAGCGCTTCCGGTGTCGGGAAGGCTTTTTCCCGGATGCAGAACGTCAGCGCGTTGCCGCGCTCCAGCCAGACGAAGCCGCCGCGCCGGCGCAGCCGGGTCAACAGCGAAAAGTGAACACATTCCGTGACTGTGGCGGTGGTCACGGTCAGGGTTTGCGCTTCATAATCGAACCGGTAGGCATATTCGGGGTGATACGTACGGCATTGATAGCGGGTAAGGTGGCGGAATTGCGGATACAGAAACAGCCATAACGGCACCGCGAATAAAACCACATAGAGCACGCCGGCGCAGGTCCAGTAGCCGGCCGGCACCAGATCCGCCGCCAAAAGAGCGAATGCCAGGGCGGGAAGCACCGGCGTCAGCAGCCACAGCGGCAGGGTCTTGCGCAAAAGATATTCGCGCAATTGCGCCAGAAATTCCGGCAACGGCAGCGCATCATGAAATTCCACGGTTTTCATGAATCTTCCCTCCCTTGCAGCGATTGCCGTTGCAGCAGGTTCAGGAGTTCGTGAAAATCGGCCTCGGAGTCGAAGTCGCTTTTGCGCAGGATCGGATAGCCCGGCATCAGCAGCAACAGCAGTTCATCGTTGAGTGCCGGAGAGGGGCAGAGAAAATAGCCGCTGACTCCGTCCCAGCGGGCGGAAACGGCAAAGCCGGGAACCTCCGCATTCAAACCGGCGTCGGTCAGGCGAATCCGGTGCACCAATGGATACAATGGACTCTGCGACAGCGAACGCAGGACACTGTTGTTGGCGGCAACCCGGTTGCGTCTGGAGAAGAACGACGGCACGATGAATGCGGCAAATACGGCGACGATCAGGATCAGCAGAGTCAGGCTCATCGTTTTCCAGGCCATAATACCGCCCAGAAAAGCGAAAACAACCGCATAAAACCAAGCACACCACGGAATTCCGGCAATCTTCCGGAAGCATTCGACAATCGGAACCGCCTCTTCCAGTGTCAATGGGCGGTGGGTAACGGTGATATCCATGAGCTGCCATCCCTTGTTGTTTTTTCGGTTTTACTTAAGTATAAACCCTTTGCCGGAGTTGTCAAGTTATATTTTCGAAAAAATGACACTCCGGCAAACAAGAGAGAGCTGTCAACAGCTTTCTATGGCCAGCATCGCGAATTCGCCGAGGCGCGGCAAGGTCAGCTTCAGCGTATTCCGGTCGCGTTCGACCGGCAGTTCCCGGTTCGTGGGGAGCTCATAGATTCGGAGCTGTTCCGGCAGACCGTCGAGATGGAGCGTCAGCGCAACATCCGGCACCGGAAGCGCCGGCAGCTCCGCCGGGAAATTCAACAGACTGACCACATGGCGCGCGGCTTCCGGCTGCTCGAATACCGTGACCTCCACCCAGGGCGGCGCGTTGGTTTGGACGATCGGCGTTCCGATCAACGGGGCGATGACATCGGCCCAGTCGTTGAGCGTGGCCTCGTAGGACTCCACTGCCGGATTGGCGCTGCAGTAGATGACCTCGCCCGCGCCGTAGCGGTGGCGGATGACCGCCGGATGACGGGTCGGCAGCAGCGGCGGATTGCTGATGGCGGAGCCGAAACGGTTCTGCTCCGCCGCGTCCGAAACCGGCAACGTCCAGCAGGCGAGGACTTCGGTTGCCGCCGCCGCGGCGACCTCCAGATAGCCGCCCGAGCACATGGTCCGGCCGCGGTAGCACAACGAGCCGCCGCCATCGCCGCGGCAGTGGACGCCGAAGACATCGGCAAGGCGGAATTCGCCGCCTTCCGCCGAAAGCGAACTGCGGAAGGTGGCAAAGAGTTTGCCACCCGCCGCCACGAATTGCCGGATCGTTTCGCATTCACCCTCCGTCAGGTCGACGGCGTCGTCGAGAATCAGCAGTTGCGACGAAAGCAACGGCTGCCCGGCGGTGACGTAGGTATAGAGCCAGTGGCGGCGCAGCATCATCTGCGCCCAGTTCAACCGGGTGCGTCCCTGCAGGAACGGATCCTGAAACGAAGCCACCGCTCCGCACTGCCGCTGCGCCGGCAGCTGGGACGCACAACTGTAATAGATCGCCACATCCGCGACCGGGCGCGAATCCGGCCGCACACTGGCGGCATAGGCGCGGTAACAGGCGAAGATCTCCTTCGCGTTCCGGTAAAACCCCTCATCCATCGTGCCGTCCGGGTCGATGGCGTCGATCAGCGTGAACGCGGCCTGGTTGGCCAGCGCCGCATAAGCGCGGAGCCGGAGATTGTCCATGGAGCGGCCGGTGGTATGGCAGGCGAGATTTTCACAGCGCGGCACCATGAATTCGATGGGGCGGTGATTGGACAGCGAATGAAACAATTTGCAGACGAGCGATTGCTCCAGATAACCGTTGTAGAAGTCACCGGCGAGAAAATCCGAGCTGCGGAGGAAGTCGGCATCGACCGCGCCCTCCCAGCCCAGCAGCAAACCGGCGCTCTGAATGGTCACCGAGCGCTCCGGATGGGTGCTTTTGACCGCGGCGGCGATGGCTTGAATCCACTCCGACTGCCAATGACGGCGCAGCCTCTGAAACTCCCGCCACGCCGGATCGTTCCAGTCGGCTTCGCGCGGGAGCTCCGGATAGCCGGATTCCCGCCGGAAGCGCTCCCGGCAGCTCGGACAATAGCAGACGCTCAGGAACCACCCCGCCATGTCGATCCAGAAGCCCTCGGCTTGATAAAGGCGGTTCAGCTCCTCCACCATGGCAACGAAGAACGCGCCGTAGCCGGAATTGCCGCAGCACAGACCGAAGCGGTCGCGGTTATGGGCGAGGCTGTCGCTGCCGTCGGCGTAGCGGATGCGCCACTCCGGGTGATGTTCGTAGGCGGCGCGGTTCCAGCCGTTGCTGTAGATGACTGTTTTCAGCCCCCGGGCGCGGCAGGCGGCGACGGTTTCGCCCAGCCAGTCGCGGCCGTTGAGGTTTCCGTGCCGGTAGCCGACCGCGGTCGGCCAGAAGCACAATCCGAGACAGTTCGACGCGTAAATTTCCGCGACTTCGACGCCGGACAATGCCATCATTTGCGCATAACGCTCCGGCGAATAGTGCGCCAGAAAGCGTTCATCCCAATCCGGAATGTGCATGTCCACCAACAACCTGGTGAGATGCCGGGTGTACCAGATCGTATTCATATTTCCTCATTTCCATGTCGTTCCAGCCATTGGCGCAGATACTCCGGCGCCTCCAATCCGAGGTCCGCGACGGTATTGGAACACACCATCACGCCATGCAGCAGCCCTCGATGCAGATAGTCCCGGTACAATTCCAGCTGGGACGCGATTTCCGCGGCGGTCATGGGGCAGGCGTCGCCGAAGTTGTAAATGTAACATCCGGCCAGCCGGCGTTGAGCCGGGGTGCGGTCGATGAGCTTCCGCAGGGTCGTTTCCGCCCCGGCCAGCGCGTTGCTGTCCCAGAACCAGCAGCTGACCGCGTCGCACTCCGCCAAATAGTCGTCGTACCCCATATCCAGCATCCGGCTGTAAATTACCAGCCACAACTCCAGCGGACGCGGCGCCCGGTGCAGCCGGTTCCGGACCTCCCGCAGCCGCTCGAGCGTCAGCCGGGTCCGGTTCTGCTCGGGGACGAAGAAGTCGTCGAGCATGCCGCCGATGACATTGGGGAAGCGTTCCGCCTGGCGCAATACCTCGTCGAGGTCGTCGCTGCCGCCGTCGTTGCACGTGGAGCTGCAATCGCCGACGATCGACCACAGCAGCCGCCGGCAACCGGCCAGTTTGGCGCTTTCGGTGTCAAAGGGAGCGCGCGGACTGCCGCCGAATACCACCCGGCAACAATTGGGAATCCCGAGATGGGCGGCGCCCGCGGCCGCATCCATCCGGTTGTCCCCCGGCAGCCGGTAGCTCGGCACTCGATGGTGGCACCCCGGATCGTGCCCCCACAACCAGAAACAATCGCGTAACTTCATCGCAGTTCAATCCTCATCGGCAACGTCCAGGCTGGACAGGGTAATGCTGTTATGGCTGACGGATTCGGCGTGGCCGTCAAGGAAGGCTACATTCAAACGATTCGAGTGCAGCGCCTCGGGCATGGCGGCCTTGACAATCGCCGAGGTGTTGAAGCTGTAGCCCCACAAGCCGGAAATGTAAGGTCTTCCGGTCAGCGTGGAATTGGCCCCCGGTTTGCCGTCGCCGAGCTGGATTTTATCCGAGGGGTTTTTGATCGCGGTGATTTTTCGGTACACGTGAATTTCCCACGGCGTATTGATGTCGGTGCCGCAGCGGCCGTTGTACGCATAGGTATTGAGCGAACCGGCGAACCACATGTCGTCGACGTCGGAACCCGTTTGCGCCCGGCATTGGAATACCGGCGAATTGGCTTTTACCAGATTCAGCGCCGGCGGTATGCCGCAATCGGTCCCCAGATACGGCGCCAATAGCGGCCACCACAGATAGCCGGGAGGAGTCAACACGCCGGGGACGAGGTTGTCGTTGTAATCGCCGCAATAAAAGACCGACGCCAGGCCGAGTTGTTTGAGATTGCTGATGCAGTGGGCGCTCTGCGCCGCCGCACGGGCTTTGGACAATGCCGGCAGCAGCATGCTGGCGAGGATGGCGATGATCGCGATGACGACCAGAAGTTCTATGAGTGTGAAGGACAGTGCTTTTTTCATGATGATCTCCAAAGTTGTTAATGAGTTGGCATTGCTTCTCATGAATCGGTTCAATGGCATTCGTCGGGGTTATTTCATCGTGCTTTCCTCCAGTTGATAGACTTGAATATTTCGGAAGGCCGCTTCTCCTCCGGTCTGGCGCGACACATGCAATTGCAGTCCGAGAAATCCGACCTCCTCCGGCGCGGTGACGATGGCCATGCAGCTGCGCCAGCCGTCGCCGGGAGGCGGCGTGAGCTTGCACCCGCGTTTGCCCCAGTTCCATTTGCCGTCGGGCATCATCCAATGTGCATTCAGCTCCGCCAGGACGGCTCCGGCGGTGAAAATCTCTCCGACCACCAGATAACGTCGGCCGGGTGTGACGGGAATCGGCTGGTACAGAGTCCCGGAACCGGTGACCTGTCGCGCGGCGGCGGTCATCCGGTTTCCGTCCGGGACCAGTACGAATGAACCGCCGGGGGTGTTTTCGTCCATCCATGCGATCCACTCCGGGATGACGGCTCCGGCGGCGGGCCGGGCGAAGTCGCCGTTGGCGGCCAGATTGGCGCTTCCCCGCGCCCGGACCCGGTCGAATTCGACCTCGGCTTCGGAGCGTTTGGCATTGCGCATGGCTTCGGCGATGCCGGGGAAGGCGCGGAACCACAACGCGTCGCCGGAAGCGGTCATCAAGGGTTTTTGCCAATCCTCCACCGCAATATCCCACCAGCGGGCGCGTTCACTCCAGGTCCACACGTAACCGTCGGAAACCGCCAGCGCGGCCCGCAGATTGTCCTCCAGTTGGCGCAGCCGCTCTTTGCCGCCGTCGGCGAGATACCAGGTGTTGTCCGGCGGCTGCAGGAAGTAGGCGTCCAGGTACAGCGCCGGGGCGAAACGGGTCTGGCTTCGCGCCTTCCGGAGGTTTTCCGGTTCGGTCAGGTGCTCGATGCCCTGCTGGGCTTCGAAACGGACCCGGTAATAATCTTCCGGTGTCGCGGCCCGATAACCGTCCTCTTCGTTGCCTTCGTAAATCGTCGCTTCCGGCGGCAGCGCTTCGTAAATGCCGTTGATGAAGGCGGCCTTCAGACCGTATTCCGCCTGCTCCAGCGCGGCGGAGCCGTCGCGCCACTCATTGGCCGATTGCCAGAAAAAGGCCAGAAGGGTGATGTCCGGATAGGCCTCCGCGACGGCTTGCATCCATTCGCGGCCGCGTTGGCGCGCCTTTTGATAGCATTCGGCGAAGCTTCTGCCGTCGGCGGGGTCGAAGCGGAATTGCCGCCGCTGCGGATCGTAATGCTCGGTGTCGATTTCGATGCCCTTCTGCCCGGCGGCGCGGACTGCCCGGGCGGCGACGGCGAAGTTGCCGCAGATGGTCGCCCATGCCGCGTCGTCGAACCAGTCGGTTTTGCGGTAAAAGGCCAACATGAGGAAGTTATCGGTGAACTGTCGAAATTCGGTCTTGCGCAGATCCGTCACCGCGTCCTGAAACCACGCGTCCTGCCAGGCGACTTCGGGGTTGGCCGCCGTCAGCCAGTTGCACTGGTAGGGAGCGTCGTTGTGTTCGACATCGACCCGGAAATAGAAGCCGATGCCGTCGTACGGCGAATCGGCCTCCATTCGGCGGATGTTTTCGCGCAGATAGGCCGGGGTGGGGGCATCCCAGCCGAATTCGATCAGCTTGGGCGCCGGCGGCGCCGCCCACGACTCCGCCAGGCCGGGCAGGGTGGACACGGCCGCCAGTATTATGGGGATAAAAAAATTCAGTCGCATTGCAGTCTCTCCTTTCGATACCCAATAGTATAGCGTAAAAATACGTTTACTACTACCGGAGAGCTGCAAAAAACTTCCTGTATTCTGCTTTTTATGACAGAATCAAGGAATTGTTGATGCGCCGGTAGGCGCGGGGAGCGAGGCCGGTCTGGCGGAGAAAGGAGGCGTTGAAGTGGCTGATGGTCTGATAACCGCAGCGGAAGGCGATTTCGGTCACCGGCAGCGTACCCTCCTCCAGAAGCCGCATGGCTTTCCGGATGCGGCAGCGGTTCATATACTGAATCGGGGTGCCGCCGGTCTGCTGCTTGAACAGGTGGCTGAGATGGCTCGCGCTCATCGATACGTGTGCGGCGATGGCGGCGACGGTCAGCGGCTTGCGGAAATTGGCTTCGATGTATTTGACCGCGCGCTGGATGGCGCGCTGCCGGTCGCTGGCCTCCTCCAGGAATTGCAGCTGGAATTCACTGTCGGCGATGTAGGAACCGACGAAATTGATCATTTCGCACAGCGACTCCACCTGCTGCCGGGTGAAGCGGCGGGTATTGTCGAAGGCGGTCCGCAATTTTTTCGGGTCGCATTCACGCAGATAGTCGTTGGCGTCCAGAAACGCTTCGAAATCGTCGGAAAATGGAGAATCGGCATCGAAGATCTGGCCGCTGCAGAGCGCGCCGACGTAAAGCTCCCGGATGAACAACGGCACGATGATTTCCATCAGTCCGGCATGGCACGAATAAGTGTGCCATGACCGCTTGGCTTTGGCGGTTCGCATACCTTCGGTGTCGCACCGGCGGCAGCGGTCGCGGCCGGCAACGGTGCCGTGGATCAATACGCACAACGGGTTGCACAGGGCGCTGCGGCAGAACGAATAACTTTCGTGCTGGTCGCCGTTGATGAAAACCGTATTGAAACCCAGCAGCTTATAAATGGCGGTATGGTATTGCGCCAACAGCTGCAAGGTGGTTGATTGGGAGTTCATCGCCGTTCAGAACTTGTCCGCCAACGGAAAGTACAACGCCTCCGTCGCGATGATCCGGTTCCAGCCCGGATCGGAGAAGTCGAACAGCATCGCGTGTTCGCCGTGCATCCGGTCATCGGAGGCAACTTCGATAGCCGCTCCGGCTTGGCGCAAGGCTCCCCAGATCCGGCTCGATTCCGGCATCGCGACGGTGAGGGCGCCATCGGCCTCGGCCGCATGCGATACCAGCCGTACGATTGCGGTATCGTCGGCTTCCGGTGTCCAAAAGGCCTCCGCGACGGCGCCCTCGATCACCAGGATATAACCGGTGTCATTGACGAAAAACTCGAACTCCGGTTCGGCGAAGAGCCGCGGCCAGGCATGAAACTCGGTCACGTCGCCGCGTCGGACCTTGCCGGGGAAGTCCTCGCCCGCCAAATAAAATTGCCGGATGGCTTCGCGTTCGCCCGCGTTCAATTCGGGCCCTTTCCGGAACGAAACCGGCGAACTTGCGGGCAGTTGCACCCGGCGCGGGGCGAAGTTGCGGTAATTGCGCCAGCCGGATTTCAGGTAGACCCGGTCGAGGCCGGTAAAGAGCGGCAGCGAAGCGAAGTGCTGTTCGCGTTGCGCCCACTCCGCCGCCATCCGGCACAACGTGTCGGCGATGCCGCGCCCGCGGTACTCCGGCGCCACTGCCACCGACGCGATCCCGGCCTGATCGTAAAAATTACCGTCGCCGCCGGAAACGGTGAAAAACAGCAATCCGACGTGCCCGGCGATTTCGCCGTTGTCTTCGGCGACCAGCGACATTTCATCGAATGGAAAGCTCGCCTCCTGCAGCGCCAGTTGTTCCCAGTACGCCGGAAAACAGCGCCCCAGCAACGCCAGCACCCGGTGCTGTTCGGCGGCGGGCAGGAGCCGGTAGGTCAGGGTGTCAGGATTCATAGACCATATCCCCATCGATCCAGGTTTGCCGGACCCGGCAGCCGTCGTTCGCCAACACGGCGATGTCGGCGGCCAGACCGCGCCGCAACGCTCCGGTTTTTTCCGCCAGGCCCATCGACCGCGCCGGATTGGCCGCGGTCAGCCACGAAGCCTCGACCGGGGTGAAGCCGAAACGGCTGGTCAGATTGAAAAACACCCGGTTCATGGTCAGGCAGGAGCCGACGATCATATCCGGCTGATCCGCCAGACGGCCGACGTCACCGGCTTTCAATACGAACGCGCGCCCGTCCGCCATCTGGTAGACGGCGTCGGGAAGGCCCGCGCCCTGCATCGCGTCGGTGATGGCGATGAGACGGCGGGCTCCGGCGGCCCGGTGCGCCAATTCAATCAACGGCGGGGCGACATGAATGCCGTCGGTGATGAGCTCAACCTGGAGCCGGTCGTCGATCAATACCAGATCGGCCAGCGCGGGGACGGACACCCCGTAATGGGTGTTGCGGCCGTCGAAGGTGTCGAACAGGTGACAGACCTGGGTCAACCCGGCGTCAACCGCCTGTTCCAACTGCTTTCCGGTACAGCCTGTGTGCCCGGCCGAAAGCGTCACCCCGGCCTCCGCCAGCATCCGGATGACCTCCGGGGCGCCCGGAAGCTCCGGCGAAATCGTCATCAGTCGCAGCGTCCCGGCGGCGGCGTCCAGCAATTGCTTCGCTTCGCCGGTGTCGGGGCGGCGCAACAGAGCGGCATTCATGCCGCCCTTGTGCTCGAGTTCGATATAGGGGCCCTCCAGGTGGCTCCCGAGAATGCGGGCGGATCCGGAGGGCCGGTTCCGGGTCAGAGTCGCGATTGCGGCCGCAAAGCGGCACATCTTGTCGAAATCGTCGGCGGCCAGCGTCGGGCAGATGCCGGTGACGCCGGTGGAGGGCGCGAATCCGGCCATGCCGGCGGCGCCTTCGGCCGAATCGGCGGGAAATTCCGCCAGCCCGTGCACATGCACGTCGATGAAGCCGGGCAGCACCCAATCGGCACCGGGGCGGCACGCCCCGGTTTCATCGATTGCACTGACAATGCCGTCGGCAAAGCGGAGGACGCCGAAAAACGCTTTTTCCGGCGTCACGATATTTCCGGTCAACTGCCGCGCGGCCATATTTCACCTCACTCGCCGTACTGATTCGGTCCCGGCGTACTCGGCAGGCACATGAAAACCAGGAGAATGATCCCGCCCACAACCGGAACGAAGCCGATGAACCACCACCAGCCGCTGCGGGAGGTGTCATGCAGCCGCCGGACCGTGATTGCCAGGTTCGGAATGATCACGGCCAGGCAATAAAGTCCATAGAGAAAAATCAGCGGTTTAATGAGGGAACCCAACACAAGCAGAACGATAAGCGCCAGAATGTTGAACAGAACGAACATCCAGAAGTCGGTCCGGGTGGCCCGGCCACTGAAAACGGCAAAATTTCTCCACGCATCCAGATAGTAATTCATGCACTTTCTCCATTTTTTTATAGAAACCGGAAACTTGAGCGACAAGTAAAAATACCGCCGCATTTTCATTATGCAAATCTCCGTCCGTATTTTTTTAGAAAAATAAATAAAAGTGAGAAAAACTTCAATTTTATTAAAAAACAGTTTGACAATATTAAAGAATGCGTTATGTTTTCCGTTAAAGATGAATCGATCGAATTGCCGGAAAGGGAGGGAAGGATGGCGCAGGATCATTTTTCGGACCGTTGCCAGAATTGCGGCGGCGCATTGAAGGTGGAACGCTTCGCCTGCCCCGATTGCGGATTGCGGTTGGAGGGGACGATCGAGCTGCCGCGCCTGGCGCGATTGAACGCGGAGGAGCGCGAATTCATCGAACTCTTCGTCTTGTCGGCCGGATCGCTGAAAGAGGTGGGCCGGAGCATGGGGTTGTCGTACCCGACGGTGCGGGCGCGCCTGGACCGGGTGATCGAGTCGCTGGTGGCACTGGACCGCGAACGCAAACTCGACCGGATGGCGATCATCAAGCGTCTGGAAAACCGCGAAATCGGCGCCGAGGAAGCCGCCCGGCTGCTGGCGCAGCTGTGAACGCCACTGCGTAGCACATAAGGAGATCGTTTCATGAACACTACACCGACACCGGATGCCGTCAACTGGATTTTTACTGCTTTCAACGTGCTTTCATGGGGGATGTTTGCCGTATTGATTGTGACGACGCTGATGCTGTGGGGGCGCGACCGCTTTCAACGGCGGCTGCGGCTGCGGGAATCCGGCGAGGCGCAGGCCTTGGCGGAATTGCGCCGCAGCGGGGCCGTTTCCGAGGGGGAATACCGGAAACTGAACGATCGCTGCCGGGCGTTGCCGGAGGTCGAAGAGGTGGCGCCGGCGCCGGATTTGCCGTTGCGGCTGGCGGCGGCGTTTACCCGGATCGGCGCCGGGACGGTGCTGATCTGGCTGGCATGCCGGGCGCTGCTCCTGATCTGGGGCTCCGGCGTGAATCGCGGCTGGTGGGGGCGGGGCGCGGTGTTCCAGGCGGATACCGCTGCATTGGATGGAGTTGCCGGTTGGGCGGTGACGGCGGCGGTGCTGGGGTATATTGCCGTTTACGCGATCCAGTTTTTTGCCGCCAAAGCGTGGCTCATGGGCAGCGCGGGAGGGCGATGGCTGGTGATCGGCGGTTGGGTGATGAGTTTCCTGTTGCTGCCGAATTTCTTTCAGGCGCGTTTCTGGCTGCCGGTGGCCGGAATCTATGTCGTGGGGGTGGCGCTGCGCGAGAGCCGTACCGTCAAAACCCGGATCGCGGTGGCGATTGTGGCGGCGGCGGCTTTGCTCTTCGGTTGCCGGAATGGCATCGATTATCATGAAGTGCGGACGGAATCCAGCTTCGGCGTCGGAATGGGGGGAGGGGTGACGGCGAAGCTGGAGCGGCTGGTGGTGATTGCCGGAACGCCGGAGCCGGTGATATGGCAAACGATGGAAGCGCTGCAGGATCGTTTGCGCGGCGCCGGGATTCCCGTCCGGCTGGTGGCGTATGGCGAAGCGGCGACGGAGGTCGACGGCGACCGGGAAATGGTGCTCTGGCTGGCGCGGGAAACCGCTCCCGGCGGCTTTCCGGTTTACCGGCTGCGGACGCTGTGCGGTACGCGCGGTGAAATGTGGCGGGGGTTGCGGTTACCCGGGATGCAGCTCAATTTTTCCGGGGCGATCAAAGTGTTGTCCTCCGGCGACGGCGGCGTTCCCGCCAAGATGGCAAGGGAGATTGTCGGACAAATGCTGCCGCATTGGAAGTATTTTCGGAGCCCCGATGCGTTGGAATTGCCGCTGCGGACGGAAAATCCGCTGCCGCCGCCGCGCGATATGGCCGGTGAGGCGGGGGTGCGGCACCTGGCGCGGATACGCCGCGGCGACACCGGATACGATGTGTATATGCTGCGGACGGCCGATTCGGCCGGGGCGCGGGCGAAGGAGTTATTGAGCCGCCGGGGGTTCCCCGACGCTCGCGAGGGGTTTATGTCCGGGGATGCGGCTTACTTTGCGAAGCCCGACAGCGCCATGGCGCTGCTGGCGATTCCGTGGGACGGCGAAGACTCCGCTGTGGCGCCTGAGGCCGGTTGGCTGGAGCGGGAAGCTCAGGAACAGGTGGTGCGCTTCGTGTTGTGCGATGGCCTGAATCTGGTTGACAGCGGCGAATTTGCGAAGATTCTGACCCGTTTTTTCGCGCATCCCGATGCGGGGATTTTGGGACGGATGAAAGCGTTGAGTTATTTCCCCCGCAAGGGCGGAACGGATCCGGCGGTGGAGGCGCTGTTGCGGCGCGAATACCTCCGCCTCGTCGACGACATCATTGCCGAGCCGTCCGGCGTTTACTTCTGTCTGGAGTTGGACAGACTTTGGAGCCGGGCGGAAGAGGCGCCGTTCGCCGGATTGAAGCCGGAGCTGGTCCGGCGGCTGGGGAATCGTTATCACCGTCTGGATCTGGCGGAGGTGCCGGAGCTGGACGGTGTGATCAATGTGGAGTACGAGTGGCCGGTGCCGTTTTTGCCGGATTCGCGCGGGGTGATCGAAATCACCTTCCCCGACGGCATTTACGAACCGGTGCGTTTCTGGTATGAGGTGAGAGCGCTGGGGGGCGGCAAATATCTCGTCCGCAGCACGAACGCCTGGAGTGAAATGGCGGCGCTGTCTATGGTTCAGAGCCAGGTGTCGGAGGATATCTGGTATGCGGAGCCGTCCGGACAGCTGGCGGCGCGGTGGCGGTCGCAGCGGGAACGCGAAAGCGTCGTGGGAGAGCCTCGAAGCTGCGAACCCGGAGAGATGGCGACGCTGCTGTTTGCCGATGTCGACGCCAATTGTTACCGGCTGGTGTTGAAGTTCTGTCCCGGCACGGCGGAAACCCGGGGTTACCAGCAGCGGCTGCGTCGGTTGGAAAGCGGCTGGGTGCCGGATTTTGAGGGGGAATACGCGGCATTGCTGCGGGATACGGCCGCTACCGCCGGGATGGATGGTTTTCTCTCGCGGCTGCAAAAAGTGGCGGAGCTGGTGCGCGTGGAAGAGCGGAAAGAGCCGGCCCGACGGCTGCGCCGGGAAATTTGGACGGATTGTTACAGCGAAGCGGCGTTTCCGGTCGAACCGGATGCCGATGGCGTCTACCGGCTGCGGCGGGAGTTTCCGTTGCGGGCGGACGGGACGGTACAGATGCTGTGGGAGTTGATTCCGCCGCAACCGGGGGCGGTGCCGGTGCTGATTCCATTCGGCCTCGTGTTCGGCGAGGACAGCGAACCGGCCTGGATTGGTCCGTATGAGGTGAGAACGCCGCGCCCGGCGGATTGGCGCAAGAAACAATGGCAAATGACCTGGCAACCGATCGTGTTCAACGGCCATGCGGTCGGGTACTTCATGGCGCGCGGAAGCTGGGTGGCGCCGGAACGGCTGAGACCGGCGGCCGGGACGCTGCAGACGGCGTTCCGGTTGGAGCCGGAGCGCTCGGTATTGGTGTTGGAAGCGGCGATGCGCTGAAGTATATAACGGAGCAGAGGGAATACGATGAACGCTTGGAATGCATTGGTGGCGTTGACGGCGTTTGCCGCCGGGTGGGTGCCGTGGGTGGCGCTGTCGGTGATCGCGCTGGTGGTGCTGGTGATGGTCGGACGCGACCGTTACAGCCGGAAGCTGCGGCTGGCGGCCTCCGCCGAGGCGGCGGAAATCGACGCTTTGCTCCGCGACGGCAAAATCACCAATGCCGAAGCACAATTGCTGCAACGCCAATGCAATGCTTTGCCCGAGGTCGAGGAGGTGGCGCCGGTGCCGGATCTCTCGCTGCGTCTGGCGGCGGCGGTGTCGCGGATTTACGCGGTGATGGTGCTGATGACTTTATTGTTTACCATCGTATTGGCGGGGGTTGCGTTGTTGCCGCGTATGGAGGTTTCCGGGATCGGGCAGGCCGTAAAGGATATTCCGGCGTGGTGGCAGATGGCGTTGCTCGGCGTGATCTGGCTGGTGCATTTGACCGTTGCGATCGGGCAATTCCGGGCGTCGCGATGGATATTGGAGGGCAGTTCGCGCGCCCGGAGCTGGCTGGGGGCGGCGTGGCTGGTCAATTTCCTGATGCTGCAGCAGGCGTTCGGGGCGCGTTACTGGGCTCCGGTAGTCGGGTTGTTCGTGTTGTGGGTGCTGTTTTGGCGGCCGGGCGCGGCGGCGAAGATTTCGAAGCGGATTCCGCCGCAAGCATGGTGGCGGAAATGGGCGCTGGCGCTTGCGGCGATGGCGGCGCTGGCCGGCGGTATGTGCTGGAATCTGAATTATGCCTATGCGGCGATGTCGCAACACCAGGTCACGGTCTACTCGTCCCGCGGGGCGATTCCCGCCCGGCTGGAGCAACTGCATATTCTCTGCGGCACACCGGAGCGTTCGGTGCGCCGGGTTGCCGAAGAGCTCGCGGCGAAATTCCGCGAGGCGGGGATTCCGGTGGCGATGCACCGGGCGGGGGAGGGGCCTGTGCGCCTCGACGCCGACCGGGAGCTGGCGATATGGATCGGTGCGGGCAAGGTGATGGCGACGCGGAACGACCCGAACGACAAGCTGTCGCTGCTTTCGCCTTATATGCGGATGGGGACGGAGCACCTCGAAGGAGGTCCCTGTTTCCGGATCGTCAACTTCGACAAATTTCGGCGCAGCAGCGAGTGGAAGGGGTTGGTGTTTCCACGCTTCGTCTGCTCGATTGCCCTGGATGTCGCGGTCAATGGCGGCGCCGCGGGCGAGCGTGACGTGGTCAAAAAGGCGGTTGCTCAGTTTTTGCCGCTGCTGCAAAAGTTGACGGGACCGGAGGCGCTCCGGGTCCCGAAGTTGGCGCTGCCGCCGGCGCAACCGGCATGGCAGGCTCCGGATTTGCGCGACTTCCGGCAGGTGCTTCAGACGCGCGGCGTCGGCGGCCAGGTCGACGTGTATGCGTTCTCCCCCGGCGATTACGACGCCGATCTGGCGGCGGTGCGGGCGTTGCTGCAACAGCACGGCTTCGGCGAGGAACGCGAAAGGTTCAACGGAGTTTTCCATTTCAGCAGCCACCAGCCCCGGTGGGAGGAAGCCGAATTGTATTACTGGCGCAGTCTGGAGACGCCGAAGCGCAGCTTTTTCGCGGAGACGCGGATGGAGGCGGATACGGCGCTGCTGGTTGTGGGAGCCTCGGATGCGCCGGACAACACGCCCGATCCGGAATTGACGGCGCGCTTTGCCGCCGAAGACCCGGTCGCCTTCCTGTGCTCCGATGGCATCTATCTGTTGGACCCGGCGGAGCGCGAGGCGATGTTGACGCACTTCTGGTCGTTGCCGGATATGCCCCGCAACATTCGCCGGAAGGTACTGGATACGACGATGCAGTCGCGCCTGGGATTGTCGGAGCGCGAGCGCGAGCTGCAACAGGTCAATTTCCGGCGGACGGCGGCGGAAATTCTCGCCGATGGCGCGAACGGCGAATTCAGCTATGAGGTGGAAGCGCTGCTGGAGACGGCCCGCAAGGAGGTGGTGCCGGGGCTTACCGACTGGCTGCTGGCGGAGCTCGGCGACCTCCGGCAGGTGGTGAAACTGGATGGCGAACCCGGCGCGGATGGTATGATCCGGGTGGAAACGTTGCTGCCGTTGCCGGATCCGAAGTTTTTCCGCTGCCGCTTGGAATACGACTTCGGCCGGTATGCGTACCGGCCGCATAAGACGTGGATCACGCTGACCACGAAGGCGGACGGCATGGTACGGCTGGTGAAAGGGGACTCGGAAATCACGTTTTCCCCGGCGGCGAAACAACGGCCGGTGGGCTTTTTCATCGGCAGCAAGCTGGGCAACGGCGACGGCAAACCGCCATGGGAGCTGAGCGAGCTCACCTGGGGAGAGGATTATGTGGCTCTCGACCGAAAGCCGGAGCCGGGGGGATTGTTGTTGACCGGCCGGTTCGAGCCGGAGAACGGCGTGCTGCGGTTGCATTGCATTTTCGCTCCGGTACCTTTGGAACCGGAATCGGATTGAACTGCTTAACATCATGGGGGTGATATGAATAGTCTGAAAATGCTGGTGGCGCTGTATGTTTTTGCCGGGGGCTGGATACCGTGGCTGGCGCTGGGGGTGATCGCGGTGGCGGTGCTGGTGATGGTCGTGCGCGACCGTTACCGGCGGAAGCTGCGGCTGGCCGCGCCCGCCGAGGCGGCGGAGATCGAGGGATTGTTGCGCGACGGCAAAATCACCGCCGCCGAAGCGGAGCTGTTGCTGCGGAAATGCAACGCTCTGCCCGAGGTCGAGGAGGTGGCGCCGGTACCGGATCTCTCGTTGCGGCTGGCGGCGGCGGTGTCGCGGATTTACGCGGCGATGATGTTGTTGGTCCTGCTGTTTCAGGTGGTGTTGGCGGCTCTTTGGTTCTGGCCCTTGCCGCAGGATGTGTTCGGCGGGTTGCGGATGGCGGCGGCGCTGCCGCCATGGGAAAAGATCGTGTACGTCGCCAGCTTGTGGCTGTTGGTGTTGACTGCCGCCATCGTCCAATATTTCGCGTCGCGCCGGGTATTGACCGGCAGTTGGCGCGCCCGCAACTGGCTGATTGCAAGCTGGCTGGTGCTCCTGGCGTGTTTGCATCAGGTTTTCGCGGCGCGTTACTGGGCGCCGGTGGCGGGGGTGTTCGTCTTGTGGGTATTGTGCTGGCGCTCCGGAGCGGCGCGAAAGATTTCCAGCCGCGCCGCGACCGCGTCCGGATGGCGGAAGTGGGCATTGCCGGTGGTGATGCTTGCCGCCTTGGTACTGGGCATCGGCTCCGGCGTCAAATTCAACACGGTGACGACTTCGGTGACTGGACGCGGTCAATCCAGCTCCGGAATCACGGCCCGGCTGGAACGGCTTTATCTTCTGTGCGGGACGCCGGAACCGCCGGTCCGAAAAGTGGCGGAGCAAATCGCGGAACGCTTTCGCGCCGCCGGGCTGGAGGTGGTGGTTGCGGAAGCCGGAACCGTGCCGCTGGACATCGACGCCGACCGGGAGTGTGTGATCTGGATCGGTCGGGGTGAAGTGGGAGGGGCGGCGGCGGAAGATTCTTCCGATCTGTCGGCCGTATTGTCGCCGTTTCCGGACACCACACCGCTTTGGGCCGGGGATCCTTACTATCAGCTCCTCTGCTTCAACGATTCATTTGCCAGCTGGCTCTGGAAGGGATTCAGTTGGCACCGTTTCGGCCACGAGCGTAATCTGAAAGTGATGGTGACCCGCGATGACGACGCCGCCGGCGTCGAGGCCGCGGCGGATAAGATGTACGAGTGCCTCGAGAGTACATACCGGCGGTTCACCGGCCCCGATGCCTTCCGGATTCCGGAACAGCCCCGTCCCGTGCCCCGGGAACCGTGGCAGGCGCCGGAGCTGCGGGATTTCCGGCTGGTATTGCGTTCGCGCGGCATCGGCGGCCAACTCGAAGTCTATGCGTTTACCGCCGGTGATGAAGAGGCCGACCGGAAGGCCGCGAATGCGTTGCTGGAGCGGCATGGCTTCCGTTTCGAAGATGCACATTGGAAAGAGCAAACCGATTACAGGGGCGCCGGACGCGCCCGGTTGTATTACTGGTTATCGGAAGAGAAACCGGAGCGCGGTTACTATGCGCCCGAGCTGAATATGTGCCTGGGGACGGCGTTGTTGGCCGTGGAGTACTCGGAACCGAGCGACCGCGATTGCGACCCGGAATTCGCCGCCCGTTACCTGGAGGAAGATCCGGTCGGATTTCTGTGCGCGGAGGGGTTGCCGCAGTTGGAGCCGGCGGCGCGCGAGGAGGTGCTGGTGCATTTCCGGGCGTTGCCCGCGATGTCGCGGCTGGTGCGCCGGGAGGTTCTGCAGAACACGATGTGGTGTCCGGATGAATGGTCGGAGGCGGGAAAGGCGCTTATCGAAGACGACTTCCGCACCATGGCCGCCGAAGTTCTGGGAGACGATTTGCATTCGCTGCCCGGAGAGATCAATGAGTTGCGGCGCATGGCGAACCGGGACCCCTGGAAACATTTGCAAGGGTGGCTCCAAGAACAGCTCGGCGAACGTTACCGGAGGTTTTCGCTTGCCGGCGAACCCGGTGAAGACGGCATGATCCGGGCGGAGCTAAAGCTGCCGGTGGCGGAGGCGCATAATTTTCTCTTCCTGACCGAGTTGGATTTCGGCGACTTCGGGTATCAGCCGTTTTCATTGTGGTTCGGGTTGTTCCCGGACGAGAACAAGCGCAATGTGTTGTTTTGGTCGGATGGCGGTTCGAGCAGTCAGGGGGGGCTGAATGAGTTGAAGTTCCCGGTGACCTTCTTCGGCAGTTGCGCGATCGAAAACGCCGGTGACAAGCCGCCGTGGAGGCTTTACTGCAACCGTTGGATGGAGAGTCATTACGAAAAAATACAACCGCAACCCGGCGGCGTGACGTTTGAAGCGGTGGTGGACGAAGCGGCGCTGACGTTCCGGTTTGTCTTTGCGCCGCTCTTGCCCGAGGAAACCGCGTGGCAGCAACGTTTGAACGCTTTGCCGAAAGGCGATCCCGCCATGTTGGAACTGGCGGCGGAATTGCTGACGCGCCGGGAGCGGCCCGGTTTTCAACGGCATTCGCTGAATCTGCTGCAGGCGTGCGGCGATGCCGCGCTCCGGCAACAGGCCGGTGAAGTACTCGGCGAATTCTATTGCCGGATCGCGCTGCCGGCGGAAGCGGACGCCGACGGCATTTACCGGGCGCAGCTCCGGCATCCGGTCGGAAACGTGGCCGATACCCGGGTGATCTGCGAGATCGACGCTGCCGCCGCCGGAGCGGAGATGGTAATGATCCGCTACGGTATCGGCCCGGAAACGGGCGGGAAATATTGGCGTATCTGGGGCGATGATACGGAATACGGTCTCGATCTCACGATGGATCGAATTGCCGGCGACTGGCTGACCATAACCGGCGAATATCGGGCGTATTCGCAGGGAGGTTTCCGGAACAAGCACCGGGACAGCTCGTTTTTTAGGGAGATGACGGCGCTGGCGATGAAGCGGGAGGTCGCTCCGGCCAAGCCGCCGAAGCCGGGCGAATTCCAGTTGACGGTGGTGTCGGATCCGGCGGCGAATGAACTTGAATTCCACGCCGCCTATCGGCCGCGGGTGAAATAAACAGCAGAGGATAGATATGAATAATCTGAAAATGCTGGTGGCGCTGCATGTTTTTGCCGGAGGTTTGATACCGTGGCTGGCGCTGGGGGTGATCGCGGTGGTGATGCTGGTGATGGTCGTGCGCGACCGTTACCGGCGGAAGCTGCGGCTGGCGGTGCCCGCCGAGGCGGCGGAGATCGAGGGATTGTTGCGCGACGGCAAAATCACCGCCGCCGAAGTGGAGCTGTTGCTGCGGAAATGCAACGCTCTGCCCGAGGTCGAGGAGGTGGCGCCGGTACCGGATCTCTCGTTGCGGCTGGCGGCGGCGGTGTCGCGGATTTACGCGGTGATGATGCTGTTGATTCTATTGTTTCAGGTGTTGATGTTCGCTCTTGTATTCTGGCCGGTGCCGCAGGATGCGTCCGGGTTTCAGTTGCAATTGAAGGTGGGAGTGCCGTCGTGGGACGAGATCGCCTTCGCCGTGGTCCTGTCGCTGGTGCTGTTTGTCGCCGCTATCGTTCAGTATTTCGCGTCGCGCCGGGTATTGACCGGCAGCGGGCGCGCCCGCAACTGGCTGATCGTCAGTTGGCTGGTGTTCCTGGTGTGTCTGCATCAGGCGTTTGCGGCGCGTTACTGGGCGCCGGTGGCGGGGTTGTTCGTATTGTGGGTATTGTGCTGGCGCTCCGGGGCGGCGCGGAAGATTTCCAGCCGCGCCGCGGTCGTGCCCGAGTGGCGGAAGTGGGCTTTGGCGGTGGTGGCGCTCATCGCCGTGTGGCTGGGCGTCTGCTGCGGCATCACCTATCAGGGTGTGACGACCCAGGTGATGCCTTCGGCCAACGAAACACGTGGAGCGATGTCGGCGCGGCTGGAGCGGTTGCATATCCTGTGCGGCACCCCGGAACCGGAGGCATTGGAGGTCGCCCGGAAAACCGCGGCGCGTTTTCAATCCATGGGCATAGCCGTGACGGTTCACGAGGCCGGGGCGATTCCGGTGGAAATCAACGCCGACCGGGAGCTGGTCATATGGATCGGGCGCGGCCGGGCGGCCGGAGCGGCGCCGGAGGAGGCGAACGACCCGTTTCCGGGGCCGGGGCTGCTTCCGGATACGTCGAAGCTGTTGGCCGGTAAGCCGTATTATCAGGTTTTCAGCTTCGACGACTCCTTCTGTCCGTTTGTGTGGAAAGGTTTTTTCCTGCCTCGTTTTTATCGCGAAGCCGAATTCAAAGTGGCGGTGAGCCGGGATGACAATGCCGCGGGGACCGATGCGGTGGCGAAGAGCATTTTTGAGTACCTGGAGGGGACTTTTGAATGGTTTATGGGGCCGGAAGCGCTTCTGGTTCCGGAGACGCCCCATCCGGAACCGCAAGCGCCGTGGCAGGCGCCGGAGCTGCGGGATTTCCGGCTGATGCTGCGTTCGCGCGGTACCGGCGGCCAGTTCGAAGTCTATGCGTTTACCGCCGGCGACGAAGAGGCCGACCGGAAAGCAGTGAAAGCGTTGTTGGAGCGCCACGGCTTCCGGCATTCCCGGGATTCAACCCGGAACCGGACGGATTACCTGGGTGGCTATCGCGGGGATGCCGAAGCCAGGCTGTATTATTGGCAGCTGCAAGAGGAGCGGGAGTTCAACCTGTTTTCGAGTCTGACCATGGAGCTGCCGACCGCGTTGTTGACGGTGGAGTTGATCGAACCGGGTGACCAGAGTCGCGATCCGGAGTTTGCGGCCCGCTTTCTGAAAGAGGATTTGACCGCTTTCCTGTGTTCGCGCGGTCTGGAGCAGCTGGACCCGGCGGCGCGGGAGGCGGCGTTGGCGTGTTTCCGGGCCTTGCCCGAAGTGCCGCGGAAGCTGCGGCTTCGGGTATTGAGCGAGGCCATGCGGTGCCGGGACGAATGGTCGGAGGCGGGAAAAACGCTTCTGGAGGAGGATTTTCGCGCTTTGACCGCCGAAGTTCTGGCCGGCGGAGTTTCGTACCGGCAAAAGGAGGACATCGATTCCTTGCGGAGCGCGGCAGAGAGAACGCATTGGGCACACTTGCAGGAGTGGCTCCAAGAGCAGCTCGGCGGATGTTACCGGAAGTTTATGCTTGCCGGCGAACCCGGCGATGACGGCATGATCCGGGCGGAGCTGAAGCTGCCGGTGGCGGAGCTGCGGAAGTGTCTCTTTCTGGTCGAGCTGGACTTCGGCGATTCCGGTTATCAGCCGTTGCCGTTCTGGGTCGGGTTGTTCCCGATCGATAACGGCAAGCTGTACTGGTGGTATGGCAATACGGGCAGCTGGATACGGTCGGATGCTGTGAAGTTGCCGCTGACCTTTTTCAACAAGTATGTCATAGAAAACCAATCCGCCAAGCCGCCATGGAAGTTGTGGAACAGCAGTTTGGGAGTTACCAATTTCGAAAAAACGCCGCCGGAACCCGGCGGTATGACCATCGAGGGCGTGTTGGACGAAATGGAGTCGGCCCTGACGCTCCGGTTTGTCTTTGCGCCGTTGCGGCCGGAGGAAACCGCGTGGCAGCAGCGCTTGAACGCTTTGCCGAAAGGCGATCCCGCCATGTTGGAACTGGCGAAGGAACTGCTGACGCGCCGGGAACGGTCCGGTTTTCTGCGGCAGGCGTTGGAGCTGCTGCAGGCATGCGGCGATGCCCCGCGCAGGCAACAGGTCGGCGAAGTGCTCGGCGAATTCTATTGCCGGATCGCGCTGCCGGCGGAAGCGGATGCCGACGGCATTCACCGGGCGAAACTCCGGCATCCGGTCGGAAGTGTGGCCGATACCCGGGTGATCTGCGAGATCGACGCCGCCGCCGCCGGTGCGGCGGCGGGATTTTGTCGATTATGCAAAAGCCCGATGCGAGAAGGTAAAACCGTTTGGGGTAGGGGTTTTTGCATCTCGCGGTCTGCCATTTCCAATACAATTTGATTAAAGTTTTTGGACTTT
>JAVBQJ010000145.1:0-58550 GCA_031549115.1 Victivallaceae bacterium
GAGGCCCCTCTCACATTCGCAAAAAACCGGGAGGGGGGGGCCCGTTCGGGGCGTCGGGGGGGCTGAAAAATTGTGTTTAAATTTTTCCCCCCCCCCCGCTCCCCGGACCCCTCACCCCCTTCCCTTTCAAACCTTTTCAACGTAATTTTTTGCCTCGTTGGGCAAAAAATGGGCTTGGTTTTTTTGGGGAGCGCTTGACAAGCGTAACAGCGGTGCTATGCTATGGCATAGCCGGAAGGAGCAAAAATGGCGATTCGGAATCATAACATCGACAGCAAAATCATCCGGGTGCTGGTGTTCCTGTGGTTCCTCGGCATGAGCGCCGGCGCCATTTACTTCCTGGTCAAATCGGTGCATCTGATCATGACTTCAGGGGGCTTGGGCGGCGGCGTGGTGGCGGCGTTCCTCTTCGTCTGTGCGCTCCTGTGCGCCACACTGGGAGCCGCGCCGTACATTTACCAGAGCGTCGACTGGTTCAGCGAATGGTTCGTCATCGGCCTCTTGTGGACGCATGCCCATAACAAGGAGCCGGGCGACCCGGTCGATCCGATCTGCCGGCTGATCGAACAGGGCCGCTATCTGGAAGCCCGCGTCGGCCTGGAAAAGCTGCTCGCCAACAATCCGAAAAATTACGGCGCCCTCTTCGTGCTGGCGGAGCTGCTGGCGGTCTATATGAATGATGAAGCCACCGCGTTCCAACTGCTGCACGAGCATTTCACCTCCGGCCGCTCCAAACGCAAGCCGATGCCGGACAACATTCCCGCGCTACTGCTGTTCGCGGACCTCGCCGAACGCGCCGGCCGACCGCAGGAAGCCGTCCATCTGCTGCAACAGGAGTGCCGGTTGCGCTATACTTCCGAAGAGCGCCAACAACTGCTGGATCGCATCGCCGAATTGACGTCGAAACAGTGAAAGACCGGAAAAAACGAAAAATCGCCGATTTTTTCGTCCCTGCTATTGACAATTGACCGGAAATCTGCTATAATATAGCCGTGGAACGTTCCACGCATATAAAAACCCTGAAAGAATCGAGTCGAACATGCAGCCGGGAAAGAATGCCACCATCAAGGATGTCGCCGAACATTGCGGCCTCTCCAAGAGCCTGGTCGGCTACATTCTGAGCAATTCACCGGTGCGCCGCGGTTCGGATGAAACGCGGGCCCGGGTGCACCAGGCGGCGCGCGAGCTCGGTTACCGCCCCAATCGGGCGGCGAAGATGCTGGTCGGCAAATCGAGCCGGATCATCGGGGTCAGCATCGACAGCTATTCGGCTCCGGTGCACTTCCGGCGTCTGACCCTGATGGAACGCGAGGCCAAATTGCGCGGCTACCGGCTGATGATCAACGAAAACTCGGACGGGCCGGACGAATTGCTCGAAGCCTACCATACGTTTTGCGAATACGGTGTCAACGGGGTGATCTACCTCAAACACGACTTTCCCTGCCGCAACCACAAATTGCAGGAGTACTTCCAGGGCATCGACAATGTGGTATTCTCCGGCAAACCGGCCTGCGACCCGGCCTGCTACATCGACATCGACTGGGCTGGCGGCACCCGGGAGGCGGCGCTGCACTTCTTCCGCTCCGGGCGGAAACGCCCGGCGCTGATCGTCGACCGGCTGCCGTTCCAGTCCATCGAAAGCCGGGTCGAGGGATTCCGCCAGGCGATGGCCGAGGCGGGGCGGCGCGACGGCGCGGACGCGTTCGTCTTCCGCATCAAATACTTCTACAGCAACGACGAGCTGCGGCGCGGATCGCCCCGCAGTTTCGGTGAATTCATCCGGCGGGTCATCGACGAACTGATCCTGCCGCACCGGATCGATGCGGTGATCATCCAGAACGACTTCTACGCCGCCATGCTGTTGCAGCAGCTCGACCACTTGGGCATCCGGGTGCCGGAGGAGATCGCGGTCATCGGCTACGACGACGATCCCTTCGCCGAAGCGCTGATTCCGCCGCTGGCCTCGGTTTCCGAAAACATCGAGCTTCAGGCGGTCAGCATCGTCGAACTGATGATCCGGGTGATCGAGAACGGCGTGCCGCCGCCGGAGCAGCGGGTGACCCGGGTCCCCGCAACCCTGATCCTGCGCGATTCCGCCGGCGAACGGCGCGAAAGTGAATAGCAAAAAAACCAAAAACTGGAGGTAAAAGTATGAAAAAGCAGTTCGCCAAACAATTCACGCTGATAGAACTTCTGGTCGTAATTGCGATCATCGCGATTCTGGCCAGTATGCTGCTGCCGGCGCTGTCCAAAGCCCGGGCGGCGGCGCAGTCCGCCAAGTGCACCGGCAAACTCAAGCAGATCATGCTGGCCAACCTGATGTACGCCGATGACAACGACGACTGGTGGGAGCCGTGGGGGACCGATCAATACTGGCTGATCAGCCGCAATTACTCCTGGGCCAACCCCGATCCGGGGTGGGGTGATCTGTGGCCGATCGGTTACGACCGGATCATCCCCTACCTGATCGGGTCCAACCCCGACGCGGGCAAGGACCAGAATTCCGACGCCGCCTATGCCGCGATCCTGCCGCTGACGGTCTGCGATGCCTGCCAGGACCGGGAAATTCTCGATATCGTCCGGATCCCCGGCAGCAACTGGAGCATCGGGACCACCTACAGCGTCGGCGGTGCTCTCGGCGAAGCCTACGCCTGGAATCAAAAGGGCAAGCGGACGGCGTCGGTGGCCAGCCCGACCGCGGCCGCTTTTATCTACGACTACCCGAGCGACAGCGCCCCGCACGGTACGCTGGCTTACAACGTTGCCTACTGCGACGGCCACGTCCAGAAGAACCAGTACAAGGACACCGCCGAACGCACCGCCAAGTTGACCCAGAATTGGGGCGGCACCGAAAACGCCAAAGCCTGGTTCGGGAATTGAAGATGAAACGACTGCTCCTGTTATTCGCCCTGGCGGCGACGGCGCTGCTCCAGGGCGCGGTTCCAATCCCGATCCTGCTGGTCAGCAACTCCGATTCGCCGCAAGAGGCCGGAGCCTTCCGCGACGCCGGCTGGGAATTGACCTTGCGCAAGGTCAAGGACTTTGCCGCGGCCTCCGACACCTGGAGCCGTTATCCGGTCATCCTGGTCGGGGACGGCGCCGTCCGGGCACTCGCCGGAGCGGCCGACGCCTGGCGCGCCTATCTGGAAAGCGGCGGTGTGCTGGTGGTGTCGAGCTACGACCCCAAACTCCTGGCGGCGGCAGCGGAAATCATCCCCGGCAGCACACTGGCGAGCTCCTACTGCGTGATCGCCGCCGACAAGGCGATGAAGCTGGACAACCGCTTCAGTGCCCATTCGGCGCTGCTCTTTCCCAACCGGGTGATCGAACACTTCACCCGGCGTCCGGGCGGCTGGGCCCAATGCCACCTCGCGTGTTCCGGCGACTGGGAAATCCTCGCCGCATGCCCCGAGGGCGATCCCCTGCTGGCCGGGCAGCCGGTCGGAAAGGGCTATCTCGCCGTCACCGCCTTCGTCGGGTTGGGCGGGCCGGTCGACCGCCGGGAAAACGCTTCGCGGCTGCTTCAAAACCTGTTGGCGCACAATCAACTGCGCCAAACGGAACTCGCGGTCGAACGTCTGAACTGGCCGATGGCGTACGACAATGCCGACCTGGCGCTGGCGTTGCGGAACACGGCGGCAACCTCCCGGCAAATCGCCGGTACACTGACGCTGACGCAGCCGGACGGAACCGAAGCCGTATATCCATTCGCCGGAGAAGTCCCCGCCGCTGGACTCCTGGAGTGGTCCGACCGTTGCGCCGCCGCGACCGAAGGCGCGCTGGCGCTCGAAATCGCGTTGACCGAACCGGTTGCAGCGGGTTGGCGGGCGGAACGCGCCATCGCCGCTCCTGCCCGTTTCTACGCGGCGTCGCCGCGCCTTTATCCGGGACAGGCCGCCGATGCCCGCTTCCGGCTGGAAACAGCACCGGCGGTCGCGGACGAAGGCAAATACCTGATCGAGTGCCTGATCGACGGCGAAGTGTATGACACGTACCGGATCGTCAACGCCGACACCGTATCGCTCGACTTGTCGGCACTTGCGCCCGGCCGGCATACCACCGGCGTCCGGGTGCTGAAGCTGCCGGAGGTCCGCGGCTTCATGACCGACATCATCGTCTACGAGAAAGATACCGGTGAATTCGAAGTGATTCCGGAGGCGCCGGCGGTCCATATCGACAACGACGGCTTCATGAATGTCCGGGGCGGTCGGGTGCTGCCGCTCGGTCTTTATACCGTATCGTGGAGCAATTCCGCCTCCCGCGACGCGCTGCTCGACTACTGCATCGACGCCGGTTTCAACCTGATCCACGTCAGCTATAACGGCCAGGTCGACGAATTCAGCGCCTTTGTCGAGCGGGCCCGCGAGCACGGCGTGATGCTGATCGTCGAGGGGGTCGGTTACAACGCGGTCCAGCAGTTGAAAAAATACGACAACATCGTCGCCTGGAATGTCGGCGACGAACCCGACCTCGGCGCCCGCCCGGTCGCCGAAGTCATGCCGCTGCGCCGCGAGTTGATGCACGCCGATCCGGGCCGGCCGGAATACACGGTCATCGTCTCGGCGGAGGCGTTCCGGGAATACCGGCCGATCGCCGACATCATCGGCTGCGATTATTATCCGTTCAACTTCCCCGGCGCGCTGGAAACGGTGGGGGAAACCTTCGAGCGGCTGCACGCCGACCTGACGGGGGGCCCCCTGATGCCTTTCGCGATTCCATGGTGCTACGGCTACTCCGCCGGCGACATGCCGACGCCGGCGCAGTTGCGCAGCCAGATCTACCAGGCGCTCTGTGGCGGCGCCACCGGCCTTTGCCTCTACGCCTGGAACGACGGCCGCCCCTACGAAATGCGGGATTTCCCGGCGGTGATCGAGGCTGCCCGGAAGTTGCCGCCGGAACTTCGGACAATCGAGGAATTCCTCCTTCACGGCACCCGCGCCAAGCTGGCCGAATACCCCGCCCTCTCCGGACGCTACGCCACCCGGTGGACGCTGCCGGACGAGAGCACGCTGGTGATCCTGATCAACGCCGCGCGGGACGAGACTTTCACGTTCGATCTGGCCGGTGCATTCCCGGAGCTGGAGGAGCTTTTCGCGACATCGCCGCGCCGCTTCGCCGCCGGCGACCGACTGCAGCTGGAGCTTGGCCCGCTGGAAGTGGTTGTCCTGAAATCGGAAAGATAAAGCAAAGGCAAAAAACTCCCGTACTCCGGGAGTTTTTTTTTGCCCTGACACAACTGGAAAAAGTTTTTTTATTTTTATATCTTTTTTCGTTTACCCATTGACAAACGAAAAAAATTTGCTATAATTATAGTGTGTTAAAAAAAATCTATATCACCTATTGCCATGAAGACCGTCGCCAAAACCTTACCCAATACCAAATCGACCCGTCTGTACATCATGCTGAAAGGCAAGATCGAGGATGGTTCTTTCGCCGCCGGCAGTCAACTGCCGAGCTGCCGCCGACTGGCGGCGGAATTCGACGTCAGTTACGTCACCGCCAGCCAGGCGCTGAAGTCCTTGGTCGGCGAAGGATTGGTGCGTAACTTCCGCGGTAAGGGTATCTTCGTCCCCGACGCCGCCCAACTGCCGGTCTGCCGTGAGGTCAAACTGATCTGTACCGGGCTGAATTCGCCCCTCTCTGCGGAATTTCTGCGGGAAGGCATGGCGATTTTCCAAGCTGCTGGCTGGAACGCCCGGCAGATGCTGGTCAACGGTCCGGAACAGGTCATTGCCGAGCTCGCGGATTACGACAGCTTTCTGGTCCTCTTCGGCTTCGGCTTCGAATGCTACCGCCGGATCATCGCCGAGGTCGAACGCCTCCGCGCTCAGCGCCGCCTGGTCCTCATCGGCGAACGCGGCGATCGTCACGGCATTGCCTCGGTGATCGCCGACGAACCACAGCAGATCCGCCTGTCGATGGATTTTTTGAAACGTGCCGGCCGTGGCCGGGTCGGTCTGTTGTGCGCCAACCTCGGCAACTCGGTGGAGCAGGAGCGCGTCGCGGCTTGGCGCAATTTCTACCGGAACAGCGTCGACGGCGTGCCGGAATGGCAGAAGTATTTCTTTCACATGGGCATCACCGATTCCGACGGCGACGATATCGCTTTCACCGTCAAATATATGAAGCGCGTCCATGCCGAAGGAAGATTGGCCGATATCGACGCCTTGATCACACCGGACGCGTCGCTTTCCGCCTGCATCGTTGGCTTTATGAAAGACTACGGCATCCGCGTCCCCGAGGACATCGCCCTGATCAGCATCGGCGACGCTGAATACCTCTCGTTCGTCCGGCCGCGCATCAGCGTCGTCGATCCGGACATCCACGCCCACTTGCAGGCGGCGCTGGAATACCTTGAGGAGCGCCTCCACGGCGGCCATACCCTGCCGCTCCTGCATCTGTGCGAGCCCTGCCTTAAAATCCGCGAAAGCATTCCCGAACTTCAACCCTATTAACAGGAGACCGAACCATGAAAAAACAAAAATTTACCCTTATCGAGCTTCTGGTCGTCATCGCGATCATCGCGATTTTGGCCAGCATGCTGCTGCCGGCGCTGTCCAAGGCGCGGGCGGCGGCCCAGGCGACCAAGTGCATCAACAACCTGAAGCAGTTGGGATTGGTGCAACTGTTCTATACCCAGGATAACAACGAATACATCAATCCGAGCATCGACGACATCGGCATCCCCTGGAACGAGCGGCTGCTGGCGGTTTCGCCGGTCGGCGCCAGCGGCAATTATCTGTCGTGTCCGTCGCTGCCGCCCTTGCAAGGCTGGGAGTGCGCTTCGAGCACCCCGGGCGTGAACTACCGCCTGGGCTACGGGCAGAGTTTCGGCGTTTCCAAGTGCGCCAGCATCTACCCCAAGCCGATCCGCCAGATCACCTTTTGGAAGAGCCCCACCACGACCGTGTTCGACTACGACTACGCGTGGAAGAACTCCGCCGGAGCGGTCATAGGCACCGTCGGCGGCTGGTGGTGGGACGTGGTTCCGGAAGCCAACTGGAACACGGTCGGACGGCACGGCAACGCCGTCCACATGCTCCTGCTCGACGGGCACGTCGAAAAAGCCAACATCGATAAATTCAACGCCGGCGAAACCTACTACGAATGGGGATTTACGTTCAATTGAAAAAGTATCTGTTTTCCATCCTCGTCGTCTGTGCCACTTGTTGCATCCTGACCGGAAGCGACCTCATCCTGAACGGTGACAAACCTTACGCCATCCATGTCGCGGCGGGCGCCGAGGCCGTGGAACGCACCGCCGCCGCGGAATTGCAGCACTACCTGCGGGAGATGGGCCAAAAGGAGTTTCCGGTCGTCACGGAAATTCCGGAAGGCTTCGCAGGTATCTTCCTCGGACACTCCGCCGAGGTCAAAGAACGGCTGCCGCATATCGACCTGGACAATATGGCCGCGGACGAGGTCGTGATCTACACGGTCGGCGACAGCCTGATCCTCTCCGGAGACGCGCCGCGCGGCACCCTGTACGCGGTTTACACCCTCCTGGAGGAGCGCTTCGGGGTGCGCTGGTGGACCTCGCAAGCCGAATCGGTTCCGGCTCCCGGCGAACTGAGGGTCCGGGAAACGGCTTATCGCTACGCGCCGCCGTTTTACAGCCGTGAAGTCTACTATGCCGACATGATGACCCATCCGGTCTTCGCCGCCCGCTCGAAGATCAACGGCCATTTCGAAGAAATCCCACCGGAATACGGCGGCCACATTCCCTTCCTCGGCTGGGTGCACACCTTCTGGCAGTTGCTGCCCAGCGAAAAGTATTTCGAGGCGCATCCCGAATGGTTCAGCCTGATCAACGGCAAGCGCATTCCGGGCAGTCCCGGCGGCGGCCAATTGTGCCTGACCCATCCGGATATGCGGGCGGAACTGGTGGCCAACGCCGCTCGGTGGCTGCGCGAAAATCCCGACAGCCAGCTCATCTCCATCAGCCAGAACGATGTCAAAGGCGACGCCTGCGAATGTCCCGTCTGCGCCGAAATGGCGGCGCGCGAAGGCCAATCCGGCGTCCTGATCGATTGCGTCAATTACGTCGCAACCGAACTGGAGAAAGAATTTCCCGACGTCGTCGTCGACACCCTGGCCTATTATCACACCCTGGAGCCGCCGGCATCGATCCGCCCCAGGCACAATGTACTGATCCGGTTCGCGCCAATCAACTCCGATTTCGGCCGGCCGCTGGATGGGTCCGGCCCCGGCAACCCCAACCGGCCTTTCGCGGAAATGCTGTTGCGCTGGCGGGACATTGCGCCGCAACTGGCGCTGTGGAACTATGTTTCCAACTTCGCCAACGATTTGCTGCCGCATCCGAATTTCCGCAATATCGGCAGGGACCTGCGCTTCTTCGCCGCCAACAACGTCAAATCGGTATTCGAGCAGGGCGGGCCGTCTGAGAGCGAGCTGTCCAATTTTGCCGCCATGCGCACCTGGGTGATCGCCAAACTGTTATGGAACCCCGAGCTGGACCAGGACAGTCTGCTGCAGGAATTCGCCCGGGGGTATTACGGCCCCGCGGCTTCCGGTGTCTTGGAAGTATTCGAGATGATCCATGAGGAACACGAAAATGCGGGCGGGGAACTGCGTTGCAGCCTCCACGGTTCCGGCTTGCCGCTGGAGAAAATCAGCGCTGCCCAGGCGGTCCTGACGATGGCCATGACCGACAATACCGGCAATCCGGAGCTGTTGCGCCGGCTCCGGCTGGCGAAGTCGCATTTCGACTTCGCCTGGCTGGATTCACTTTCGCCCGTCTGGCTATCCGAAGAGGAGCGGCAGAGCGGGCATCGCCTCCTGGCGGAGCTGCGGCAGCTGGTACAACAGAACCAGGCGGTATTCTATGGCGAAAACCGGAATTTCGCGGATTACCTGGACAAACTCGGTGCCAACCTGGAAGCGTTGCCGGACAGCAAGACCCGGGCCGTCCCGGATTTCTGCCGCGGCCTGACGCCGGAAGAGTGGTATGAGTTCGGCCCGAAGGATTTCCGCCTGACCATCCCGGGCGAACTGACCGACATCGTCCCCGACGCCCAAGCGGCCTCAGGCCAAGTCGCACGCCTGTATTCGACCTCCAATTGGTTGCTACAGCTGCAAATCCCGCGCGGGACCTGGGACATCATGGTGTCGTTGCGTATGGACGCGCAAGCCGATCCCGAAACGCAAGCCGCCACGGAAATCGGGATTTACAATGAAACCCTAGGCCGCTCGGTACAGTTGCGCGATGTGGACATCGCCGATTTCCCAGCCAATGAAGTCCGCTGGCTGAACTACGGAACGGTATCGCTGCTGTCCGGCTACCTCTATATCGCGCCCTATGGCAACCCCGACCTGAACCACATCGACATTGAGCGGGTAATCCTGCTCAGGAAGCCATAAAGGCCGCCGCTGGTTCACTCTCCGGCGACCGATTGCAACTGGAGCTCGGCCCGCTGGAAGTGGTTGTCCTGGAATCAAAAAGATAAAGCAAAGGCAAAAAAACTCCCGCATTCCGGGAGTTTTTTTTGCCTTGCCACAACCGGAAAAAGTTTTTGGTCACTTGACAAAGTAAACGCACCATTGTCAGATTAGGCGCACATAGCCTCAGAATCATGTGCCTTTAATCTGGCCAAAAATATTATCAACGATGGCAGATACCATAACATCAAGTGCATTTTAATCTGACAAATACGCGAAAAAGACAATTCTGTCGGTTTTTCAAATTTAATGCACATGGACAATTCCAAGGTGGTGCGTTTACCTTTACAAGTCGCATCGCCGCGAATCGTCATTCGAAAAGCGTATTTATCCGGTTGACAAACCGGACCAATGCATGTATAGTTTAATAGGAGAAGGTTTTCGCCGTTCAATCTTTACGAGGAGGAGATTTTATGCGTACCTTATTGCTTCTTGCCATGCTGCTTGCGGCAGCTGTGCTGTGCCGGGCCGATGCCGCCAAACCGGTCGATACCGTCAAACCGGCCGAACCGGCCAACGCGGCAACGCTCACCATCACCACCCGGGACGGGCAAACCTACAAAGACGCGGTCGTCGAAGGCGTGACGCCCACCGGCATCGACATCGGTTACGTCAACGACACCGATCACTTTGTAATGCGAGGGTTGGATTTCAAAGACCTGCCGGACGACCTCCAGAAAAAATACGGATACGATCCCGCGGCCGCCCAGGCCTTCGACGCCAAAGTCCAATCCGCCGGCTCTGCCGATCTCACGAGTACGGCCAATGCCGAAAAGGAGCGCCTCGCCCAGATCACCCAGGAGATTCACGAAAAATTTGCCGGGCAGAACGTCCAGATCAAACCGGCGGATCTCCAGTACGCGGTCTTCGCCAACCGTCTCTCCGTCCAACTGGCTTCGGTCGCGGCGACCCAAACCGGATGCGTGGCGAAAATCACCCAGCTGATCTCCGGCACGCCGGTCGGCGACCTGGTCATGATCGACGGGCAAACGCTGCCGCAGGGGGGCGAATGGAGCGGCTTCATCTACCCCACCGGCCTGAACACGAAGTACAACAATCAGACCATTCCGGTTTATACCGGCACACCGGAGCGCGCGGTCGGGCTGCTGAATTACAATCTGAACATCTACAGCGAATACGCCGCGGCCCGGCAGAGCGACACCACCACGACCGATGACGGCAGCAGTGCGCCGCCGGACCAGACGGCCGACGCTTATGACACCACCACCGACGATGCCGGCGATGCCGACGACGACACGACGGATGACGCGGACGACGGCACGGTCGTCAACAATTATTATCCCGATGACTACGACGACGGCTATTACGGCGGCGGCGGCTACTATTTCATCGGCGGCGACTACTGGCCGGTCCATTGGTGGTGGAATCACCACCCGTATCCGCCGCGCCCGTACCCGCCGCATCCGCCGCGGCCTCCTCACGATGGCGGCCGCCACCCGGGTGGGCGCTATCCGCGCCATCCGGGAGTCCGCCCGGCACGGCGTTCGTCTTTCAATCTGCCTTCGCACACCATCATAAGTCACGGCGGCTTCCGCCAGGCCATGCCCCGCGGCGGCGGACACATCGGCGGTGGCGGACACATGGGTGGTGGCGGACACATCGGCGGCTTCCGCTGATTTCCCGCCACGGGCCGCATTTTTGCGGCCCGTTTCGTATCGACGAAACGTGAAACCGTTCCCGGCGCGAAAACGGAGGTTGGAAGGTGAACCGGTTGGATTCAGCAAAGATCATCTTCTTTCCCGCCCCTCGGGGCAGTGCGGTCGCGGCATCGTTCGCCACCTTGTTCGTCATCGGCAGTTGCGGCGTTGCGTTATGGAATATCGCGAACGGGAAATCGTTTCTCGCGTCCGGACTGGCGGGAGTGTGGCCCCTGCTTGCGTCCGGCTTGTGGCTTATCCTGGTTTCGCTGCTGCTCTGGACGGAATACTCGGCCAGCGGCAGCGTCGCCAGAAGTCTGTTGGGCCTGCTCGGCAGCTTTGCCCGACGGCAATTCCTGGCATGTTATTCGGATCGGGATAATACGCAGCGCCTGGGGCGCGGGTTTACATGTTTCGGCCGCCGGATTGTCCTCGACGCGATCGCGATCGACCAAGTCAAGCAGCTCGACTGGAACACCGGGCAAGCTTCCGCACGGATGGGCCGTGACACTTCCGACTGGAGTATATTTTTATGGTACCGCCTGCCGGAAAACAGCCGGGAAACGGTATGGCATATCGCCTCCCCCGGCCGCAAAGCACAGGCCTATTCACTCGGCCATGAACTGGTCGATTTTCTGCGCCAGGCGGGCCCCATTCGTCTCGTACCGGGGGAATCCGATCACGTTTTCGTCCTCGCCGGCGCGGCAAAGGGCTAACCTGGATGTTGCATGAAGCGCCGGAAATATATCGCAAGCATTATGGATGCCAAAGACTTGCAAATACCGCAGTCGATAGCAACGCTATCGGCGAGGATTTTCGCAAGGCTTTTGGCGCCATAAGGATGCGATAGATTTTTCGGCCATTCGTGCAATATTCAGGCTATTCGGACGCTCCGTCGATAAACACGTATCCGGTTTTCTCGACAATCTCGCGGCCTTGCGGCGAAAGCATGAAGTCGATCAATTTCCGCTGATTTTCCGAACGCGGTCTGACCGTGATCATGTAACCATCGGCAATGAATGGATAGGTGCCGTTGACGATATTTTCCCGGGTCGGAGCGATGCCGTCCACCGACAACAGCTTGATCTTGTCGTTTTTTATCATCTCGGTGGCAAAATACCGGAACGAAAAACCGATGGCTTCGTTGTAGTTGCGGTAATCCGCCGTGTCATGGATGATTTCGCGCATACCGCCGAGCCTGTCCTCTTTCAGAGGCGGCATGATCGGCGTATCGCCCATGATTTCCTCCAGAGTGGTCTGGCTGCCGCTGCCGGGGTTGCGCTGGAACGGCACGATTCTGGCGTTTTCCGGCGCGCCGACCTCGTTCCAATCGGTGATTTTCCCCGAATAGATGCCGCGAATCTGTTCCCGGGTCAAATTCGAAACCGGATTCTTCGCATTGACATAAAAGACGAAAGCTTCGCGCAGCAAAGGGGTCATGTCATATTTCAGCCCGGCCGCGTCGGCATCGGCGACCTGTTCTTTCGACGGCGCCAGACTGAAAATCATCCCGGTTTCGCCCGCAAGCAGGCGCTTGAAAGTAACATCGGAACCATTGGTCCGGACAGAGTTGTAATAGTCGCCTTCGGGGTAGATTGCCTGCACCGCGGCGGCATAGACCGGATACAACGCATACGCGCCATCGAGATTCGGCAATTCGCCGGTCAGGCGCTGCTGCTCGGAAACTTCAATCTTCACCAGTTTATTGCCGGCCTCAAAAGGGCAATACTCATACCAGTCGATTCCTTGTCTTATGACCTCGAAACGCCCATAGGTCCACCATGAATACCCCAATTTCACCCCTGCGGCCACCAGGAAGAAAACGATTGCGCACCCCGCCCCCACCAATAAGCGCAACGCCCGGATATTCCATGCCAGCAGGAGCAATCCGGCACTGAGCCCGCCCCCAAGCATCATCAATATAAGAAACCCCGGCCGCAGAAAAGTAAATGTTATCGCCAGATATAAAGCGGCAACGGTGTAAAGCAATACCACCGCAATGATCAACGATACTACCACCCGGATAACAGTTTTTGCCGTCTCGTTCATGGTTCCGCCTTTCCCGCCGTGTCACCATACGTCGAATTCGCCGCCGTTCAATTCCCCTTGTATACGGGGTAGCGGTACTTATCTGCCTCGGTGATTTCCCGCATCACCCGGCAAGGCACACCGACGGCGACGACATTGGCGGGAATGGATCTTGAAACCACACTTCCGGCGCCGATGACGGAATTGTCTCCGATGGTTACGCCGGCGAGAATCGTCGATCCGGCCCCGATCCAGACATTGTTGCCGACGACGATCGGCTTGGCGATTTCCAGACCGGCCTTGCGCTGCTCCGGATCGATGGGGTGCTCGGCGGTGGTGAAGCAACAGTTCGGCGCGATGAATACATGGTTGCCGAACGTTACTTTGGCGCCGTCGGTAATGATCAGATTATGGTTGGCATAAAAATAATCCCCAACCGAAATGTTATAGCCGTAATCGCACCAGAACGGCGGGGTGAAGATGACGTTGTCGCCCATTTCCCCCAACAGCTCGGCCAGCATTTCCCGCTGCGTTTCCCGGTCATTGGGACTCAGCTGATTATACCGGTAACATTTTTCTTTGCATTTGCTGATTTCCGCTTCGAACGCAGGGTTATAGCACCCCTGAAACAAACAATCGACAGGAACTTCCGGCTTGCTTTCCATTATCCTTATCCCCTTTCAATGATATGCCCCGCAACGGATAATATACCGGCAAGCCGCTTCTGTCAAGTTTCGAAGCGTAAATTTGCAGAAATATCGGACCGGTCAATCCGGGATGCCCCATTCGACGTCGACGAGATGGCGTCCCTCGCATTCGACATCCGCCAGACCGCAGTAGATCGGATGGACTTCGGCATCGACGGAATAGATCGCCAGTTTGATGCGGTGGCGTTGGCCGGCATGCAAATGCAGCCGCCAGCACAAGCCACCGGAGGTCCGGTGAAAGGCCGGCACCGGCGTATCCTTCGGCGCCCCCCACTGCCCCAGATATTGATCGTCGAAGTAAAACTTATTCAGACCGGCCGCACAGGTCAGCAAACGCACATCCCGGTCGACCGGCGACATGATTTCCGTTTCGAGCACGACATCGGCGGCGCGGTTCGGATTCAGAAAGCGGACATCGAGAATAAAACCGCCGAGTTCGACGATCTTTCCGTTGACACGCCACCGTACCGCGTCGGAGAAGTCCCGCACCTCCGGCAGCCGCAGCGGCAATGCCAGCCGCGGCAACGTCACCCCCTGCGCTTTGCGGCGCATCGCTTCGATCTCGTCGACCAATGCTTCGATGGTCGGCGGCGCCTCCAGATTTTGGATGAAAGAGCTCATGCGCACCGTGTTGCCGATCGGCGCCAGCCAGCGTTGCGGGATTCCGCCGGTCCCCTTCCAGATGCCGAGAATCGCGCCGACCGTGGCCCCGGTGGAGTCGGTGTCCTGCCCGCAGTTGACCGCCAGCAAGAGCGACCGTTCGAAGTCGCCTTCGCCGTACAACAGTCCGATCATGATGAAACCCATATTCATCACCGCGTCGGAGCAGTTGTAAGAGCCGAAGTGCGCCATGACCCAATCCCGCGCCTGTTCGTAGGTGTCGCCGCCGTCATAGCGGCTTTGCACACCGGCAATCACCGCTTTCAGCCGCGACTCCGGCAGCGCGGCAAACGCTGTTGCCAAAGACCGCGTCAAATCGCCGGAAACAAAGAGATCGGATTCCAGCATCGCCAGGAAAACGAGGATCAGCAGCCCGTCGCCGTCGTGATCCACGCTGCCGTCCAGATAGGCATAATGCGCCGCCACATCCGGCTGCCCCGGAAAAATCGCCGCCCACAGTTCGGAGCGAATCGCCGCGCCCAACGCGTCGACGAAAAAGTTATTGTGGACGCCGGAAACCGGCGGCATGATCCCTTTTTTCAAATTGGCGATCGCCGTACCGTATTCGTCGGCATGAAAATCGATATGGTCGATCCACGCCTGGCCGAGCTGCTCTCCGGTCAGGCCGAAACCGAATTCGTCCAGATGCCGCAGCCACACCAATTGGAGGTCGAGGTCATCGTTGGTCGCCGGTTCGGTCGGCACCGGATCGTAGTAGGTCAGGTTCAGAAAATGGTTGCGCGCTTCATAGGGGGCACCCAGGGTACCCCCGATGTTCTTGCCTTGATAGCAGGCAATCATTTTATCCCGCAGGAGGGTCATACGTGATACTCTCTATATTTAATGCTTTTTTACTCGGATTTCGTCAGCGAGATCACCGCCGCGCTCTGCGGCGGCAAGGTCAATTCGAAGCTCAACTCCGAATCGACCGTCACCTCCCGGTCGTCGATCAGGCCGGCCGGATAAACGGCATGCAAGGTATAGCTCCCCGGTCCGGCGGCCGCATCGGAAATCGTGAATTTCGCGGTTTGCTCCTGGGCCACCAGGTTGACGGCCGCGAGGCCCAGCGAGCCGTCGCGCGCCTGCCACAGCGAAGCCCGGACAGCCGGCCAGTCGATTGCCAGCAGCATCGCGAAATTCTTCCATTTGGCGTTGAACCGGAGCAGGTCGCCTTCGACCTTCGGCTCCCGGAGCATTTCCCCCATGGCCAGATAATCGCTTCCGGCATAGCGGGCGCGGGCGACCTCCCGTTGGAAGGCCTTCGCTTCCGGCGGGCACGGCGCATGCAACGGCGCCCAGCCGAGCTGGACCCCCTGCAAATACTGCTGCGCCAATTTCGGCAGCCACTCTTCTTCGATTTCGAAGTAATAACCGAAGCTCGCCCGGTACCCCGAATAAACCGCCATCCAGATCGGCGCCAGGAAGGGCGCGCCTTCGTTGCAGCGCAAAAAGATATCGAAGTCATAGGGCTCGGCGCCGCTTTCGGTGGTCAGAAACACGAAACGTCCGTCTTTCTGCGCCTCTTCGCGTATATTCTCGATCATGCGGGCATAGCCCTCGACCCAATGCTTGCCGCCGCCGAGCGGATGCCCGTGGTTCGGGTCGAAGCACAGGTCGGGCGGAACGCAGCCGACCTGATCCAGATAAATGCCGTCGACATTCATCTCGTCGACCAGCTGTCGGGTCAGCGGCAGATATTTGTGCTGCCAGTAGTCGGTGGCCGGACACAGCGGGGTCAATTTCACCCCTTCGCCGGAGGCCCACACTTCGGTTTTGGTTTCAGCGCCGCCGGGCTCTTTGGCGATATATTGATCCGCGCCGTCCTCTTTCCAGGAGGGAGACGCCTGGTCGATCAAGTGGCAGTTGATGTAGGGCATGATTTTCATCCCCTGATCCTGAAGCTCTTTGCCGTATGGAAAGACCGAATCCATCGGCGGCCAGAAATCCGGATACTGCGTATCGAAGGTAATCTGGTGCCAGTGATACAGGTGAACCGCCGAAGGCACCTCCAGATACTCGCCCAATTCCAGCGCCTTCTGTTGGTTTTCATCGGTCATGCCGTGAAATCCGATCCAGATCGGCAGCTTTTTAAACCAGTCCGGCCAGTCCGTGCGGTCGGCAATCGCCGGGCGGTCTTTCATCCAATCGGACTCCGCCAGAACCCATTCCCGGTAGAGCTTGGCGGCGTCGAACCAGTCGCCGCCGAGGATGCCGACCATGACCGGATACGGCTGTTCGTATTTTTTCCCGGGTACGCCCATGTCTTCCGGGTATTGGACGGTCTGGTAGGTCAACCCCTTGCCGCGGTCACGGGATGCGGTGAAGTTGAAGCCTTTGACGTAACCGTGCGGGTCGTGGGCGGCGAGATAGAGACTGCGGTTGTCCTCGGTCAGCCCCAGAAACTGCATCGAACAGAGCGCGTTCGGATAGGTGCCGCCGAAGCCGTTGCCCATCACCGGATCCCGCTCCACCATGCCGGTGCCGAACGGGGTGAAGAGGTCACCCGCGGGCCCGACACTCAAACCTTCGATCAAAGGGAATTTGACCGTCCACAATCCGAGTGTCTCCGACCGGTTTTCCACCTCGATGCGCCAATCGGTCAACTCCGTGCCCGCCGCCGTCCCGATATGGACGGTCACATCGACGGTATCCTCATTCTGGAGCTTTAAATTTTTCCAATGCAAAGTCAAACTTTCGCCGGCGACGGCGCGGACCTCCGGCGTCACGCCCCGGGCCGTCAAAATCTGCGCCTGCGCCTCCCCACCGTCGGGCGGGCGGAATTCCAGCTGCCACAGACCCGACTCCACCGACGGAGCCGGCAGTACGAAATTACCCTTCCCGTCAACCGCCTGCGCCAGGAAAGCCCGCCCGTCGCTGATGGCGAAGCCGAACTCCCCCGATCCGGTTTTGACCGTATACAACTCCTCCGCCGCCAACGCTGTCCATGCTCCGAACAGCAATGCCGCCGACAGGATTATCGATTGCCCTTTTCCCATTTCTTCCCCTCGCCTCTCGCTCAATTCGCTCTTACCTGCAGGATGACGGCACTGCCGGCGGGAATGCGCCAGGTTACCGTATCGTTCGTCGCATAATTCCGCTCCGGACCCGGAGCCGGGTAGAATTCACGGATCGCGCCTCCGTTTTTCCCCGTGAAGCCGGCCTCGTCGGCATCGAAGCGGAATTGCGCCTCCATATCTTTTTCACTTGAATTGAACCAGAAAAAGTAGCCGTTTCCGTCAACCAAATGCGCATAACCGTCCGGATGTCCGGCCGCCGGCCACGCGGGAAAGTCATGACGCGCCATCAGATATTTTTCATTCGTCCGCGCCCAGTCCAGCCAATATTTGATCCGCTCCCGGTCGGCCTTCGGGAAGTCCTCATCGTGCGCCGTCGGCAGATAGAAGAGCATATTCGGCGTGCACGCAATCGCGCTCAGCATCACGAAATCCATTTTATCATGCGGCCACTTCGGGTGGATCTCCGGATGATAATGGCTCGGGAACAGCAGCGTCGAATCGATCCAATGCGGCACGAAATGCTGGTGCACGCGAATTCGCGACGACGTGCGGATGGCATTTCCCGCCAGCAGGTTGTCCTCGCCGGAACCGGCTTCGATCAGCGTGAAGCAGAAATCGCTGCCGCGCAGCGCCCAGACACCCTGGTCCATCACCGGGCGGCATTGCGCCAGATAGGTTTCGGGATACTCCTGCCGGATCATATCGACAATGCGCCGTATCGCCAATTGGCAGGTATATTCGGAGTCCACCGGCAGATGCCGGTGATCGGTCGCCGCACATTGCACCGGAATGGTCGTGGTCGAATACGCGCCGGTTCCCCAGCAATCGCCGTCCAGCAGACACGCCCCGTAATATCCGGTATTCATCGCGTCGCGGTAGATCCCCAGCAGCCAGTCGATGAAGCCGTACGAACCCAGGCAATTTCCCGATTGCGTCCGGAAGTTTTCATAATTCGGATTGGGATTTTCGCACGGAATGATCCGGCGCTCCCACTCCGGGCGGTCGGGGCAGAAGGGAGCCCCGTAGGGGCGCCACGGATGGGTTTTGTTGAAGGTCGGCCAGAGACCGAGGTTCAATCCCAGCTTCTTCGCATACTCCGCCATCCGTCGCGGCAGTTCCCCCATCGTGTAGTGGTCGCCGGAGCGCAGGCTGTTCATCTTGGCGATCTCGCCGCCCCACGGGTGCGGATCCGACAAGCCGTCCATGCCGCACTCCTTGATGACATCCAACGCGTGCAAGTCACGCTGCAAGGTTTCGGGGGTGTACTCCTCCTGCGCCATGTCGCAGTGCCAGCCGCAGGCCAAAGCCACGATGCCGAAGCGCGGTTTCCCCATGACTTTCTGCGTCATCGCCGTAACCGCCATTGATTCGGCCCTCGTGGGGCGGCGGTCGGCGGGCTGCTTCCACGGATTCGGCGCCGCCGATCCGCCGGCGCTGGACAATTGCACCAACTCGTTATTCAGGATGCCGCCCTTGAAATAATCGGAATCAAAGACCCCGCGGTCGACCGCCAGCTGCCACTCCTCACGGTAGCGCGCATCCAGACGGCTGTTGGCGTATACGCCGAAAAATACCGCTTCACAGGCCAGGGTTTCCCCGGCCCGCAAATGCATCATCGGCCGGATCGCCAGATGAATGCGGTCGTTTCCGATCTCGGAAATGTCGAATACCGCCTCCAGCCCGATGAAAAATCCGCCCTTTTGATTGCGCCCGAAACAGAGACGCGACGGCTCGGTATCCTGGTCGCGGTAACAATTCCAGATCTGATGGTTCGGCATCTCGTCGAAGGTGGCGAAGTCGATGTAACGGTACTCCGACAACGCGGTATCCTCCCGTTCGGGGCACAGCGCGAAATCGAACAGGGTGACCGTGGTCAGTTCGATATCGCGCCGGGGATACAACGTCAATTTGCCTTCGGCGAAATGCGCGTCTTCGTCCAGGCTCCAGACGCACTCCACGCGGCCGAAGTCGCCGGTATAGAAGATTTCAGCTCTGCTGCGGTCCCAGCACTTGACTTCTCCGGCAAATTCGCTTTGCCGGTAAATTCTCTCCGTGGTATGGATGACAAAGCCGTTATCCCGGCAGGAATGGGCACTTCGGGTCAGGTGGTTGGTGAAACTCTCCAAACTTCCCGAATCCGAAAATTCCATACGCAACTTCGAGGATTCTAAAATACGCATCACATCTTCTCTCAATCTAAAAATAATTGTCTTCGCGCCGCAGTGGAGCTTTTATCGGGTTACTTGCCCAGCCAGAGCAAATCCGTGTTGTCCTGAATCTTTTTCATATCGGTACGTTCGACGTGAAAATCGCCGTAGAGAACATTCATCCCCTTATTGTGATCGTAGCGCGCGTGCTCCTCAGTGCAATGGGCGCGCTGCACCACAAAGTCCGGCCACATACCATTGTTCGTCGGCTTCGTTTCCCCCATCATCAGAGCGGAGCTCGGCGAATTGATACTGGTAATGGTGGAGTAGGTGTTGACAATATTCAGAAGCGGATAGTGGAAAATGGAAGCATTCAATCCGTAATTGGAGAAAGGCGAATTGGCTCCGGACGGACACTGCGTGATTGCATACGATCCCGAGGGCAGAGTGCCGCCGACATACGACTCGATGAAAGTCGGGATATGCGGATTGGTGCCGTTCCACGCCGGCGGGAAATTCCAGTAGTACGGCTCCTGTACCGACGGCAGAAAATCGTTCCAATCATTCGTGTACATCATCATCGCCGTGCCGATTTGCTTCTGGTTGCTGACACATTTGATGCCCTGGGCCGCCGCGCGCGCCTTCGACAGCGCGGGCAGCAGCATGCTGGCGAGAATCGCGATAATCGCTATCACAACCAGCAGTTCAATCAATGTAAATACCGTCTTTTTCATCTTCGTTGCTCCTTTGTTCTTTCCTTAGTTTGGTTCTATTGGTGAGTCAACAATCTTTATTAATCCGGATAACCGGCTTAAAATATTCCTGTACCACAGTCTCGGCATCGACACTCTCGTCGCAGACATACTCCAGCGCCCGGCGCAATTGCGCTTCGAAGTCGAAAATAATGCCGTCCTCCTCTTCGGCGCCGAGGCTGCCGTTGTTCAATGACAGAAACAGGAAACGCTTCTGTTGCTGAATTCCGGCCTCGGTCAGCATCCGGCGGCAGAGCATGGCCATTTCCGCGCCGCAGCACAAAATCGCACAACGCTCCGGCAATGCCGCCAGCTCCGGCAAATGTTCTTCCAGTTGCGCCAGCTTCGAGCGATTCGCGCTCTCTTCGTCGGTCCGAAAGTATGCTTCCCAGTTCTGGCAGCAGATCCAGGCCGGCTCCGTCATGCCGAGGCCGCGGGTCAACTCGTAAACGCCTTCGCGCATTTCAGTCATGAACGGACTGTTCACGTGGTTGAAAAGCAGTGCCACATGCCGGCAGTTGCGCTGCAGCGCGGCGGCTACTCCGAGCCGGCCGGCCGCGCGATAATCGGGCAGGAAAAACGATTCCCGCCCCATGCCCCGATGCGTGTAGTGCGAAAGATGCGCCACTTTCATCCCTTTCCGACGCATCTCCTCATAAACTTCGGTGTTCAAAGGTTCCACCGGAGTCGCCGAGATGACCACCCCGGCGAAGCCTTCCTGGCACGCCTGTTCCAGAAATTGCCGTTCCAGTTTGGGGTCCTGAAAGTCCGCGAAGGCGTCATAGGCGGAGACGAACCACCCCTGCCGCTGCCATTCGATTTTCAACTTCTCAATCAACTCATAATAGCCCATGCGCAACAGGACGGCGCCGATAATGCGTTTATGGGGCAGAACGTTCGCTTTCCGGGTTTCCGGCGCGGACTCCAACTGATTGTCTCCCCCCACCACCCCTTCCTGGCGCAACACATTGATGGCCTGACGGATGCTGGATACACTGCAACCGTAACGCTGCGCCAATTCCCGGTGCGGCGGCAAAAAACCGCCGTGTCCGATCGTCTTCCGCCTGACATCCTCGCGTAACAAATTTAAATAACGTCGCCCTGCCATATCGTCCTGAAAACCTTGATTATTCTGTGCTGTTATAATAGTATAGCGTATTTTTCAAAAAAAGTCAATCCTTTTTCGGAACTTTTTTGTTACTTTTTGCGATATGACATTTTCCCATCCCGGCCGGCAAGTGGAATCCCATCTAAAAATACCACAATACAAGCAGAAAAATAACACTTTTTGTCACATTTAAAAATAATGACAAAAATTAACAATCCCGATATTGAAAATATTACGGATGCCAGTATAGTAAGAACCAATAGAGTATTCCCAAACAGAAAGGCGGCATCATGGCGACGACAACGGTTCATTTGTTACCGAATGCACATATCGATCCGGTGTGGATGTGGGATTGGAGCGAAGGCCTCAGCGAGGGGGTGCGGACCTGCCGGAGCATTTTGAACTTGCTCGACGAATATGACGAGCTGACCTTTTTGCGCGGCGAGTCGGCGATTTACGAACATGTCGAAAAGCGCGATCCGGAGACCTTCGCGCGCATTGCCGCCTACATTGTCCGGGGCCGCTGGGAACCGGTCGGCGGTCAATACATCCAACCCGACAACAATATGCCGTCCACATGGACGGCGTTGCGGCAATTTGAAGTCGGCTGCCGCTATTTCAAAGAAAAATTCAATTACGATATCGAAATCGGCTGGCTGGCGGACGCGTTCGGGCATGGCCGCGGCACCCCGGAAATTTTTACGGCCGCCGGAATGCGTTATTTCGCGCTCACACGACCGCAGGAATGGATCTGCCCGATCGGCTCGCCGCTCTTTCGCTGGCAGGGCCAGGGCGGCAGCGAGTTGTTGTGCCTGCGCAGCCCCGGCGGTATTTATGCCAGCGAGCGCAGCCCGATGGACAGCACCTTTCCGACGCGAATGATCGAAAAGGTGCTGCGCGAACAGCAGGACTCGTTCCTGCCGCACCTGGCGTTGCCCTTCGGGATGGGGGATCACGGCGGCGGACCGTCACGGCGGCACATCGACGCGGTCCTGGCATGGCGGGAAGCGCACCCCGAGGTGAAGGTATGCTTCTCGACGTGGCGCGATTACTTTGCCGCCGTCGAGCCATACCGGGCCCAGGCGCCGGTATTCACCGGAGAAGTCAACTTCTGCCAGCGCGGCTGTTACAGCTCCACGCTCAAGTTGAAGCGCTACTACCGCATGGCGGAAAGCCGGCTGAACCGCGCCGCCAAGGTCAGTCAATTGCTGACCGGAAACGAATTGCCGGAGGATCTGGTCAAGGGGATCTGCTTCAACGCCTTCCACGACATCCTGCCGGGGACGCTGCCCGAAAGCGCGCTGCACCAGCAAATGCAGTGGCTCGGCGGCCTGCTGCATCGCGGACGGGAATTCGAATTCGACACCTTGTATCAACTGGGTCGCCGGCTCGACACGACCGTGGCGGCGCCGGACGAGGCGGACGCTCCGGAAGCGGTTCCGCATGTGATTTTCAACCCCTGGCCCTATGCATACAAGGGGTTGATGGAGCTGGAGTTGGCCCTGGATTGGCGCCCGGTATGGGAATACCGGCAATCGGATGACGGCTATGAACCGTTTGAAGTGCGCAATTCGGCCCAAAAAGTCGTGTCATTCCAGCGTATCGAGGCCGAAACCCGGGCGCTGGTGCAATTGCCTCCGTGGCGTTACCGGGTGGTGTTCGAGGTCGATCTGCCCCCCTCCGGCTGGGAGGTCATGAGCTTCGGGTACCGCAAAAATCCGGAACGGCCGCAAGCCCCGGCCTCTCCGGCGACAGCGGCGGAGCATGGCATTGCCAACGGTTTTTACCGGGTGGAAGCGCGCGTGGGTTCCCATGTCCTGCAGGTGTATCACCATGACCGGGCCCTCCCCATTCAGCTCGGCCTGTTTGACGATCCGACGGGCTCCTGGGGAGATATGAGTGAGCTTCCGAAAAATTCACATGCCCTGGAATTACGGGAACAGTGGACCATCACCGAGGTTAAAGTATTGGAAAAGGGGCCGTTGCGCGCCGCGCTCTGGGTGCAAATGGCGGGAGCAAAGAGCAAAATCGAATTGATTCTGCGCCTCAGCGCCGATCGGGAAGCGCTGGATATTTCAACCCGAATCTCCTGGCTCGACCGGTCGCGGCGATTGAAAATGCTCTTTCCCCAGGGCGAAATGGTGGATTATGACGTTCCCGGCGGCATGATGCGCCGCGGGGAAACCGCGCTGGTACCGGGAGGCCGGCACCAGCGCATTTATCCACATGGCCTGGAACAGGAAGGCTTTGCCGTCTTGAGCAATACCCTGTATGGCTTTGAGAATGAGGGAGGCCACTTTGCGGCCGTATTGGCGCGCGGGTGCCGTCATTCGACCGACGAGGTGGCGAGCGCGGAGGAGTTCCACCAACACCCGGTGGCGGACCACGGCGAACTGTTGGGCGAACTCATCCTGACGACCAGCGATGCGCCGGTGGAAAAGTACAGTGAATTGCTGGAGCAGCCTCCGGTTTTCTGGATGGAAGCGCCGCACCGGGGCGAATTGCCGCGCCGGGGCACGATCGGATTCGAGCTGTCGGATTCGGGTTTGAAATGGCTCGACGGCCACGCGGATTGCCTCCGGCTGCAGAACCGGAGTTCCCAGGATATTCTCTGGCAGGGAAAGGTTTTCAAGCCATGGCGGATTACCGCGGTCAAGGCCCCCTGGCAGCCATTGCTTGAAGCCTGAAGAGCGCAACGTGTTTGGCGGAGTCGAAGCACCCTCCGCCAAACCGTCGATGCCCCTTACGGACAGGAGATGAAACTCTCCCGGTCTTCATTCTACTCGATCTTTATGCGCAAAACCGCCAATTGTCCCGGGTCCACCTCGATATGAAAGCTGTTTGTCGCCGTGGCGATCTCCTGCTCCGAGAGCAGTTCGGCAACGGTGTCGGCCCGACCCTCCTTGAGTTCCACCGTCACTTTTGATACGGCAGTCGGATCGAATTGTTCCCGGGTATCGGTATATTTCGTTACGCCTTTGTTGTTGAATAAATAAAGCAGATAACCGTCCTGCGTTTTATTGATTCCATATTGAATATCGCCGGTGACGCGCAACGGCAGCACCTCGGAAACAATTCGGGCGAGAAGCTCATCGATAAGCGGCCGGGAAAGCATATATTCCGGTGTTGTCAAAATGACATGACCCGCTCCGTATTCATGCAAAGTGAATAATGCGCTCCCGTTCTCATCCGCCTTGATTACGGTCGCGCTCTGCCCCTCCCCCGTGAACCCTTCCGGAAAATCGAAGGTTTTCAGGTGAACGGCATTCACCACCAGCGTCCCGCCGCCACGGACATAATCGACGAGCTCTTCGGCCATACGCGGATCGGGTTCATAATCCCCCAGCAGAATCGCAACCTTGTAGGCGGCCAGATTCCGCAACACCTTATCCGGTGACGGTGCGTCCGGGTTGAAGACGTCGAAAATATCACCGTAAGGCGAGTTGTAAAGGCACCCTTCCACCCCTTGGCGGATGGCGCTTTTGCGATCGGAAACGGGAATGATGGTGCTCATAAAGGCATCGATCATCGCCAATCCCGGCGGATAATCGTCCGTGCGGGCCCAGGCGGGCCCTCCCGCGGCAGTCTGTACTTGCACATACGGTGTAAGCAGAGCCACCGGAGTATAGGGAACGCCGCGATCCGGATTTCTGCGCACGACATCGTAGAATTCCACGGTATCCTCTCCGTAGGGGGTGAGCCGGTATTCGCCGTCGGCTTCATCCAGACGGAAGAGGGTGCCGTAGGCCGATTCGCGGTGCGCCATGAAAGCGCCGGAGAGCCAACTCAGATAATGCGCCCGGCGCACCAGCGATTGGGACATGCCGCTATACGGGGTAAAACGGCCTTCATCGTAAGAGTAGTGGGTTTCGGCGAATTCTCCCTTGGTATCGAAGCCGTTGTAAAAGCTGGCGATGTACCAGCTCCAGCGGGTTTGGAACTGCCGGGCGGCGCCGCGGGTGTAAAACATCGATGGTTGCCAACGGTAGGTTTCATAATCCGGGCCGGTCGAATTGGTGGTTTCCAGGAAAAGATGGCCGGCGCCCTTGTTGGCGGCGATGTGCGCCATGTTCCAATAGGCGTGCATGATGATCATATTCTGCGGATCGTTGTAAAGGAACGAGGCGAATGTATCGAAAATGTCGTGAAAATAACGGGTGATATCCACCGCAGTACGTTCATATTGATATTTTTTCAGGCCCTTGTCGTACTCCTCTTGGGTTATGTTGCCTTTTTTGAGTTCCGCCGCGAATCGGGACGCGATTGCCGAAAGATAATCGTTGCACCATTCGTCGACGTTGAACGCCAGAAAATGCGGGTGTGACTTTTTCCAGTTTTGAAACTCCTCCATTTCCCAGCGGTAGTTCGTGTCGAAAATGTATTGTCCTTCGCGCATTCTGGAGATCACGGTATAATAGCGGTCGTTTGCTTCCAGCAGATCGGCGACACGCCAGAGTTCCGGCGTCAGAAAGTGCCGGAGCGCCAGCGGCTCTTCGCCGGAACCGATTTTCCGGAAATCGACCGGCGGCCAGGTCCGCAGGCACAACCATGATTCTTTGAATAGCGGCAGTTCGACGAGCTTTTCCGTTCCGGGTACGATTTTGCTTTTGTCCGTCTCCATCGCTCCGGTCAGAACACAATGCCAGGCGCCGCCCTGGTCGTCTGCCCAGGGCGAGGCGCTGAAAAAGTCGAACATCATGCGCCACGGAATATTTTCGCTCCGATTCGGACTCCAGGCCGGATCGACCTCGAAGTCCGTCCGTTTGACCCAATTCTCCGCGGAAGCGCAAACGGAGAGAAATATGCCGAGCGCCAGACTGAGTTTCATTCGTTTTTTCATGGACTTATCTATTTTTTCGTGAGGTTATCAATAATGATGCCAGGCGTAGGGCGATGTGGTGCTCGCATCCTTCGGCCAACCGATATATCCGGCAATGGTTTCACTGTAAGCTTCATTGTCACTGTGGTATTGGGTCATGGAGCCGTCCAATCGGCCGATATTGGCGGCATAACCATGGCGGTAGGATACATTGCTGTCATAGGCGTTGTAAAGATGACCGACCGCATACAAATAGGTGAAATGCGTCGCCGAGTAAAGCTCGGTTCCGATATCGCCGAACATCACCACCTGCGTGGGAGTGACCACGCCATTGAACATCGACAGGCGTTTGGTCCTGCTGTCCGCCATATACCCCAGCGAATAATTGACGCCGATGGAGTAAATCGCATAATCGTTGAACGCCCAATACCCCTTGTCGGCATACGGCAGGGCGGCACCGGCCGGACACGTCCAGATCTTGCCGATGTTCAGGTACGGGTGAATCAAGGCGGGCGAGCCTGCGGAATTGATCACCGCGCTTCCGCCTTTGGGTACGGACATGGTGGGAATCCATTCATCGTAGTCGTTCGTGTAAAAGGTAAACCCCAGAAACAGTTGCCGCATATTGGAGCGGCAGGAGATTTTTTGCGCACTCTGGCGCGCTTTTGACAGCGCCGGAAGCAGCATACTGGCGAGGATCGCGATAATGGCGATGACAACGAGGAGTTCTATCAGCGTGAAACAACTCCTGCAAACGGTTTGCTTTTCCTTTGACATTTTGTTCTCCTTGATTTTTTGAGCGAGGAACTCGCAGTTGATAACCTTCTCTTTGAGGGCATTCGGTGTATAATAATAATGATTGCTGCCTTCAAAACCGATTAACGGATCGGTCATTTGCCGGTCATGGAGGACAATCGCCAGATTCTTTTCTTCCCGCAGCAGCTCCAGGAGCGCATCGGCGTTGCCCGTCATGTCCCGGCGCAATTGAATGAAGCGAATCTGATTGCGCGTGGAGCGAAAGTGGCAATAGGTCACTTCGGCATAGCGGCAAAATTCCGCAAGCGCCTCCCGGTGCACTTTTTGCGTACAGGCTTGCCGCAGCAGCTCCACGCCGGCCCGCCACTTGAGCGACATCCGCTCAAAGACGCGGAAGAAGACCTCCTCGGGATATTTGGAGCGCCAATACTCCAGATCATCATAGGGAAAACCCAGCATGGTGGAACGCCAACCGGTCGGCGTTTCAGACAACAGCACCGCCGGACCGAAATTCTGCGGCCCGTTATAGAGCGCACAGGCATGGCGATCGTACGGGAACTCGGAAAATCCCTCGGCAAAAAGGCGCGTTGCCTCCAGTACCGTCGACGCGGCGTCGCCGTAAAGCTCCCGGCATAATTCCTCCAGGCTGCGATCCAGCAGACCAAACATGATCGTCGGTTTCCCGCCAAGCGTCCAAGACAGCATAAGGTCCTTGATGCCATTTGCCTGAAGATTTCTTATGTGCTTCTCCACCAATGACAATACAGGTATATACGGCGTCGCGCTCATTTCCCAGGAGTTGTTGATCTGCATCTTGGCGGCAATACCCAAATTGCGGGATCGCGCCAAATCCCAATGCTCCTGCGCTCTTTCGGATGGTCCGGGATGGGATAACGAATAGTCCACCACCGAGTCCGCAATGTCTTCGCACGCCGTCGGAACCCCCCATTCGCTGACGCTTAAAACGGTCACCCCCGCCGGCAATCGCGCCACGATTTCCGGCGTACATTCCTGCGGCCACTGCCAGGTGTTGATCAGGATTCGCGCCTCCGGCTTGGAGCTGCGTATTCCTTTGATTTGCGCACAGAGGCATTCGACGAAAATATCCGCGGTATCACGGGTGGAACATCTGGGGCACTTCTCCTGCAAGCCGGGGGTAAAGGCACAATTTGTCTGATTCTCGGAGGCATTGATGAAAAATACCCCTTCAATATCCGGACATGCCGCAAAGAGCTCGCTCATGCCGTTTTCAAGCATTTGCAGAACCTCGCCCTGCGAAACACACAAGCATGGGGTGTCTTTGAGAGTCGCCCCCTCCAGATCGCGAAAATACTTCCGGTACGATTGCGGAATCACCCGGGGCTCATTGAAGTACAGATAGATTCCGACGCCATAGCGGGCGGCCCGCTCACAGAGGCGGTTGAGGTTGGCGCGGCGGCGCTCAAAGCCGCAGGAAATTTGCGGAGCGCGGCCGAATTCGGACATCTTGTAGAGAATGGCCTGAAGCCAAATGGCGTTGATCCCGGTTTGTTGATATTCGGCAAAAAGTTCCTCCGGAAAGGCCGCCAATGTATCATCGTCAAAGGCATTGGCATAGGAAGCCGAAAAGGGATAAATCATACGTAGACCATCCGGAGAACGCGCCGGAACCGTGACGCAATTCCGGAAGGAAAAGGCCGGAAATGATTGGCCCATACCGGGGAATGTTTCTTTGAGCATCGTTCCAATGGCTTGTGCCCGGACGATTTCCTGCGCATTGAATTCCTGCCAGACAAGCGGGGACGCTTCCGGTTTGGTCGACCCCAGTTTATGCCAGAGGAAATCGTCCTCTTTCAGGAGGAATGCCAACTCCTCCGCATCGATATCCAGAAGCTCCAAAATTTGCCGGTAGGGCAGCAGGTGCCAGTTTTGACGCAAAAGGGTAATGTAGCCCCGCGTGCGCCAGGTCGCACACAACTCCGGCGAATACGCTTCCAACCCCATCCACTTGGCGCACTGCAAGGCGGAACCGGCGGGCGCCCGCAACAACGCATCCATTTTTTCGACCGGGATCATATTCCAGTTGCGAAAAATAAAACACAAGACACTGTTGGGGAAATGCATAAAAGCGAGTGCCGGACACTGTTTTCCTGCGGGCAAATCCGAAAGCATCATAATAATCCCTTCATGTAGTCACGTAGTCAGGTTGTCTTGTATTAATTATAGTCTATTTTTCGTTTTTTGTCAAGAGAGCGCATTGAGATTATTTGATTTTTTTTCGTGGCGGGTGTAAAGTGATAATGGATGAATCTCGATTGGTTTAAATAAGGAAAAATTGCGAATGGCAGGCGAATTGTCTTTGTATTTGAAAATTGCCTTGGATCTTCGTGATCAACTCCGCCAAGGAGCTTTTGAGTTTGATTTCAACCGCTTTCCTTCACGCTCCTCGATTCGGGAGCGTTATAAGGTCAGCAACATGACGGCCTGCCGGGTCCAAAATGAACTGGTGCGGATGGGGGTGGCCTACAATGTCCGCGGCAAGGGGCTCTTCGGGCGGATTGACGCGGAGGACCCGGAAAACCTGGCGGAAACAAAGCTGCCGATCAAAGAGGTTTTGATTGTATTTCCCTCCCCCGAGGCCCCGATCTTTCCGATATCGGACATCGCTCTCGGGGCCGAGGCCAAGTGCCGCGAACTGGGCATTCCGTCGCAGCGGTTGATTTTTTCCCACGGCAAAAGCTCCCGGTCGCTGCAGCTGAGGGCCGGAGAGGGAATGGTGGTTCCGTTTTGCCTGGATCGCGATTTCTTCGCCAGCATTGTGGCGAATTTCCGGGGGCGGGTGGCGGTATGCAACAATTATTTCCCGGGCACGCACTGTGTTTTGATCGACAATGTCCGCGCCATGCGCACAATTCTGGATGCGCTGACGCAACTGGGCTGTCGCAGTTTTCTTTTTTGCACCAGACATTTTGTATCTTTGGGGATGGCGAATTTGTGGGAACGCGATGAGTCGTTCCGCGATGAAATTGCCCGGCGCGGTTTGACCAGCCTGGTATACGAGGACGGCAATATGTCGAAATTGGTCCGCGACCTGTCATCCGGCGCGGTAAAAACCGACGCCATTGTCGGGCTGACGGATGAATTCGCGATCAAGTTGCACTCCATGCTCAAGGAGGCCGGAATGAAACGCATTCCCGTGATTACGGGAATCGACGGGAATAATCCGCGCGGACTGCCCTTGCCGCCGGGAACCCTCTCGTGGCAGGTGGATTATCCGGGCATGGGCGCCAGAGCGGTGGAACTTCTGGCGGAAAGTTCCATGTCGGATTGGGTCCTGTCACGTATTGTCCGCGTCCCCGGAGCGCTTCTGCAAGTATAAATCGCCAGGCTTTGGGCGCCATAAGGATGCGATAGATTTTTCGGCCATTCGTGCAATATCCAGGCCGGCCGCAACTGCGAAATTGCGGCCGGGAAGGCGTCATTCCAGGCGCCAACGCAGCTTGAATGTGGCGATTTCCCAGGCAGAGAGCGTCAACGACAAATCCGCCGGACGCGGGTTGTCTTCGTGCAGGTCGATTTTTTCCACTTTCTCCAGTTGGTAATCGCTCTTCAGCCGGGCTTCCGCCATGGTGTCCGATAAATTCACCAACCGTACGATGGCGCTCCCGGGCTCATGATCGCGCGTCGGCGCAAAGGCGCTCAACACCGCCGCCCCGTCCAACTCCAGCAACGACCGGTGTTCGACGTCATTGCCGCCATGCCGGACGAGGTAACTCAAAAATCCGCTGCGGTACTGCTGCGCCATACCGGCCAGCGCGGCATTTCCGGCCTGACCGGGAAAAACACCATAGGCATACTCAAAGCGCTGCGTACCCGGATTTTGCGATTCCGCTTCCCCATTGGTCTGGGGCGTTCTCCTGAAGTTGCGCAACAGCGTTACGTAAAGCTTGTCGCCCCGACAGGAAATTTCTTTGAGCCCGTAGCGGCTCATGAACACCGTGGAACCGGCTTCGGAGCGCTTTCCGGCAATGCCGGAAAAATTCTTTTCCTCCGGATCGAATTCCCGGAAACGAATGCTTTCGTCCCCGGTCAATCTGCCCTCCGGGCGCTCGGTCACATAAAAACTCTGACCGGCAAAATACCCTCCGGCCAGCCCGGTCGGCACCGCCAGGCGGATGCGGCAGTCCTTTACGGTGTTGTCCACATCGGTCGTCAGCTTCACCAGGCGCGAACCAGCCTCCAATTCCACCGTGGAGCGGATCGTCAGGGTGGTTTTGGGGCCCTCTTCATGAATGCCGCAGAATTGCCGGTGTATGCCGCCCCGGAACTCCAGCGCCTGCGTCAATACATATTGCCGCTCGATTTCAAAGACGGTCCGGATCGCCGAATCGTGGAGGAGGCGCAGTTGAACGCCGCAATTGGAATCGAGCAGCGTACCGGAATTCACCGGTTTGGCGTAATTCCAGCCGTCGCCCATGTCGCGGTCGATCATAAAGGTGTTGAAGCCTTCGACGCGGCGGCCGTTTTCGCAATCCGTCACGGCGAAGGTGCCGTCTTTTTTCAGCTCCACTGCAATCAGCCCATTGGATGCGCACAATTCGCCGGTTTTCATCGAACTCCAGTCCCGCACCGGCGTATCCGCGGGAAGGATCCGGAATGTATGCCACGCACACCCACGCAGTTCCGCCGCAAAGGAAATCGTATAAACGTCGTAATGCCGGAAGTCGTAACGGTGAAAATTACACCGGCAGTTCGGCAGGACAGCTTCAATGGTATACGGAATTTCCCGGCCGGCCGCGTCGTACAACCGGAACGCGTTCAACGTTTCGTAGCCGAAGTATTCGGTGTATTGCTTCGGATAATGCAACGGGAATCGAACTTCCGCCCGGATCACGCCACTGTATTTCAACGGCAGCGGGTTGTAAACGCGCAAATCATAGCGTCCTTCCGGGTCCGCTTCCGCGATTTCCACGCCCGGCGTGAAGCCGCAGGCCACGCATTCGGCGCGCTGATCCACTCCGGTCAAACGGTCGCGGTCGAATTTGAGGAAATCCTCCGTCAATACCGGACGAAGCTCCTGAATCTGGCGGAAACGGTACAACATATCCTGGTGCACCGCGTCGATCGAACAACCGCAGATGGAATCGTGCGGATGATTGCGCAATAAATACTGCCACGCAAGCCGCAACAACTCCGGGCGGCACGGAATGCCGCGCACCAGGCTTGCCGCCATCACCGGCTCCAATTCCAGCTCCAACAGATCCGAGCAGATGTCATTCCAGCGCTTCATCGGATAACGCGCGGACAAAGTATGCGTAAGTACGGCCTGGAAGCTGTTCGCCGGAATTCCCGGGTAGACCATTTCACCGCGGAAAAGCGGCAGCGATTCGCGGCGCTCCGCCAAGTCTTCTCCGATTTGACTGAAATCGGAGAATTCCACCGTCGCTTGCGGGTACAGCTCGCGCAGCCACCGCAGGTATTGCGGCACCGCCCGGTGAATCGGACCGTGATCGACGGCATCCATCAGGATCACCAGTTCCGGATTGCGCTTGCGCAGCTCCTCAATGTGCACATAGGCCCGGCGCTTGAATTCCTCCTCGCCCAGCGGGATATCCCAATAACCGGCGACGTCGCCGGTAAAGTCGCAGTACGATTGCCGCGCCTCCATCCGGTAGAGCAGCACTTCACTGCCGTCGGGAGCCTGCCACCGGCGGAAATTGCAGTTTTCATCGGCGATTCCGCGCCAGGCCGCGGCCAGCTCCAATCCGCTCAGGCGCAGCAGTTGCGGCGCCTGGGCGATATTGCCGAACACATCGCACATGTAACCGCAAGGCAGCATGCCGCCACCGAATTCGTCCGCGATCCGTTTGCCGAACTGAAGGTTGCGGATCAGGCTTTCGCCCGACACCAGAAACATATCGGGCATACAATACCAGGGGCCGATTTTCAGCCGGCCGGTCTGAATCTGCCGCCGCAGGCGCTCGCGCCATTCCGGTTTGACCTCCAGAATGTCCTCCAACACCAGCGTCTGGCCGTCAAAGACAAAACATGCGAAATCCGGATCGTCCTCCAGGGTATTCAGAACTCCTTCCGCCGTGTCGATCAGATACTTGCGGAGCTGCTGAAACGGCATATACCATTCGCGGTCCCAGTGCGTTCCCTGGACATAATAAATTTTCAAGCTCATTTTTTCTCCAATATGGCACAACCGTAACGCTGCAACGTCCGGGTTCATATTGATTCGATCCAGATTTACCGCTTCCATATAAGTCAGGGCGCGGACTCTATTCATCCCCCTGTTCGCCTCCGGCAAACAAGCATCTCACATTTCGTTATTTTTTTGTTGACACAAGACCAAGACTGTGCGTTCAGCCGGAATTGCGACCGTAATGAAAGCTTTATTCGGATTATTTTCCACGGACAATTTTCGGGAAGAGATCAACTCCGTTGCCGAACCCAAATGCATCGCATTAAAATCTTCGGGCAGCAGAGACAACGTCACTTCCACCGGTTCGTCTGTTGGGTTATGAAGCGTAAAATATACACCGTCATTTAGTGATTGACCCCAACGCTCCCTCAGTACCTGATCTGCGTTTTTCCCGTTGAGTTCAATTTTTGTTAATGGCTCCCATCCGGCCTGATTTATTGCCTGAAACAGTGGAACATATAACTCAAACACAGGAAGGAGCAATTCGACTTTTGATCGGTCCGCCCATGCATTTCCCGAACCGGGGAAAATACCATATTGCAGATACCAATTCAATCGCGGTTCAATATATTGCATGACCCCCTCCGCCGAAACAGGAACCTCTCCTTCGAAGTTGAGCACATAATCCATGGTTGTCACCAATTTTTGTCCGGCCAAAAAACGAAACTCCCGAAAATCGATCAAAGACGGTAACCTCTGTTTATCAAAAAACTCTCCGCACCCAAGAAAATCCACAAAGGGAATGAGAAATGCCGCAAAAGGCCAAGTATTGGAACCTATACACCGATCGGTTTGGTCCGCCTGTTGACGGAGAAAGCGCAAAAAGTCATTGTGAGCCAATGTCATATGCTGAAATACGTGAACTTGATTATCTTCCGGGAAATGAGCATATGTCAACGGCAAATCAGCAACTTTCCAATGATCCCGCCGGAAATTGCATTCAGACCACCCGGCGGCATACGCTTCGGAATCGATATAATAGCCGTCAATTTTCTCTTCGGAATCTTGCAAACAACGTTCGACAAATCCATAACGGGCCTTTTCAAAAGTAATGGTCTGCCGATTCGGGCGCGTAAGTTCCGGATCGGAATTGACGATGATCATTCCATAGTCATCTCCCAATCTTTTCTTGCCCCATTCGAAGGAATTGGGCCAGTAACAATTGAGTCGCCAATCTCCGGTACGATTGATTTCAATTGCCGTATTTTGCACAATGCCATAGAGATCGTCATTGGTCAAATCACCGGGAAAACGCTCTGTCGGCGATGTATCATTGCGGAAACTTTCAACATAGCTTTTCAATGCCGCGGCATTCACTTGAGCTTGGTCATAATATACCGCCACATTCGGGTCGGCATGCGCTTGCAGCCACCCTTTGGGGAAAGGCATAAATACACCCCACGGCTCTGCATACATCATTGCCATCAAGCCGTTAAGGTGGGTTGTCTTCAAGATATTCAACGCTTGTTCCGGATTGTTGAAAAAGTCTCCGTCCCATTCGCGTTGATTGAACCCCATTCCACATTTTTTAGCCAAATCCATCGTTTCAGGCTGAATCCAAAGACCCCAGGCGCCGGGATAACCGATATGGGTTTGGAAAATCTTTGGCTGATGCCGATAATATTTTTGCAGCGCGCCACGAAAGTGGGTTGAAGCGTCAAATTCCCCCAGTAGAAATGTCGCCCCGGCACAGCCGGGAAATTTTTCTGTGTCCGCACTGAGCCCCAGCGGAACTTTCATCATTAATAACCCGCCACCGATGGCGTCACTCTCAAATGCATAGCGGAAAAAGCGCGGCTGCGTCAATGGATGCCCCAGCATAATCCCAATTTCGTCATTATCGATCGCCAAAAACGGAAACCGCGACATCGGCATTTCAAAGCGGGGGTTGATTAAAATACGCAATTCTTCATATAATGTATCCGACTGAACAGCAGTTCTGCCGTTTTGCATATCGGTCATATAGGAATTGAAATTCCATGAGCCGGCCTTCAACGGCAAAGTAAAACGCAATTCAATGGCCCGTTCACGAGCCTCGGATAAATTCTCTAATTCGGCATCGATCAAAAAAAATGGAGTGTCCTTTGAACTGCTGATATTGACTTTGAGTTTCAGTTGTAATTCTTTTGCTTCCGCGATTAGAGCAATACCGGCGGCAGTCGGGGACAGTCGACCGACAAAAGATTCCGTTTGCTCTTTTTCCGCGTCATATGCGGAAAAAGGATATATTTCTTGCGACAACAAAGATTCATTGCCGATGTCGTATCCTTTCAATCTGCCGTCTTGAGACCAGGTTAATATCTGCGTTTCATGACGTTGCATGGTATCGGCATTCAGGCCGGCGAATATCAACGTACAGAATATACTTGCAGCAATGTATTTTAGCATAATTTTCTTCTTGTCCGATTTTGATGAAATACACTCACAGTTGCCAATACCGCGGCTACTGACAACTACGATGTGATTTATGAATTTTTCAATGATCGCCCCTATCGCTGTTCATTACCAGCGCGGCAACCCTTCCCAACTGTCGAGAGGCAACATAATAAACGCCCAACCGGGAATATAGTCGCAACCATTCGCCGGCGTCCATGCGGCACTGCCGTCAAAGCGGGCGGTATTTACTCCATCAAGGTTGTGGGACCACTGATCTTCATACCAGCCGCCTTCGCCGGCACGGAGACCTTGAACGTCACTGAATACCACCGTTCGCGGCGATCCGCAATCGAATCGATATGCCATGGTACTTGCTCCATTCTTAATTGCGTTGAACATTTGGGCCATTTCAAGGTTGGCACTTTCTTTGCTGGTTCCTCCGCCAAAATAAAAATAACCGAACGAATATCCGGGCGCAGTGTCCCTAAGATAGACTTCCTTGTCATTGGCCGGAAATCCATTGAGCGCGGGACAAAAAAACATAGCGCGATTATTCCCGATATACGGCATCAGTTGCCACCCCATTCTTCCCTGCGTACTTCCCGGATTGTCTTCCGCATCACACTTGTCATTGCGCGGATTGTTGTGATTGACGGAATTCATTAAATAACTGTTATTGTCATTTCCATACATCGCGGCGCCCAGCATCATCTGCCGAAGTTGGCTGGTACAGGCTACCACTCTTGCTTTGGCTCTTGCTTTACTCAAAGCCGGCAACAGCATGCTGGCAAGGATGGCGATGATCGCGATCACGACCAAAAGTTCTATAAGTGTGAATTTCTGTTTCATTTGAACTGTTCCTTTCCTTTTCATTGCTTTTTTTCATGTCTGGACTGTCCACACTTACATTATATGGAATTATCCGGTAAAAGCAAGATGTTATCATCTTTCAAAAAAGAAAATCAAAGGATTAGTTTGATTTTTTTGCAAAATCTGCTATAATATTAATATAGCAGAACAAAAACAGGAAACATGATTTCTTCACGCAGAAACAGTATGGCCGCCGAAGCCATGAAACAAGATTTATTGGCGAAGATTCGCAGTGGCGTTTTGCGCCCGGGAGATCGTTTGCCCGGCGAAAGACAGCTTGCGGAGCAATACCGGATCAGTTACCTTACCGCCCGGCGTGGGGTTGACGAATTGATCGACCGGGAAATCTTGGAGCGCCGGCCGCGTTCAGGAACCTTTGTCAGAATCAATTTGAATTACCTTCATGTTTCCGAAAAAAGCAAGACCCTTCTTTTCATCAACTATGATTTGAATACAGCGCTGTCACTCAAAATGCTCACTGCCATTGAAGCCCGAGCAAGGCAAAGTAATTATTGGGTTATGGTTGCCAATTCCGGTTTGGATTTCTCCACCGAAGCGATGGTTTTGCGCAATGTTCCGGACACTTCCATTGCCGGAGTGATTATTTGCCCGATTGCGCCGCCGGTCAATACGATTCATATTCAGGAATTACAACGACGGGGAGTCCCCATTGTCACAATAGACCACTGTTACGATGCGAGGCTTTGCGATTCGGTCGCCTGCGATAACTTTGATGCCGCGTATCGTGCCACCAGCTACCTGATTTCATTGGGCCATACCCATATCGGTCATATTACCGTACCGCTACAGGAGCTTGCCGGAAATCCGATTTCCCAAGAACGCCTGGAGGGTTACAAAAAAGCGTTGACCGACCACAAAATTCCGGTGGAGGGCCGCAACATATCGTATATGCTTCCGGAATTCTATCTGGAACAAATGAGTAAAATCAACTTATTTTACCTGGGCTACAAACCGGCGCTGGATTTGCTGCGCCAGAAAAACCGCCCCACCGCCATTTTTCTGGCCATTGACGAACTGGCAGGAGGCGTATACCATGCGGCGGCGGAGCTGGGAATCGCGATACCGGACGAACTCTCGTTGGTGGGCCTGAACAATCTGGACTTATGCGAAAAACTTCAGCCGAATTTGAGCTCCATCGCCCAACCGTTCGAAGAAATGGGGCGTCGGGCGGTGGAACTCCTGCTGAACCGGCTCGACGGAACCGCGCAGGCGTCCTTTGTCCATGAATACCTGGCCGCATCATTGGTGGTCCGCCAAAGCTCAACGTTGCATGGCGGGAAAGTGTAATTTAAATTTTTTGCGTCCGGCAATGAATTTTTCTTTTCGTCAAATTCCGCTTCTCCGTGCGGAAACATCCGCAATTTCCCTGCTCAAACAGAGTGAGTACATAATTACACGCATTATAGTCATTTTTTTATTCGCTGGATAACTGGCAATGTAGAAATTCAATGCTAAATTATATAATTTGAATACCGGCGCGGTAGACTATGAAAAATGATGACGCCGCCCCGGAGAAAAAATTTGAATAATGGCGATGGAAATTTCACTCGAATAAAGTATGGACATAAAAAACGCTTCCGCAAATAAAGCGAAAAGATTAGGGTATCTGTTCAATCAGATCAACCTGAAATTGCGGCCAAAACTGATCCTGATCTTTTTCGGGGCCATGATCATCCCCATTGTCCTGCTCGCGGTCATCGCGTTGCGGCAGATAACGGCAATGGGGTACAATCTGCGCGACATCGCCATCGGCGACTCCACGAAAGCGCTGAATGACGGAGCCAGAGAGGGTATCGAGCGCCTGACCACCGACACGGCGGCCGCAGTCGCGGATTTCCTCCACGAACAAGATCAGAACATTCTCAAACTCGCAAGAGTCGCCCCTTCCGATAAAGCCTATAAGAACTTCGGCGAAACCAGCAACGGAAAGCTGGTAACCAAAGGCGAATGGTTGCTTTCGGAGGACGGGATGTCGTGGGTGGAAAACCACCACTGTGTCTATGAGGGCTCCATGGACAAATCCAGCAACCGTGAAAATGACGACGTTCTGTACGGCAGCGGCTTTCATTACCGGATTCCGGAATATATCGAGAAGCACCATGAGTATGCGCCGCTGTACGATGAAATCACATTTATCGACACCAACGGGCAAGAGCGGTATAAATACGTGGCTCCGAACTCGCGCAAAAAACACTACCCCATGAACCCGGCGTTGTTGGATGTATCCGACAAAGCGAACACGTATGTCAAGGCCGAAACCTATTTCGGCGAACTGAAAAAGCTCAAAGTGTACCCGGACGGCACCAGGGATGTTTACGTTTCGGACGTTATCGGCGCCTATGTCGGCACGAATTATATCGGGATGTACACGCCCGGAGCGTTGAAGAAAAACGTTCCCAAGACGCACCCAAATTACGAGCGTCTTCAAGAGATTGCCGACCTGCCTTTCGATCAGTTCATCGAGGTTGCCAAACTGCAGGCTTTCGCGGGCCAGGAAAACCCCTACGGCCAGCGTTTTGAAGGCATTGTACGCTGGGCCGCGCCGGTAACCGGCGACGACGGTGCAATCGTCGGCTATGTGACCATGGCATTGAACCACGATCACATTATGGAGTTTGTCGACCATATTACGCCGATGATCGAACGCTACACCAGTTTGCCCAGTGCGTATGACGGCAACTATGCGTTTATCTGGGACTATAAGTGCCGCAGTATCTGCCACCCCCGGCACCATTCCATTACCGGGTACAATCCGCTCACGGGCGAACCGCAGCTCCCGTGGCTGGAGGGAACGATTGCGCTCGAACGCGATTATGTCAACGGCGGGTTCAAAAAAGAAGAATACGAACCGGGCAAATTCAGAACCATCCCCATACTTGACGCCGACGGCAAGCGGCAGTTCGCAACGGATACTCCTTATTACTACTGGAGCAGCGGCGGCGGAGCGGAATGGCTGGCCGCCAACCCCGCGTGGAACAATCTCAGCAGCGAAGCCGCGGGCACGAGCTGGGGCGCGTTCCTGAAAGAAAACGTCGATAACCGGGAGATTCTGCCGCAGTTCGGCGAACGGATCCTGAAAGATGAAGAAGGCAACCCGGTAAAGGATGCCGCCGGGAAATACATCCTCGATTACCAGTCGCGGGACAAGACACCGGTCGCCGCGCTGACCAAAGCGGGCTTTGTCGGCCTCGACGGACGCTATCTGAACAACGCCCCGCAATGCACGGGGTGGATGGATCTTACCGAAGACGGCGGCTCTGGTTCATTTTATATTCTTTGGAGCGGCCTTTACAAGCCGACCACCGCCGGCGCCATTCCCTATTATACCGGGCAATACCACCCCGATGTGCGGGGCAACCGGCGCGGCTTCGCCTTTGTCGCCATCGGCGCGGGAATCGAGGACTTCATCGCCCCCGCCATGGAAACGCAAAAAATCATCGACAATGCCATCGACGCCAATTTGCTGTACAACATGTTCCAGCTCGGCGGCACGGCAATCGGTATTTTCGTGCTGGTTATTTTGACCGCCATGCTGTTGTCCAGCTATCTTACCGGCAACATCAAGCTGATCCTGGACGGCATATTGCGCTTCCGTTCGGGGGCGCGGCAGTTCCGGCTGCGCTCCAACATCAAGGACGAATTCGGCCTCCTGGCCAACTCCTTCGACGATATGGCCGACAGCATCGAGAACAGCATCAAAGAACCGCTCTCCATTGTCGACATGGACCGCAATGTCGTCTATATGAACAGCCACACGCTGAAGATCATCGGCAAAACCCTGGAGGAGGTGATCGGGCGGCCCTACAACGATATGAGCCTTTATCCGCACGACTCCGAGTACGACCCGATCGTGGCTTTGCACCAAAACCGGGAACCCGAGGTGTTTTTCCAGGACAACAGCAAGCGTTATTACCGGGGCAGCGCGCACCTCCTTTATGACCAGGCGGGAAAAGAGAGCGGTTACATCATTGTGACGAATGATGTTACGGAAATCGAAGAGCGGCAAAAGGCAGAGCAGATGAACCGCGCCAAGAGTAATTTCCTGGCGAAAATGAGTCATGAAATCCGCACGCCGATGAACGCGATTATGGGTATCTCCGAAATTCAGCTGCAGAGCGTGACGCTGGCGGCGGAAACGCTGGACGCGTTCAACAAAATTTACGATTCGGCCGATCTTCTGCTGCGTATCGTCAACGATATTCTCGACCTTTCCAAAATCGAGGCCGGAAAGATGGAGATCGCGGTGGACAAATACGACTTTGCCAGCATGATATGCGACACGGTGCAGCTCAATATCATGCGCATAAACGCCAAACCGATTGATTTCAAAATCGCGGTTGACGAAAACACGCCCTCCACTCTGATCGGCGACGAACTGCGCATCAAACAGATTTTAAGCAATCTGTTGTCGAACGCCTTTAAATACACGGACGAAGGCACGGTGGAGCTGACTGTGTTTGCCGAGCCGGGAACCGACGGCGATCCGTCCGGGGTGACGCTGGTTTTCCGTGTGGCCGACACCGGCTGGGGCATGACCTTCGAACAGACGCAGAAATTGTTCGATGAGTATTCGCGCTTCGACCCGAAATCCAACAAGGCGATCGAAGGCACGGGGCTGGGCATGAGTATCACCCAACACCTGATTCACCTGATGGGCGGCGAAATCTCCGTGGAAAGCGTAAAGGGCAAGGGATCCGTCTTCACCGTCCGGGTGCCGCAACGCGACGGCAAATCCGGCACCGTCGGGCGCGAACTGGCGGAAAGGATCATGAACGACCGATCGGTGAAATCGTTGCAGACCCCGAAAGAGCCTATTGTCTATATGCATATACCCGATGCGAAGGTACTGGTGGTGGACGACATCCTGGTAAACCTTTTCGTGGTAAAAAAGATGCTGCTGTTTTACGGGATTACCGCCGATACCGCGTCGAACGGAATCGAGGCGATCAACAAAATAAAAGACGGCCCCCGATATGACATCGTTTTCATGGATCACATGATGCCGGAGATGGACGGCATGGAGGCGGTCAAGCACATCCGGGCCATGGCCGGCGAAGACCTGTATTACCGGGACTTGCCGATTGTGGCGTTGACCGCCAATGCGGTGAGCGGCATGAGGGAGATGTTCCATGACAACGGCTTCAGCGATTACCTCTCCAAGCCGATCGAACTGTTGAAATTGCACAAGACGCTGGAGCGGTGGATCCCCAAGGATAAAATGCGGTAACACCGTTCACGGCAGCCGCCGGACCGGTATACCGACAATTTCATACCAACAATCCGAACCAAAACGCGAGGGATATGGACAAAAAACGATCGATGATTTTTTATGCGGCGGTGCTGGGATTCGCCCTGCTGACCGCGGGATGCGCCGCAACGCGGGAGCCGGAGGTGAATACCGCCGCAACCATGGCCATGCAGGAGCAAAACGATGAAAATGTCCGGAAAATGCTGGACGCTTTCCTCAAGAACGACGCCAAAACTTTTATCGGCGCCCTGCCGGATGAAATGCGCAGTCAGTTCGATGTCAGGGAATTTGAAAACGCCCGCGCCAATCTGACCGAAACCCTGGGGCAACCGGTCTCCTACTCGTTCGATACCACGCTGGAGCATCCTCTGCTCCTGGTGTCGGTATGGAAAGTGCGCTTTGAGCGGCGCGATTCGGAGTCCGGCACGATTCACCAGGAGGTGCTGTTCCGGGTGGTTTCGGGAGTTCTCGACGACGAGCCGCGCATCATCAGTTTCAACTTTCTATAAGCGTCCAGCCAAGATTATTTATAAGGTTATTGCCCGATGAAAAACCACATACTCCCGCTCCTTTTGTTTTTGTCCATGCTCCCGGTTGCGCTGACCGCCCGGGGAAATGCCGAGGAAACCCGGATCATCCGGCTGATGCAGGACGATGCCCAGGTGCGCATGGCCAGCAAGGTCTACGCACTCCAATATGTGAAAGCCACCGACATCCGCCCCTATATCGAGGCCGCGATAAAGCGTTATAACATAAACTCCAAAGTGGAGCGGGTTTACTACGGTGAAGAGCAGAAGCATTATCTGCTGGTTTCCACCGGTGAAGATTTCCTGCCCTATATCGACGACCTGATTGCCAAGATCGACCGCCCCGGCGAGGCCGACCAGTTCGGCTCGATTATCGACGGCACCGGCATCACTCGTATTGCCTACACCCCCAATTATCGCGCCGCCGAAGACATTGTGCGGCTGGTCAACGCCGCATTCCGTTCCAGCGAAGGTTCCGCCTTTCTGAACAAAGACACCAATACGATTTACTGGAAGGACGACAAACAGGCCGCCCTGGCCGTTCTGGCGTGGGTGCAGCGCCTGGACCGTCCGGTGCCGCAGGTCAACCTGCGGCTCAACTATTATGAGATCCGCGAGAGCAAACTGCGCGACATCGGCGTGGATTACCTGGCCTGGAAGAACGGCCCGGGGATGAATCTTTTTGAAGCGGCCTACAACGGCGGCAAAGTCTATTCCAACGAGGCGATTCTGAATATGTTCGGCGACCCCGCCAAGTTTATCGACATTGCCAAAGGGTTCTCCTCGAGCTGGGGATACGGCGGATTTTTCTCCGCGCCGCAATTCGACTTGAGCTTTATCCGTCTTCTGCAGCAGTCCGGCAACGCCAAATTGGCGGCGACCACCGACCTGACCTTCGTCAACACCCCGGTTTATGACGTGGAGTTGCTGAACCGCAACCGCACCTACCGCGCCAGCCTGGCGCCCGATTATCAGAACATCCGCAAAAACCCCGACGACCGCACCGATGTTGTAACCGGCTACATACCGGCCATTGAGCTGGTGGTTCACAATCCGGTAATCTGTTTTGACGCCGAAACGGGCGAAATCGACACGCTGGGGACGATTCCGTCGGACGAGGCGTTTTATACCAAAAACCACGGCAGCGTCATATTCCAGTACGAGATTTACAGCCGCGACGTGGTCGAGCGGAACAACCGCGGCGATGAACTCGGCAACTCCAGCTATACCACCGGCAGTTTGACGCTGGGGTTCCATACGGAGAAGCTACTTTCGAGTTATGTCAAGGAGACCGAGGCCGAGGAGACGATCGGGATTCCGTTCCTGAGCAAAATCCCGGTTCTGAAATACCTCTTCGGGACGACCACGACCATCAACGAAAAAATCTATATCGTTGTGACCGCCGAGGCCGGGCTGGTTCACCCCGAACTGATGCCTCCGGAGCCGATCAGCCCCCAGATCATCATCGAAGAAATGAACTGAAAATCACCAAGGAACAACTCCCATGAAAAAATATATGCTTGCTTTGCTGACCGGGTTGCTTTTGCCGGTGGCGGTTCCGGCGGAAGATCTTAATATCGACATGACGCCCCGTGCCATTCCGGGCACGCTGCGCCGGGATAACGGCGAAAACACCAAAGGTTACGGCGACTCCACCGTCCAGACGCACCTGAAACTGGACGTGAAGGACTCCGTGGGCGCAATCCACTTCATCCGCGACAACACCGACCCCTACGTGCTGACCAAGGTCTACGAGTTGAAGCACGCGGAACCGTATGCGCTGCGGGGTTACCTGTTGGGGGTGGTACGCGGCACGAAAATTGCCGCCAGCCCGGTTCAGGTGGAGGCGCTCCGCTTCAACGACGGCACCGGTTTGCTGTTGGTTTCCGCCGAAGATTACCGCTTCCAGCCGGGCGCGAACGGCGAAAGCATCGACCAGATCATTGAACGGCTGGATTTGCCCGGCATGGGTTACGCTCCCGGCCGGCCGAAGTTTATTTATTTCCCGAAAGCCAACACCGCCGCCAACCTTCGCGAGATGGTCCGTAACGTCGGCGCCGCCGGCGACGACTGCGAATTTACCACCGGTGTGGACGTTATGGTGGTGGACGGACAGTTGAATGCGTTGGTGGTGGGAGCTCCGTTCTGGTCATGGAAGCACATCGAGGAGATGCTGCACCAGTACGACAAGCCGATGCCGGAGGTGCGTATCGGTTACCGGCTGCTGGAAATTTATGCGGAAAACGACGATAAAATCGGGGTGGATTTCCAGAGCTGGAAAAACAACGACGGCGCGGACTTCTTTTCCGTGGGCGGCCGTTACCGGAACAACTGGGCGGCCACCTTCGCAGGGGGCGTGAACGGTTCGGGGTCGAGCCGGACGGATTTCTTCAATTTCAATCCGAAGTGGAACTCCAAATACCTCGACTTCCTGACCGCCAACGGCAAAGCGCGGGTTCTGACCCACGGGGTGCTGTTGGCCAAAAACCGCGCCGTCTCCACCATTCAGGTCAACTCCGGACTGTTCTACGACGACACCTCCCATACCATCCCCAGCGAAGAACTGAACGACAAAATTCCGGAAGGCAAGAACAAAATCCCCGGCCCCGGCGGCGAATGGGAAATTCAGCACGGCAAAGAGCAGATCACCAAAATCAAGGACGGTTTCCGCTTTGAGCTGAATATCAACCCGGTGGTGACGGCGCGCAGCACCACGCTCGATCTGTCGGTTTCCGGAATTTCGCTGGTGGGCTGGAATAGTGATGGAACGCCGCGGGTGAGCCGTTCGGCGTTCAGCACCGAAATTCAGATCGGCAACGGCGGCAAAGATTTCGTCGTCGGCGGTATCCAGAAAATCAATGTCGTGCGCAGTGTGGCGGGCTTGCCGATTCTCAAGGACATTCCGTTCATCGGTTGGGCTTTTTCCTCGGAGAGCGAATCGACCAAGCGCTCGCAATTGGTGTTGATCGCCCACGCCGAATACGCCCACCCCACCGATGTGGTCAATATCGAAATCAAAGACAATATCGGCAAAATCGTCGAAGATGTGGATAAAGCCCTGAAGAGCCCGGTCAACAATCTCGGCTTCGAACAGCTCGGGCTGGACGTCGACACCATCGAATAGATTTACAGCCGGAAGCCGCTTGGCAGACCTCGATGTTATTCGAGAGTCTGCCTTTTTCTTTTTGAGGTTTCGGGATGGAAAGAGCCGCGATGCGCTTGCTTTTCTGCAAAAAATGGTCACTTGACAAAGTAAACGCACCATTGTCAGATTAGCCTGGATGTTGCATGAAGCGCCGGAAATATATCGCAAGATTTGCGAATGCACCTCGGATTGTCACATAACTTCGTGCGCCGACAGTTACTGCGAAAAATGCAGCAATTGGTTACGCGCCCGTAGGCGCCCTTGTCACTATCCCCGCGATGGCGCAGCACCTCGCGGGAAACCGTCGTGTGAGACTTGCCGACGTCGGCGGCAATTTCTCTGAATGATTTCCGGATTCGTAAGCCATTTTCAATTAAAGTTCTTTGGGAGTGGGTGAGATGTGCCATGTTTCCTCCAGTTGTTGATTCCGCAAGTGTTGAACCGGAATGGTCAAATTAAACGTACAACATAGCTCATATTAGGGAACTTTGATCTTCGGACACTGTAAATGCACATACCCACATTGGTCAGAGTGAATGCACCTCTGTCGGTTTTGCAAATTTAATGCACATGGATAATTTCAAGGTGGTGCGTTTACCTTTACAAGTCACAGGAAAAAGTTTTTTGAGTCTTTTTTCTCGATTGCTATTGACAAATGCCACAAAGTCCGCTATAATAGTCAATGTGAAAATCGATGTTGCCGGTTTTCATTTATTTTTTGTTTTTAATCTGGTTTAAACCAGTTGCAATCCAGAACAGACCACGAGGTGGCAATTGAAAAACGCAGGGCAAACCATTCCGGAACGGATCTACGCGGAAATCGCGGCGGCAATCGCCAACGGCGATTTGAAGGCCGGCGAAATGCTGCCGGGAGACCGGATTTTGGCCCAGCGTTACCAGGTCGGGCGCTCCTCGATGATCAGTGCGCTCAAAATGCTGGAAACCAACGGCTTCATCGAGCGCCTGCCGATGCGCGGCACCGTGATCCGCAACGACGCGAAAAAGGTGTTGTCGGAGGTGCGGATTTTCTGCCCCCTGCCGGAATTACCGATGTCGCCGGATAGCCTCGGCTACGCCAATTTGATCGCCAACGCCGAATTCGAGCGCGGCATCACCGCGGGGGCGATCGAAAACAACTGCACCGTGATCTTCCACCACATGACCGACTCGTTCGCCTCCGACGTACTACGGCGGCAGATCGATTTCATTCAGAAAGACTGTCATGCGGTGGTATTTCTCGGGCACCAGTTCGCCCATCTCAAGCTGTTGGTGCAGCAGCAACAGATTCCGGCCGTGACGATTTTCCCGCAGGTCGCGTGGGGCAGTGAGAACATCCCCGGCATCGACTACGATGAAGCGCGCTCTCTGGACTCATACGCGCAATATCTGCATGATGCCGGCTGCCGGAAGTTCATGTTTCTCTATCTGGAATCGCGCGACCTGCCGGACCTGCAGGAGTTGATGGTCCGGATGAGCATCGGCGAGCAGGCGCTGAAGCGGCGCGGGATCGAAGTCGGTTACCACAAACTGCCGTTCCACCTCCGCCCCAGCGAAGAGCTGGCGCAGCTGGGCCGGGAATGGCTGGCGTCGCTGGCGGAGCCGCCCGACACCTTGTGCGTGCCGCACTTTCAGCTGCTGCAAGTGCTGCAAACGTTACCGGAGGCGCGCCAAATGCGCCTTTGCGGCTATACCGGGGTTGGGTTGTTTTCCACCCTCTACCCCGAGGTATTGTATTTGCGTGTGCCGTGCTTCTCGATGGGGCTATTGGCGCAGCAACTGCTGGTCGAAGCGGTGCGCAACAACCGCTCCCAGGTCACGCTTCCGGAAAAACTGTGCGGCGAACTCTGGTGCGGTACCAGTCTGATCAAAGAAATATAATCTCTCACAAAAAACAACCCAATCGTAACGAAAAGGAACGGAAAATGAAAAAGAATCAACCATTCACATTGATCGAACTCCTCGTAGTGATCGCCATTATCGCAATTCTGGCCAGCATGCTGTTGCCGGCGCTGTCCAAGGCCCGGGCGGCGGCGCAGGCAACCTATTGTCTGAACAACGTGAAAACGTTGATGCTCGGCGTCATGTTCTACGGCGACAATTACGACGACTGGTACGTTCCGGTAAGGAATGTCGACGACATCGGCTGGGTCGCGTTGCTGGCGCCGGAAATGGGAACCACCGTCGACGCCACCCAGGAATTCAAGGTCACCTCCTGCGGCGCCGGCTCAAAATTCGATGCCAAGAACACCGACTGGGGCAAATATTACCCCAACTACGGCGTCAACCTCAACCTGGCGGGACAGGCCAAGCCGTCGGGCTTGAAGGCCCCCTCCTCCGCGTTCTTCATCATTGAGAACTCCAACGACCTCAACTGGATCGATATCAAAATCCCGCGCGATTACCGCTGGTTCACCGACGCGTTCAAGCACAATAACGCGCTGAACACCGGCTATGCCGACGGTCACGCTTCCAGTTTGAAAAAGGCGGAAATGGACGCCATCGAGCAGAACGGCATCTCCGGCGACGGCTTGCAGGAACGCGACTTCTGGAACGGCCTCTAAGACGCGTTCCTATGCCGGTACGCCGTACAGGCGTACCGGTCTAGCTATCGACTTGAATTCGAAATCGGAGTGAAAATGAGAAAAATCGTCCTGGCATTGGCGCTTTCATTGAGCGCAGCCGTCGTATACGCGGCCGGATTCCGGGTGGAACTGCCGCCGCAGCCGACCGCGCCGGAACAGTTTGCCGCCGCGGAGCTGGCAAAATATCTGGCGGCAGCGGCCCCGCACGGCCTCACGCTCGGCGGGCAAACCGAAGTGACTTTTCACGTCGGGAATACGGAATTCGCCCGCAATAACGGCATTGACGCCACGCAGCTTACCGGCGACAGCTTCCGGCTTCGAACGCTGGAGGGCGACGTCATCCTCGCCGGCGGCGGCTCCCGCGGCACGCTTTACGCGGTTTCCCGGTTTCTGGAGCAGTTCGCCGGTGTACGCTTTTACACCCCCGATGTCGAACTGGTGCCGGAACACGGCGACGGCCTCGCATTGCCGGAATTCGACCTGACGGTCACTCCGGCATTCACGCTGCGGGAGATCTTCCCCACCAACTGGGCGGCGACTAACGATCATGGTTTGTGGGCCGTGCGCAACCGCCTCAACGGCTGGGGCAGCCGCGGCATCGACCGCGAATTCGGCGGAGCGCTGCACTTCGGCTCCCCCGATTCGTCGCATACCTTCGACTGCTATTTCCCGGAGGTCGGATATCTGGAGGCGCATCCGGAGTTCTTTTCACTGCTCGACGGCAAACGCCGGGGCGGTCAATTCACCGGTCAGCTCTGTTTGACCAATCCGGAAATGACCCGCCAGTTCATCGCCAAACTCAAACAATTCATTGTCGACGACGAAGCCGCCGCGGCAGCGGCCGGAACCCCGCCGCCGCGCCTCTACGATGTGTCGCAGAACGACAACTCCTTCGTCTGCCAGTGCCCCGATTGCCAGAAGATCGTCGTCGAGGAGGGCGCCCCGTCCGGTCTGGTGCTTCACTTCGTCAACCAGGTGGCGCAGGCGGTCAAGGAATTCCGGTCCGATATCTACGTGACCACGTTAGCCTACGGCATCACCGAAAAGCCGCCGAAACACATTCGCGCGCTTGACAATGTGATCGTCCGGCTGACCAACACCTCGAGCAACAAGGTGGCTTCGATCCTCGCGCCGGAGCAGACGCCGCATCGCAGCCGGGTCGAGGAGTGGCACAACAAAGGCGGCATCTACATCTGGGAATACCCGACCAATTACAGCATCGAAGTGCCGCCGTATCCCAACGAGTTTTTCCTGCCCGATCTGGTCAAATTCTACCACGATCACGGCGTCAATATGCTGTTCTTCGAATTTTCCGCGCCGCCGCGCGACGACATGCCGGAACTGAAGCAGTTCCTGACCGCCAAACTGCTGGAAAACCCCGACGCCGACTGGCAAGGTTGGATGGATGACTTTCTGCAGGGCTATTACGGCGCGGCCGCGCCGGAGATCCGGCGTTACCGGGAGATTCTCTTCGACTCGGTGCAACGGCGCCCCAGCTACGTCTACCGGACCGTCGAAAGCTACAACTTCCTGGATTACCCGACGGTGACGGCAGCCTACGCCGCCCTCGACCGGGCGGCAGCCGCCGTCGCGGAACAGCCCGGGCTGCTCGAACGCGTCCAACGGGCGCGCTACAATCTGGATATGGCTGCATTCATGCGCTTCCGGCTGATGATGACGGAATTTCTCCGCAGCGGCGGCAAACAGGCGGATTTCCCACTGCACCAGGAACAGCTCCTGTCCGATATCCTGCGCGAGTGGCATCGTATCAACGCCACCGCCATACGTCCGGAGCTGCGGGAGAGCCAGGAGACACTGATGCGCGAATTCGAACAGCGTTATGCCGGCCACCCCGATGTGACGCCGCAGCCAACGCTGCCGCAGTTCACTTCGGAAGCCCTCGATATCACCGTCGACCTGGGCAAAACGCATTCGTTGGAGCTGCGGCAGGACCCGGATTCGCCGGTCGGCTTCGCGGTATTCGTCGACTGGGCCCAATACGGCAAAAGCGGCGCTGTGCCGCTGGTATTCGGCGCCTACAACGACATCAAGGCGGAGCGCATCGGCGTTCCCGGCGTCATCGACCCCGACACGATTCCGGGGCCGGGCTACAATTACTATTATTGTATGACCGTAAAGCCGGAATTTTCCAGCTGCATATATTTCCTGGACGGCTGGGACATCCAGTTCGCCTTCGACAGCGCCGCGACGCTCTTCCCGGACCGGGAATGCGATGTTTACATCAGCGCCAAATTCACCGGCGCTCCGTATAAGTATTCCAACGCCGACGCACCCTACGGTCTGTGGATCGACCGCTGCATTATCGTACCGAGATGAAAAACACCATGACACCAATTTTGATCGCCCCGGCAATTTTGCCGCCGTCCCCCCCCTCCCCCTCGCCGCGGGAGTCAGCCTTCGTCGCCGAATTGCAAACCGAGCGTCCGCTGTATCTTCCGGCGCCGGACCGGAAACTCCGGCCGCCGGAGTGCCTCGACTTGAGCACGGGCGTCCGTTTCGGTGCTCTCCCGGATGAACTGCTGGCTTCGGCGTGGCACGAATTGCGCCGGACGCTGCCGGAAAATCCGGCAGGCCCCGAAGTCGTGCTCACCCGGCCGGCAGCCGCCGGCTCACGGGAATGCTTCCGGCTCACGACGGCGCCCGGACGCATCGAAATCGGCGGCGATACCACCGAAGCGCTGCGGCGCGGCATTTACGAACTGCAATCGCGCGCACTCGCGTCGCCGTTTCTGCCGTTCGGGACATCGGAGTACACCATGCGGATACGGAACCGGATTTCGCGCGGCTTTTTTTCTCCGATCAAACGGCCGCCGTTTCAACTGGATGAGCTGCTGGACGATTTCGATTATTACCCCGAAGCCTATCTCGAGCGGCTCGCGTCGGAGGGGATCAACGGGCTGTGGATCACGGTGAAGTGGCGTGAAATCTGCGCCACCCCCTTTATCGCCGCCGACCCGCAGCGCGGCAAACGCCTCGAGAAACTGAACACGGTGGTGGAAAAGTGCCGGCGTTACGGCATCGGGATCTGGGCTTTTTCGATCGAACCGGCGGCCTGGGCGCCAGGGGAGCCGCTGCTGCGGCATTACCCGGAATTGGGGGGCGCCCGGATCGGCAACGACCTCGCCTTCTGCCCGACCTCCGCGGTGGCGGAGGAGTATTTGTACACTGCCACCTTTGACCTCTTCCGTTCGGTGGAGCATCTGGCCGGCATCCTCAACATCACCCACGGCGAACGCGCCACCAACTGCCTGACCGCGCTGGAGTGTACCGAAGACATTCCGGTGGAGTGTCCGCGCTGCGGCCGAATTCCGAAACCGGAGATCATCGCCAATACCTTGCGCCCGATGTTTCGGGGCATGATCGACGCCAATCCGGCGGCGCAACTGATTTCATGGTTTTACATGCCGCAGGCGGCGCCGCGCGCGCCGTGGGTATTCGAATTGCCGCACGCGATTCCGGAGGGGGTAATTCTGCAGTACAACTGCGAATCCAACGCCGCCGTGGAGCAGTTGGGGAAAATTCGCCGCGGCGGCGATTACTGGCTTTCCATCCCGGATCCCGCCGAGGATTTCGTCCGGATCGCCCGCGGCGCCCGGGAGCACCATATCGGCTGCTGCGCCAAACTTCAGGTCACCTGTTCGCACGAAGTCGCCACCGTGCCCTTCGTCCCGGTACCGTCGCTGCTGTTCGAAAAATACCGCGCCCTGCGCGAACTCGGCGTCGAACACGCCTGCCAATGCTGGTACTTCGGCAACAGTCCGGGGCTGATGAACCAGGCAGCCAATCTACTGTCGCGGGAGCCGTTTTTCCCGACCGAAGATGAATTTCTGCAGAGCCTGACCCGGCCGCAATGGGGTGAAAGTGCGACGCAGGTCGCTTCCGCGCTGCGCAACTTCGCCCGCGCTTACGAACACTATCCGGTGTCCAACCAGATGCAGTATTATGGCCCGGCCCACTGCGGCCTCGCCTGGCCGCTGCATCTGCGATTGGAAGGGACGCCGTTGGCGCCCACCTGGCGCCCCGATTTCGCTCCGTCCGGCGACACCATCGGCGAATGCCTGGACAATCACACCTTGCGCGAAGCCATCGTGCTGTTCGACCGGTTGTCTTGCGAGTGGAGCGAAGGCATGGAGCGGCTGCGCGCCGTACCGTTGCGCAACCCGGAGCAGGAAAAGGATTTCGGCGTCTGCCGCGCATTGGAGCTGCAATTCGCCGGCGCCGGACAGATCCTCCGCTTTTATGAGCTGCGCCGCCAATTCCTGTTCGAGGGCAACCGCGACGTGCTGCCGGAACTGGAAACAATCGTCGGCGCGGAAATCGACCGCTCCCGGGAGCTGGCCGTGCTGGCGCGGCAGGATTCGCGCCTGGGCTTCCACTCCGAGGCGGAACGTCATCTTTATTACCCGGAATTGCTGGAATGGCGCTGTAAGCAATTGCAGCAGCTGCTGGAAACCGATCTGGCCGAAGCCGGACGCGGCGTGTCGTTTGCCGATCGGCTGCCGGTACCGGTGCTGCGAATCAACCAATGGTACGCCACCGAAGCGCTGCATTTCGCCGTCCGTCCTTCCCGCGAAGGCGGCCTCGAAGTCGCCATGGAGTTCCAGCTGCCGGAGGATGCCCGGAACGTCGAATTCGCGGATGTCTATTGGGTCGACCCGGCCGGCGTCAAACCGGTCCGCCGGATCCAATACTTCCGGCAGCGCGGCGATCTCACGTTCAACAATTGCGACGCCCGCATCGCCGCGCGCGACGCGACCGGCTGCACCCTGCGCCTCCCGCCGGAATTGAAACCGGACTGCGCCTATTTTCACATCCAATGGAATTTCACTGCGCCGGACGGCAGCCGCGCAACCGCCTGCTGGCCCGCCGCATTGCCGCTGCCCGCCTACCGGCTCAACCTGGGCGCCTTCGCCTGGCGAAACTGCGCCCGGTTGATCTGAAGCTTGTTCCATAAGGACCTCCGAAAGATTACTATTGATATTCCGATTGCCGACATTTCAAAAACGTGAAAAAGAACGAGAATTTGAAATAATCGACTTGCTTATTTTAATTTCACACACTATCTTAAAATAATACAACCGGTTATTTTAATTTCGAGGCATTATGAAACGCGGTCCACAAGGCACCTATCAAACCATCAGTACAGTGGGCGAAACCGCAAAGGCTTTCGTACCGAATCCTTTGCCGCCCGTTCCGGCGCTGGCGCTTTCCGGTACTTTGCAGAAAAAACTGGATGAAGCTTCCCATGCATTGGGCAAACTCGATGCGGCGGCGGAACTGCTGCCGGATGTGGGGCTCTTCCTCTATATGTTCATCCGCAAAGAAGCGGTCCTGTCTTCCATGATAGAGGGAACGCAATCCTCTCTCTCCGACTTACTGCTATTCGAACTCGCCGAAAAGCCCGGAGTCCCCGTGGATGACGTCCAGGAGGTCAGCAACTACGTCGCCGCCATGGACCATGGCCTGAAACGCCTGCAAGAAGGCTTCCCGCTGTCCCTGCGCCTGATTCGCGAAATCCATGGCGAACTATTGGCCAAAGGCCGGGGTAGCCTTAAATCGCCCGGCGAGGTCCGCAAAAGCCAGAACTGGATAGGCGGCACCCGCCCCGGCAACGCCGCCTTCGTGCCTCCGCCCCCCGAGGAAGCTCTTCGTTGCCTGAATGAGCTGGAGCTCTTCCTGCATGACGAAGAAATCCCCGTTCTAGTAAAAGCGGCGTTGGCCCACGTCCAGTTTGAAACCATCCATCCCTTCCTCGACGGCAATGGAAGAGTGGGTCGTCTCCTGATAACCCTGCTTCTCTGCGAAGGTAAAATATTGAAACAACCGCTCCTCTACCTGAGCTATTACTTCAAACTCCACCGTCAATACTACTACGAACTTCTGAACGACATCCGAAGCAACGGCGACTGGGAACGCTGGCTCGACTTCTTCGCCGAAGCCATAATTGAAACAGCGAAGCAAAGTCTCGAAATCATCATGGCCCTGGACCAACAAGTACAAGCAAACCGGAAAAAAATTCAAGCCCTCGGCCGCAGTAGCAAATCTGCCACCCTGGTTCATCAAGCGATGCTCCGCCACCCCATCGCCAGCCCCCAGAAGCTGAAAGAAGAAACCAACCTAACCGACGCCACCATCAACGCCGCCCTGCGAAAATTGCAGGAGCTAGGCATAGCAGAAGAAACCACCGGTCAAAAACGCAACCGCCTCTTCTGTTATCGCAGTTATTTCCAATTGTTGAATCAAAAGATGGGTTTCCCGGAATAACCAGCAATTTTGCCACAGCCTGTGGCAAAATCAGGCAACAGAGACTCCGAAATACGGAAAGTTCATTGATAGCCAGGCATCTATAATTGTGCCACAGGCTGTGGCACAATTTAAATCTTTCGTCACCATTTCAGATTCGGAACTCGCTACGTCCCATTTTTCATACAGCCATCCCAAGTACCCAAAGCACAGAAACACTTCAGCTCTCTCTTTTGGTAACAATAAAGAAATTGCCACCGTGAAAGAAGTCATGCTTGTTTTTGGCCTTTCAAATGCTATATTCCTAACAAGATGTTTCGAAGGAATGGTTTCGTAAAAATTGATAAAGAAGTGATGTGATGACAAGGTTGTGACATAAGGTGATTTTGATGAATGTAAAAGGTTCTAACCCCGCAAAGAAATTCTATTTTTTAGATTATTTTTATATTATCTTAAAGGCTATAGATGATTTGCCCGCCTTAGATTCATCTTTATTGCTGAAGCGTTTTATTGAAATGAAAGAGCGGTTGCAGCTAGGGGAATCAAAATACAAAAAGCTGACAATTGATGAAACCGAATTACATTCGCCCAAACAGCTTATTCGCATTGGATATACCTTTAAGCAAATTTTAATGGAATCTTTGGAATATAATATCGTTCAGCAGAACAACGATAGCTTCATTTTGACCTCCAATGGCAAAGACTTATTGGGGTTGCATGAAAAAAATGGGAGTGATGCATTTAATCTTTCCATAATGTCATTAATGGAAAAGAATTATAATGCATTTCGTTATTTAGTCAATTTTTTGTATAGTGCTAATTCTATTGACGGAAGTTTGATTTTCCCTCATTACTCTCCTCGCCTATTAGATATGCCGAAAGAGACGCTGAAGACAATGTCAGATGTTGAACGTTATACAAAAAAATTGGCAAAAAAAATTGAAGATGATGTAAGAGAGTTTTCGAAGAAGGAAATCATACTTGACAATCAAAAATTACTTGATGAGCTTTATGCAAGCAATTTATTAATACCTGAATCTGGAGCTTTTTTTGATAGTAAAAATTATAATGCAACGATTCGGCATTGCAAGGATTTTTGGGAGTCTTATCTGCTGAAGAATGTGTATAATTATGATTTTTCATGGTCGGCTTTTGAAATTTGGTCTTATCGCGCTAAGCAACTAGGAATATTGCACGTTACTGAGTTTTATCCTGGATATTCAGGTAAGGTTATATTTCCTCTTTCGGTATGTTCCACAATAGATAAAGCTAGCGATTTTCAAAGCATTTTCTGTTATGCCGATGGCAAAAAGATGTATATTCATTCTCCCCTTATCGCCAATGGTGAAAACCTTGAAGTTTTTGTTAATTATTTAGTTGACGCCTATTTTAAAATCAAAAGAACCGCTAAAACGTATTTTATCAATTTGATGGCAATTCGAGAGTTAGTGTGTTATAGTATGAAAATTTCAGAAAAGATTTTTGCTGCTTTTATAGATGCAGTATATAGATTAAACCTGCAAGGTAAGTTGAAAATAAAAATCGCACTTGAGGTTGATAAATTGCCCGAAGAAACCAAAGCGATGTATTTAACTCGCGAGCCTGTGATGGTCGCAGGAAAATATCGTAATATTATTGCAATAGATATCTCCAAGGAGCATAAATCATGAACAATTCATTATTTCGCAAGCCCAAAAACATTTCTGTAGATGGTATAGATAACCGATATACTCGTTTTGGTCTAAGCGAGAATCCCTTTCCTGCAAGCCCGGCTCTGAATACGGAAGCGGATGACAAAAGAATTAATGGAGATATTTTTGAACAAGCAATACGCTCAAATGAGTACAATCAGATTTTTAACGAGTTTTTAAAAAGCCCACAAGATGACCCAAATCATCGCCGCTTGGGTTATATTATGGACAATTCGTATGTTGGTCGTGGGAATGGCAAATCAGCATTTATAGTCTTTCTTTTGGAGAAAATAAATGCTGAATATTGCCTTGACATATCAGAAGAAGTCAATAAGTGCTTTGCTGTTCGTGTTGTCCCTGAGGCAGGAGGCCGCACAAAGACATTTGAAAGTTTTATTGATATTATTATTTCGGCCATCTTTAAATCAAAGCACATTGATTATGCGTTTGCGGCTTTGCGCTTACAGGCAATCCTGACGGCCTACGGGGACAAAAAGCTAACTGCAATGTTTGGAGCAAAGAATGATATTATTCCATTATTGAATAATAGCGATTTTCTGAAGAAGAGCGGCATTGATTCCAAAATTATTTCGGAAACAATTGCGAAAAATCCATTCATAAAGAAAACGTCAGAGCAATTTCCGTTAAAACGTGTTGCATATGATTTTTTCCATGCGAATTTTACATCAAAAGATGACTTAACTAATTATTGCCTGAATTTAAGAAAAGTAAAAGAAAAGCTCAACTTCATATTCAACGACTTAGCTCTTTTCTTTTTGGCGTCAACATTTAATGGAGCATATATTTTTGTTGATGATTTTGAAAAGATTGCTGATTTTCAAAGTGCTCAGCTCAAAAAAGACTTTGCGCGAGAACTTCGCGAGTGCCTTTTTGATGGAGCGTATGTTAACGCAGCAAAAGGTTTCTTTAACTTTATTTTAGTTATTCATGCTGGATTACCTCGACTTTTGGATGAGGCTTGGCGAGAATCTGGAATTGAAGCTAGAGTTCCCATGCTCCCTCAAACAAAATCTCTACATATCATAAAATTCGAAAAATTAAGTATTGAAGACTCTCAATTATTATTGAAAAAATATCTTTCCGAATTCAGGACAGACGAAAGTCAAGCCCAAGACCAACTGTATCCTTTTACGGAAGAAGCCATCGAGCAAATGGTAGAAATGTCAGAATATAATGCCGCAGAATTGTTACGGCGAGCTTATAATTTACTTTCTTTTGCAGCGAATGACCCCCAGTGTGGAAAAATTGATGTTGACTTTATGAGGCGTCACGAGGATGCAAAACAAACAACCGATGACTTGCCGCGAGATTTTGAGCCTGCACCCATCAATTTACTCACAAAGAAATAATAATGATGGTCTTATTGCGAACAGATGTAGATGTTATCTTAAATGCACTATTGCGGGCTAGAGGAAATATTAGCGATGCTGAATTGGCGTTATCCCACTATAATAACTCATCAGAGTTTTATTATGTATTGGTTTATCATATTCTGCATTCATGCGACCATTTTTGTAGGCATGGACATGGTAGCGAGTCACTGTTAAATTGCCTTTCTGATATTGAAAAGGTTATTTGTTCAGACTTTTTTGAGGGAACGCCAGAATTTGCTGATTTTGTGATGTCGCTTCCTAAAGAGTGCCATTTGCAGATTATAGAAGAGTTACCCGCAATAGTTGAAAGATTTCAAAGTCATGACTATTCCAAGCAAATTTATAATTGACACCTGTGCTATAATAGCATACTTTCATGAAATATTTTCCGATAATAAACGACTATCGGCCGAAATTGAGGAAGTTGTCAGGCTGGCTATTGAGCATACATCAGTGTGGCATCGTTCTCCCTACCAACTTATAGTGCCTATTATTTCATTTATTGAAATTCGCGACAAATGGTGTATTTCGGAAGAACGAACTCGGGAAATTTACTATGAAGTCTTTAAACCTTTTTATGATTCTGATAATGTGAGTATTTGTCCTTTTGAGTTGCCAATTTTACGGCGTGCTATCGCTATTGATAAAGGAGAATGTTCTTTTGATAATCACGACAAGTTTATAATTGCAACAGCGTTGGAATATGAAGTTCCGTTAATTACGTCTGATACTGAGATAAGAAAATATCAACCCGCCAATGGTAATTTAAGATTTAAATGGTAATGAATAAACACATGTGATTTTTATAATACCCTTTGTGTTCAAACCGTGGTTAATGAGTATAGTTTTGATGTTCTTGGAAGATTATTTTATTTTGTTGTTTTCTCGTTGTCGATGAGATGTTGCTGTTGACCGCAGTAGGCGTTGCGATAGCAGATGGGGTAGTAATCGCCGCAGACGACGACGAATTCCATAGCGGGGACGACCCATGGAGCCGGTAGTGTCCGTAATTTTGCGCACATTTGATATTCCGATTGACTATCGCATCAAACGTGTTTTGGCGGAGCCGAAGCAACCGACCGACCGAAAAGCTCCGGAGGAGCAGGTTGGTTGCGTAGGCGCAGCCCGCGCTCT
>JAVBQJ010000005.1:0-18310 GCA_031549115.1 Victivallaceae bacterium
TAATTGAGCAAGTTCTTAATTGGAGTGAAAAAGACGTAATTAAGAAAATTCAGGCAAATACATTTAAAGACAATAAGTTGTGGGGTATGCTATGTGTCGTTTTTTCTTGTTCTGTTATTGAGGCACTTGAAAACGCATACCCAAACAAGTACAACCCAAAAGGAATGGAAATCACCTATAAACGCTATACACCACTTATGAGTGAAGTGAATCGGCTTCAAAAAATGTTTGAGGGCAAAAGTATATGGGGTTTGGGTATTTGGCAAAAAAGCCCCTTTCATAAATTGGGGGTTTTTCCCTTTTCCCCAAGACACTTACCACTTTACCAAGGCAAATATTTAAAAAGGTGATTGAGGTCGCCGGCGCCGATGACGGCGGTGATGGTGGGCTCGAGAGGGGGGTGTCGACGCAGGTGGGCGGCGATTTCTTCCCAGCCGCCGTTATGGTAAATTGCTTTTGGGCCGATGGCTTGTGCGAGGTCGCGGCCGTCGACTTTGCCGGTATCGCTCCAGGCGGCGAATACCGGGGTGATGATGACCGAATCGGCTTGGCGGAGCTCTTCGGCGAGGCGGTCGAAGTATTTTTCCAATCGGGCGAAGCGGTGCGGCTGGAATACCACGCGGAGATGGTGATGCGGGTACAGTTCCCGGAATGTGGCCAGAGACTGGGCGACTTCGGCGGGGTGATGGGCGTAGTCTTCGATGATCCGGTGATTTTCGCTTTGATAGCGCAGCGTCAGACGTCGCTCCACGCCGGGAAAAGTGGCCAGCGCGTGCATGATATCGGCGTCGGCGATACCGGCTTTGCGGGCAGCCAGCGCCGCCAGGGCGCCGTTCAGGCGTTGGAAACCGGCCAGGGATGAGGGCAGGTTTTTGGCGGTCAGGTCGGCGCATTCGGCCTGCGGCAAATCATGGTAGACGGCATCGGCGCGCGGGCTGGAAACATAGAGAAGATGGCGTGAATGTTCCCCGAAGGCGCGAAAATTGGCGGTCAGCTGTGCTTCGCCGCCGACGCTCCAGCTGTGGTCATCGTCGACATTCGGAACTACGCCGCACCATGGTGATACCAGGGTATGGGTGCCGTCGCTCTCATCCACCTCGGTGACGAAGAGGTCGCCGTCCCCGGCGCGGGCGGCGGGAAAACCGTGAACTTCGCCGCCGATCAGCCAGCCGGCTCCCGGAGCGTATTGGTGAAAAATCCATGCCAGCATCGCGGTGACGCTGGTTTTTCCATGCGATCCGGAAACCGCGATCAGGCGTCGGTAATTTCCAGTCAGTTCGCCCAGGAATGCTCCCCGCTTTACAGTATGGATGCCGAGGGTGTGTGCTTTGGCCAATTCCGGGTTATCATCGGCGACGGCGGAGGAGTAGACCACGCATTCGATGTCTTCCGGCAGGTATTCCGCCTGGTGTCCGACGTGAACGGTTGCGCCGGCGGTACGCAATTCGTTCATTTTTTGGCTGTCTTCCCGGTCGGAGCCTGAAACTTCCGCGCTGCGTTCCAGCATGATTTTCGCCAATGGCGCCGTCCCCGCGCCGCCGATTCCGATAAAATGTATCTTCATGGTTCCGTTGAATTTTAAGGTTGTTTTTCGCCGATTGGCGTGGTGTTTTATATGGTCTATTTTCGTCGCCGCGCGCGCTTACTCTCTTGCTGTCGCATCCTGTCGAGTCCGCGTCCACGACACATCTGCCGCCGGAGGCGCGCCACGGATGGCGGTATGGCACGCCATAACCCCGTGTCCTTTTCCGTCCTTTTCGTCCTTTATCATGCGCACACTGGACCCGTCCGCCCCGACCGACATGCTCCGCCTGTCTATTTTTCGCCGCCGGTGCGGCGCCAGAGTCCGCTCTATGTGTAGATTGGATTGTCGCTCACGCTTCCAATCCAGTCGACACCATCGCTCCCTCAGGTGGCTTCCGCTCGCCAGCCGGCTCGCTTGCTGTATGTTTCGCCTCTTTCGGGCGCCTGCGGCGCCATCGGCGACCAGCGCAGTTCGCGCGCTGGACCGCGCCTCCGTATGACGGAGGGCAGAACCGCCGCTGCGCTCGCTACGTCCTGCGGACTTGCTCTTCCCCCTCGGGATTACATCCCTCGGTTTCGGCTTCGCCATCGGCTCTATTTTTATTTAAGAATTTTTCTTTTTTTTCAGTTCGCGGCGGAGTTCTTCGCGGTCGTCGAAGTGTTTTTGTTGGCCGCGGCTCTCCTGGGTGGTTTCGTGCCCTTTGCCCGCGATTACCACCACGTCGTTGCTCCGCGCTTCCCGCACCGCCTGCGCAATTGCCCGCCTTCGGTCCGGCTCCATTGCGTATTCGATGTCCGCCGGAATCCCCGCCGCAATCTCCCGCAGTATCTCCTCCGGCTCCTCATCACGCGGGTTGTCGCTGGTCAGTATCACCCGGTCCGCCAGCTCCGCCGCCACCCGCCCCATCCGCGGCCGTTTGCTCCGGTCCCGGTTTCCGCCCGCCCCGAACACCACGATCAGGCGCCCCTTGGTCAATGGCTTCAACGCCGTCAATACATGACGCAACGCGTCATCGGTATGGGCGAAGTCGACGAAAAATGTCGCCCCATCCGCCCGCTGCTGCCGCTCCAACCGCCCCGGCACCGTGATATCCAATTGCTCGGGTACCGCTTCTCCCGCCAATGTCTTGCTCAAAATCACCCCGGCCATATTCGCGACATTGTAATCGCCGATCAGGTTGGTCGAGAACATCCTGCCGTCAACCGTGAACCGGCTGCCCGCCAGATCGCTGGCGATCCAACGGACCGGATGACGTACATCTCCTTGATTACCAAATGTATGTAAATTGACGGAAAGATCCGTCAATTCTTTCGTCAATCGTTCGGCATACGCTCCATCGCGGTGAATAACCGCCGGTGCTCCGGTGGCGAGATATTCGGTAAAAAGCCGTTTTTTCGCCAGATAATAGGATTCGAAATCACCGTGATAGTCGAGATGATCGCCCGTCAAATTGGTGAAAATTGCCGACTGAATCCGGCAATCGCCCAAACGGTGCTGGTCCAATGCGTGACTGGAGGCTTCGAAGTAAACCTTCCGGCAACCGGCATCGCGCATCTCCGCCAATGTCCGGAATAACTCCCCGGCCTCCGGTGTGGTGTGCTCGGACGACCGCCAGATTTCTCCGCCGATTCCGGTTGCAACCGTACTCAAAACACCGGCCTTTTCCGCCGCCAGTTGGTACAATGCCAACACCGTCGTCGTTTTGCCGTTGGTTCCGGTCACCGCCGTCAAATGCAGCGAACGGTCCGGAAAACCGTAATAGGCCCGCATCAACGCCGCATAGGCGTGATAATCGTCGCGTACTTGAAAATAAGCCGTTTCCGGGTGCCGCACCGATGCTTCCGGCAACGCCGCGCTCTGGACGACGATCCGCGCCCCCAGTGCCAATGCTTGCGGGATATAGGTGTGGCCGTCGCGCGTACTTCCCCGGATGGCACAGAATACCGTTCCCGGCGCGGCCTGGCGTGAATCGTTGGTAATCCGTTCGATCCGGCAATCATCCGTCACTTTTCCGGCCGAGGCCAATAACCACGGCGCCAGCAGTCCGGCAATCTCAGTGCTGCGCATCGCGGAGTTCCTCCGGCATCACCATCTCCAGCTGCATTCCGCGCGAACCCTTGAGCACCACCGTGATATGATTCTTTGCCAATGCCTGTACCCGGCCGGCCGCCTGCGTCGCGTCCGCGCAGCATTCGCCGCCGACTTCGCCGACCGCCGAAACGAAACGCGGGCCGACGAAAATCAACTGCGCCTCCGGCAGCAGTTGCCGGGCCAGACGGACAATTTCCCGGTGCAATTCCGGTTCCCGTATTCCCAGCTCCAGCATGTCGCCGAGCACCACCATCAAACCCTGCGGGAAAGAACACTCCGCCAGTTGTCGCAGCAATGCCGTCATGCTTTCCGGGTTGGCGTTGTAGGCGTCGTTGACCCAGACGGCATCGGCGGTTTCGGTAATTCGCATGCGCATGCCCGGCAGCGTGCACTGCTCCAAACCGAATCGAATCGCGGCGAAACCGATGCCGAGGCTGCGCGCCAGCGCCGCCGCCGCCGCCGCATTCAACGACTGGTGCGCGCCGGTCAGATTCCAGGCGATCTCCAACTCGTTGTCCTCCTCCGGAAACAGCAGCCGAAACCGGCTTCCGGTCAGAGATCCATCCCGGTATTCGGCTTCCACCGCCGCACCCGAACCGGCCTTGCCGAAGGAAAGCCGCTTCACTCCGGCCGGAATGCCGGCGATGAGGATATCGCGCTCCGGACAATCCTGCGGGTAAACGGCGATGCCGCCGGCGCATAAACCCGAATAAATCCGCGATTTTTCCCGCGCCACCCCGTTCCGGTCGCCGAGATGCTCCAGATGGCACGGCGCGACGGTATTGACCAATGCCGCCTGCGGGCGGGCCATCGCGCTTAACGGCGCAATTTCACCGTGGTGGTTGGTGCCCATTTCGATCACCGCATAACGGTGCTTCGCGGTCAGGCGCAGCAAATTCTGTGCCACTCCGATCTGATTGTTGGTGTTGCCCTGGGTGAACAGCACCTCACCCGGCAACGCCGCCGCCGTGAAAATACTGCGGAGAATTTCTTTGACACTGGTTTTGCCGACGCTGCCGGTGACCGCGGCGACCGCCAACGCCGGAAAACGCATCCGGTGATAATGCGCCAACGCCTGGTACGCGCGCAAGGTGTCCGGCACCACCAGTACCGGAACCGGGATTCCGGCTTCGATCCGGTTGGCTTTCAACGCATCGATCATCAACGCCCCCGCCCGGTGTGCTATTGCGCCGTCGAGGAAATCATGCGCGTCGAAGCGTTCACCGGCCAACGCGATGAAGAGTCGGCCGCATCCGTCTTCGCGGCTGTCAGTATACAGCTCCAGCGCCTGTTCCGGGGCGTGTTCACACCACCAGACGCCGCCGGTGGCACGGGTCAATTCTTCGGGAGTAAACTGCGCCGCCATGGCTGTCACTCCGCCAGAAAATCATAGACGTCGCGGACTTTGTTGCCGCGGAAAACCACCCGCAATGAGTGGCCGGAGGCGCTGTTATATATCCAGGTGGAATTTTTCTGGTTCGGCGTTCGCGCCGGCGACGGCGGCCCGAACGCAATGGTCACCTCTTCGCGGGTCATTCCCGGCAGCACTTCGCCGACCCGGATCGCCTTGGCGTGCTTTTCCGGAAAGGCGGCCAGGCGCTGATCCAACGGCTCCAGAGTGAACAGGAGACGCATGTAATCTTCGATCGGCATCATCACTTCGGCGTCATCGTAGCTCATCACCCATTCCCGGCCGTTGGCGGCCTCGCGGAACGCCATCCGTCCCACCGACGCCGTCAGGGGAATGATTTCCGTCCCGACCGGCAGCAGCATCCCCGACCGGTCGTTGGCGGCCTCGAGCTTTCCCGGCGTGGTATACCACAGATTGAACGCGGTGTACACCTTCGCATCCAGCGGCAGCTGCAGCGCTTCGGCGATCGAAACCGGCCGGTCGCGCAACACTTCGCGCTGCCAGAATCCGCACCCCGAAACCATCAACCCCAGCAGCGCCAGAGCACCCCACACCAGATTTTTTCCCGTCATACGTTTCATTCTCCCAGGTCAATGTGTATTTCCCGCCGTTGCCAGGTCGGAATATCCAGATCCTCGCCATTGTAAATCGTCGGAGCGCTTTTGTGGAAAATTCCCCGCGATACCGTTTCCAGCGGCAAAAGTTGTTGTTCGAAATCCATCTGTTCCATCGCCGGCGCTTTTTTCTCCCGCCCCTTGGCGGTTTTGGCCGGTTTGCCGACCTGCTGCCGGTAATCCGCCAATGCCGGATCCGAGGCCTCGCGCCCGTCATACTTCACCGCCAGCGCCACCAACTGCATCCGGTCGCCGTAATCGGGAATCAGATTGGCGCCGACGATCAGTTTTCCATCCGGATTGATGAAGCGTTCCGCCGCTTCGAAGCAGCGGGTAACGTCGCCGATGCTGAGCTTCGGACCGCCGGTCAGGCTCAACAGCACCACGTCGGCCTCCTTGAGCTTGGCCACCCCGCCCAGAAGCGGCGAATCCATCATCCGTTCCAGCGCCTGATGTCCCATATTCAACGAATCGGCGGCGTCGGCGGTACCGACCCCGATGCCGCAGAAGCTCTTGCGTTCCTTCAACGCATCGCTCAGCATCGCGAAATCCGCCGGCATCAGCGAACCGCCTTTCAGCAAATCCGCCAGCCCCAGCGCCGCTTTGGCCAATTCCCGGTCCGCCAGCTCAAAGGCCTGCAACACCGGCGTATCGGTCGGCAAAGTCGAAAACAACAGGTCGTTCGGCAGACACAGCAGCACGTCGACGATCGGCAGCAGATCCTTGATCGCGTCGTCGGCGATCCGGCGCTTGCCGTGTCCCTCCAGCGAAAACGGGAAGGTCAGCATGAATACCGCCGGAATTTTCAGCCGCCGGGCGATGCCGGCCAGCGCCTGCGCCCCCGCGGTCCCGGTGCCGCCGCCGATGCCGCAAAGCACGATCAGCCATGACGCCTCACCGACCAATCCCTCGAGGCGGACCCGCTCCCGCGACATCGAGCGCTGGGCGTTGGTGACATTGCCGCCGGTGCCGGCGCCGTTGCGCCACTGCCGGTCGACCAGAATTTTTTGCTCCTCCGGCAACGGACATGCGGCCAGGGCGCGCAAGTCGGTGTCAATGGCATATTTGGTCAGGTATTCGCTGCCGGGCAATGCGGCCAGAGTGGCGATCGCGTGCACACCGGCGTTGCCGACGCCCATCACAGTGGGTTTTCCGGTCAAAAGCGGGGATGTTTCCGTAAGGTCGCTCATAATCGTCTATTCCCCTATACCTTTACCGATTTGCGGATGCTGGTGACGGCGCCCCAGACCCGGTCGACGACCCGGCCCAGATTGCGCGGTACCGCGCTCCAGAGACTGTGTTTTTCCCGCGCCTCGGCGACCATCAGGCACTCCTCGCCGTACTTGAGCGCACCCCAGATCGAGCTGTAGCGCGGACTTTCCAGATCGGTCAACGCGCCGCCCGCCTCGTAGGGGCAACCGACCCGCACCGGGAAATTGAATACCTCCTGAAACATATCCGAACTGCGGTCGAAAAGCGCTCCGCCGCCGGTCAGAACACCGCCGCAGCCGATGTTGCGCAAGAGATCGTTCGGCGACACCCGCTGCTTGATCAATTCGAAAAGCTCCCGGAGCCGGAGATCGACGATGCGCTCGAAGCTCGCCACCGGAATCCGGGTGACGGAGCCGTTGGCGTTCTTCATTTCGATCACGCCGGCGCCTTCGCGGAAGTGGCGCGCCAGCGTGCCGTCGGTCAGCATTTTCCGGCACACCGTCATCGGCAGTTTGAGACCGAGCGCGAGATCGTTGGCCAGGTGTTCGAAGCCGACCGGGAAGCTGCCGGAGGCCAGCACACCCATATTGTACACCACCACATATTCGGTGGTGCCGGCGCCGAAATCGACCATCAATACGCCGTTTTCCTTTTCATCGTCGGTCAAAATCCCATAGGCGTCGGCCATGCCGCTGAAGATCATCCGGAAGTTTTCCCCGAGCCCGGCGTCGTGCAGCAGCGAACGGAAATTTTCGATCCGGTTGTTGTTGCCGTGAATGACATGGATGAACGCTTCGAGCTTGTGGGCGACCTGGTCGATCGGGTTGCGCACCCGGCGGACGCCGTCCAACAGATAATAACCGTCGAAGGAGTTGATCTGCAGCTGATCGAGCGGGAGCGGCTTGATCTGGGCATTCTGAATGGCCTCGTCGATATCGGCGGCGCTGACCCGCTGGTCCTCGGATTTGACGAAAACAGTGCCGACGCCCTGAAAGCTGGCGATATCGCAGGCGCTCAACGACAAGACGAATTCCCGGGTCTGCGACAATTCGCCGTGGCTGGACAGATCCGCCCGGGTCAGTGCATCGTTCAGAAGTTCGAAAATGGTCTGCATTTCGGTGATTTCACCTTTGACCATGGCGCCGGAACACTCGGCTTCGCCGCGGCCGATCACCGATAATCCCGCCGAATCGCCGGAGCTGCCGATCAGCACGACGACTTTGGAGGTGCCGATTTCGATGGCGGTGATGATGTTTTGTCCTTTGAACATCGAAAAAATCCTGTTTCCTGTATCATTTTCAAAAACGAAAAATCCCCCTATACAAGATATTGCCGAAAGGAGGAAAATCCAAATGGCAAAGAGGATTATTTTTGTCTTTTTTTCTCATATACAGGGTGGAAAGTACCGGAAGCCGGTTTATATTACCTTGTATAAAATGTGGACGAAAAAATAAGCTCAGGAAGCGATAACCCATTATGGATCGAATTTATATTGTCAGGCTGGATAACGGCGTTCGCTGTGAATCCATCGGGTCGGACACATTGACCCTGCGTACCGGTGACTATTGCGTGATTCAGAAGGATTTCTATCTGGATTACGGTCAGATCATTCAGGACCGCGGCGAATTCGTGCCGTCGACGCCGGAAAAGGACCGGGAGCTCGCCACGATCCAACGCAAGGCCACCGTGCACGATCAGAGTGTCGCCCACGAAAACGAGGCGCGTTCGAAGAGCGCGCTGCGGACCGCGGAGAAATATGTCGAGCAGCTGGCGCTGCCGATGAATCTGTTGAATGCCCATTATTCGTTCGACAACCGGGCGGTGATCGTGCAGTTCACCGCCGACGGGCGGGTCGACTTCCGCGAACTGGTCAAGGAGCTGTCGCGGGCGTTGGCCAGCCGGATCGAGCTGCGCCAGATCGGCGTGCGGGATGAAACCGCGATCTGCGGCGGCATCGGTATTTGCGGGCAGGAGCTGTGCTGCAGCCGCTTCCTGCGCGATTTTTCGTCGATCAACGTGAAGATGGCCAAGGAACAGGATCTTTCGCTGACGCCGAGCACGATTTCCGGCGCCTGCGGCCGGTTGAAGTGCTGCCTCAAGTACGAACACGACGGCTATGTCGAAATGGAAAAATCGATGCCGCGGCGCGGCGAAATCTGCGAGTGTCCGAAGGGGCGCGGCCGGGTCTGCGACCGCAATCTTTTGACGCAGAAGGTCACGCTGCAAATGGAGGAGACCGGCGTCCTGGCGACCTTCGAGCGCAGTGAATTGAAAAGCGTCGCGCCGGAACGGCGCGGCAACCCCAACGCCGGCGGCAACGCCAATCCGGGACCGAAGGATGGCGGCGGCAACCGGGGCCAGTCCCGGAACAACCGGCGCAACAACAACAATAACAACAATAATAATAACAGCGGCAATTCCAATAATCCGGGCGGTAATTCCGGAAAAGCGGAGAACTGAGTCATCAAAAAATGGGATTAGATCTTCAGCACGCGGCGCAAAATTTGCGGGAAGACGATTTGGATATGCTGGCGCGGCTGGACCGGCACGGCTGGTTGTGGGGCCCCGGGGAAAGCTTTCCGGAATATCTCCGGCGGATTCAGAGCGAAGCGGAGGCGCTGGCGCGGCTGGAGACGGATCTGCAGTTCCGTGGCATGGCGAAGGTCGACGGCACCGTATCGGTGCGCGCCGGCGACCGGATTCCGCCGGAAATTCTGAATGCCGCCGCCGAAACCACGCACAAGCTGTTTGCGTTCAAATTGGATTGGGCGCCCGGATTTTTCGTCCGGGAGGGGGTCGGCTGGCTGTGGGGTGGCTGCGCCTGGCACGACGAAGAGCGCGATTGTACCATGTTCCTGATCCGGAACGACTTCCGCAATTCCGAAAAATATCTGATTTATTCGCGCCGGGAGCTGGTGGCGCACGAGCTGTGCCATGTGGCGCGCGCGGCGTTTGTCAACGATTGGCAGCTGGAGGAGTTTTTCGCCTACCGGACTTCGCAGAGCGCGCTGCGACGTTATATGGGAAATTGTTTTTCGACCCGGTGGGACGCGTGGCTGTTTCTGGCGCCGTCGCTGTTGATTCTGGTGGCGCAGCTGGTCAATGTCTTTCTGGTGCCGATCCCGATCTGGCCGGCGTGGGCGATCCTGGTGTTGGGGCTCGGTTATCTGCTGTGGCGGAACCATCGGGCGCGGCAGCGTTTTTTCCGGGCGCGGCATAAATTGCGCAGTTGGCTGAAGCAAAACGCCCAGGCGGTGTTGTTCCGCAGCACCTGGGAGGAGATCGGGAAGATCGGGAAAATGCACGGGCGCAATGAATTTTTCGCCTGGGCGCGGAAGCAGGCGGAAACCGAACCGCGTTGGCGGGTGATCGAGCATCGTTTCCTGCATTCCACCCGGGACAAGAAGGACAAAAAATCATGACAGTGGCGTTGAAAACAGTGACGGAGTGGCTGGACGGCCGGTTGATGACGGCGCAGTTTTCCCGCGATCACTCCAACAACGGCCTTCAGATCGAGGGGCGTTCGGCGGTGTCCAAGGTGGTCGGCGGCGTGGACGGCTGCCTCGGGTTGTTCGAGGCGGCGCGTGGTGCCGGCGCCGATCTGGTGCTGGTGCATCACGGATTGAGCTGGGGCGGGGAGCCGCGCCGGTGGACCGGATGGGTGGCGAAGCGTTTCGGCGCCTTGTTTCAGCATGACATATCGCTGTATGCGTCGCATTTGCCGTTGGATGCGCATCCGGAGTGCGGCAATAACGCGATACTGGCGGACCGGATCGATTTGCGGGAGCGGCAGCCGTTTTTCGTATACGACGGAGTGCCGATCGGGTGGACGGGGAGGCTGACGAAGCCGCTTTTGCCGGAGCAGCTGGCGGCGGAATACGCGCGGGCGCTACCGGCGCAGCCGCGGTTGTTCGGGATGGTCGGGCGTCCGGTGGCGCGGGTGGCGGTGGTATCCGGCGGCGGCGGCCTGGACGGGGTGATACAGGCGGCGGAAGCCGGAACGGAGCTGTTTATCACCGGCGAGATGGAGCACGTGATGTTTCAGGCGGCGCAGGAGTTGGGTCTCGGGGTATTGGCGTTGGGACATTACGCTTCGGAGACGGTGGGCGTGAAGCGGCTGCTGGAGGAGCTGGCGACACAATTCGGCCTGCGCACCGAATTCATCGACCTCCCCACCGGACTCTGAAAAAGAAAAAAATTTCTTAAAAAAGAAAAGAAAAAAATAAAATAGAGCCGCGAAGCGGCGGTGCTGCACTCCGTCATACGGAGGCGCGGTCCAGCGGCGAATACGCTGGTCGCCCCAGGCGCATAGCGCCTCGAAAGGGGCGAAATCCAGGGAAGCGAACCGGGAGGTGAGCGCTTCGACCCGAGGTAGCGATGGTGTAGGCCGGATTGGAAGCGTGAGCGACGATCCGACTTACACATAGAGCGAACGAGGCGCCGCACCAGCGGCGAACAACAGACGACAGAACGCCGCACCGGCGGCGAAAATATCAATTTACGATAGCGATGGAGATGTCGAAAATGCGCAAATGGGGCATGATGACGGTGATGATCCTGCTGGTGGCGGGGGGCTTGGCCGGCTGCCGGCTGCCGGGTTACAGCGGCTACCGGGAGTTGAACGACCAGGAGGTCAGCGATCTGGCGAGCATGGCGCGCGGCAGTTTGCTGCGGGTGAAGTCGAAGATCCGCAAAAATGCGAAGGAGGCGGCACGGCCGATGCTGCTGCAGGACCGGGCGGCGGTCGAACATGTGCGCACCGAACTTCCGGCTTACAAGATCTACTACACCGGCGACTACCAAGGGTGCGCCGTTTTCGAATGGGACTATGACGGCTGGGTCTATCAGGTTCAGGCGACGGGTAACCTGCGGGGGTCGATGTCGCAGATCCATTGGAGTTATTCGGTCAAGCCGCCGCTGCGGCTGAGCGGGGAAAACGCGGAATTCTGGGAGGGCCCGGATCCGGATGAGCTGCTGCTTTATTACAGCGACGATCCGGAAGCGGAGCCGCGTCCTCCGGCCAGGCGGGAAAAGCTGGAATTCGACCTCGGTCCGGACCGCGCTCCCGGGATTTCGGTGGAGGGCGCCATTTCGGAGAAGTAATTTCACCGCAAGAACCATATTTTTTCCATCCGGGGCTTGAAACCGCGGCATTGCGGATTTACATTAGTGCCATATGTAAAAGGCATGGATACGATACAGCAACAATAAAATACGGAGGTTATGGTGTTGAAACATTGGGGAATCATGATGGCGGCGCTCGCGGGAGCGGTCTGGGTGACGGCGGCTTCCACTCCGGTGGAATTCGGAATTTTCTCACCGGTGCAGTTCCCCGGTTCGGAAACCACGCCGGTCAAAGGCTTCCGCCTGAATCTGTGCTACACTTACAACCCGGCGGTCTACGGCATCGACCTCGGTGTGATCAACAACGCCAAAACCGTGGGCGGATTTGCCGCCGGAGCCATGAACGCGGTGCATGCCATGTATGGCGTCCAGGCCGGCGTCTACAACCGGATCGGCTATAGCCAGGATCTGGAACCGGTGGAATCCAGCGGCGTCCAGCTCGGCTGGACCAACGATGTCCAGACGGCGTTCACCGGCCTTCAGGCCGGCGTGGCCAACCTCGGCGGAACCGTCGCCGGCGTTCAGATCGGCTTGGCGAACTCGGTGGAAAGCGCCTCCGAGAGCGGCTGGACGCTGCAGATCGGCTTTTTGAATTTCAACGATGACGGCTACTGGCCGATCATGCCGCTGATCGGCTGGTCGAGCGGAATCCAGATCATCGAAACGGTGGAAGTCACCGAAAGCGTAGTCGTCGATGCCGACGGCGCCGTCATCGAAGACGAGGAAACGGTCGAAGTTTCCGCCGAGGTCGAATAAGTTCGATGGATAATACGATATTGCGGGTCGATCTCGCAGATCGTTCGTACGATATTGTCTTTGCCGCCATCGGTTCGGAAACGGCCCGGGCGGCATTGTTGCCTTTTTTGGGGAGCCGCCGATTCCTGACGGTGACCGACAGCAATGTGCAGCGGCAATACGGAGAAGCGGTTGCGGGTTGGTTGGCGGAATTGCATTCCGATTTTTCCGAATACCAGTTTCCGGCGGGCGAAAGCTCCAAAACACCGGAAACCGCGCTGGATTTGTGCCGTTTCGCCGCGCTGCTGAAGCTGGACCGCCAGGCATTGATGGTGGCCGTCGGCGGCGGCGTGACCGGGGATTTGACCGGGTTTGCCGCGGCGATTTACTTGCGCGGCATCGATTTCATCCAGATACCGACCACGCTGCTGGCGATGGTGGATTCAAGTGTCGGCGGCAAAACCGGCGTCGATATTCCCGAAGGCAAGAATCTGGTCGGCGCCTTCCATCAACCGAAGCTGGTGCTGATCGACGTCGGGTTTCTGTCGACGCTGCCGGAACGCGAATGGCGCGGCGGCCTGGCGGAGGTGATCAAATATGGAATGATCTTCGACGCCGGTTTTTTGGCGCTTCTGGAAGACAATATCGCGAAAATTCAAGTTCGCGATCCGGAATTCTGCCGGCGGATGATTTACGACTGCTGTGCGTTCAAGGCCCGGGTGGTGGCGGCGGACGAGCGCGAATCCGGCGAACGGGCCTTGCTGAATTACGGCCATACCTTCGGTCATGCGCTGGAAAAACTGTCGCATTTCGCGATTTCCCATGGGGAAGGTGTCGCCGTCGGCATGAACCTGGCGGCGGAGCTGGCAGTGGAGCTGGGGCGAATTCCCGCGGAAATCGCCCGACGCCAGCGGGAATGGCTGGAAAAAATCGGCCTGCCGACCCTGGTGCCGGCGGAATTTACGCCGGAAGCGCTCTGGGAAGCGATGAAAAACGACAAAAAGAGCTCCGCCGGCAGGATCAACTTCGTGTTGCCCGCGGCCTGCGGCCGGGCAGAGGTGGTGCGTGATTGTCCGCCGGAGACGGTGAAGCGCGTGATCGCCCGGGTGACGGCGTCATGACGGAACGGGAAGCATGCATCATTTTGAACCTGATTTCCGGGATCGGCCATGCGCGCTACCAGGCTCTGGCGGCTGCCTGCGGTTCCGGCGCCGCCGCCCTGGAGGCTTCGATGGCGGAGTTGGCGGGGATTCGCGGCTTCAGCGATATTCTGGCGCAGGCGGTGGCGGAGTGGCGGATTTCCACGGATTGGGAGGCCGAGTTGCGCCTGGCGGAACAGGCCGGGGTGCGGGTTATCACATTGGCGGACGAGGATTATCCGGCGTATCTGCGGGAAATTCACGATCCGCCGTTGTGTTTGTATGTCCGGGGGACTTTGCCGGATTTTACCGGTCGGTCGGTGGCGATCGTGGGGTCGCGACGCATGTCCGCGTACGGGAGACGGATGACCGAGGCGGTGACCGCGCAGGCGGTGGCGGCGGGGTGGATCGTGGTTTCCGGATTGGCGTTCGGGGTGGACGCGGTGAGCCACGAGACGGCGTTGCGTGCCGGGGGCTTGACGGTGGCGGTGCTGGGTTCCGGGCTTGGACGGGTGCATCCGCAGGAGCATGTGCCGCTGGCGCGGGATATTGTGGCTTCCGGCGGGGCGCTGCTGAGCGAGTACCCGATGGGATTTCAGGTGAACCGGCGGTCGCTGCCGCGGCGCAACCGGATTGTATCGGCGTTGTCGACGGCGGTATTGGTGGTGGAAGCGGGTGTCGATTCCGGCGCTTTGATTACCGCGAAGAGCGGGTTGGAGCAGGGAAAGGATATTTTCGCGGTTCCGGGGCAGGCGGACAATCCGCAGGCGGCGGGGTGCAACCGGTTGATCAAAGAGGGGGCGAAGCTGACGGAGAGCTTCGCCGATGTGGTGCAGGATCTGGAGTTCGGGCGCGGCTATACGGAGCCGGACCCGGAACAGGCGCGCGGGGTGACGCCGGATCTGTTCGGGATGACGCCGGAGGAGCAGAAGGTCTGTGCGGTGCTGAAGCTGGAGGGGCAACAGCGTTTCGACGCGCTGGTGAACCTGACGCAGCTGGACGCCGGGGCGCTGCTGGGGGCGCTGATGAAGCTGGATATGGCCGGACACGTGCTGGCGCTCCCCGGAAAAATCTACGCATTGAAATAAATTCGCCGTTAGCGTGCGGCCATGGTACCACTATCTGCTCGCGGGCGCGCACGGGCCGGAGCGCCGGTCAGGCGCGACCGTGCCGCTAGGAATTGGCCGCATCGCGGCCAAGGAGCGCGGCGCGGAGCCTCCCCCGGCGAACGGCGCACTTTAGTGCGCTGAGGGGGTCGGTCACGAAAACGCGGCAGCGCTTTCGTGACCGAAGAGAGTATTTGCCGCCAATTGGCGGCAAATACGTGAAGCCGAGCGGCCGAGCGCTCCGGGGGAATGGGGGCTGGCCCCCGCGGTTGCCGGGGCGCAATGCGGCCCCGTATCCACTATCATAACTCTCCACACTACGCCGCATCAGCGGCGCACAACTTATCCCCGGCAAACTCACTCTTTGCCCGATTCATTTTCCTCTCTGGTGAAAATATCGCGGAAACGCATGTAGAGGAACGCGCCGATCAGCATGGCGATGCCGATGCCGACGAATGCAATAATCCGGTACAAGGTCGCCAGGCGCGCGAGATCGACCAGAAATATCTTCGCCGCCGTCACTGTAAACAACAACAACCCCACCATACGGAATGATTTGAACCGGCATCCGACCCCGATTGCGACCAGCAACACCGCGTAAATGCCCCACAATACCGAAACCGCGCCGTTTCGGAAGTCCGGCACCGCCACCTCCATTGCCCGGTAAAGTTCCATCGAGCTGTACAAAAACCACAATCCGATCCCCAGTACCGTAAACAGCACCGTGGCGATTTGCGCCTCTGCGCCCTCTTTCCGGCTGCGCCAACCGTACCATACCAGCAGCCCGCAGACCGGTATGAATTCTGCCAGCCGGCAGAAACCATATTCCGTCACATAGGGCTTCCGTACATAGAACGGCACGACCTGCGCGATCATCAGATAAGCCGTCGCTACGATCGAAAACAGCACTGCCACCCCCAGCAACACCTGCCGGTGTTCGGCCGCCAGCGCCCGCCGTTGCCGCCACAGGATGAATGTCAGCATTCCGATCAATAAATAACCCTGAAGCCACGGCGTCAGCGGCGCGAAGAATTCACGTCCGAGGCGGCTGCTCTCGCCCCATAGATAAATCAAACCCAGGATCGCTCCGAACCACAGGAAACCATTGCTCAACCGGCGGTCGCCGAAGTCCTCGGAGGCCGGAAAATCACTGCCGTCGACCGCCGCCAGGAAGCCGGGGCGCAAATGCGACTTCGCGCTCTGATTCAACAGCCATGCCCCCGCCAGGAGCGACAGCGTATAACTGCCGAGTGAGAAAAAGCGTCCGTACATGCCGGCCCAGTAATTTGCCGAATCCCGCACGAAAACCGACGTCAGGTCCATGCCGCTAATCCGGAATCCGGCGACGAAATACAGCACCATCGCCAACCCGCGCAACACATTGCTGCGAATCCGGATCGCCAGATAAAGCATCGCCAGCGCCTGCAGCGACCACGCGGCGGTAATCCATTTGCCCGATAACGCCAGCGGGAACACCAGCGCCAGCGACAATGCCGCCAATACCAGCAGCAGCAGCAACAGAATCCGGTCCTGAATCTTCCACTTCAGGAACAGTATGATTTCGGCGGAAAAGAACAACGCCGTCCCCAACGGTACCAGCGCAGCCATTTCATTCGACGCGACCTGGCGGATCAGGTCGATGCCCATGCCCAGATAGAAGAAGTAATTCACCACCAGCAACAGCAGCTCGAACAGCGTGATCTTCTGCCGGTGCCGGAGATTATAGAAGATCGTCTGCCACGAAAACAGCACAAAACAGATGCTCAGATAGCTGATCAGCCATGGATATGACCTCACCCAATCGATCTGATTGGCGAGAAAACCGTAAACGAAATAGCTGCCCGGCAACGTGATCAGCTGCAGGAGCTTCCACTCGCGGAAGCGCGCGACCGCCGTCAAACCGGCCGCCAGCAGCAACAGATAACCGCAGAAGACCGGCGCCGGCAATACCGTATCGGCAAGCAGAAACGGCGTGGCGTAACCGCCGAGACTGCCGATCACCGCGATCAGCAGCGCATTTTGCCGGACCGCCAGCGCCGCCGCAATCGCCGTCACCAGCCCCATCCCGCCGAACGCCGCCCATGCCGGCAGCAAATGATAGACCGAATAGGAGGCGAAACCGGCGAAGTACAAGGTCACGATTCCGGCCCCCTGCAGCCCCATGCCGATGCCCTGGTAACGCTTACCGTGCAACCGCGCCCCCGATGCCAGCATCCCGACCCCGATCAGCGTGGCAATCACCATCCGCCACTCCGGCGACATCAGCCGGTTGTCATACGAGTATTTGATGAACGAAGCAATGCCGAACAGAATCAGCGCGAACGCCCCGCGCACCAGCCACGCCGTGGCCACCGAGTATTCGGTGGCGACATTCCGGGGCCGGAACTCCTCGCCCACGATCAGCCAGCTCCACACCTTGCGCCACAACTCCAGCGCGCGCATCTCGAACTCCGAACGCCGCCGGAGCGGTTGGCATTTCGCCTTTCGCGGCGGCGGCGGCAACGGCGCGCAGATCTTCAGCCTCGGCGGCAGCGGCGCGGTTTGCATTTTTATCGCTTCCGGCGCCGGAAGCGGCAGCGAAAAAGCAGGCCTGGGCTCGATTTGCGGCTTTTCCTGCATCCACACCGGCGGCTGGGGCTTGCGTACGGGAGCGGGCTCCGGCTCCACGGCAGCGGGCTCCGGTTCCTCCCGTACGGTTCCCCAGGGAAGAGGCGGTTTCGGCGTGTCCGACGCATCCCGGCAGACCCTGCTGCCGGAAGTCTCCAGGTTCCGAATGATGCGCTGCAACGCAACCAGGATGAAAATCACTCCCAGCAGAACCAGAAACAGTAAAAACTCAACCATTTTGCCATTTTCCTCAAGTTGTTCCGGAAAACCATAAACCGATCCATCCGAAACATACCACAGAAAAACAACAATGCAAGAACCTTTTTCGAAGAAGGGGGAGGCCGGCGTCTTGGGGAAAAGGGAAGGGCCCCCGTTTTCGTTACGCCCGCTATTCGCGGGCTTACTCTTCGCCCTCGGGGACAAGCCCCTCGCGTACGGCTTCGCCCTCGAGGAAAGGGGCTCCCTTCCCTACTCCCCAAACCCCTCATCCCATCCTCCTCAAACCTTTTTGTGTCACGATTTACGGTTTTGCTGTCGCAAAATCATAAATCGGAGCTTCAAAGATTGGGATGCATGCATGCCGGCTATCCGGGAATTGAATGCTCATTTTTTGCCCAACGAGACAAAAAATTACGTTGAAAAGGTTTGAGGAAGTGGGGTGGAGGTTTGGAGGAGGGGGGGGCGACGGCGGAGAGAGACAGGGGGTGGACACGCGACAACAAGACAGCAACCACCACAGCGGGGGG
>JAVBQJ010000038.1:0-6464 GCA_031549115.1 Victivallaceae bacterium
CGATCCTTCCTTGGATTTCGCCCCTTTCGAGGCGCTGCGCGCCTGGGGCGACCAGCAGAATCCGCCTGCTGGATCGGCGTCTCCGTATGACGGAGTGCAGACCGCCGCGTCGCGGCGCTATTTTATTTTTTTATTTTTTTATTTTTTTACTTTTTTAAATTTTTTTTAATTTATGGATTCGATGATGGCGCCGGCCGCCAGGCGTTTGTCGGCGAACAGCGCGGCCACCTGGCCCGCGGCGGGACGGCTCACCGGCTCCAGCAGCTCCACCTCCGCCCGGTCGGCCGCCAACCGCCGCACCCGCGCCGGGCGCGGCGTCTGCCGGTAACGGAATTGCACCAATCCCATCCACTCATCCGGCAGCTCCGCCAACTCGTTCCACTCCCGCACCACCAGCTTCCGGCACAGCAGCTCCGCCGCATCCGTCGTCAGCACCACCTGGTTGCGCTCCACATCCAACCGCAGAATATACGCCGGAACCCCCATCGCCACATCCAACCCCTTGCGCTGCCCCACCGTATACAAATGCAGCCCGCGGTGCCGCCCCAATTTGCGCCCCTCCGTGTCGACGATATCCCCCGGTTCGCCGGAATACGCGAAATAACGCCCCAGACTCGCCGGAAACGCCTCGCCGGGATAGGTGAAGCAGGCGTCCTGGCTCTCCCGCGCCTCCGCATTGACCACCCCCAGTTCTCGCGCCTTGGCGCGCACATCGTGCTTCAACCACGTCGCCAGCGGCATCCGCGCATACGCCAATTGCTCCCGGCGCAGCAAACTCAGGAAGTAAACCTGATTTTTCCCGGCATCCGCCGCCGGAAATACTTCGACCTCGCCGGACGCCAATACCCTGACATCGGCATAGTGTCCGGTGATCAGCCCCGCCGCGCCGCATTGCCGGGCGTATTCGGCCAATAGCCCGAATTTCAACTCGCGGTTGCACATCGCACACGGATTCGGCGTCCGCCCGGCCCGGTATTCCGCCCACGAATAATCCAACACCCGGGTGCGGAACTCATTCCGGTAATCGAGAAATTCATGATGGATGCCGAGCGTGGCGGCGACCTGCCGGATCCGCTCGTCATCCGCGGGAGCACCGCCGCACTGGCCGGCGGTAAAGGCGTCTTTGAGTTTCAGTGTGACGCCGATCACCTCGTAACCGGCCTCCAGCATCAATGCCGTCGCCACCGTGGAATCCACGCCGCCGGACATGGCGGAGACCAGCAGAGTCCGACTCACTTGCTCATCTCCAGCATCCGGTCGATCGGGCGTCGCGCCCGGGCGATCAGATCGGCGTCCATTTCCACCGGATATTGATCGTACAACAGCGCGTCGGCGAGATTTTCCAACGTCAGCTTTTTCATATTCGGGCAATGCAGCCGTTCGTTCATCAGGAAAAACTCCTTGCCGGGATTTTCCTTCCGCAGCCGGTGCATGATGCCGGCTTCGGTGCCGATGATGAACTGTTTTTCCGCGCTTTCGCGCACATGGCGCAGGATGCCGCCGGTACTGAGGGCGAAATCCGCCTTGGCCACCACCGCGGGCGGGCACTCCGGGTGCACCAGTACCATCGCGCCGGGATGAGCGGCGCGGGCGGCATCCACCATTTCCGGCATGATCCGGTGATGGGTCGGGCAGTAACCGGGCCACAGGATCAGCTTCCGCCCCAGTTTGGCGCCGACGTTGGCGCCGAGGTTCTGATCGGGCAGGAAGATGATTTCGCGGTCGGCGGGAATCGACGCCACGATCTTTTCGGCGTTGGCCGAGGTGCAGCAGATATCCACTTCAGCTTTGACCGCCGCGGTGGAGTTGACATAACAGACGGTGACCGCGTTCGGGTGCCGGCGCTTCAATTCGCGCACCGCGCCGGCTTCGGCCATATCGGCCATCGGGCAGCCGGCATCCGGGGCGGGAAGGAGTACCAGACAATCCGGCGACAGCATTTTGGCGGTTTCGGCCATGAAACGCACGCCGCAAAAGACGATGATATCGGCTTTGGCGTCCCGGGCTTTGAACGCGAGCTCAAGGGAATCTCCGGTAAAGTCGGCGATGTCCTGAATTTCCGGCAGCGTGTAGTTGTGCGCCAGAATCACCGCATTCTTGGCTTTTTTCAGCTTTTGAATGGTATTCGTGAGTTCGTCCATGGCCGCGTTTTCCTCCCTCGTGAGATTGTATTTGCATCGAAAAAAACCGCAGATACTATACTGCCGGGACGGCACTTTTTCAAGCGGTTTGAAAAAAGCCTCCAGATGTATTATATTGAGAATAACAATATAAACCATAGTTTACACGCCCACTCGCGACAGCAACCGCCTGTGAGCACGCACGGGTACGCCGCGAAGCGGCGCCGGCGCCTTAGCGCCGCGGCCCCTGCGGCCGTGGAGCAGACGCGAGCGAAAGCACGGTAGTGCTGGAGCGACCGGTCTAAGGATTTGCCGCCTTGACGGCGGCAAGTCCGCGCTAAGCCGAGCGGCGCTTGCGCGATCGGGGTTTGGAGGGGCGGAGCCCCTGCGGTTGCCGGGGCGCGACTCTCGAAGAGCGCGGCCCCGAATCCACTACAATAATCAACACATTTGCCACACCGGCGCAACTAACAGAAACAAGAGAAACGGGACAATGGACACTTCAGTAATCGGATTTGACGCGGACGACACGTTATGGCTGTGCGAACCATACTTCCGGCAGGCGGAGCGGGAATTTACCGCGCTGTTCCGCGAATACGGCACGCACGATGAAATCGTCGAACGCTTTTTCCGGCAGATGATCGGCGGCTTGCCGGAGTGGGGGTATGGCGCCAAGAGCGTGATTCTGGCGATGCTGCGGACGGCGGTGGAGCTGGCAGGCGAGCGGCTCGACGGCGCCCGGACCGCCCGGATCATGGCCATCGGCGATAAGCTCAAACGCCGCCCGGTCGAGCTGCTGCCGGGGGTGAAGGAGGTATTGACGGCCTTGCGGCCGCACTTCCGGCTGTGGCTGGTGACCAAGGGCGATCTGCTGGATCAGCAGCTCAAGCTGGCGGCCTCGGGGCTGGGCGGATACTTCGAACACGTCGAAGTCCTGTCGGAGAAGCATCCGGATTCGTACCGGACCATGCTGGCAGGACGCCGGCTCGAACCCGCGAATTTCCTGATGGTGGGCAATTCGTTGCGCTCGGACATCCTGCCGGTGCTGGAACTCGGCGGCCGCGGCATTTACATTCCCAGCCCCCATACCTGGAGCCATGACCACGTCGAGGGCCAAACCGGGGTCGAAACTATCGAAAAAATCCGCGATTTACCCGAATTTTTGCTAGGTTAGTAAATATTAACAAACTTTTTTTGATTTGCGGGTTGCTTTTTTTCATGACCTGATGTATAATATATCAATGCGTTAGAGGAGCGCAGAAGAGCGAGGAGTGATTCGGAGGAAGAGGAGAGCTAGAGGAGCCTCCGAGTCGACACTACGGCGGTGAAAGCCGTAAACATGCGGTTTGTCGTGCTTCTTTATAGGGGGAGAGGTACGCAGGGGTTGCTTTCGGGCACCCAGCCGCGCCGTCGACCATGTGAACCGTCAAGGTTTCCGGGTCGACGGTTTTCTTTTTGTGACCCATCAATACTCTTTCAGGACCTTTTGGAATACCGGGACGAAGCGTTCGGCTTCGGCCATGGCGGTAGTGAAGCCGAAGCTCAGCCGGATTCCGGCATAGGCGTCATCGCGGGAGTAGCCGAGAGCACGCAGAACCGCGCTCGGGCGATCCGATTCGGCCTGGCAGGCACTTCCGGAGCTCAAATGAATCCCGTATTCCGACAGCATCCGCACCAGCACCGCACCCTGGCAGCCGGAGGCAGTCAGATGCAGAATATAGGGCGACGTCCGCGCTTCCGGCAGGGTGCAGCGCAGTTTTTTCCCGGAAGCCAATGGCAGGCCATCCAGCTGTTGCCGCAAATAATGGTTGACTTCGGCAACCCGTTGCAGGTTTTCCTCGCGACGGGCTACGGCGGCTTCCACCGCGGCCGCCAATGCCAGCACGGTCAACGGTTCCGGGCGTCCGGTCCGGTAATCGCGCGACCGGTAATGATGCAATGCCTCCACAAATTTCCGGGCCCGCGGCGTCGCCAGCAGCAATGCCGCCCCCCCCGGCGCGCCGATTTTGTGTCCGGATACGGTGTAAATATCCGCTCCCGGCGGCAGTGCCAGCTTCCCGGCGGATTGAATGGTGTCGCAAACCAGAAGCGCCTCCGGCGCAATGTGTCGTGTTTCCGCCGCCCAGGCGGCAATGTCTTCCACCTGGCCGATTTCACTTTGCACGTGAATCCGCGCGCTGCAGGCGGTCGCAGGAGTGGGCTCCGGGACGATTTTCATGGTGCGGCGGAAGTTCGTCGTCAGCGCCGGGTGTTCCCATGGCGAAACCACCGCCTCCCGTCCCCGCAGCTCCGGCAGCGCGGCGATCTGGTTGAACAAATCGGTCCCCGACGGCGCCCAGCTGACCGGGCATTCGACTCCCAATAGACTCCGGGAAATGCGTGCCGCCGCCAGTTCCAGCTCCCGCCGGACCCGGTAGGCTTCTTTGTGAATACTCTCCGGGTTGGCGTAAACCGTTCGCGCCAGCTCCGGCCACATCGCCAGTACCTCCGGCGTCACCGGCGCCGCCGCCGCATGATCCCAGTAAATCGGTTGTTCCATCGTGATTGTCGCTTTCGTTTTCCATCGGCTGACTTTTCGCCGCTGGTGCGGCGTTCTGTCGTCAATTTTTCGCCGCCGGTGCGGCGTTCTGTCGCTTCTTTTTCGCCGCCGGTGCGGCGCCTCGTGCGCTCTATGTGTAGATTGGATTGTCGCTCACGCTTCCAATCCGATCTCCACCATCGCTACCTCGGGTGGAAGCACTCGCCTCCCGGCTCGCTTGCTGCACATTTCGCCTCTTTTAGGCGCCTGCGGCGCCATCGGCGACCAGCGCTGTTCGCGCGCTGGACCGCGCCTCCGTATGACGGAGTGCAAAACCGCCGCTTCGCGGCTCTATTTTTTTATTTTTTTATTTTTTATGGGACCGGGATGATTTTTTGGCCGGCGAAGAAGGTGTCCGGCGGCGGCGCGGTGAAGGTGAAGAACAATTGGTCCGCCCCCGCAATCTCCGTCAGGAACGCCGCCCGGTTCTCCGCGTCCAGATCCCCCGTCACATCATCCACCAGCACCAGCAGCTTACCCCCGTCCCCATTCGCCGCCCGCAACAGCTCCACCGCCGCCAGCTTCAACAAAATCGCCAACCGCCGCCCCTGCCCGGTCGACGCATACGACCGCGCCGCCAACTCGTTGAAGCTGATCTTGAAGTCATCCAGCTGCGGCCCGAACAACGTAAACCCCATCCGTGTCTCCCGCTTCCGGTTGCGTTCGAAAAAACTCAAATACCCCTCCCGGTCCCGCGGATAATCCGGCTCATAACGCAACGCAAACGGATTCGCCCCTGTCCGGCGCTGCACCGCGTCCCCCAGCCTCGCCGTATAATAACCCCGCCGCTCCGCCACCAACGCCGCGTATTCCGCCATCTGCGGCTCGAACGCCCTCGCCACCTCCGCATTCCCCCCCCGGATCGCCGCGTTGCGGCGCAGCAGCGCCTGATTGTAATTCGCCAGCGCCGCCCAGTATTCCGGTTCGATCAACGCGATCAGCATGTCGAAAAACCGCCGCCGCCCCGCCGCGTTCCCCGTCACCAGCGCCCGGTCCTCCGGCGCGAAAATCACCGGCTGCACCGCCCGGACAAATTCGCTGGTCCGCGACACCGGCACATCCGCAATCCATAACTGCCGCCGCCCCTCCGCGTCGTATTCCACCCGGTAACTGTCACGCCAGCCGCGCATCTCCAGCTCCGCCTCGATCACCGCACGCCGCGCCCCCGCCCGGATCAACTCCCGCAGCCGGTTGGTACGGAAACTGCGCAGCAATCCGAGAAAAAAGATCGCCTCGAGAATGTTGCTCTTGCCCGCGCCGTTCGGTCCGGTAAACACCGTGACCCGCTCGTCGAAGCTCCACTCCCGCGCCTCATAACTCCGAAAATCCGTAAGTCGCAACGTCCGCAGCATGTAAACCCTTTCAGGTGGTTGTGTTCAAGCGTCTTGGGGAAAAGAGAAGGCCCCCCTTTTGAGGAAAGGGGCTGCCTTCTCTCTTCCCCAAACCCCTTCTCTCATCCACCTCAAACCTTTTCAACGTAATTTTTTGCCTCGCTGGGCAAAAAATGAAAGCCTGTCAATTCCCGGACAACCTCCAAGCGTATCCCCCAACCCTCGCCCCCCCGATTTATGATTTTGCGCAGCACAATCGTAAATCGTTCACAAAAAGGTTTGAGGAGGATGAGGGTGGGGGTCCGGGGGAGGGAGACGGGACCGCCTTTGCTCAAAAGGGGGCCCTTCTCTCTCCCCCGGCAGCCCGCACCCACAACTTCCTCGGCAAAGCGGCGCGGCGCTGGCGGGAGTGTGTCAGGATATAGATGCCGCCGG
>JAVBQJ010000098.1:0-47686 GCA_031549115.1 Victivallaceae bacterium
CAGGGGCTGCTGCGGGCCAACTTCACCCGGCTCCGTTTCCGCGCCCGCTGTATGACCGTGTTGAAGATCGTGCTGTTCCCGCTGGCGTTGGCGGCGCTGTTTTTCTCCATCGATTACCGCACGTTGTACAATGTATTGGAATTGACGCAGTATCCAAACTTTTATGACCGCAACAGCATCAACCTCGACCTCGTCAAACTTTTACACTCCTGCCGAACCCTGGTCAATCCGCATTACCCCGAAGAACAATCGATATGGCTGTTCGGAGGGACCGACGGCCGGAATTTCGGCGTATACCCATGGCTGGACAGCGACCGCCGCGCGGCCAGATATCGACTGAAAAAGCAACTGTCGGACCGCTACCCCGATAACCGGCTGCTGCGTTACGAAGCACTTGAAGCCCTGGTCAACAACGAAATACAAAGGCTTCCCGACGCGAAGCGCAATGAAACACTGCGCCGGGATTTTCAGGAAGCCAGCCGCCGGGAACCGGACAATGCCGCTTATCATTATATGCTCGCCGGAGCCCTGATACTGCCCCGGGAAGTTGATCCCCGGGACGCTTCTGCGAGCCTCCCCGATTCGGCTCTGGAGGCCGAGGCCATGGCCGAATACCGCCGAGGCCTGGAACTACCGTATTGCCGGTTTTACAATGTCGAAATACTGGAGCAAAAGCAAGCGGCGTTCCTGTGGCCGGATACCATCGCCGGGCAACTGCAGAATGTGTTCTCCTCCACCCTGCTGATCGGGCACTTTTCGCCATTGCGGAGTCTGGTTCGCGCCATTCCCGGCTATGCGCGCCAATTGTACCGGCAGGGCAAAACCGCGGAAGCGGAATTGCTGCTCGACTCCTGGCTGCCGTTCCTGCAACAGCTCAACCAGCCGTCTCCAAGAAGAATACTGCTGGAGCAACTTCTCATTCGTGCGCTGCTTCGCACCGTCGAGCAGGAAATCCCGGCCGTTTATGAGGAGATGGGCATGCCGGGAAAAGCAGAGCTGACCCGCCGGCAACTGGCCGTCGCCAAGCAGCCGTACGAGAAATTTCAGCGCATCACCGACACAGACATAAAAAGTATTCCACTCCCTCCCGAATTGGCTGCACATATGGGTTATACGGCCCGGAAGTTCTATCCGCGTGACTATCCGCAGCTTTACCCGGTGACAAAGGAGCAGCTTTATTTCGAATTGCGCTTGAATTACACCTTTCTCGACATGATGCTGCTCGGCGTCCTCGGCATCGGCATCGCGCTGTTGACACTCGCGCGCTGCGCCCGGCTGGCATTTCTGCGGCTGTTCGGGGTCAGGCCGTTCTTCGTCTTTTTCAATCTCAGGACGTACGGGAAAGTCCTGCTCTACGGGTTATTGATCCCGCTGGCGGTGTTCCTGCTGTGGCGGCAATTCGACTGGTCCAGCGGCCGCGACTGGGCACCGGATTACAATTGGCCGATGACCGTTGCGCTCGCGGTTTACTTTCTGATCGGGATGCCGGTAATCTTCTCGTTGGTCTTCCGCCACTATCTGAAGCGGAAGCTGCGGCCGCTGTTCCGGGAGCCGTATTCACTCGAAGAGCGCCAACTCCGCAGCGCCGTCATCAGTTGGAACCGGATCGTCGCCGGTATCGCAATGCTCGTGCTCCTGATTTTGATCCTGCGCCCGTATTACCGTTGGGAACAGCAGCGTTACCTCGCGCAGGACCATTGGGTCCTGGACCGCGACAACCCGCGGAATTACGGCAGCGATTTCCGCGCGCTCCAGCGCGAGCAGCAGCAAGCTCTCGATGCCGCCGCCCGGTTGGCCGAGTAAGAGCTTATCAACTAATAAACGAAAACGCTCTGTTTCACATCAAACCGCCATTCCCTTGTCGGAAAAAATAGTAGATACGTCCAGTATCCCCTATTTTTTTCGACTGCGCGACTGACAATTTGCTGCTGAAACATAGCATTTCCATTATTAGTTGATAAGCTCTAAATCAGCGCAGCTTCAGGACAATAAACTTGACGTCCAGCGGCGCGACGGTAATCGTGCCGGCGAGGCCGGTCACACCCTCCGGGACGCGGTTGAAATTGAAATCCAGCGGAATTTCCCGGTAGTTGAAGAGCGTCAGCAAAATCTCGTCGCCAAGCCGGTGCGCGGTATAATGATAGGCCGGATCCTTCACCGTGACTTCATACCCCGGCCACACCGTGACTTTTTCTTCGCCATGCGGCAAATCGGCAAAGGCAAACAATTCATCCACCCGTTCGCCGTCAAGGTAGAAGTCCTCCAACGGCGCCAATTCCGCACTCAGTCCGGCAATCATATTGTAATAGGGCGCATTCATGTTTTGCGGATAATACCAGACCACCCCGTCCGCCCCCTCGGCAATCATGGTCAACGTCTGCAGCCGGGTATACGCGAGCGTATTGAACAGCGGGGCCGTAACCGCATAGCGCACCAGTATCACCGGGTAAATCCGGCAATCCGGGTTGAGCCGTTGCCGTTCTTCCGCCCAGAGCCGCATCGTGGCGGCGCACTGCTTGACCGCCGTGCCGTCGTAGCCGTGGTAAATCTGCGGCATGATGCCGTCCAGATGCTTCATCATGGCCGCATTGTTATGCCCCATGGCGTAACTGGAAATATCATTTTCGCCCACACTCGAACGGCTGGAAATCTCAAACCGATAGGCGGGGTTGCACGCTTTCAGCGCCCGCGCAATGATGCCGACGACCTCCTGGTCCTGAGCGGAACGGAATTTCCCCCACTGCCGGAATATTTCCGCCAATTCGGGGTCGTCGATTTGAAACATCTCATATTTACGCTTGGCGTATTCGTCGGCAAAACGGGCGAACGCCGCGCAGTCGATCCCGTATTCCCGGCAAAAGCGTTCCACCGAACCGGGAGCGAAGCCGCTGTAGCCGGAGGGCTCGAAGTCGATCATGCCGATACCGCTCTCCGTCGCCGCGGTCATATCCAAAACCTCGATGCCCCTGGCGATGATCCCGGCACCATGATCGATGATCGCCTGCGCCGAAGCATAACCGGCTTCGACATCCTCGCCATCCTGCAACGACGGCAGCAGATCGCGATATTGGGGATTGTCGAAGTGCGAGTGATGCGCCTGGCCGCCATATTGCAGCTTGCGGTTCACCTCCCCGGCGCGATTGGCGATCGCCGAAGTGTTGTAATTGATGCCGCAGCGGGCGAAGAAATCGGCCAATTCATCCCCGGCAAAGGTAGTGCGGTTGTAGCCGTAATCCCAAAGACCCAACCGGATTCTTTGCGATTGCACCCCGCCGCCGGCAAAGGCGGAAAGCTCCAGCGGCCAACGGTATTCGCCCAGCTGTACGCCTTCGCTCAGCAAGCGCACGGCGACGGACTGCGGTTGGGCCGGATCGGCCGGTTGCGGGAATTTCACCGTCAGAAATACATTCTGCCACTCTCCGTGCGCGCCGCCGAGCTCCAGGAGCAATACCGGCTTGAGCACAAACGAAACCGTTCCGACCGCGACCCCATCCCGTTCCGTCACGGGAACCTCGAATTCACCGGAAAACAGCGACTCGAAGCCGTAAATATGCGTTCCCTCCGGCAAAACGAATTCCAAAGTCAGCGGCCACTCCCGGCCCCGGTTGGCCGCGACCGAGTGAATCATGAAGGTCAGGATTTGCGGCTCGTCGTAAAACGCTTCCACCGACTGCGGCTCATTGTAGGAGCCCGGGATGTTCATGACCGCCCAATCCGAGGCCATTGCGGCAATTGCCAACCACCCTCCCAGGAGAATCGATACATATTTCATAAGTTTTTCTTTCGTAAAAAAGCACACCGATTGCGAATGCGAGGGCGTGTCGGCCGGCCCCGCCGTTACCGGAAGTAACGGCGGGTGTCGTAATTACATCGTGGAACCGGCTTCAGGACTGCAATGCCGGATCAGATGCCCCAAAAGGCATTCCACTGCGTCTGGTCCGCGGCATCGCGAAGCGTCGAGTACTCCTTGAAGCGCATGGCCGCCGCGTGTCCGTCGAGGTATCCGACATTGACGCCATGGTTATGGCGGGAGGCGTATTCAATGGCGCTGTCGCGCGTACCGACGGCATCGACCGGCGATATCGAAAACAGCAAATAATTGTCGTCGTCCGCCACATCGATGAGGATGAAAGTCTGACTCGGAGTCTTGATGCCCGAAAGTTTGCTATACACAATAAACGGATAACGATTGATAGTATAATTCGGGAAATTGAAACCCCAGGAGGCGCGATAATTCTCCGGCGCAGGCACCGCTCTCGCCGACGGGCAAACCATATTTTTGCTGGTCGTCGTTGCAGTATACGGCGTCCCTACCGTATCGGTAAGGCACTGCGGCCAAACCTTGTTGTCCTTGGTAAAGACATTATCGGTCGGGACAATCCAATCATCATTGTCATTGGCATACAGGACGACGCCGAGAGCCAGCGTTTTGACATTGTTCATACAGGAAATGGCTTGCGCCGCAGCCCGCGCTTTGGACAATGCCGGCAGCAACATGCTGGCGAGGATCGCGATGATCGCGATGACAACCAGCAATTCTATCAGCGTAAATTTCCGGCGTATAATTCCGGTTATGTGACGGAATTAACGACGTAACCACTTGATTTACAACGTTTCACCATAACAAAAGGAGATTTTTAAAATGCAAAACACCCTCACACCGCATCACATAACCGGAATTATGCGCCGCATTCATTTCATAAAGCGTTCAAAACCAGCTCTATAAGTGTGATTTTTTTGCGATTCCTGCCTCTCCCTTTCATCGTTATTGACAACTTCGTGCGCCAAGTGATCCTACTGTTTTAATTATAGCACGAAACCAACCGGAATACCGGCACATTCCCATGATTTATTTCACCAATTCTGCTTTTTTCGTAAAACGCAGTTTTTTCACTCCGCAAACAGCATCTCGAAAATTCTGCAACTTTTTTCCGGAACCGCCTTGACACGCCGGTGTACCTCTTGGTATAATATTCTCAAAGGGTACGATAAGGAACACCGAGATGCCGAGGAATTCAATCACCACCATGACCGCCTTACGGACTTGCCCGAAGCGGGAACGGGTAATCCGCGACCTGCGCCGCTATCTGGACGGCCCCGAATGCCCCGCCAACGGACGGCTGCCGCGGGAAACCGAACTGGCGTCGCGTTTCGAGGTAACCCGGCGGACGTTGCGCTTTGCGCTGGACGTGCTCGCAGAGGAACAGTTGATCGAGCGCATTCATGGCAAAGGCACTTTCCGGGCCGGCCAACACGCAGGAATTCGTTGTATCTACTTTCTCGTTCCCTGTTGCGATTACGCGCTGCGGGTCGGCTTGAGCAATATCGTCTTTCTGACCCGGCTGCACAGCATTCTCCTGGCCGAGGGAATTCAGCACAATTACCAGATCATCACCATTCCCTTTTCCAAAACCAACGCCGCCGCCGATATCGACTGGGACGCGCTGCGGATGATCAAAGCGAATTCGCTGGTATTCTGTCCGTCGCTGTGGTTCGAGGGCGGCTTCGATTTTCTGCTCGAACGCAACTGCCGGATCGCGCTGCTGTCGCCGTCGCGCCGGCTGGCGGAAACACCGCTGCCGGACACGCATTGTCTGAAGCTGTATCTCGGCGGCGATGAAACCGGACTGATGCTGCGGGAGCTGGTAAAGCATGGCGCCAGGCGTCCGGCAATCGCCGGCAAGTTCCTTCATCGCGAACCATCCTTTTCGGCGCCCAGATACGAAGAAGAGCTGAAAATACTGCTGCCGGAGACGGCGGAACCATTGATTCTGGACGGTCCGTTCGTCGACGGCGACCGGGACTGGGCGAATTTCACCCGCCAGCTGGGAGAGTTCCAGCGGCAAACCGGCTTCGACGCCTTGATGATCGACATCTGGGTCACGGCAACGCCGGATTTGCGTTTCCCGTTGGCGGCCAACCTGCGTCTGACGCCTTCGACCCGAATTATCACCCGGTGGGAATACGATTGGAGCCATCTGTTGCAACCGGCGGTTCCCTATGTCACTTATGATTTCCGCCAGGTGGTCCGCGATGCGCTCCGGCTGCTGCCGGAGCCGCCGGAGCACTTCACCACCCAATGCTATGAACCGATTATCATGGAATAAAACCAATCACCGAAAGGGCAAACCATCATGAAAAAGACATTCACACTCATAGAACTGTTGGTCGTGATCGCCATTATCGCGATCCTTGCCAGCATGCTGCTGCCGGCGCTGAGCAAGGCGCGCGCCGCCGCACAGGCCATCAAATGCACCAGCAATCAGAAGCAGATCGTCCTCGGCTTCACCCTCTATGCCGGGGACAGTAACGACTTCGCCATGGTATACGGCGCCGGCGACATCTATTGGCACTCCATTTACGGGACGACACTGTGGGACGGCTCCACCGCCAATACCAACCCCTCCCGGATGCTCGGCTACCTGGACTGCAACGCCAAAAGCGCGTTGAAAGCCTGTCCGACGCTGCCGGGACAGGACGGCAATTATTACTGGGACGCCTATGCCGCCAACTTCATGGATCCGGCGGCCAGGGCCGCCGGCGACCAGACGGTGATCGCCCTGGGAGCATTAAAGCAGCCGACCAGCCAATGGCTGATTGCGGACACGCTGTCCGACCAGACCAAAGCATTCCGCGGCACACCGACGGCATGGTGGGGATCTTCCGGCCGGGACAGCTTCTGGGCGGCACACGCCAACCGGATCAATATGGGCTTCGCCGACGGCCACGCCGCCGCCATCTCACCGGCGGACTTCGCCAAATCCGTCCCCAATTCCGATATGCACGACCGCTTCAAGGACGGTTGGAACGCGGTGTATTTTTTCACCTCCGGCAATGGCTGGGAATCGACGGCCGTTCCGTGGCCGTGGCTGTAACGGGAGGAGAATTTATGCAGTTGCCGACCATCATGTTGACCGCGCTTATCGCCGCCCTGAATGCAGCCGCCGTACCGGCCCTGGTCCCGGAAGTCCGTACCGACTGGGCGGCGGAACGCAATGCGGAGCTCTCCGCGTCCGCCGACCTCCGAAACGACATTCCGGTGATGTTTCTCGGCGACTCCATCACCCAACTGTGGGATTTCCCCGCCGATCACCAACATTCCGGCGGGCATGAAGTCTGGGAACGTTTTTTCGCACCGCTCGACGCCGCCAATTACGGCGTCTCCGGCGACACCATCCAAAATGTGCTGTACCGGATCACCGAAGGCAACCAACTGGCGTCGCAGCCGCGGGTGATCGTGCTGCTGATTGGCACCAACAATCTGCATCAGGAGCCGGCGTCTTCGCCGGACGAAATCACCGCCGGAGTGGCCAATCTGATCCGCGAAATCCGGAAACGGTCTCCCGAGAGCCGGATTCTGCTGCTCGGGCTGCTGCCGCGCGAAGGCGATTATCCGATCACGGAAATCAACGCCGGTTTGGCGCAGCTGGCGGTTACGGACCGGGTCGACTACCTCGATGCCGCGCCGGGCATCCTGCGCGGTGAAGCATTCAGCCGTCGCTACTTCCGCGATGGACTGCACCTGTCCGGCGAAGGGTACGGACGCTTCGCCGAAACGTTGCATTCGCCGATCCGCCGCCTGCTCGCGGCGCAGGAGCTGGAGCATCCGCGTCTGGCGCCGGTACGGGCGGAAGCAGTGATCGCGCTGCCGGAGGATGCAACCGAAGCGGAGCGGAACGCGGCGCTGGAGCTGCAATATTTCTTCAGCCGCATGTATGGCGCCACACCGGAAATCACCGCGAATCCCCCCGCCGGAATCCCGGTATTGCGGCTCGGAGTATCCGATACAGTACGGCAATTGCTGCCCGACGTCGATTTCGACACGTTGCGCCCGGATGAGATCGTCATCCGCAGGGTCGGCGGCGAATTGATCGTGACCGGGGCGCGCCCGGCCGGAACATTGTGGGCGGTCTATACGCTGCTGCAGGATGTGCTCGGCGTCAATTTCTACAGCTCGTATGAAATCGAAACACCGCACTATGACCAGTTTGAACTCCCCGACGTCGCCATCCGTTATGCACCGGTCTTCCATGACCGCAACGCGTTTTATTACGACACCTGGAAGCATCCGCGCCATGCGGTACGGTTGCGCAACAATTCGGCGATGACCGGTCTGACCGGCTGGGGGGCGCTGCCGCCGTTCGCAGTTCCGATCCACTCGTTCGACCGGATCATTCCGGCGGACAAATATCTGGCATCCCATCCGGAGTGGTTCAGTTTGCGCGACGGCGTCCGGGTCGGCGGCCAGCTGGCGGGACAATTGTGCCTGACCAATGATACGATGAAAGCCGAATTCATCCGCAATCTCTGCGGAGAAATCCGCCGTCACCCCGAAAGCAATGTGGCCTCGGTGTCACAGAACGACAACATGTTCCCGTGCCAATGCCCGGCTTGCCGCGCCTCCGACGCCGAATACGGCGGGCCGTCCGGAACGCTGATCCGTTTCGTCAATGACATAGCCGCGGCAGTGGAGCGGGAATTCCCCGGTTTCCGCATCGAAACTTTCGCCTACCAGTATACCGTCGACCTGCCCGCCTCCGATGTAATTCCCCGCGACAATGTGATTGTGCGCTTATGTTCGATCGGCTGCGACTTCTCGCAGCCGCTGAAATCCGCCGGCAACGCCGACTTCATGCGCCAGCTGCAGGGCTGGGGGAAAATCGCCCGGGAACTGGTCATCTGGAATTATGTCGCCAACTTCTCCAACCAACTGACGCCCTTCCCGGATTTCACCACCCAGGGGATCGACCTGAGGAGTTTCGCCGCCAACGGTGTCACCGGCGTGATGGAACAGGGCGCATGGAACAACGGTTACGGCGCCGATTTCGTCGCCTTGCGCACCTGGCTGGTCAGTCAGTTGGTCTGGAACCCGGCGTTGGACCAATGGGAATTGATCGAGCGTTTCGCCGACGGTTATTACCGGGAAGCCGCGCCGTTCATTCTCGCCTATCTGCGCCGGATGGAGGCGGAAATCCAACAGGCGCAGGTCTACTTCGGCTGTTTCGGTGCAACCACCACATGGCTGCGGCCCGAAACCATTCTGGAGGGTTACGAGCTCATGCGGCAAGCCAGACAGGCGGTGGCAGGCTCCGATCCGGTGATCGTGGAGCGCGTCCGTCTGGCAGCGTCTCCGATCCAATGCGTGCTGCTGGAACGCGCCCCCGCGTTACAGCGCCGTTTCCCGGAGCAAATGCCGGATCTGCCGTCATTGCTCGCGGATACCGTCGCGGTATTGGAGCGTAACGAAACTCCGATGTACAGCGAATCCGAATCTCTGGCAGTCTACTGCGAACGCCTGCGGCAATGTGCGGCCGAAGCACAATCCCGGCAACCGGAATCCATCGCGCCACCGGCCATTGCCGCCACACTCGGAGCACGCACCTATTATGTGATCGAGGAAAACCTGCTCGGTAATCCGATCGTCGACGATTCCGCCGCCGCCAACGGCCGCGCGGTTAAGCTCGCCTGCGATGTCTACAACTGGAGCGTTCAATACCGGCACAATATGGATGCCGCACCGCTGCCGCGCGGCCGCTACCGGGTAATCATCGCCGCCCGCGCCGACGGCGCCCCCACTCCGGAGCGGGCGTTCGAAATCGGCAGCTACGATCTACGCAGCCGCAAACAGGAATCAAAAAATTTCACCGGCAAAGATGTGGCCGGCGCCGAATACCGCGAATGCGACGCCGGCATATTCGAACTCGCCCCGGATGCCTATCTGTATCTGGCACCGACGAAAAATGACGCGCTGCAATCGCTTTTCATCGACCGGATCATCATCGTCCCGGAATAAGCGCAGGCAAAATCAGTCTTCGGTCAGCGACAGAATCCGGCTGGCGGCGCATGCCGCGCCGAAGCCGTTGTCGATATTCACCACCACGATGCCCGACGCGCAACTCGACAGCATCGCGTGCAACGCGGTGCGCCCCTGCTCCGCCACCCCGTAGCCGACGCTGGTCGGCACCGCGATCACCGGCGTCTTCACCAGGCCCCCGATCACGCTCGGGAGCGCTCCCTCCATCCCCGCGATCACGATCAATATCTGCGCCTGCCGCAGCCGGTCCAGCACCTTCAGCAGCCGGTGCAATCCGGCGACCCCGACATCCGCCAGCAGCTCCGCGCCGCGCCCGCACGCCTCCAGCGTCAACAATGCCTCGTTCGCCACCGCCAGATCGCTGGTCCCGGCACAGACCACCACGACATCGCCCGCCGTCTTTTTCACCGGATCGCGCCACAGGAAAGCCCCCGACAGCGCATCAAAGCGCCCCTCCGGGAAATTCCGCGCCAGCGCCTCGCCCTTTTCTCTCTCCAGCCGGGTCACCAGCACCACCCGTTCGCGCTCGTACAACTCCGGCACGATCCGCAGCAACTGTTCCATCGTCTTCCCGGCGCCATAGACAAACTCCGGAAAACCGCACCGCTCCTTCCGCTCCCAATCCAACCGCGCAAATTCCATATCATCCTTTCCGTGGCGGGGTATGTGCTCCTTGGGGAAGAGGGAAGGCCCCTCTTTTGAGGAAAGGGCCTCGCGTCCCTCTTCCCCAAACCCCATCACCCATCCACCTCAAACCTTTTCAACGTATGATTTACGGTTGCCGCGTCCCGCAACAACCGTAAATCGGAGGTTTTTATTTACTATGGTTTGCAAATACGCATAGTTCAAGTACAGTATTGATATTTCCCAGCTCATTTTTTGCCCAACAAGGCAAAAAATCACGTTGAAAAGGTTTGGAAAAGAAAGGGGAGGTTTGGAGGGGAAAGGAAAACATTTCCTCAAAATGTTTTCCATTACCCACCAAGTACCCCATTGATTTAACAAAGGTTGAAAAGTTGAATAAAGCGTTTTTTTTGGATCGGGACGGGGTGGTCAATACCGAGGTGGATTATTTGAGTGATCCGGAGAAGGTGGAGATTATTGCCGGGGTGCCGGAGGCGTTGCGGCGGCTGCATGCGGCGGGGTATCTGGCGATTGTGGTGACCAATCAGTCCGGGGTGGCGCGGGGGATGTACGCCGAGACGGACATTCACCGGGTGCATGAACGGATTCAGGAGCTGCTGGCGCCGGAGCGGATCGACGCGTTTTATTATTGCGTGCATCATCCGAAGCATTCGGAGGATTGCGACTGCCGGAAACCGGCGCCGGGGATGCTGCTGCGGGCGGCGCGCGAGCATGACATCGACCCGGCCTTGTCGTATATGGTCGGCGACCGGATGAGCGATCTCGAGGCCGGGGTTGCGGCCGGGTGCGCGGGAACGGTGCTGGTGCGCACCGGGTACGGTGAAATCACGATCGCCAACGGCATTCCGGCGGGAACCGTGGTCGCCGGTGATTTATTGGCGGCAGTGGAGCTGGAGCTGGGATGTGTCTAAGGCGAGCGCCTGCGTCGCCCTCGTCCGCTCCGTGTTCCGGGAGCCGCTTCGCTCTCCCTGCACCATCGCTACCTCGGGAGGCTCCGGATCGCCTCCCGGCGACCCTTACCTGGATTTCGCCCCTTTCGAGGCGCTACGCGCCTGGGGCGACCAGCGCTGTTCGCGCGCTGGACCACTCGTTACGCCCGCTTCGCGGACTGACTCTTCGCCCGAGAGGGACAAGCCCTCTCGTGTTCGGCTTCGCCCTCGACTCCGTATGACGGAGTGCAAAACCGCCGCTTCGCGGCTCTATTTTTTAAGAATTTCTTTTTTTTAAATTATTTTTGGGGACGGACGGAGCCGCGGACGACCAGTTCGGGTTCGAGGCGGCGCAGCACGGTATCGGTGGCGCCGCCGATCAATTCCAGCAGCCGTTCGACGGCGAGTTCGCCCATGATCGCCTTTTGCTGCGCGATGGTCGTGAAGTCGAACTCCGGCAACCCGGCAAACCAGAAATCATCGTAGCCGACCAGCGAAATATCCTCCGGCACCCGCAACCCGAGCGCGCCGAGCGTATGGCGGATGGTGATGGCCTCATGGTCGGAATAAGCGGCAATGGCGGTAATCTCCGGGTGAATCCGCAGCAACTCCGGCAATTCGCCGGAGCGTGCGAATGTGTGTGTGACCACGCCGGGCACAGCGGCGCCGGCGAGAAAACCGCGGTAACGTTCCGGGACACAGTTGCTCAGCGCGATCGCCGAGTGGCCGTTGTCGGCCAGATGGCGCACAGCCTGAAAACCGCCGGAAAAATCGTCGTTGATGACGCAATTGTATTGCGCCGGGCACGGGTTGGAGCAAAACACAAAGGGTTTCCGTGCGACCTCCAGCCACTTCAAATGCGGTTGGACGACCTCAAAAGGAACGGCGAAAAAAAAGCCGTCGACATTTTTCTCCAGCAGCAGACGCAGCTGGGCTTCGAATCCGGCCGCCTCAGCGCCCGCCCAGCCGGTCAGAAATCCATAATTGTGCGCGGCGGCGGTATAACCGGCCCGCTCGATCAGGTCATTCCAGAAGCTCGCCGTCACACTGGTGATCATCGCGCCGATCAGGTGGCTGCGGTTCGATTGCAGACCGCGCCCGAAGTTATTCGGGACATAGTGCCGCTCCCGCGCCAGCGTCAATACCCGCTGCGTCGTCGCCTCGGAGATCAGCCGCGACCCCCGCAACGCCATGCTCACCGTCGCAGTCGAAAGATTCAACTCCGCCGCCAGTTGTTTGATCGTAGTCATTCGAAAACCGCCTGATAACGCACCGGTGCCGCTGCCCGCCCCAGGAAAAAACAGTTATCCGGGTAGGGCGGCTGCCATGAACGGAACTCATACCCGGCCGCCGCCAACAGCCGGACCAGCCGGACCAGCTGCAGCTTCGTCAACGGGATGTCCAGCTCATAGTGATCCCGCAGTTTGGCCAGGTGGCTGGTACCGGCGACAATGCCGACCGCCGCCAGATAGGCGGGCACCTCCTGTCCGGCACGGTCGAGCGACCCGGCGATCCAGCGGTGCCGGATCTCGAATTCGATCTCCACCGCCAACGCCGACTCCGAATCGAACTCCGGTTCCGGCAGACTCACTTCGGGTATGGCGACAGCGTTTTTCGGCGCGGTATTCCCGCCGAAGCGCAAACGCAGATCGTCCAGCGTGGTAGCCGCGCCCCCTTTTTCATCCGTATTCACCGGAATCACGGGACGGGAACGGCGCTCCGCTTCGACGAGACGGCGCAGGCGGCGTTCTTCGCCGGTCGCATCATCGACCAGCCAATACCCCAGCACGGCCATCACGCCCAGGAGAGAACCCCAGCCGATGATAACCCGCCAGTGCCGCCGTATCCTCATTCGCACCCCTTACAGGACACGTTCGATCACGATTTCCGGATCGATTTCTTCGCGCAGAATCCGCTCCAGGCCATTCTTGATCGTCATCGTCGCATGCGGACAGCAACCGCAGGCGCCCTGAAGACGCAACTGCACATTCTTGCCGTCGATTTCGACGATTTCCATATCCCCGCCATCCGCCTGCAGGTGTACCCGCAACTCTTCCAGCCGATCGGTGATCTTCTGTTCCAAATCCGTCATTTTTTCTCTCTCCTGATTGCTATGGTTTCCCGCCGGAAATTGCTCCCGGCGTCAGTTTATATGGCTGCCGACGCTATTTGTTCGCCGCAGGTGCGGCGCCAGAGTTCGCTCTATGTGTAGACCGGATTGTCGCTCACGCTTCCAATCCGACCTACACCATCGCTGCCTCGGGCGGCTTCCGCTCGCCAGTCGGCTAGCTTACTATACTTTAGCCCCGTTCGAGGCGGCTGCGCCGCCTGGGGCTCGCTACGCTCACATTCGTGAGCTTGCTCTTCCCCCTCGGGGGCAAGCCCCTCGGTTTCGCTTCGCATCGACCAGCAGGATCCGCCTGCTGGACCGGCGTCTCCGTATGACGGAGGGCAGACCGCCGCTTCGCTCGCTACGTCCTGCGGACTTGCTCTTCCCCCTCGCGCTTTGCGCTCGGTTTCGGCTTCGCCATCGGCTCTATTTTTTATTTTTTATTTTTTTATCAATTCGTGGACGGCGGCGAGGATGTCGGCGGGGTCGGACATCCGGCCGACGCCGTCGGCGCCACAGGCTACGTGCCCCTGCACCGGGCCCACGAAGTGCACGCCGCGCGCGCGTAATTTTTCCATATTCTCCCGCAATGCCGGCGCAATCAGCATCGCCGGATTCATCGCCGGCGCGATCAGCACCCCCTTGCGGTGCGTCGCCGCCACCGTCGTCAGCGCGTCGTCGGCAATCCCCCAGGTGTATTTGCCGATGAAATTCACCGTCGCCGGCGCCACCACCAACAGCGAAGCACGCTCCGCCAACGCGACGTGCTCCGGGCGCCAATCCGCGACATTCCACAGACTCGTAATCACCGGGTTGCGCGACAATGTCAGGAACGTCAGCGGCGTCACCAGCTTGGTGGCGTTCTCGGTCATCACCACTTGCACCTCATACCCGGACTGCACCATTTTACTGCACAGATCCGCCGCCTTATACACGGCAATCCCCCCGGTCACCCCGAGAATAATCAACGGCTTCGCACTGCTACTCATCAAAACGCTCCTTCGGCCACAAACTCGTACTCAACTGCAGCGCGTCGATCAGCCCCTCCAGCGACGCCACCGCCCGCTCCAGATCGTCATTGACGATCACATAATCGTATTCGGGCCAGAAGCTCAACTCGCGCTTCGCCTCCGCCAGCCGCAGCAAAATCTGCTCCTCCGCATCGGTCGCCCGCGAGCGCAAACGCTGCTCCAGCGCCGGAAAACCCGGCGGCGCGATGAAAATCATCCGCACCACCCGGCGCAAATCTGCATCCCGCGCCAGCTTTTCCTTGATCTGCATCGCCCCCTGCACGTCGATATCCAGAAATACCGACGTGCCGGCGTCGACCCGGTCGAGCACCTCCCGCTTCAACGTACCGTAACGTTTGGCGAATACCCCCGCGTGTTCGAGAAATTCGCCTCCCCGCACCCGGCTCTCAAACTCCTCCGGGGAAATGAAGTGGTAATGCACATGGTCCGTCTCCCCCGTCCGCGGCCCCCGCGTCGTGCACGAAACCGAAAACTCCCACTCCGGATGCGATTGCCGCACCCGCCCCAGCACCGTCGATTTGCCCACGCCGCTCGGCCCCGAAACAATACACGCCATTCCGCGCTTTTTCATCGATCCATTTTCCCCTGTTCAAAGGCAATATTTCGCCGCCGGTGCGGCGCCGGAATCCGCTCTATGTTCCGGGATTCGCTTCGCGGCTCTATTTTTTATTTTCTAATTCTTCGCTTCCGCCGGCGCACTCTTTTTCCCAGCCGGGAAAATTCCACACCGACGGAAAGCTGCGGCACTGGTACGGCTTCGCCTCCTGAATCCGGCACGCCGGCAGTCCGTCCGTCCCATATTCCAGAAAAACACAACTGCCGTCGGAATTCTCGGTCAGGCTCAAATTACGCCGGTCCGCCGTCAGCCGCGTATAACGCGCGGTAAACTCCTCCACCGGCAACCCCAGACACGCCGCCGCCGCCGCAAGTTCCGCTCCCGACATACGCACATACCCCGACCACCGGCAGCAATTGCCGCAACGCTTGCAGACGAACCCCATACCGCACCTCCCTAGTGTCGTGTCAACGCAAAATTTGCAGCAAGACAGCTTCATTTTGCACAGAGCCGCCGTGCGCCGCTGATGCCGGTCGATGTAACCATCGACCAAATCAGCGGCCCGCGGCGGAATGTGCAAATAATCTACCGCGAAGCAGGTTGCATTCAGCCGGTCCCGGATTTGCGCTGCTCCGGCGCGGCCGTTACGTCAGTAGCGGCCGACCGGATCAGTGCAAACCGGCCTCCGGCTGAGTCGCAATCTTGCTCCAAATTTTGCGTTGACACGACACTAATCGTAATGCAAAAAAGACCGCCATTTCGGGCGGTCTTTTTTCAACGGGAACACCGCAACCAGCAAAAGTATACGGCGCCCCCCTCCTCAAGCTCTGACTTCGCGAACGGACTCCCGATTAACGGAAGTTTTCGCTGGTGATATCATCGCCCTTCAGGTCAATGAAGAACCAGCCGGTCACGAAATCGGCAATGTCGATCGGATTCAGGTAAACTTCCGCTTCAACGCCGAGGCCGAGCGCTCCACCGATCCGCCAGAAATCACGCGCTCCGGTGTAGACATTGTAAATGCGGTCTTCGGGATTCGGAATGCCGAGACGCGATTCGCGGAAATTCTGCACCCAGCGGGTCGTATCCGGACGGTCCATCTCTTCGGCGCCGACCGTGACGAGCTGCCAGTACCAGCCGTTCTGCAGGCAGAAACCATACTGACGGTTGTAGCTCTTGACCGCGCGGGCGGAAGCTCCGACGCCGACGCCGCCCTTGACCCACTCAGTCGCCATCATCTCGCAGCGCACCACCGGGCCGAAACCAATTTCCACGCTGAACATATCCAACGCGTCCATGACCCGGTTCGGCAGGTAAAACGCCAACTTCTCCCACACCGGACACGACGCGCTGTCATAGGAATACGCTTGGAAGCCGCCGAACACGGACAACGCCACCAGACAACTCAACACAAACTTTTTCATATTCGCCACACCTCACTTGATTATTTTGAGATAGTATCCTGGTTTTTTTCACTTATCAACTTCGAACTTACGGTAAATTAAACCGTTTTCTCCGATTATGCAAATCCAACTCGGGGAAAAAACGGATTTTTATTGTATTTTATCTGTACTGCCGCTTTTTCCCGCACTCAAAACCATCCCCAACAGCACCAACGTCGCCACCAGCGAACTGCCGCCGTAGCTGTAAAACGGCAGCGGCACCCCCGTGATCGGCAACAGACCGGTGTTCACCCACAAATGCAGCAGCACCTGAACTCCCAGGCAACCGCCCGCCGACCAGATGAAGAGACTCCGCTCCCGCTCCGGCGTCTGTTTTCCCAATCGGAACACCAGCAGCAGCAGCACCCCCCATAGGCCGATCACCGCCCACGCCCCGAACACCCCCAGCGTCTCCGTGATCGCCGCCAGCACCGAATCGTTGTTGGCCAGCGGCACATAGAACCCGCTCCACCAGGAATTTCCCAATCCGGTCCCGGTCCAGCCGCCGCGCGCCATCGCCAACTGATTCTGAAACCAGTGCCAGCCGCCGCCGCCGAGATCGTCCTCCCAATACAGAAACGCCAGGAACCGCCGCCCCACATACGGGAAGCGCCACACCACCACCCCGGCCGCGGCCAGCAACGCCGCCGCCAGTCCGGTCAGTTTTTTCCAATCCGCCCCGGCCAGAAACAGCACCACCAGACTGCTCCCGGCATAGATCGCCAGCGTCCCGAAATCCGGCTGCCACGCGATCAGTCCCCCGAACACCGCCAATACCGCCAGCGACCGGACAAATCCCCGCATCCCCTCGTCTTCCCGCAGTATCGCCACCAACGCCAGCAGAAAAAACGGTTTCGCCAACTCCGAAGGCTGAAGATACACCAAGCCGCAATCGTACCAGCCGCGCATCCCGTTCACCCGCACCCCGGCCACCAGCACCAGCGCCAGAAAAACAGCGGCACCGACCGTCAAAATCCGCCAGTGCCGCCAGTAAAAATCGAATGGAATCCGCCAGGCCGCCAATCCCGCCGCCACCGCCACCGGCAGCCACACCAGCTGCCGGAGCGCATAGGTGCGAAACTCCGGCACCGCGCTCTGCGCGGCATACACCGCCAGCATCCCCCATACCCCCGACAGGAGAATACATCCGAGCAACAACAGCAGCGTATCGGAGGCGTTATTTCGCGGATTCGGCATCGTCGTACCCCTCCTGAAGCCGGAGCCATTCGGCCCAACCGCTTTCCAACCGCACGTCGCGCCCCGGAATCACCGGCGTCAGCAGCCGCCAGCTGGAGACCACCCACTGTCCATGCCGGTCGAGGTTGACCGCGTATTCCCCCGGAACCCCGCTCAGCACCGCGTCGAATTCAGCCTCGATGCCGTCCACGCCCGAAACCATTCCGGTATCCCCGTCCAGCGCCACCTCGCCGAGATAGCGCGCCAGCGCCGGATCGGGATGATGGTGCCGCACCGTCCGGGTCAGCACCCGCGCCTCAGGATGCCTGGCAATGTAGGATTGGATGGCGTCGAATTCCTCCGGTGTCAATTCGGAACGCAGCCGCCACGGCAGCGGGTCCAGCCGCCCCGGCGGCGTCACCCCCGGAATGCGCCGCGACAGTTCGGTCAATACCACCTGGTCGGCCTCCGGATCGCTGCCCAGGTAAAAGAGGTCGAAATACTTTTCCGACCAGGCCAGACGCACACCGACGGCGTCGTAAATCGCCCCGCGCGGCGCCGGAATCACTCCGGTGGTCTCCGACAGCGCCTCCGCCTGCGCCAGCAGCGCGGCACGATGAATCCAGGCGGGCCACAGAAGCGCCAGCGCCGCCAGCAACAGCCCGAGCAACAGCGCTCCGTAGAGCGCCGGCGCCCGCCATGTCAGTCGCGGGGAATCCATCGGATTGTCGTACTCACTCCAGTATCATCGCGTGATAGTCTTTGCCGGCCGGAATCATCGGCAGCACGTGTTCGTCGTACCCGGTATGCACATCCAGCAGGAACGGCCCGTCGGTATTCAACATCTCTTCGATCGCCGCCGGAAGTTCTTCGCGTGTATAGACATTCCGCCCCGGAATCCCGTACCCCGCCGCGATCGCGACGAAATCCGGATAGGGTTTGCCGGTGCAGCGGTCCCCCGGACAATCGGCACACTGGCGTTCGCGGTGCCCCGAAGACCCCTTGCTGCGGCCGAGCACGGTATTGCCGCGGGTACTGCCGTAGAAACGGTCCTCCCACTGCGCCACCATCCCGAGGTGCTGGTTGTTGAGAATCACCATCTTCACCGGAATCTGTTCGACGAACAATGTGCCGAGCTCCTGGATATTCATCTGGAAGCTGCCGTCGCCGTCGATGTTGATGACGGTGCTCTCCGGCCGCGCCGCTTTCGCGCCCATCGCCGCCGGCAGGCCGAAGCCCATCGCTCCCAGGCCGCCCGAGGTCAGGAATTGGCGCGGGTGGTCGTACCGGTAATATTGCGCCGACCACATCTGATGCTGGCCGACACCGGGGACGATCACCGCCTGCCCCTTGGTCTTCTCCCACAGTGTTTCCATCACATACTGTGGCTGCAGCTTGTCCGCCTTGACCTTGTAGCGCAGCGGGAATTTTTCCTTCCACATAGCAATCTGGCGGAACCAGTCGGCGTACTCCTGGCGCGCCGGCTCGGCGTTCATCCGGCGCAGCAGCTGTTTGACATCGGCGACAATGCCGAGGTGGGCGGGCTTGTTCTTGTTGATTTCCGACGCGTCGATATCGACGTGAACGATGGTCGCATGGGTCGCGAAGGTGGCCGGATTGCCGGTCACCCGGTCATCGAAGCGGGCGCCCAGCGCGATCAACAGATCGCACTCGTTGGCCGCGTAATTCGCGTAGGCCATACCGTGCATGCCGAGCCAGCGCAAGCTCAACGGATGCGATTCGGGAAAAGCGCCGAGCCCCATCAGCGTGGTGGTCACCGGCAGATTGTAATTTTCGGCGAAGTCCCGCAGTTCCGCGGTCGCATCCGCGGTGATGATGCCGCCGCCCACATACAGACACGGCCGTTTGGCCTCGCGCAACAGCTCTTTGAGTTTGGCGATGTCCGCGTCGGCCGGAGCCGGAGAATCGATGTAATGATCCAGCTCCATCGGCGCGTCGAAATCGACTTCGGCCATCTCCACCTGGACATTTTTCGGAATATCCACCACCACCGGGCCGGGGCGCCCGGAGCGCGCCAGATAAAAGGCCTCCTTGATCACCCGGGGCAGATCGGCGGCGCGCAGCACCAGATAGCTGTGCTTGACCACCGGCCGGGTGATGCCGATCATATCGCTCTCCTGAAATACGTTTTTGCCGATCGAGCTCGACGGCACCTGTCCGGTGATGAACACCGTCGGCACCGAATCCATATAGGCGTCGGCGATCCCGGTCAACAGATTGGTGGCGCCCGGCCCCGAGGTGGCCATGCACACGCCGACCCGGCCGGTGGCGCGGGCGAAGCCGCAGGCGGCGAAGGCGCCGCCCTGTTCGTGGCGCGGCAGGATGACGCGGATCGGCGAATGCGCCAGCGCCTGATGCAATTCCAGAGAAAAACCGCCCGGATAGGCGAACATGATATCGACACCGGCCTGTTCGAGGCATTTGATGGCAATGTGACTGCCCTTCATCTTAGTCATGGCGTACAGGGTCTCCTTCGTTATAAACTGTATAATATTGCTTTACAATATAACACCTTTTTTTCCGAAAAACAAACCGGGGGGACATTTTTTTCCCGGGATCACAGCCCCGGCATACGCTTGCGGTGGCGTTTGAGGTACTCGCCGGGACTGACGCCGAATTGGCGTTTGAACTGCTTGCCGAAGTGAAAGACGTCATAAAAACCGAGCCGCGCGGCAATTTCTTCCAGCGTGAGATCTTCGCGGATCAACAGCTCGTGCGCCTTCAGCAGCCGCAAGTACCGGTGATACGCCAACGGCGTCCGCCCCAGCGCCTGCTGAAACACCACCTGAAAGCGCGATACCGAAAAATGCGCCCGCTCCGCCAATTCCCCCAGTGTCACCCCGTCGCCGACATGACGCGCCATGTAATCCAATACCGGCGCCAGCCGCTCCAGCGATGAAAGGCGTTGCGGCATATCGGACTTCGGCGTCGCCGCCCGGATCAGCTCCCGCACCATCGCGAACCCAGTCTGTTTGCGCTCCACCAGCGCCGCCAACGGATTGCCGGACTCCTCCGGCAATACCAGCGAAGAACACAGTTCGCGCAGGCGCGAGCTCAATTCCGGCGAAAAAAGCGCGGGGAAATCAAAAAGGCCGAGCAAATCGACGCTCTGGAACATCGTCACCCGGAAGTGGCACCAGATCGAAACCGGCTGTGCTCCGGTGATCACGCGCAACCGGTGCGGTTGATCGCGCCGGACCAGATAGCTTTCGCCGGGCGCGATCCGAAATGGTGCCCGGTCGCGGGACTCCGCCACCGAACCGGAATCGCCCCAGTTATTGACCAGCACGTAAAAGGGCAATGTCCGCCAGCCGGTATCGTGTCCGACCGCCACCGGCGTCACGCCGCCTCCGACATAATCGAAATTCAGCGGCGCCTCCCACGCCATCTCCCATTCCGGCATCGCCATCCCCCGTTTTTTTCACTGAAAAGTGATTTTTTACATAAGCATAAGAATAGCGTCCATTGCCGGAAATGCAAATCAAAGATATAGTATTCGGCGACAAAATCACCATTCGTCAAGGAGGTTATATATGGGTTTATCGATCGCAATCGCAGTTTTCCTGTTGATGCAGGTGCTCGCCGCCGTATTGTTCAAATGGGGTTCGACGGCGCCGCACCTGTGGTGGTGGGGCTTCGGCCTCGGCAACATGGTGGGAGTTTCCAGCATCATATTCATGATGTATGCCTACGCCCGGATGCACCCGAATCTGGCGCTGGCAATCTGTGTCGGAGGATCCTTCTTCCTGACCCAGATCGCGCTGGCGCTGATCTTCCGCAGTCCGATGAACATCGCGCAGTGGGGCGGCGTGTTGCTGATGATCCTCGGTATCCTCGCCATCGCCTACGGCGGCAAAACCACCGATCCGGCGCCCGAAGAGCCTGTCGGGCAGCAGCAGTTGTAAGAACGCCGCCGGTGCGGCGCCTCGTTCGCTCTATGTGGAGACGGGACCGTCGCTCACGCGTCCGGTCCCGTCTCCACCATCGCTACCTCGGGTGGCTCCGGATCGCCTCCCGGCGATCCTTACCTACTGTTTCGCCCCTTTCGAGGCGCCTACGGCGCCTGGGGCGACCAGCGCTGTTCGCGCGCTGGACCGCGCCTCCGTATGACGGAGTGCAGACCGCCGCTTCGCGGCTCTATTTTTTGTTTTTTTATTTTTTCAAGACTGCGCCATTTCGCGGTCGGCGCGCAGCAATGCTTCCGTCAGTTCGCGGTGAATATCCGCAAACGGCAGGGTACCGCAGATCAATGGCACCGTATCTGCCGCATAACCGCCGCGCGCCGCGCAAAAGCTGTCCGGTGCGTACCCCTGCGAATCGTTGCAGAAGCCCATCACCAATGGAATCGGCGCCTGCGCGCCCTTCACCACGTCGTTTTTGATCGCCTGCATGGTTTCAAACGGCGAACCGAGCAACGCCACCGGTCCCAGCCGAAGCCCGGAAATCGTCGTCCGCGTCCCCTGCAACGGATCGCGACGCAGCTGCTCCTGCAACCGGCGCGACGCCATCACGTGTACCATCGCCATCCGGCAATCATGCGAATCCAGATCCGCCCCCGGCGCGTGAATCAACGCCAGATTTTCCCGCTCCATCCGTTCCAGGTAAGCCATATCGACCCGCGCCGGCGCGGTGATTACGGTTTCGAATTGCACCGCCCGCAGCGCGTCGACCGTAACCGGCGCCGCATTCCGCAACGCCTCCCGGACCGACACGGCCAGGCGTTCGCCGATCACCTCCACGGCTTCCAACGCCTCTTTCTCCGGCTTATGTACCACGCAACTGTTGACGTCGCCCTGTGCGCCTTGCAGGAAAATCCCGAACGCGCCCGGGAATTCCCGCTGCAGTTTCGCCATCGCCACCCCCGGGAAGTCGCCGTGGATCCAATGGTTCAACTGGCAGCACACCACCGGGTGACAGCCGAAATACGCCGCAAATCCGAGCAAAGAACCATCCGGACGCACGAACTTCAATACCTTGACCTCGGTATCGGTCTTCTCCGGGCACTGCGAATGCCACAACGGATCCAGCGCCTCCTCCAACGGCGGCGCGTCCCGCTCGTATTCCCGGTTCAATCCGATGTGCTCGCAAGGCGCCGTGCCGAATTCCAACGACGCCGGCTCCAACGCCTTGACCGCCGCGATCCCCGCCGCCGCAATCCGGTCCGGCAGAATCTCCAGGTACAACGGATCCGGTTCGCCCCAGCCGTTCAAGCACCCCGTCGCCGGCCCCGAATGCGTGTGAGTCGCACAGATCATGATATCCTGCGCCGTCAACGCCGGCACCTCGCGCACGATCCGTTCACAGGCGCGCTTCACCGTCGCCGCCGTCACCCCGATCACTTCGCAGTTGATTACCAGCGCCATTTTGCCGTTCACCTCGAACGCCATTCCCTTCGCCAGGAGCGGCAGTTTGACCCCGACCGAGCTCCGGTTCAAAAACGGCCCGAAACCCGACAATTCCACCCCGACCCGCGGCGTGATATCGACCTGACTCATCCCGATACGCATAACACCCTCTCAATTTTAACTCCACAGCCGCTATTCGGCCTGGAAAAACAATTCATGATCCCCCGGCGCCGCCACAAAACCAATATACACTGCCCTGGCGTCATATACAATCGCAAGTCCAGCACAATTCCCTATCTGAATTTCTCCTGATTCAACGCCTCCCATTCCAGCCGGGAGCCGCGAAAGAACCAGTAGGTTTCCTTCGGCTCCACTTCGAGCGCAAACACATCGGCCGTCGGCAACTCCCATTGCCGGAAAGGCTCGTACAGCCCCCCCGGTTCCGGCAGCCGCAGCGTAACCTGCCGGGTCGTCGAACGGGTATGCACCCCGATGAAATCGCTGTTGACGAACAACGCGTCGTCGCTGTCCAGATATTCGAACGCACCGGCCTCCCGGATGGCGTAGCGCAGCAGCCCCGGCGCCAAAATCGGCGACTGCGAATAGATCGCCGTCCATCCATCCTGCGCCTTTTGCGCCAGCACCACCTTTTCCGGCATGTCGACACTGCGCCCCAATGCCACGGCGCCGGCATCCTCCACGGTCAGCGTCGGCGGATAAACCCGTGCCGTCAGCTCCGCGGACTCTATGGGTTCCTGTTGGTCCAGCACCCCGAGCGCCTGCCCGGCATCGAATCCGGCGGCGGCCAGCTTCGGCTCCGGTCGCATTTGCCAGCTTAATTCCTGCTCGGACAACGCCAGATTCATCCCCGCCAGGCGCGACGCATTATCGACCGAAAACGCCTCGTCGCCATCGATGACGCCGTCGTTCCAGACGAAAAACGCCACCGCATGGTTGGCGGCAAGCGTCCGGTGAATCGCGGCAATTTCTTCGGCGTCCAGTTTGAAGGTATGGAAAAACACATAGACCTTGTAACGGCTGCCCGCCACCTGGTCCAGCAGGATCATATCGTAGGCCGCCCCGCCGCGCGCCCAGGTGTAACGCGGATAATCGAGCAATGCGAAGCCGCGGGTCGGAGCCTCGAATTCCAGATCGCGCCCGATGAAGCGCTGCATATCGGCGTCGACCACCACCGCGACCTCCGCGACGCTGCGGCGCGGCAATTGAAAACTGCGCTGCCAGATATCCTGCAACTGCCGCCACAGCGGCATCACTTCCGGAATCGCATAGGTATAGCTCATCTGCCATAAATACGGATTCATCCCCTGTGTCATCGCGTTCAAATATACCAGTTTTTGCTTCGCCAGCGTTTCCTCCAGGTTGGCGGTGGCGCCATAGCCTTTGTCCGCGCCGACATGCGGCCGGACGTCGTCCTGCAAGATCATCGCTTTGCCCTTGAGCGCCAGCCCGCGGACCGGATTCACCGGCGCCAATGAGCCCCAGTCGCCGAGGCCGCGCCCCGGATAGGGATCCCACTGCTCCAGGTAATCGATATTCGGGTCATCGAGCAGTTCGTAATGCCGGTCGCCACCCCACTGCGCATATTGGCCATACGAAGCGGAATCGCGCACCCAGAATCCGAACAACAGGTTGCCGGTACGGGCTCCGGCCAGCCGGCGATGATGCGTCGCGTCTTTCACCGTCGCCGCAAATTGATGCATAAAGCGATTCTGCGCCCAGTCGGCGAATTCGATGGAGTCGGCGAGGCGCCGGTAACGCGACGGGACGAAGATCAACGGGTAGCGTTCTTTCTCCGCCGCATAGTCCAGCGTCGGCGTCGCCGTGGCCAAAGTCACCGCGTCATCTTGCCATGCCCGTTGCAATGCCGCGTCATTTTGGTAGCGCTCCCACAGAAAATCCCGGAAATGCTCCAGCGCCGCCGCGGTGAAAATATCAGGCGTCCAGTTGCAATCCAGCGAGCCGCCGTTGAACAATGTATAGCCGATCACGGTTTCGGCGTAGGGCCCGCTCTGCAGATGGGCGATCAACTGCCGCAGCGCCTTGTCGCCTTCCCGTTGCCAGGCACCGGAGAGGTAGTCCGCCCCTCCCTCCGCCGTCACCGCGTCGGGGTAAACCCGGCTCCACCAGTCGGGAGCGTCGAACACCAGATTGAGAAACACTTTGATTTTCGGATTGGCGGTGGTCAGCCGCGCCAATTCCCCGTCCAAGTACTCCCAATTGTAGCTATCCGGCCCCGGCCACGACGGAGCGCCATAGGGAATCGGCGGAATCGGCTTTCCCAGCGGCACCACCAGACGGGCGGTCGGGAAATCGCTTTCCGCCAACATCATTTCCAGGCTGCGCTCATCGACATTGTGGTTGACGATCGCCCCCCAGCCCAACAGCGAACAGGGCTTGCCATCGATAAACGCCATCCGGGTATCCCCCACCGGCGCAAACTTCACCGAGGTTGCGGGCGGTTGCGCCAGGACGGCCTCGGCGTCAAGCGTTCGCGCCGCAGTCGCACGGACCGGCAATGATGCGCAAACTCCCCCGGCCAGAATACCGGCGCCCAACATGATCCGGCGCCCCCAACTCCCTTTTGCTCTATTCATCATTCACGGGTCCTCAAAACGGTAAGTCGTCGGTGAATGCAGCCGTATCGGAGAGCTGCTTCTGGCTGGCTTTTTCCACGTGGCCGTCGTCGAAAAGCATATTCACCTTGTAGTCATGAATCGGCCCGATCAAACTGCCGGTGCCGATCACCTCGGTTCGGGCCGAGAAATAGCTGGGCACAAGCTCCGTCACAGAAACCGCTTTGCCGTCCCCCAGCACCATCGTCGCCGACGGCCTGGTAATCGGCTGCGGTTCGCAGAACATATAATGATTGGTGACATAATCGGTGGCACGGTACGGACCGCGCATCACGTGCGTCCCCTGGCTCGGGCAGACCGCAATCTGCGTCGAATCACAGTTCCAGATCGCCCCGGCGGCCAGCGGATTGGCGAACGGTTGCGCCGAGTATGGCAGATACGCGCTACCGAGAACCAGGCGCGCCAGCCAATACTCGGTCCAGCCGCTGTTGGCGCCGAAAACATCAAACGGATATTGCCCATTCCAGTCACCGCGATACATCGCGAAAGTCAGGCCGAACTGCTTGAGATTGTTGGTACATTTGATCGCCTGCGCCGACGAACGCGCTTTCGACAACGCCGGCAACAGCATACTCGCGAGAATAGCGATAATAGCAATGACAACCAGAAGCTCAATGAGTGTGAATTTTTTTCTCATCGTTTCCATCCTTCCTTTCCACCTTGTTTGCTTTTTAAAACCATAAGACTCGTTCACGAATAAGTTCCGCGCGCTTATAACGCCACCTCCGTACTTGCCGGTTGACAATTGACAAAGCGGGCCGCACCCTGCGGCTCCTGCTGCTCGATTATGGTATTGCCGGGCATATTGACCCAGTTGGCGACACAGGCCAGATCGCGCCGCGCCGGATTGCATCGGCGCAGCTCCAGCAGCTCCAACAGCTGCGCCGTCACCTGATCCGGATCCAGACCGATTCGTGCCGGGGTGATGGGTGAAAAAAACTCGCGCCCGACATTGGCCAGCGTAATCACCGACAAATCCCGGGGAATCTGAATGTGCTCCCGGACCGGCAGATGACTGAAGGCGTCGAACAGCGCGTCGTCGCAGAAAAAAACCGCCTTGGGCCGCCGCGGTCGCTGCCACCAGTTCATGAACGCCTCCCGCATCTGTTCGAAACGGGGCGACTGCAATACCGGAATCAGATAGTCGTCGATCCGCGACCGCTGCTCCCGGCTGAGCATATCCCGCACCAGCGGTTCATACCATTCGTTCTGGTCCTCCTCCGGCAACCCGGCGTGGGTCACAAACGCCATCGCGTAATCGTCGATCCCGTTCCGGGCGAACATGTCGCGCGCCATCTCCAACTGCGCCCGGTAATCGGCGAAAACCGTACCGGCCACCGGGCGGATGCCGTAGCTGACTCCGGTCCACGGCGGCATATCCGGCCCATTCAAAAAAGCCTCCATCTCCGCCGTGACCGGTGAAACCGCCACCACCCCGGCCGCATCCCGGATGACGCCGCCGTAATGCGCCTCGATGGTTTCAAGCAACTCCGGCGCGGTCCCGCCGAATCCGGCCGCCAGCATGGGGCGGAACCCCGCCTCGTACAGCGCCTCGCAGACCCGGTCGGCCAGATCCCGGTACCAGAAGCCGTACGGCGTCAACAAGTCGTTCTGGCGCGCCAGCACCACCACCGGCGCGCGGCCGGTAATCGAGGACACCAGCGTGCCGATCTTGGGCCGGCTCAGCAGCAGCCGTTCGTTGCGCAAGTTCGCCAGCGCGGCGCGCACCGTGGTGCGGCTGACGCCGAATTCATCGCACAGCTCCGCCTCGGACGGAATGCGCATCCCCGGCTTCCACTCCCGGACCCGGATCCGGCGCCGTAATTCCTGTTCGATGACGACTCGCTGCTTGGCCATGATTCACTCGCTGTATGGTTATGGTTCGCGGTACAATCCTATTATAGCACAGACCAAACAACAAGTCAATACCTATTTGTATCTTATTTTGATATATTTGTTACTTTTTGCGGCAATATTATCAAAAATACGCCAACAAAAGCGATTTTGAATCCAATTTGTACTGAAAAAACAAAACAAATAAACCCCGGTATACATAAAGCAGGGAAGGATACCCCGCAAAGGGGGTTCCTTCCCTGCTACCGGGAACCGTCCGCCGTTACTTCTTCAGTTCGGCCGGATTGGCGGCGAGCTTCTGGAGGACCTTGCCCATGGCCTCGGCGGTTTCGGGATAATAGAGCGCCCAGTGCATGATCACGGCGGTATGGCGCGTGGCGAGGCCGTCGGAAACCGGACAGCCGCCGGGGGCCATGCGGTATTCATCCGGCGTGAGATTGCACAGCAAGTGGCGGTAAACCGGCCCATAGGTCGGATTGACGCTGCCCATGCCTTCGGCGGTCATCGCTTCGAGAATCCGCGCCATCGGAATATCGCGCCACTCGGGGCCGTCGAAGATCAACCCGAGCGCGTAATAGCCCTGCGGCGAAGCCAGACGGCCGGGCGCCTGAACCCGGATGCCGGAGAATCCGGCGGTCATTTCGGCGAGAATCGCGGCACTCTTGCCATAGCGCCGGATCAGATCCTCGAGATCGGTCAACTGATCGCGGAGAATCTGCGCCTGCAGCGCCATGCCGCGATAGTTGTGACAGGTCAGACCGACCGGCGGCGGCGTCCCCGCCTGCCCCTGCTTGTCATAACGCGAATAGCCGATATGCTTGGTACGGTAGAGCAACTCCGCCAGCTTGGCATCGTTGGTCAGGCAGATGCCGCTTTCGCCGGCGGCCAGGGTTTTAGACTGCTGGAAGCTGAACGAACCGATCGCGCCCCAACTGCCGACGCCGCGGCCGTTCCAGAAGCCGCCCTGCATGTGCGCGCAGTCCTCGATGATCGCCAGCTGATGCCGGTCGGCGATGGCCTGCAGCGCGTCCAGGTCGGCGGTACTGCCGTACAAGTGCACCGGGATGATCGCGCGGGTCGCCGGCGTGATCGCCGCTTCGACCGCTTTCGGATCCAGACACAGCGTCGTCGGTTCGATATCGGCGAAAACCGGAGTCGCGCCGACATAACGCACCGCCATCGCGGTGGCGATCCAGGTCAGTCCCGGGACGATCACCTCGTCGCCGAGGCCGATGCCGAGCGCCTCCAGCGCGCATTCCAGCGTCACCGTGCCGTTGGCCATAAAGATACCGTATTTGGCGCCGTGGTAGCGGGCGAACTCGGTTTCGAATGCCTGCTCGGTCTCGCTGTTGAACGACCATGCGCGCGACATGTAGATTTCTTTGAGCTTGTCCGCCGTCGACTCCTTGACCGGAGGCCACGGAAGCACCGGAAACAACGTTTCAGAAACCGCACGACCGCCATTGATTGCCAGATTTGCCATTGTAACACCTCCTGTTTTTGAGTTCTGTTTATAAATTATACCTTGAATTTGCCGCAAAGGCAACTATCTTATCATGGACAATGTTGATGAAAAGTCTCATTTTCATGATCGAAAGGATACTATGGGCATTTTGACGGAAGCGGAAGAAAGCATCCTCCTGGATGACGGCCGCCGCCAGGTGATCGCCACCGCGTTCCCAAGGCAGGAGGCGCACCTGGTGCCGGAAAAGCGGCATCTGCCGGTGCCGATCGACTGCCACAGCTACCGGGAAATCATGCTGGTGCTTTCGGGCTCCGTCGAATGCATGCTGGAGGATTGCCATTATGCGGGTACCCCCGGAAGTCTCTTTCTGTTCCACAACCGGCAGCGTCACTTCCAGGGCTACCCGCCGGGAACGCCGCCCGGACTGCATCTCTGGCTGTTTCCATTGCCCGACGCCTTCTCCGGACAGCTGGTGCGGGTGACCCCCGACGGCTGGCAGGCGGCGGCGCGCTACTGGAACAAGACGCCGGAGCTGGCCCGGATGGTGCATCACTCCTGGACCCGCTGCTTCGCCGCCCCCTCCCCGATCCGCCGTGCCGAACTGAAGTCCTGTCTCGGCGTGGTTTTCGCCGATGTGGCCGCACAATGGGCCGGAGACGGCGGGAACAGCCGTCCCGCCGCCGAACGCGGCTGGGAAGCCATGGAGGCGCTGACCAAACATCTGGCAACCAGCCTCGGCATCGGCGACAGCATCGAAGACATGGCGCGGATGACCGGATTCAGCCGGGCGCATTTCCTGCGGCTGTTCCGCCAATATGCCGGCTGTACGCCGCACGAATACATCAACCGGCTGCGAATGTCGCAGCTGACCGAGTGCCTTAAATCCGGCTTGCGCCGCAAGGAAATCGCCGACCGCCTCGGTTTCTCTTCCGGCGCCGCGCTCTCGCACTGGTGCCGGAAGCAGCGGCTGGAGGTTTGATTGCCGGGCGGGAATCCGGGAAGTATTTTTTCGGACTTTTCCGGAAAGGCGACTTGAAATTTAAAAAAAACACGGCATAGTATAAGAGATTGCGGAGTTGCCTGAAATACGGCTCCGGAAGAAAGTATGATATAGCGACGTAGAGAATTACTCAAGGAGGACTTTTAAGATGTCTGATGTTGCGGAAAAAGTGAAGAAGATCGTTGTCGATCAGCTCGGTGTGGCCGAAGACCAGGTGAGCGAAGATGCCAAGTTCATCGAAGACTTGGGCGCCGACTCTCTGGACCTCGTCGAACTGGTGATGGCGTTTGAAGAAGAATTCGGTTCGGACATTCCGGACGAAGATGCCGAAAAGCTGACCACCGTCGGCGCGGCGATCAAGTATATCTCCAGCAAGAGCCAGGACTAATAGAGAGCGATCTCTATCGTCAGGTGACTCTTTTCGAATGACGGGCCTCCCGCATGAGTCCTGCAACTGGAGTGTATCCGCTTGTTTCGCAGGCAAGGAGTCGCAAATTCATTCAGCCGGTGTTTTATCCGGTATGGGTGGTTTGCGGCCGGCAGGAAGGTCCGTTTTTCTTTGAGTTTATCAACGAATAATGGAAATGCTATGTTTCAGCAGCAAATAGTCAATCGCGCAGTCGAAAAAAATGGGGGATACCGGACGTATCTACCATTTTTTTCGACAAGTGAATGGCGGTTTGATGCCAAACAGAGCGTTTTTGTTTATTCGTTGATAAGCTCTATTGTATAAAACAGCGGGGGTGAGTTCTGTATGAATGACAGACGGGTAGTAATCACCGGCACCGGGGTTATTTCGTGCGTGGGCAACAACACGGCGGACTTCTGGGATGCCTTAGTTAACGGCCGTTGCGGCTTGGATCGGGTGACCCGGTTTGATGCGACGGATTATCGCACGCAGATCGCCGGCGAAGTAAAAAACTTCGACATTTCGCAATATATGCCGGCAAAGGAAGCCAAGCGGCTCGACCTTTTCTGCCAATATGCCATCGCCGCTGCCGATGAAGCCATGAAAGCGGCCGGCCTGCCGTTGGAACTCGAAGGCTCCGGGATCGATCCCGAGCGCGTCGGCGTCCTGGTTTCCAGCGGCATCGGCGGGATGGCGACATTCTCCGAACAGATGCAGGTCCTGCTCGAACGCGGACCGTCGCGGGTCAGTCCGTTTCTGATCCCGATGCTGATCGGCGACCTCGCCTCCGGTAATATCTCCATACGCTACCAGGCCAAGGGCCCCAACCTCGGATTGGTGACCGCCTGTTCTTCCGGCTGTCACTCCATCGGTGAAGCCTACTGGATGATCAAGCGCGACGACGCGGACGTGATGATCACCGGCGGCGCGGAAGCCACCATCGTTCCGATCGGCTTTGCCGGTTTCTGCTCCTTGAAAGCGATGAGCTCGCGCAACGACGACCCCAAGCATGCCAGCCGCCCGTTTGACGCCAACCGCGACGGCTTCGTGATGTCCGAAGGCGCCGGTGTCCTGATCATCGAAGAGCTCGAGCACGCCCGCAAGCGCGGCGCCAATATCCTGGCCGAAATCGTCGGCTACGGCGCCACCGGCGACGCGTATCACATCACGTCGCCGCACCCGGAAGGCGACGGCGCCGCCCGCGCCATCAAAATGGCGCTCAAGCACGCCGGTCTCGCGCCGGAACAGGTCGACTACGTCAACGCCCACGGTACCAGTACCGAACTCAATGACAAGTACGAAACCATGGCGCTGAAAGACGCCCTCGGCGATGCCGCCTACACGGTCTCCGTCAGCAGCACCAAAGGTGCCACCGGTCATAGCCTCGGCGCCGCCGGTGGCCTCGAATCGATCGCCTGCGTCTGCGCCATTCGCAACGGCATCGTGCCGCCGACGATCAATTACGAGACGCCCGATCCCGAGTGCGATCTGGACATCACGCCGAATACGGCCAAAGAACGCCCGATCAACGTGGCTCTGAACATCAACCTCGGATTCGGCGGCCACAACGGCGTCGTCGCTTATAAAAAATTCGAGGGGTAAGTTGAGGCTTCCCGGGGAGAAGAGAAGGCCCCCCTTTTGAGGAAAGGGGCTGCCTTCTCTCCTCCCCGGACCCCTCCACTCATCCACCTCAAACCTTTTCAACGTAATTTTTTGTCTCGTTGGGCAAAAAATGAGTTTGGGATGGGGATAACCCTTTTCCATTCAAGTCCGGTACGGTTTTTAAGCTTATCTCCCGATCTTTGCAGCTCCGATTTATGGATTTGCGATGCAAATCCATAAATCGTACACAAAAAGGTTTGAGGGGGGATGAGTGATGGGGTTTGGGGCTGGAGTGAAGGGACCCCTTTCCTCAAAAGGGGTCCCTTCTCTTTTCCCCAAGGCGCCTGCATCTCATGGATACGATGCGAAAACTGGAGATTCTTTCTGCGGATTCGCAGTATGATCTGGCTTGTGCCTGCGGGAGTTCGGCGCAGGACCGGCGGCGGCGCGGACTGGACGGGCGTTGGCTGTATCCGGTGCCGTTGGCGGCGGGCGGTTACGGCGTCATGTTCAAGACGCTGCTTTCCAACGGCTGCAGCAACGATTGCCGTTATTGTCCGTTGCGCAGCAATGCCAACGCACAGCGTTGCGCGCTGACGCCGGAGGAGGCGGCCAGGGTATTTTTCGACTACCAGAAAAAGCGTTGGCTGCTCGGATTGTTTTTGAGTTCCGGGGTGATCGGGACGCCGGACCGGACCATGGAGCGGCTGCTGGCGACCGCCCGGATACTCCGGCAGCGTTACCAATATCGCGGCTATATTCATTTGAAGATCATCCCCGGCGCCTCCGAGGCGGCGATTGCGGAAGCGTTGCAATTGGCCAGCGCGGTGTCGCTGAATATCGAAGTGCCGGGCGAAAAGCACTTCCGCAAGCTGTCGGATTCCAAACACTTCGACCGTGACATCGTCGCCCCGCTCAAGTATCTCGCCCGCGAGACGGCGCGGGGGGAAAAATTTGCCCGGATCCGTTGCACCACCCAGTTCATCGTCGGCGCTTCGGACGAGAGCGATCATGAAATCGTCCGGTACATGGACGGAATCTACAACCGGTTGCATTTCGAGCGGGTGTATTTTTCCGCCTACCAGCCGGGGCTGGGCGAAACATCACTGCCGGGCGAAAACAATTTCACCCTGGCTCCGGAGGACCGGCTGACCCGGGAGCACCGGCTGTACCAGGCGGACTGGCTGTTGCGGCGCTATCACTTCGCCACCGGCGAACTGATTTTCGATACCGGCGGCAATCTGGCATTGGACGCGGACCCGAAAATGATCTGGGCCCAGCATCACCCGGAGTTTTTTCCGGTGCGGATTCAAAGCGCCGACAAGGAAAGCCTGCTGCGGGTGCCGGGGCTGGGCCCGATTTCGGTGGACCGGATCCTGGAAGCGCGGCGGCTGTGCCGGATCACCCATCTCGGCATCGTCGGCATCAAGGGCAAACTGGCCGCCCGCGCGATTCCCTATCTGGATTTTTCCTGACTCAGCGCCTCCCACTCCACCCGGGAGCCGCGAAAGAACCAGTAGGTTTCCTTCGGCTCGACCTCGAGCGTAAACACCTCCGCCTCCGCCAATTCCCATTGCCGGAAAGGCTCGTACAACATCCCCGGCTCCGGTAGCCGCAGCGTAACCTGCCGGGTCGTCGAGCGGGTATGCACCCCGATGAAATCACTGTTGACGAACAGCGCGTCGTCACTGTCCAGATATTCGAACGCGCCGGCCTCCCGGATGGCGTAACGCAGCAGCCCCGGCGCCAGGATCGGCGACTGCGAATAGATCGCCGTCCAGCCCTCCTGCGCCTTTTGCGCCAGCACCACCTTTTCCGGCATGTCGGCACTGCGTCCCAATGCCACGGCGCCGGCATCCTCCACGGTCAGCGTCGGCGGATAAACCCGTGCCGTCACTTCCGCGGGTTCGCCGGGTTCCTGCCGGTCCAATACCCCGAGCGCCCGCCCGGCGTCGAATCCGGCGGCAATCAACTCCGGCTCCGGCCGCATCTGCCAACTCAATTCCTGCTCGGACAACGCCAGCTTCATCCCCGCCAGACGCGAGGCATTGTCGATCGAAAACGCCTCGCCGCCATCGATGACGCCATCGTTCCAGACGAAAAACGCCACCGCGTGATTGGCGGCAAGCGTCCGGTGGATCGCGGCAATTTCTTCGGCGTCCAGTTTGAAGGTATGGAAAAACACATAGACCTTGTAATCGCTATCCGCCACCTGGTCCAGCAGGATCATATCGTAGGCCGCGCCGCCGCGCGCCCAGGTGTAGCGCGGATAATCGAGCAGCGCGAAGCCACGGGTCGGACTTTCGAATTCGAGATCGCGCCCGATGAAGCGCTGCATATCGGCATCGACCACCACCGCGACCTCCGCGACGCTGCGGCGCGGCAGTTGAAAACTGCGCTGCCAGATGTCCTGCAGCTGCCGCCACAGCGGCATCACCTCCGGAATCGCGTAGGTATAGCTCATCTGCCATAAATACGGATTCATCCCCTGCGTCATCGCATTCAGATATACCAGCTTCTGCTTCGCCAGCGTTTCCTCGAGGTTGGCGGTGGCGCCATAGCCTCTGTCCTCGCCGATATGCGGCCGGACGTCATCCTGCAATACCATCGCTTTGCCTTTGAGCGCCAGCCCGCGAACCGGATTCACCGGCGCCAGCGAACCCCAATCGCCGAGACCGCGCCCCGGATAGGGGTCCCACTGCTCCAGATAGTCGATATTCGGGTCGTCGAGCAGTTCGTAATGCCGGTCGCCGCCCCACTGCGCATATTGCCCGTACGAAGTGAAACCGCGCCCCCAGAATCCGAACAACAAGTTGCCGGTACGGACCCCGGCCAGCCGGCGATGCTGCGTCGCCTCTTTCACCGTCGCCGCGAATTGGCGCATAAAGAGATTCTGCGCCCAGTCGGCAAACTCGATGGAATCGGCGAGGCGCCGGTAACGCGACGGGACGAAGATCAATGGATAGCGTTCTTTCTCCGCCGCATAGTCCAGCGTCGGCGTCGCCGCAGCCAAAGTCACTGTGTCGTCTTGCCATGCCCGTTGCAGCGCCGCGTCATTTTGGTAGCGCTCCCGCAGGAAATCCCGGAAATGCCCGAGCGCCGCCGCGGTGAAAATATCGGGCGACCAGTTGCAGTCCAGCGAACCGCCGTTGAACAGCGTATAGCCGATCACGGTTTCGGCATAGGACCCACTTTGCAGATGGGCGATCAACTGCCGCAGCGCCTTGTCGCCTTCCCGTTGCCAGGCACTGGAGAGGTAGTCCGCCTTTCCCTCCGCCGTCACCGCGTCGGGGTAGACCCCACCCCACCAATCGGGGCTGTCGAACACCAGATTCAGGATCACTTTGATTTCCGGATTGGCGGTGGTCAGCCGCGCCAGTTCTCCATCCAGATACTCCCAATTGTAGGTATCCGGGCCCGTCCACGACGGCGCGCCGTAGGCAATCGGCGGGACCGGTTTCCCCAGCGGCACCACCAGCCGGGCGGTCGGGAAATCGCTTTCCTTCAGCATCATTTCCAGGCTGCGCTCATCGACGTTGTGGTTGACGATCGCACCCCAGCCCAACAGCGAACAGGGTTTGCCATCGATAAACGCCATCCGGGTATCCCCCACCGAAGCGAACTTCACCGAGGTTGCGGGCGGTTGCGCCAGAACGGCATCGGCGTCAAGCGTCCGCGCCGCAGCCGCATGGACCGGCAGGGGAGCGAAAACTCCCCCGGCCAAAATACCGGCGCCCAACATGATCCGGCGCCCCCAACTCCCCTTTGCTCTATTCATCGTTCAAAAGGTCTTCAAAACGGCATATCGTCGGTGAACGCAGCCGTATCGGAGAGCTGCTGCTGGCTGGCTTTGTCCACGTGGCCGTCGTCGAAGAGCATATTCACCTTGTTATCATGAACCGGCCCGATCAGACTGCCGGTGCCGATCACCTCGGTACGGTGCGAGAAAAAACTGGGCGCACTCTCCGTCACGGCGACCGCTTTGCCGTCCCCCAGCACCATCGTCGCCGACGGATTGGTAATCGGCTGCGGCGCACAGAATACATAATGATTGGTGACATAATCGCTGGCGCGGTACAGGCCGCGCAACACGTGCGTCCCCTGGCTCGGGCAGATTGCAATCTGCGTCGTACCGCAGTCCCAGATCGCCCCGCCGGCCAGCGGATTGGCGAACTTCTCCTCCGACATCGGCAAATACGCGCTGTCGGTGACCAGGCGCGCCAGCCAGTGCTCGGCCCAACCGCTGTTGGCGGCGAACACATCGACCGGATATTGACCGTTCGAATCACCGCGAAACATCGCGAATGCCAGGCCGAACTGCTTGAGGTTGCTGGTGCACTTGATCGCCTGCGCCGCCGAGCGCGCCTTCGACAACGCCGGCAGCAGCATACTTGCCAGGATGGCGATGATCGCGATCACGACCAGGAGCTCGATGAGCGTGAATCGACTTCTTTTCATGGTTTCCCTCCTTGGGTTGTTGAACCGTTCCCGAAAATTATTCTTTATCCGCTTTACCCGGCGTAGCTTCAAGCACAATGATCCCGCAGGGCGGAATATGCAGCGGCGTACAATTGTAGCCGGTTCCAACGCGCCCGGCGTCATCCATCCTTACCGGCGTATACGGGAAACCGGAAACCTTGACGACGCATTCGGGCGTCTGCTTGAAGGTCCATTCGGGCTCCAGATAACGCGGCCGCACCGAAACCAATCCGACCCGCAGCTTCCCCGCCGCATCCTCCATCGACAGCAGGCGCAGTTCACCCTCCGTCTTCACCGCCGCCACCTTTCCGTCACGCACCCGGCGCATCATCGCGGCGACCCGATCCCAGAATTCCTTCGGAATACTCATGTATTCGGTATCGATCCAGAAATAAGCCGGCGGCGGCGTCCCGGCAAAGGTCGCCGGAACCGCGTCCAGCCGGTCGCACGATGTTGTACCGCCGTGCAGCAGCATCGCCGTCAGCCGGTAATCGCCGCCGATCGGGACAGAAACCGCCTCCGCATCCGAAGGAATTTCTCCCGCGGCGAAGTTGCCGACCAGCAATACCGGTCCGCGACTGTAACGCTTCAGGCGGTCCAATTCGGCGCCGGTCAGAAGATCGGCGTTGGGAACGATCACCGGCCCGGTCACACCCTCCAGATCGGCAATGCGCGCCACACTCTGGACGGCGATATCGTAATTGCCGGTCAAATGGCCGATCACCTTGAAGCCGGGCCAAGTCCCGTGCCGCGGATAATCCTCCAACAGCGCGTCGATCGCCGTATCGCTCCAAATCCAGGTGAAGTCCCCCGCCCGCACCGGCTCGAAGCCGTATCCGACCGTCCATTGCTGCCGCAGATAACTCCATTCGTCGGGCTTCAATCCGTCGCCGAGACAGACCATGAAGCCATCCGCCGCGCGGCACAGACTCCCGTCCCCGCAACGCCGGTATTGATTGGCCACGGTGAAAAATTCCCGTTCCAGGCGGCCGGGCGCGTGGCGCAGGAGATCGTAACTCTCCACCACGTCCTTCACGCCGAAGAGAAAGATTACTTCCATCTGCGGCGCCATCGCCCGCAGATCCAGCAACGTCGCGGCGAAGTCGAAGTGACGCTCGGCGCCGCCGAAGATCAGCTCCAGATTCGCCGCCACCGTTTCCACCAGCAGATAATCCACTCCCAGCTCCGCGATCCGGCGGTAGTCGACCCCGTGCTGGTAAATTCCCTCGAACGCCCCTTTGGTATTCGGTGAATTGATCATCGACTTCCGGCCGATCGATTTCAGCATCCGCGCCTGCTTGCCCCAGAAGGACTCCCAGCGGCGGCAATTGAAGTCGATCCACTCCCGGCGTAAATGCGTCCACAGCCATTCCATCCGCGCCGTCAGCCGCTCCACCACATGATTGGTCGGCTGCAGCAGCTCCGCCGGAGCCGCATCGCCGAGAAATTCGCAGAACTGCGCGATCATCCCGTCGGAAATATCGTTATGCGCCAGCACGCCGGCCGGACCGCAGCCGTCCGGGCCGTGGAAACCATCGAAGCCGTAATCCAGCATCACTTGCCGCAGCCGTTCCGCAAAAATATCCTCGAAATATCTGCCGTCATGCAACCGCGCCAGCGGTTCGACACCGGGGGTGACGCCGAGCGTGTCGTAAACAATCAACACCTCGGGGTGGCGGCTCGCCCACTCCGGGTGAAAACGGTCATGCAGGTAATTCGGAAAAAACGACGGGAATACCGCAACCTTATCGCGTTGCAGCAATGCCGTCAGCGACCGCAGCTGAAAGTTGGTCCATCGTTGCCGGGAACGCTCCTCGTTGCCGTCATGCCCCACCCGGGAGCAATTGTCCGGATAGAGTTCATATTCCTCCTCCAGCCCCCGGTGCAGCAGCACCAGATCGGGCGAAGACAACAGAAGCGATATCCCATCCGGCACAAAGCCGATACGCTCCAGATAGGCGGCCACCCCATAATCGGCGGCCGTATTGTCAAAAGCCAGCAACTCAGTCCATATCCACTTTTCCGGAACCATAATACGCTTATCCGCCTTTTTCTGTCTTGCCGAACAACCGGGAAACACATTACCGGTGTCTCTTGGCTTTTTTAGAGTATAATGCAAAAACCGTGAAAAAACTTCCACAATACTGCGAAAAAATAAACATTTTCTGCTTTTTCAGCATCTCAAACCTAAAACGAAAGTACCTTCGCGCAATATCCAGGCTATTCCGCCGATTCCGGCACCAGGAAGCAATAGCTGGCGGTGTAAGCTTTCGGCTCTTCGCCGAACCATTGCCGGAACCACGGCGCCGTCGCCCGCGGCACCTCCACGGTGACGATATCGCTCACCCGGTAATCGGGCGCGGCGAAACGGGCAAGAAATTCCGGCTTTTCTTCGGCTGTGCCCATCCACAGCATCACCGCACCGTCACGGCGGATATCCGCTTCGTCGATCCATTGGCTGAAGCGCGGATCGGCGGAAAAATACGCCTCCGGCCGGTCCGGGGAATACACCGCGATATTGCACGCCGCCACCCGATTGCCGATCACGAACGGCAGTGCGCCGGCGTATTGCGCATGCCACGCCTCCGTCACCCGGCAGCTGAGTTCGCGCCCCGGATAGTTTTCATAGTCGCAGCGGCGTTTCAGGTACGGCTGCTGGTACATCGAACGGACGCAGAAGGTCGCCCCGAATACCACCCCCATCAGCACCATCGCGCCGGTGAACAACTTCACCCGCAGCGGATTCAAACGCGGCCGCATCCAATATACCGTCAACAACGGCAGCAAGGGAAAACACGGCAGCACCCATGAATAATTGATCGACCCGCCGGAGATCAGCGCAAACAGCAGCGTAATGCCGAACGGTCCGGCGACAAACCAGATCAGAAACGTCCGGTTGAAGCGGTCGATGGGGCCGCCGGAGCGCGGCGTCCGGTTCCGGGGGAAGAACAAGAGCGCCAGGAAAACCAGCGGAATCCCGGCTACGCCCAGCGCCCGCTGGAATGCCCGCCAGGGCTGGTACAGATGCACCACCCAATTGGAGCTGACCCCCTCCGCCAGCGACGCCCGGGTCAACGCGTAATCGACCGCGACCATCTGGTTGTCGACCAGCCACCATAAATTCGGCAGACACACCGCCAAAGCGAGCAATCCTGCCACATAGAACGGCGTCTGCGACCATGCCCGCCTGCCTTTCGCCGTGGTCAGCAGCAACAGCAGCATCGGGATGAACAGCACCACCGCGTAATACTTGGTCATCAACGCCATTCCGGCCAGCAAGCCGGTCGCCAGCCAGTCGCGCCAGCGGTGCCCGTCATTCAAGGCCCGGTAAAAGCTATAGATCGTCAACGGCCACAGTCCCAGCTCCATCACGTCGTCGCACAGCTCGGTCGCCTTGATGCCGTAGAAGTTGATCGCGGCCAGCGCCAGCACCGAAATCAGCGCCGCCGGCGCCGACACCATCCGCCGTCCCAGCCGCCACACCGCCCAGAAGCCGGCGATCACGAACACCTGGCTCAACACATAATTGATCCACAAGCCGCCGCCGGTCAGCACATGGAAGCCATTTCCCAGCCACGCGCCCAGATACGGGTTTTTGTCGTAACCGAACTGGAAGTGCCGTCCCCAGACGATATTTTCGAGAATGTCGATGAAGTCGTTTCCCAGCGAAACAACCGGAAGCAGACTCCACCAGACGAACCAAAAAGCACAGAAGCTCCAGAAAATCCGTTCCGTCGGACACGCCGTCTCAAACCCGGGCTCCGGCGCCCGCCAAAACGAAGACCAAAATTTTTTCATCCATTCATCCCGTATATTATGCATTAGTCGTATCATAAAAATATCATGAAAACCGTTTTTTTCAATACTGCACCCTCATTTTTCCCGTTAGAACAGTCAACATGCGGCGATACTTGAAAAAACGCCGATCCGGCGGTATAGTATAATACAATCACAAATATTTTTTTACAACGAGCAGTGCCGATCACATAAGTCCAGTTGATCGGCACTTTTTTTATGGAAAGGATTCGGGGAATATGCCGCAGACAGGAATGGAAAAAATCGTCTTTCTGGCCATGATGGCTCTGGCGATGACCGCAGCGATGGAAACCTACAATCTGCTGTTGCAGGGGGCTTCACCGGAAGCTTTGTTTTGGGCGCTGGTGGTGGATTTGCCGCTGATGTGGGTTGTCGTCATGGCGGTACAGCACTTCATTGCCGCGCCGCTGGTCCGGCAGCTGATCCGGCGGCTGGCGGTTCCGCCGGGAATGCTTTTCCTGTGCGTGCCTGTGCTTACAGTATTGGTCATGTGCCCGCTGATGAGCTTTGCCGCGACGTTGATCTTCAAATTCGATCCGGCCCGCCTGGGCGAGGTCTGGCTGGCGACGTTTCTCGTGAATCTGCCGATGGCAATGCTGTGGCAGCTGTTCGTCGCCGGTCCCGCGGTCAGAAAGGCCTTCCGGCTGCTCTTCCGCCGCGCCAACGCCTGACGGATATGGCGAGTGTCAGTCCGTTTCACACGCCCACTGGCCTCAATGTGCGCCGCCGGTGCGGCGAAGTGTGGTGAGTTTGATGGTGGATGCAGGACCGAATCCCGGCAATTCCCAGCCGGCCACCTGACCGGCGCTCCGGCCCGTGCGCAATCACAAGTGGGTGGTGTTGCGGAGGGGGCGTGACAACGGTTGCATCATGTCGAGTCCACATCCACGGCACACCGGCCCAACCGCTGCTCCTCCCTGTCCAAAAGGTCGCGGAGGATATGGCGCAGCCATATCCAATAGTAAGCTCGCGTCAGCGAGCGTACGCGGGTCACCCTGCCGGGAGGCGTGGGGGCGCGGAGCCCCACATCTTCCTCTCCTTATGTGCCGGATTGCACCATTTTTTCTCCGGCAACTTGAAAAATCATCATTCCGGTGGTATTATTATGTGTTAAACCAATTCAGGAGACGAATCTTATGAGCAAGCGCAAACATATCGGCCCGGCGCACTCTCCCTATCCGGCCGGGACCGTGAGCGAGCATATCGGGTATTACACTTTTAAAGTGCTTTCCGCGATCGCCTGTACCGCGCTGTGGTCCGGCGCCTATTACGTCATCCTCGGCGTAGTGGTGGTCATCGCCGGCGGCGGCAACGACGAAAGTGAAACCGGCTGGAGCGTCGAAAAACTTCTCCAGACCACCGCCGGCAAGTGGATCTGGATCATCGTTTCGCTCATCGTTTTCATTACCGTTTTGCGCAGTAAAATCGGGGCGCGCAACAAGCGCGACACCAAAAAGGCGCCGAGGGTACTATGAAGCAACTGTTCTGGTTGTTCGCCGCCGCGCTCCTGTGCTGGTCCGGATGCGTCGATTTTTCCGCGTCCAAGGCCGACCAGAGGCTGATTTCGACTCCGGACGCCGGACTCCATCTGGCCTATGGCGCCTTAAGCAACTACAATCTGGAATTAACCTGTCCGGGGCAGAAGGAATTTCCCTCCGGCCAACCGGCGCAGTTGCGTTTCCGGCTGAAAAACCGCGACCGCAACAGCATCAAGATCGAAGAGTGGTACATGGCCGAGCCGAACAACATCATCCTGAATTTCCGGCCGTTGCGTTCGGATGAAACCCCGGAAGAGGCGGCCAATGCGGAATGGTACACCGTCCAGCCGGAATTTTCGCCGGATCTGCCGCCGCCGGAGCGGGCGCCGTTGTTGCTGCATGGCGAAAATATGGTTTTCGTCGATGTCGCCTTTCCGATCATCGAGGCGATTCCGGCCGACAAATCGACGCGTTTTCTGGTTTACGGGCAACTGAACCTCCTGTCGTTGGATGTAGTCAGCGATATGTTTGTGGTCACCGCCGTACAGCAGGATGTGTACGAGAGCGGCCGCGACTGAAAACCGTCCGAAACACCCCGCATGCAAACCATTATGATAATACTTCACCCCGGAAGAATCTGACAATGAACTTCATGGACAAGCTGCGCCAGGCGTGGCAGAACAACCGTTCCCTCGTGTGCGTCGGGCTGGACCCCGATCCGAAAAAGCTGCCGGCGGCGGTCGCGGGGGCCGAATATCCGATTTTCGAATTCAACCGCCGGCTGATCGATGCCACCGGCGATCTGGTGTGCGCGTACAAACCGCAGGCGGCCTACTACGCCGGCAGCGACGCCGATGCCGAACTGGCGATGACCATCGACTACATCCATGAACGTTTTCCGGCCGTGCCGGTGATTCTCGACGTCAAACGCGGCGACATCGGCGCCACCGCGCAGATGTACGCGAAAGAGGCGTTCGAGCGTTACCATGCCGACGCCGTGACCGTCAACCCCTATATGGGAACCGATGCGCTGCAGCCGTTTCTCGACTACGCCGACCGCGGTGTGATCATCCTGTGCCGGACCTCGAATCCGGGCGGCAGCGATCTGCAGAATCTGGTCGCCGACGGCATGCCGGTCTACGAGCATGTCGCCCGCCTGGCGCAGGAGCGCTGGAACGGCAACGGCAATGTGATGCTGGTGGTCGGCGCTACTTATCCGGAGGAACTGGGACGCATCCGTTCGCTCTGCCCGGAAATGCCGTTCCTGGTTCCGGGGGTCGGCGCCCAGGGCGGCGATGTCGCCAAGGTGCTCGCCAACGGCAAAACCGCCGACGGCGCCGGGCTGGTGATCAATTCTTCGCGCGGAATCATTTATGCCTCCAAGGGCGACGATTTCGCCGACTGCGCCCGCGCCGCGGCCGCCGAATTACGCGACATCATCAATCAATATCGTTAAGGAACATTCGGAACCATGCGTGTTATCACCGGAATTCAGCCCAGCGGCACCCCTCACATCGGCAACTACTTCGGAGGAATCAAGCCGACGGTGGATCTGTCCAGGCAGGGAGAAACCTTTCTATTTATCGCCGACTACCATTCATTGACGACACAGCCCGCGCCCGAAGAACTGCGCGAACGGGTCGCCGGCCTGACGCTGGACCTGCTGGCATGCGGTTTCGACGCCGACAAAAACGCGTTTTTCCGCCAGTCCGAAGTTCCCGCCGTGACCGAGCTGATGTGGATTCTCAACTGCATCACCACCGTCGGCTTCCTCGAACGCGCCCACAGCTACAAGGACAAGGTCGCCAAGGGCTTCGCGCCCAACAACGGCCTCTTTTCCTACCCGGTGCTGATGGCTGCCGACATTCTCATTTACGACACCAACCTGGTTCCGGTCGGCAAGGACCAGAAGCAGCATCTGGAAATCACCCGCGACCTCGCCATCCGCTTCAACCAGCAGTACGGCGAAATCTTCGTGGTTCCCGAAGCCCAGATCCGCGAAGACGCCGCGGTCATCCCCGGCCTCGACGGCCAGAAGATGTCCAAAAGCTACAACAACATCATTCCGATCTTCGGCAAAGAAAAAGCCATCCGGAAAACCGTCATGTCGATCGTCACCGATTCCAAAGGCATGGATGATGTCAAAGACCCCGAAAGTTGCAACGTATTCGCGTTGTACAAGCTGTTCGCCACACCGGAACAGCAGCAGGAAATGCGCGAAAATTACGCCCGCGGCAATTACGGCTACGGCCACGCCAAGCAGGCGCTGTTCGAATTGATGTGGGAGAAGTTCCGTGCCGAACGCGAGCGTCGCGAGGAGCTCGCCAACAACATGGATTACGTCTGGAGCGTCCTCGCCCACGGCGCCGAACGTGCCCGCGAAGTCGCTGAAAACACCATGCAGCGCGTCCGCAAAGCCGTCGGGCTGCGGTAAGCGTCAGGGGAATGTGGAGGGCTTCTCGCCCTCCACGCCACCCCGGCAGGGTCACAGGACCCTGCACCTCTGCTGCGGATATGGCTATGCCATATCCTCCGCGACCTTTTGGAAATTCTTCCGGGATAGCTTGTTGCCGCGTAAAACCGGCCAGACCACCACAAAGGCCGCCGCTACTGCCGACCACGGCGGGCGGGCGCCTCCGGGGACGATTCGCCATCGTCCCCTGCTACCCCTTGGGGGACCCACGCCTGCCGTCAAATTAACCGCCTCCAATATGCAATGGCAAACGACTGCGAGACTCGACATGATTCAGCCGTTGTCACGCGCCCTCCGCATCACTATTAACTCGTGAGCGCGCACTGGTCGGAGCGCCGGTCAGGCGCGACCATGCCGCTAGGAATTGGCGCAGCGAAGCTTGCGCCAAGGAGCGCGGCATGGAGCCTCCCCCGGCGAACGGCGCGCTTAGCGCGCTGAGGGGGTCGCGTACGAACGACCGGTAGGGAGTGAGCAGCGAATGGAGTTTTTGCCGCCCGGTGGCGGCAAAAACGTGAAGCCGAGCGGCTGAGCGATCCGGGGGAATGGGGGCAGGCCCCCGCGGTTGCCGGGACTCGGTCCCGACTACTCTGTCATAATCACCACACTCAAGCCACACCGGCGGCACCCATCAGCTACGGACTCAACTCCACCACCACGATACCGTGGGGCGGCAACTTGATATGAAGTTGTTCCGGAGTTTCCCCGCGGACGATCGGGAGGACGCTGTTGACTTTGCCGACGGCGGTTACGGGCGCAACCGGCAGTTCGACCACGGTGGACTGATAGTAACCGGCGTCGTTCAACACCGTCAAACGCTCGCGGCCGCCGCCGGTTTCGAGGCTCCAGACATGGCCGTTGCCGGATTTCATCACCGGGACGCGGACGGCAGCATGAATTTGCGCCACCCATTCCCGCAGCGTGTCGGCGGGAATCGGCGGTTCCGGGAGCTCTTCGAGCCAGCTGGCCGGATCGCGGGGCGCGTCGGCGAGTTCGCCGGTCGATTCGCAGCGGATCACCGGTCCGGAATAGCGACGCAGGGCCTCCTGTTCCTCCGGCGGGAAGAAGCGTTCGTTCAGCACCACCACCGGGCCGGAGAGCCGCGGCAATGCTCCGATATCGGCAATCGCGTTGACCGGTGCGCCGGCGGCGAGCAGCCACGCGTGCAAATGAAAACTCGACGTATGGTGACACCGGGCATAGGCGGTCAATTCCCGGTCGAGCGCCTTCTCGGACCAGAGCACGGTCGCGCCGGAGTAACCGGCGGGCTCGGGCACTTCGAATGCGGTGTCCCAGCGCTGCTTCAGCCACTGCCATTCACTGCGGGTCATCGCGTCGGACAGGCACGACAAAATGCCGTCGAGACAATGGCGCCATTCGCTCCCGTTGAAGCAGAAGGTGTGCCGGAGCGCTTCGATCTCCGCTTCGAGCTTCATCGGCGCATGCTCAATGGCGTTGTACTCCTCCATCGTATCTTTGATGCCGTTCATGAACCAGATCGGCATGCCGGGCATCGCCGCGCGCAGCCGCAGCAGCGACGCCATAAACAAATACAGCGGGCGGATGGCCGGATTCTGCCAGTTTTCCAGTTCGAGCACGGTTCCCGGCGCTTCGAGCACCACCGCGTCGGCGCCGATCTCGGTCATGGTCCGGTAATCGGTGCCGTAACGGTAGCGGGCTTCGAACGGATCGCGGGTCCAGATGCTGTTGACGATCAGCTTGCGGTCGATCGCGTGCAGCATATCGGCGGTTTTGACCCAGAATTCGCGGTGGCGGCAGCAGTGAAAGTCGATCCACTCCTTGCGGTGGCGGCTCCAGATGGCGTCGGCGCGCTGCGCCAGGGCCGCCGGATCGCCGTCGCAACGGCACTCCGCCGGCAGGCCGGACTGTCCGACCATATCGTCGGAAAAGTCGCCCTCGTAAACGGGCACACGCTGATGGATGTAGCCGTCGGCGCCGTGAAAACCGTCGAAGCGGTAATCCAGCATCACCTGCCGGAGCCGGGCGACGAAGAAATCTTCGTAATAACTGCCGTCGGCGAGGCGCTTCCACGGGCACAGCGCCGGAATGACTTCGCCGGTCCGGGCGATGAACTTGACCTCGGGGTGCGCATCGGTCCAGGCGGCGGGGACAGTCAGCTCGAAACGCTGTTCCGCCTCCGGATTCATCAACTGGTCGAAGACCGAAAAGTAGACCGCGATGCCGCGCGCCTGCAATTCGCGGATCAGCGTCTTGAGCTCGCCCTGGCGCCAATGCTGGCGCCCGTGCTCCAGACCGGTGGAACGGCCCCAGTAGCTGGCGCAGTCCTGCCGCAGCAGCGTTTCATCCGGCATGCCGGACCGGTGCGCGTGAATGAAGTCATTCGACCACAGCAGCAGCACCATTGCGTCCGGCTGGAATCCGGCCTTGTCCAGCAGGTGTCCGACTCCCATGTCCGGTTGGGTCCGGTCGAAACCGATCAGTTCGAGCCACCAGGCCCGGGGATAAGCAGCCATATTCGCTTCCTTTCGTCATACCATTTATCCATTTTCTATAAGTATAGCAAACCGATCGCGAAAATACCACCACGTTCCCATGTTTTTTCTCACCGATTCTGCTTTTTTACGAGAATCACCCCATCAAGTTACCGCATCGGTCATCTGCAAAGCCTGCTTCACACGCGCCATGGTAAGCGGCTTGGGCAAAACGGCATCGAACAATGTCATGTCGAAGTTTTCCCGGCTTTCGATATCGGCGGTGACGGCAATGATCCGCATCGCCGGAAAACGCCCGGAATTCCGAACCCGCCGTGCCAGCTCCGCGCCGTTCATCTCCGGCATCCACAAATCGGTCAACAGGAAGTCGAAGCTTCCGGACTCGAGCTTCGCCAGCGCCCCGGCTCCGCTTTCCGCCGTTTCCGCCTGAATTCCCAGCCGGCGCAACATCGCCGACATCACTTTCAGATTCATCGGCACGTCATCGACCAGCAATACCGACGCCGCCGCAAGGGTTTCGGCGGTATCGTCCGCTGTCGCCGCGGCAGCCGGTTTCTCCGCGCGGTATCGCAGATCGCGGAGGGTCACGGTAAACACCGAACCGCGCCCCACTTCGCTGGACAATGCGATCGAACCGTTCATCTTGTGCAACATCCGTTCGACGATGGCCAGCCCGAGACCGGTGCCCTCGTTGGCCGCGCACGTCCCCCGTTGCGTGCTCGATTGTACGAACGGCTGAAACAGCAGCTTCCGGTCCGCCTCCGAAATGCCGACCCCGGTGTCGGCCACCCGGAAAACCAGTGTTCCGGCCTCAGCCGTTTCCGGCCGGAACTCCACCGAAATATCGACCCCGCCCCGGCTGGTGAATTTGACCGCGTTCCCCACCAGGTTGAACAATATCTGCCGCAGACGCAGC
>JAVBQJ010000140.1:0-46779 GCA_031549115.1 Victivallaceae bacterium
TCCCCCCCGCCGCGATTCCACACCACCCACCGCCCTCCGGGCAACAGAATCACCCACGGCTGGAAGGGTTGCGGCAGTTTCACCCGATATTATAACCGCGACTCCACATGATCGCCCTGCGAACCGGAAAAGCGGCCGAAGTTATTGACGATCAATACTTCATGCACCGCCCCCTGCCCGGCGTGCCCATACAGTTCGGCGATCCACACCGCCGTCGGCAGCAAACCCAGCAATACGCCAGCTCCCAGCGCCCAGTAACGAATCCACCGGATCCGCCGGTGGCGCCAGTCGTCCAGCACCAGAAAGGAGCCGATGGCCGCGACCGGAATCACAATGCCGATCAGCCCTTTGGTAAAGACCCCGCCGCCGAGCGCGGCACCGAAGCCGAGCCACCAACACCATTTGCGCCATCCGGGACGCGCACGCATCATACCGGCAAAAGCATACACCCCCGCCAGCACGAAAAATGCCAACAGCATATCCACCATGCAGGTCCGGGTATTGGCAAAATATTGCGCTCCGGTCACCAGCATGATTCCGGCGAGAAACGAAGCGACGGTTCCGAAACAAAGCTTGCGCCCCAGCGCGAATACCGTCAGGGCGCCGAGCCAGCCGGCCAATGCCGCCGGCAGCTTGGCCGCCCAGTCGACAAAGCCGAAACAGCGAAACGCAACCGCTTCCAGCCAGTAATATGCCGGAGGGTATTCGAGAAATGCTTTGCCGTTCAGCCGGGGGACCACGAAGTCGCCGGTAACCGCCATTTCCGCACCGATCCCGGCCACCCGGGTCTCATCTCCGGAAAAAATTTCCCGGCAATCCAATGCGCCGAAGCATACCACCGCGGCGAAAGTCGCCAACAGCCAGCGGTATTGCCCGACCGTAAAGCAACACTTGTTTATCATGCAGTTTCTCGTAATAGGGGTTTGGTAAACCGCAGTACTATACATCCGATTGCCGGAATGTGCCACTTTTCGCTTCCATAAAAAGGGAAAAAAATTGCCGCTTCAAGCGCCGTCGCCGCCGGGATCCGTTTTTCCCAGCAGCCGCTCCAGGCTCCGGAAACTGTAAAAAAGAAAGTAAAAACTGCGAATATTCCAGGCATCTTTCGAGTTGGAACGATACGCGATACTCTGACGGGACACGCGCAAAAGATATACTTTCGAATGACGGGGCCGGCTCTGCCGCCGGCATACCGCCGGTCCCAGCAGCCATTTGAACATAAACAACGGAGCAATCGGCCAAGCTTTCATGATTCTTTCCAAAAAGTTTTCAGGGCCTATCCGCGATAAGCCCTCATACAATACCCGTATCTCCGGCAAACCGGTGAAATCTTCATGAGTACAGTAGTTAAAGTAATTCTTATTCTCGATATGTCAAGCAAATATGCGACAAAAAACTATATTTTGACAATTTTTATAAAAATCGGCAAGACATAATACCGTTTAAAAAACTTAATAGATATTTATGCCGGAAACATATTCAATTATACACTTCACACCTCCGTACCGAAACTTCGGTTTTCGCTCGAAAAAAGACGCATCCCAGATAAAGTGAATTGCATTTTTCATATTCGGCAATTATTGTATGTGGATCGGTAAGCGAAGGCACGAAAGGGGATTCCGGTGGGGAAATCGCGAAGAAGCAAGACGGCAATCCTGGTGGAGGAATTTGCCGATAAAATCAAAACCGGAGCCATGACGCCCGGAAATGATTTTTTTACGATGAAAGCGCTGATGGCCCGGTACCGGATCAGCATCGGTACGGCCAATAAGGTGCTGCAGGAGCTGCAGGCGCTCGGACTGCTTGAAGTGCAGCGCGGCCGGAAAAGCAAAATCGCCAACCTCCTCGCACAACCGCCTGTACTTGCCAAGCCGGTGGGCGTGATCGCCCCGGTAAACGAACCGTTTCATCAGGCACGATGGCGGGACGCCATTTTGCAGGAGGTGCAGCGGCGGCTTTTCCTGCACGGCAACCGGTCGCTTTTACTCCCGGACGATTTCGATCTCCGGCAGGCCGAAAGCAATTATTCGGGTTTCATTTACGCCACGGAACGGGTAAATATGGAACGGTGGCAAAATTTGCTCACCGCACAGATTCCGTGCGCCAGGATCTCTTTCGACCGTCCCTACTTCAACACGGTATTCTCCGACTACCGCCCGGCACTGGACCGGCTGATTCTGCACATGGCCGCCGCCCGCTGCAAACGGACGATCTATCTTGCTCCTTCCGAGGAAGAGTGCGCCCGAATCGAAAGCAAGCTCCAGCTGCATGGGCGCGCCACGGAAATCATGAACGAGTACGGGATCCGGCAGGAGAACCGGACGCGCCTGGTCATGATTCCGAATCTGTATGGCGACACCACCAGGCTGGAAGAGGAGATCGGCAAAGCCGGCGGCAAGCTGGCATTGACTCTGTCCTGCAGCGCTTATATCCCGATGATTCTGCGTATCATGGAAAATCACGGGCGCCGCATCCATGTGGATTACGAGCTCTATTCGTTTTCATTTATTGAAAACGAAATTGCGCTGGGAAGCCGCCTGGATCTGAAGTATCCGGTCATGGCCGGAAAACTGGTGGATATGTTTTACCGGCAATGTCTCTCCGGCGAACCGCAGCTCGGCGAGATCCTCGTCGCCGACTTCATCCCGGATAACTGATCCGGGCTTTCACCCCGATTCCGGGAAAAACCGGAAAAATCGCATTTTTTCCGTATCGCCTCTTGACAGCGGCATTTTTCCTTGCTATAATATAAACAACAAAATAGACTCGGGTTATCAAACAAAGAAACGGCTCCCGGAAGTGCTATGGCGAATGTGACACTGATCGATATTGCCCGTGAGGCCGGGGTGTGCAAGGCCACGGTGGTGAAGGTGCTTTCGGGCGGCGACACCAATATCCGGGTGCGCCCGGAGACCGCCGAGCGGATCCGCGCCGTCGCGGCCCGCCTGCAATACCGCCCGAATCTCAACGCCCGGGCTTTGACCGGACGCAGCATGCACCTGATCGGGTTATTGGTGGACAGTGTGTTGAGTTACAGCAATATCCAGATTCTGACGACGGTGGAACGGCTGGCGGCACAGCACGGCTACCGGGTGATGATCGCGGAGACGCACAACGACATGGCCGGATTGCACGAAAGTTATCAGATTCTGCTCCAGCATGGCGTGGATGGGGTAATCTCGCTGGCGCACGACTATCCGGGCGAGGAGGCGACGCTGCAGCGCTGCTTTGCCAATCAGCCGCATCTGGTTTTCGCCGGGCGCCCCTCGTTCGACGAATGCAATTACGTCGATATCCGCTACGATCTGGGAATCCGCAAAGCAGTGGAGCATCTCCTGGCCCGCGGCTGCCGCCGCCCCGGAATGCTGATGGAAAATCCGATTTACGGTCCGGTCCGGCTGCAGGAAGCCGGATTCCGGGCGCTGGTGCCGGAGGCGGATTCACGCATCCGGGTAATCGACAGCGCCGACCCCGGCGACGACGAGCGGCATGCGGCGGCGATGCCGGCCATCGTCGAAGAGTTCATCCTCGGGCAGCAGCTGGATGCGGTGGTGGTAACGACCGACGTCTTCGCGGTCGGACTGCTGAGCGCGCTGGCCGTGCGCGGGCTCCGGGTCCCCGGCGACGTCGCGGTGATCGGCAACAACAACGAGCGGGTCTGCAACTTCAGCATGCCGCGTTTGACCAGCATCGATGAGAACAATGTCGCGGTCGGCACCGCGCTGTGGGAGATGCTGATGGAGTCGGTCGAAGGCACCGGCTCCGGATTCCGCAGGCGTGAGGTGATCCCGCAACTGGCGATTCGCGAATCGGCTTAACGATGTTTTAAACAATCACGAGAAGGAGAACGGGAAATCATGAACAGACGCATTTTCACACTGATAGAATTGCTGGTAGTAATTGCTATCATAGCAATTCTTGCCAGCATGCTGCTTCCGGCTTTGAGCAAAGCGCGGGCGGCGGCGCAGATGACCAAGTGCATCAGCAACCTGAAGCAGATCGGGATCGGCATGCAATTTTACACCGGCGATTATGGGCAGGTGCCGCTGAAGGAGTACAAAGGGCCGAGTTACTGGTACATCGGCATGAACGATTATCTGTCGCTCCCGTCGCTGACCAAAGCCGACACGCGCTGGTTCGGCTATGTCGTGACCTGCCCGAGTTATTCGTATGTCGACCCCTTCTATCCATTGTCATACGCGATCAATCAGTATATGGCAGGGTATCACGTCGGAAACGACGTCTATGAATCGGGAATCGCGTTCGACAGCATCGTCAACCCGTCCGCCAAAGCGGTTCTGGGCGAATCCAACGGCTATGCGTTCGTCGACTGGGGTGACTTCCTGACCTCGGCCAGCGGCTGGGTCTACCGCCACAACAACCACTCCAATCTGCTGTTCGCCGACTCCCATGTGGACAAAGCGCGCTATCTCGGCTCCGGCGAATCGGAGCGCAACAAATACATCATGGATTATTTCTGGCCGGTGAAGTGAGGAGACCCAGCAGGATGACACAGGGAAACGAAGTCACGCCGCAATTGCGTATGCTCTTCCCGCCGGAGCTTCTGGCGCAGCTCCCCCCGGTGCTCCTCCCGGCAGGCTTCCGGGTGCGCCCGCTCCGCCCCGGCGACGAGGCAAACTACCTGGCCTTGATGGCAAGCGCCGGATTTGTCTGGGAAGCCGCGGATTTGCGCCGCAACCTGACGGCGGCGCTGCCGGAGGGGGTCCTGGTGGTGGAAGCCGCGGATTCCGGCAATCTGGCCGCCACCGCAATGGCGTGCGAGCAGCCGCCGTGCGGGTGCGGACCGGGCGGCGAACTCGGCTGGGTCGCGGCGGCTCCGGCATTCCGGGGCCGGGGCCTGGGCAACGCGGTGTGCCTGGCGGTGCTGCATTACTTCCGGCGGGCCGGATACCGCACCATTTATCTGCAAACCGACGACTTCCGCAAAGCCGCGATCAAGACCTACTGGAAGCAGGGCTGGCGCCCGGTATTCCATGATTCCGGCATGCGCGAACGGTGGGCTGCCTTGTACCGGGAGCTGCAATTGACGACCCAAGAGGAGTTGAAGCTGTGAGAAAGTATATTTGCGGGCTCGCCGCGCTGCTGATCGGCGGCCTGGCGGCTTCGGCCGGACGGGTGGAGTTGAGCCGGGACGGAAAGGCGCTGCTGGCGATTGCGACGCCGCAGCAGCCGACTCCGGCGGAGCGGCGGGCGGCGGAAAATCTGGCGTATTGGCTGCAACGTATCACCGGCGCGGAATTCCCCGTCGCCGCCGGGGATGACACGCAGCCGCATATCGGCATCGGCCGGCTGCTCCCGGCCGATGCCGGGGCCAAAGTGTCGATCGTGCCGCGCGACGGTTCGCTCTATCTCGGAGGCGACCCCGAGCTGGCGGTGTGGACTTTTCTGGAAGAGGAGCTGGGGTGCCGCTGGTTCACTCCGGAGCGGGAACGGATCCCCGCCGAGCCGGATCTGACAATCGAGGTGACAGAGCGGCAGGTTACACCGGACTTCGCGATGCGCTTCGTCTATACCGATTACGCGTTATGCGCGTCGCCGGAGTGGACGGAACGCAACCGGGTGATGCGTTGGAATCACTTCAACCACATCGACGGCTGGTTCTGCCACACCTATGAGAATATCTGCGGCATGGAGGAAATCGCCGAGCACCCCGAGCTTTTTGCCCGCGCCGCCAATGGCGACGTCATCAATACCCAATTGTGCCCGACCCATCCGGAGATCCGGCGCCGCGCCGTCGAACGCGCCAGCGCCGCGTTGCGCGCCAACCGCAACCCGGAAGCCTACCTCCTGTCGATCACCGAAAACGACGGTTCGACCGGTTATTGCCAGTGCGAACGGTGCCTGGCGGTCATCCGTAAACACGGCGGCGCGCCGATTGCGGCGCACTTGACTCTGGTCAACGAAGTCGCCCGGGCCGTCCGGGATGAATTCCCGGAAATCAAAGTGGAATTTCTGGTTTATTCCCGCGATTTCCGCGCCGCGCCGACCGGGATGACGTTGGAACCCAACGTCGCGTTGTGGTATTGCGCGACCGACTTTTCCAAGCGGGGAATGGCAACGCCGTTTGCCGCCGATCCAGCGGGGACGGAAAACTTCCGCCAATGGCGCGCCCTGGCGGACGAGGTCAACGTCTGGGAATACAACTGCGACTACAGCAATTATTTCCGGGTGACGCCGACCTTGCCGGCGCGCCTGGACAACCTCGGCTATTGGCGCGATCATGACGTCAACGGGATCTTCGCGCTGGAGGTTTTCGGGCGCAAGGGCGGCGACCAGCAGAATCTGCGTGCCTGGGTCATGGCGAAAATGATGTGGGACGCGTCGCTGGAGCCGGATGCGCTGGCGCAGGAATTCTGCGCCGGCGTCTACGGCGCCGCCGCCGATGCGCGCTTCCGCTACTACGAACTGGTGCGCGACGCCGGCGACGCGCACCAGACGATCGAAGAATTCTACGGCGTCGAAGCATTCTACCGTCGGGCGGCAGCCCTTTTCGGCGAAGCGTTCGCCGCCGCGGCCGCCGATCCGGCGGCATTGCGCCAACTGGAGCTGGATTACCTGCCGGTGGCGATGATGGAACTGGAACGCATCTTCGCGACCGGTTCGACCGACGGCGCCCCGCACTACGATGATTTGCTCGCCTTCGTCCGGCGCGTCGCCGCACGGGAAAAGGTCGACAATTACAGTGAAATCCGCAGCATGTCCGGGCGGCTGGCCGAATTGGAGCTGCTGCGGAATGCCGGCGACGGCGTGTTGCGCATTCACGCCATCGACGGCAAACTCTACGAGTATCCGGGCGTGGACGACCCCTTGTCCGATACCGGACGCGCCACCCGGCTGCCGTGCACCGGCAACTGGCTGGTACAATGGCCGATTCCGGTCAATCTGTGCCGCCCCGGCGTCAAATACCGGCTGCGCGTGGAAGTGCGCGCCGGAGTGAAATCGGATGCGGCGCATGCGGCCACCATCGGCGTACATGCCGAAACGGAGGAATCCCGCAGCTTCCAGGCGCGGCCGGCGGCGGCGCAACTGCCGTTCGGCCAATACGGCTGGCTGGAAATCGGCGAGGCGTTCATCCCGCAGGCCGGCGATTATGTGTGGTTTGCCGCCGAACCCGGGAGCGGCATTGAATGGCTGTATGTCGACCGTATGGAATTGGTACCGGTGGAGTGAAAAAAAATGAAGTTGAAGCGTTCGCAGATCGAACACAGTATTGAAACCGCCAAGGTGGTTTTCCGCCACTTCGGTTTGCGGCTGCCGGGCTTTGCCGACTGGGATTGCCGTCATTGGCGCACGGTTGCCGGCGAGGCGGAGCGCGAGCTCCGGGAGTGCCGTTTGGGCTGGGATGTCACCGACTTCGGCTCCGGCGATTTCGAACGGATCGGCCGCACGCTGTTTACGCTGCGCAACGGCCGCGCCGGGGATCCGCGGTATCCGAAAAGTTACGCGGAGAAGTTCATTCTCGATCCGGAGGGGCAACGGGCTCCGGCGCACTTCCATCGCTCCAAACGCGAAGACATCATCAATCGCGGCGGCGGCTTCATCGTGCTGGAATTGACCGCGTCGACGCCGGAGGGGCAACCTGACTCCGGAGCATTTTTCGATGTCGCGGTCGATGGGTGCCGGCGGCGAATCCGTTCCGGTGATCGGGTCCGGCTGCACCCCGGCGAAAGCATTTGCCTGGAGCCGGGGGTGATCCATCAATTCTGGGGTGAAGGCGGCGATGGAATGGTGCTGGACGGTGTCCGTTACGGCGTTTCGGGGGAGGTATCGAGCGTCTGCGACGATTTGAGCGACAACGTATTCATCGTGCCGGGCAGCAGCCGCTTCCCGGAAATTGAAGAGGATGTACCGGCAATCCACTGCCTGTGCTCCGAATATCCATCCGAGAGCAAAAAATGAGCAAGACACAGGAAATGGCGATTCGGAATCAAGCCGCCGCGGCGGAAGAAGCGGTGGATCTGGAATTGGAAGCCGTCCGTACCGAACCGGATTACCGGGTCTATACCCCGCGCTCCGTGGACGGGTCGACATTGGATACCGGCAACGAACACTTTCTGGTTTTCGACGGCCCGGACGGATCGCTGATGGCGGTCTGGACGCAGAGCTCGTTCGAGGGCGCCGGCGATCACCGGATCATGTGGTCGACCAGCCGCGACGCCGGAACGCATTGGAGCGAAGCCCGTTTCCTGGTCGGCGCCCGCAATCCGGCGGAGATCGCCCGTCAGGCCAGTTGGGGATTTCCGCTGGTTTCGCAGCGGGGCCGGATCTATGTATTGTACAACCAGCATACCGGCGTCACCGATTACCATCCGCAGATTACCGGCGTGATGGGCGCCATTTACAGCGACGACAACGGCGTCAGTTGGAGCGAACCGCAAATCGTGCCGATGCCGCGTTCACGCCGTTACGATCACCCGGATCGTGCCGTGCCTCCCAACTGGGTGATCTGGCAGAAACCCGAACGCGCCGCCGACGGGCGTTATCTGACCGGTGTCACCCGTTGGGTCAGCCCGGCGGTGTCGAACAAAGTTCCGCCGGAGTTGTCCAGCTGGTACACACAGGAGGCGGTGGTGGAGCTCTTCGGCTTCGACAATGTCGACGACAACCCGGAGCCGCGCGATTTGCACATCACCAATTTCAATGCCGAAGACAAGGCGCTGCGCATCCCGTACTGGTCCACGCCGGAGGTCAGCATCTGCCAGGAGCTGTCGATCGTGACCTTGCCGGACGGACGCCTTTTCGGCACCATGCGCAGCATGACCGGCTATATCTGGTATTCGTTGTCGCCGGACGGCCGCGATTGGCTCCCTCCCCGGCCGTTGCGGCGCGGCGACCATGGCGCAATCATCAAGGCCCCTTTGTGCTGCACCCCCGTCTATCGCCTGCACGATGGCCGTTATCTGCTGATTCACCAGGACAACAACGGCGGCATCGGCAGCCTGGGAGTCCAGGAATTGAATCCGGCTTCGAGCCGGCGTCCGGCCTGTTTCGCGCTTGGCGAATTCGACCCGGAAGCCGACCAGCCGGTCCGGTTCGGCGAATCCCACGCATTCATGGACAATGGCGGACACGGCATCGGCCCGTTGAACCGGTTGGATTGCGGCGTATATTCGAGTATGACCTACACGGCGGGCTGTGATGTGCTGTGGCACCCGGACCGCAAATTTTTCCTGGTGGGAAAAAAGATCACCCCGGAGCTGCTCCGGAGCTATTCATTCAACGCTGCGCTGCGATAGGTGATCGCTTCCCACAAATGCGCGTCGGCCAGCTCCGCGCTCCCCGCCAGGTCGGCGATGGTGCGCGATACCTTCAAAATCCGGTCGTAGGCGCGCGGACTCAGCTTGAAGCGGGTGATCGCCTGGCGCAGCAGCGATTGCCCCGAAGCCGTCAGGCGGCATACTTTCGGCAATTGCGCGTTCGTCAACTGGGCGTTGCAGTAGAATCCGCAATCGCGGTAGCGCTCCAACTGGATTTGACGGGCGCGTTCCACCCGCGCGGCGATCACCGCGCTGGACTCCCCGTCCGGCGCCGCCAGCAGTTCATCCTGCGTCAATTGCAGCACTTCGACATGCAAGTCGATCCGGTCGAGCAAGGGGCCGGAAATCTTCTTGCGATAGCGCTTTTTCTCGTCGATCTTGCAGGTGCAGCCGAGTTCGACGTCGCCGCGTCCGCACGGACACGGATTCATCGCCGCGCACAGCATGAAACGCGCCGGAAATACCGCCGTCCCGCCGGCGCGCGTCACCGTGATCGAACCGGTCTCCAGCGGCTGGCGCAGGACTTCGAGCACATGGCGCTTGAATTCCGGCAGTTCATCGAGAAACAGTACGCCATTGTGCGCGAGACTGATTTCGCCGGGGCGCAGATCCTTGCCGCCGCCGATCAGCCCGATGTCGCTGGCAGTGTGATGCGGCGACCGGAACGGGCGCCGGCGCAGCAGCGGCTGTTTTCCGGACAGGAGGCCGAGCACGCTGTGTACGCGCGAAGTCTCCAACGCCTCCTGCAGCGTCATCGGCGGCAGAATCCCCGCCAGGCGGGTCGCGATCATCGATTTTCCGGTGCCCGGAGGCCCCTCCATCAGCGAATTGTGACCGCCGGCGGCCGCGATCTCCATCGCCCGCCGCGCCTGGCATTGCCCCTTGACTTCGGCGAAATCCGGCACGTGGCCGGCACTGCGTTCGAAATACTCCCGTACGCTTACCCGATACGGGACAAAGGCTTCTCCCTGCAGGAAACGAACGGCGTCACGCAAGTGCCCGACACCGTAAACCGGCGTGTCGCCGGCCGCCAAGGCCGCCTCTTCGGCGTTGGCCTCCGGGACCAGGATCGCCCGGATCCGGTCGGAATGGCTTCCGGCCAATGCCGCCATCGGCAACGCGCCGCGCACCGGCCGGATGCTGCCGTTCAACGCCAGTTCGCCGAGAATCAGCACCTCCGCCGGCGCCGTCACCGGAATCACCCCCGAAGCCGCCAATACCCCCAATGCGATACCCAAGTCGAACGCGGCCCCCTCCTTGCGCAAATCCGCCGGCGCGAGATTGATCACGGTCGCCCCTTCCGGCGCCGCAAAACCCGAAGCGCCCAGCGCCGACCACACCCGGTCGCGGCTTTCGCGGACCGCCGCATCCGGCAGCCCGACGATCGAAACCAGCGTCTGCTGTCCGCGTTTGGAGGCGTTGACTTCAATCTCCACCAGCCAGGCCTCCAGCCCGATCACCGTCGCAGCCAATGTCTTCGCCAACATTATGATCTACCTTTCGGTTCAGAATACCGGGCGGATATCGATGATATTCAGTTGCGGCCGCTCATTGCCGGCATAATGATTGATCTGCGGCGACACCAGCACGTCAAAGAGACGCCCCTCGAATGCCGCCTGCGGCATCGAAAAAGCGATGAATTCCATCGTCGCGTGCTGCCGGTCGCGGATGATGCCGCGCAAATGCCGCTGCCCCACCGGATAGGTTTTGATGAATTCCACCTCATTCAGCCGGAATACCGGCTTGGGACTGCTGTGTCCGAACGGCGCCAGCTTCCCCAGGTAACGGAAAAATTCCGCATCGAACTCGCCGATCCGCGCTTCTCCGTCGTAAGCGATGTACTCCTCCAGCTCGTCGAGCGAAATCGATTCGCGCACACACGCTTCGAACGCCTTCTGGAATTCCTGAATTTTCACCGCTTTCAGGCCGATTCCCACCGCCATCGGGTGGCCGCCGTAACGTTCGAGCAGATTGGAGGTCTTGCTCAACACGTCCACCAGGTTCAGCTTGCCGATGCTGCGCCCCGAGCCGTACGCCAGTCCGTCCTGGATCGTCAGCACGATGGTCGGCCGGTTGTAGTCCCGCGCCAGGCGCGAAGCCACGATCCCGATCACCCCCTGGTGCCACGAAGAACCGGCCACCAGCAGCGCATATTGCGCCGCCGGGTCGGAACCGGCCTCCAGCTGCGCCCGTGCCTCCTGGTAGATCTCCTGCTCCTTCTCCTGCCGGTTGCGGTTGAACTCCTCAAGCTCGGCCGCGTATTGGTAGGCTTCGACGATATTTTCCGATTCGAGCAGGCGCAGCGCGATGTTGGCGTCGCCGACCCGGCCGGCGGCATTGATCCGCGGCGCCAGCTTAAAGGTGATGTCCGACGGGGTCAGCTCGCCGCGCAATTTGCAGCTTTCGATCAACGCGCGCACGCCGGGGCGGATCTGTTTCTTGAGGATTTCGATGCCGTGCCGGACCATGGTGCGGTTTTCCCCCAGCAGCGGCACGATGTCCGCGACCGTTCCCAGCGCCACATAATCGAGAACCTCCTCGAGGCGGGTGGAAAAACCGCCCAGATTGTGTTCGCGGCCGTACTTGATGAACGCGTGCGCCAATTTGAACGCGGACCCGGCGCCCGACAACACATGCAGGTCTTCGAGCTCCGGATAAATTTTCGGATTGATCAGCGCCATCGCCCGCGGCAGCTCCGCGCCCGGCTCGTGATGGTCGGTGATGATGGTGTCGATCTGGCGGTTGACCGCTTCGGCGACCGCGTCGCAGCTGGTGATGCCGCAGTCGACGGTAATCAGCAGCTTGCACTCCGGCGTGATCGCCAGGGCTTTGACCAGCGACTCCGGCGTAAAACCGTAACCGTCGTCGAAGCGGTGCGGGATGAACGACACGACATTGGCGCCGTTGCGCCGGAGCACCCAGCTCAACAGCGCGGTCCCGGTGATACCGTCGGTATCGTAATCGCCGTGGATCAGGATCAGTTCACGATTGCATACGGCATCCCACATCCGTTTGGCGGCAAGTTGAATGCCGGGAAAACGGTAGGGGTCCGACAATCCGGCCAGACGCGGATTCAGAAAATCGTTTACCACGCCTTCGGCAACGCCATGCGCAGCAAAATACAATGCGATCGGTCGCGGCACGCCGCTGCTTCGCATGATACGTTCGATTGTCAAATCACTGGATGGTCCGGATGCTCTCCATTTTTTTACGCCCATTTGGTTTCTTTCACTGTTAACATTTCATGATATACGATAGCGCCGATTCATGGCAACATCAATCGCGGTTTCCCGATTTTTTTGAAAAAAACCCGATTTTCTTTTCGCCGGCTTCCCTTTTCCCCAAAAAATTCAAAAAAAACCTGGACTGCAACTTGAAATTCCCTTTTCCCGCGATATTGTAAAGATGTTGTCAATGACAACGACAAAGTTGATTGCAGGATCTTTCAGGTGCCGATGTGGCGAAATTGGCAGACGCGCTACGTTCAGGTCGTAGTCCTTCACGGGGTGGGGGTTCGACTCCCTCCATCGGCACCATTTTTTTCTGTAATAAAGCCGGGACTCGCGGTTCTCCATCCCGAGAAACCGAAAGTCCCTTTTTTGTGTCGGGATTATCTTGCGGGTATGGCATAACGGCTGTGCACCAGCCTTCCAAGCTGGTTATACGGGTTCGACCCCCGTTACCCGCTCCATTTTTTTTCGAGGAAAAACACCAATGAATGCCCGTATCATCGATGGGAAAGCCGTTGCCGCCGACGTCAATCAACGTACCGCCCGCGATGTCGCCCGGCTCGCAGCCGAACATGGCATCCAGCCCGGCCTCGCCGTCGTGCTGATCGGCGAAAATCCCGCCAGCAAGGTCTATGTCGCCAGCAAAGTCAAAATGTGTGCCGAACTCGGCATTTATTCCGAAAAGCACGTGCTCGGCGTCGACGCCACCATGGCGGAGGTTCTCGATCTGATCGTGCGGCTGAACGCCGACAAGCGCATTCACGGCATTCTGGTGCAGTCGCCCCCGCCGCCGCAGATCGACGAAGAGGCGGTGGTGGCCGCGATCAATCCGGCGAAGGATGTCGATTGTTTCCATGCCGTCAACGTCGGCAAGATGCTGATCGGCAAAACCGACGGCTTTTTCCCGTGCACGCCGGCCGGGGTGCTGGAGCTGCTCCGCGCCTATGATGTCAACCCCGCGGGCAAACACGCGGTGGTGATCGGCCGCTCCAATATCGTCGGCAAGCCACTGGTGGCGCTGCTGCTGCAAAAAGCGGACGGCGCCAACGCCACCGTGACCTGCGTTCACTCCGGGACCCGCGATCTGGCGGCTTACACCCGGCAGGCGGACATCCTGATCGCCGCGTTGGGCAAGCCCGAATTCGTCACCGCCGACATGGTCAAAGCCGGCGCGGTGGTGGTCGACGTCGGCATCAACCGGGTCAGCGATCCTTCGGCGCCGAAGGGCTACCGTCTCACCGGCGACGTGAATTTCGCCGAAGTCGCGGAAAAAGCGTCGCTGATTACGCCGGTGCCGGGCGGCGTCGGCCCGATGACGATTGCGCTGCTGATGCAAAATGCGGTCAAAGCCTGCCGTATGGCGCATGGCCTGACGGCGTAAGCGCCGGGAGGGCGCCATGCACAATCTTTTCGCCAACAGCAACCGGGCGTGGGAAAAAAGCCTGGATCAGCTCCGACAGCAGCCGGGGTGGAAGTTTTTCGCCCTGACGGTTGCCGCCGCCGCTTTCGTACTGTTCTTCGGCCGTTCGGCGTTTTCCGGATGGCCGTTGCTGCTTTTCGCGGCGGATCTGTCGTTATTCGGGTTGGCGCAATGGCGCTTTCGCTCTCCCGTGACGGCGCTGGCGGCGGCGCTGGTCTGGCTGGCGTGCGGCATCTGGCCGTTGCCGGGCGGAGATTTTCCGTGGGTATTCATCGCGGCCGGTCTCGTCTGGGCCGCAATCGTATGGTTTCTGGTTCCGGCCGCGGTCGAACGCTGCGGCTGGCTGGCTTCGCGGGAACCGGAAGGCTTCACCGGCCGGTGGCTGGCGCTGACGGCGGCAATTGCCGGAGTGGTGGCCGCCGTCGGATTCGGAGCGGCGGGAGTTCTTTATGGCATACCGTATCCGGTATTCGGAATTCCGGTTTTTCTGTTGCTGTTGACTGCGATTGCCGGATGGCGGAGTCTGCTGCGGTGGCAATTCGATCTGGCGGCGTGGCGTCTGGTGCTCGCGTTCGCCGCTTTTCTGGTGTTGCTCCGGGTTTTTACGGGATATTGAATACCGCTCAATCGGCAATTACTCATTGATTTTGTCCTTGACATTGGCGTTGAAGGCACCCAGAATTTCCCTGGCATAACCGGCCATTCCTTTATCCGCCGGATGCCATTTGACTCCATCATGACTCCCGTAACCGCGACAGGAAGGATCGGTGGCGTATTTTTCCACCGAAACGAAAGAGATGCCGTATTTTTCGCACACCTTCCCGTAAATGATGTCGATATTTTTCACCCATCCGGAATAGGGCAGACCATCGCCGGGGTTCCAGTTCCCGGTTGCAATCATCGGGGCATTCAAACCCAGCAACGGCTGAATGATTTTGGCTTCGTAGACGCGCTCCACATCCGCTGCGCTTTTGTCGGGCCCCTCATGTTCACCGGTTTGGATCACCACCAAATCCGGCCGGGGCAAATTCGAGCCCAATAATTGCAGAACGTCCGCCGGTATTGTTTCCGCGTCAATCAGCAAATTCACATTGCCGTAATACACTTCCACCTTACGGTTTCCCAACGCTTCCTCGATCCGTTTCCCGGTCACATGGACATAGTCCATTGCCTCGCTTGACGCGGCCATGCCGGCTTCAATGTTCCAGTCCAATTCCCGGTATACGCCGTGCCGGGTAATGCTGTTGCCGACGAAAAGAATCTTATAAGCTTCCGCCTCGCTGTGTTCGACAATTTGTTTTTCCGGTTCGACAAATATCGGATCGATATATATTTTACCCATGATAATACCCATGCCCGCCAAGATCAGCAGCAACGCGCAACCAATACTTCGCTTCGTCAATTTCAGTGATTGTCCCTGATGTGCAAAACGCATTTGTAATTTTCAGTGCCGCCGTACCATACGGATCATGACTCCATGCAGAATACCAGCAGATTCCAGTTCAGGAAACCCGGACCGGAAATCGGATGCCCGTCATCCGGGCTATAATATTCATGCACCAATCCCTTTTGTTTATAATCATTCGCCAAAAGGCTCCTGGTGTTGGCGGCGACCATCCGGGCTTCTTCTTCGTACCCGTAATTCTTCAATGCCAGATAGGCCAGGTACGAACTCACGATCCAAACCGGCCCCAGCCAGTTGCTGGGATTTCCGCGAAACAGCGTCGGTTCATAAAAACGGTCTTCCACCTTGGACATGGTGCGAATACCGTAATCGCACCAGAATTCTTCGGGATCGGTGATCTTTGCAACAACTTGCCGCGCCTGTTCCGGCGAGGCGATTTTTGCCACCAGCGGCAAAAGTCCGGAATATCCTCGCACCCGCAACGGCATCACCTGCCAAAACGGTTTGAGGTAAGTGTTCAACGGCGGGAAATAGCGATGCGGTTTCAGGTTCTGGCGGCACTGTACGTCACAGGAATAATACCACCCGTCCCGCTTATCCCACGCATACGTGTTGATGGCTTTGACGATGGCCTCGTATTCTGCCTGAAAGTATTGGTTCAACTCCGGGAGGTGAAATTTCCCGGACAGTTCCGCAGCCGCTTCCAAATCCATCGCCAGAAATGAGTTGTAATAGATATGAGCCCCGGAGAAATCCGGTCTCCCCCAGATCGCCGGATCATCGTCAATGCCGATGGCGATATCGTTTGCCCAAACCAGAAGTCCACTGTTCTCATGGCGGTAACGCCGGTTGCGACACTCGGCAGCCAGTTTGATTTTGTACAGCAGCTCGATGGCCTGCGCATCGGATATGGCGTTTTTTTCGACCAGCAGCCGCAGAAAAAGCGCCTGCACCGGCTTGGCCATATTGTTTCCGGGGTTGTCGACCGAGTCAAACCAGTCGGCGTCCCGGGTGCTCATCAGAATCGGCAAACTGCCGTCCTTCCCCTGATGATCGAAAAAATTCAACAAAGCACCCAGGGCATGTGCTCGGACCTTCGGCAACATGGCGGAATCATCGAGTTTTTCCGCTACCGCAAAGAGGGCGACCGCCGCCCAATAGCTGTCCCAATCCCACAGATTTTCCGAATACGGGCCGCCTGGGTCGATATAGGAATACTTCATGCAGCCACTGGCGGGCCTGAACATTAACTTTGCCTGCTCATGGGCAAATTGGCAAAGCGTATTGTAGACGTTACGGTCTGGACTCATGCACTAAATCTCCTGTTTTGACGATCCAAGGTAAAGTTGGCCCGCCATGCTCAATAAGGCGGACGCAATGTCGACCGCGGCAATAATAAAAACTCCATATATCGCCGCAGCCATAACAGTAATCGCCCCTGATTACGGGGTATCGGGCTTTCCCAGCCAATAAATCTGGTACTTCTCTTCCGTACTGCTGGACGGACCGATATCATTTTTCGCCCGCTTGTCAGCGTGTCCATCCGCGTAGGCATTATTCCAAAAACCATTGTGCAGCGGATTCAAAGTATTCCACGCAGCGGCATCCGGCGGCGCGTTCACCCACTGATCCGAGGCGCCGTCGATTATATTGATCGAGTCGGCAAACACCATGGTTTCCGAAGGGGACCGCATCGCGCTGAGCGACTTGACGCCGGGTTGGCCGTCTTGACCGATAAGACTGTTCGCCGCAATGCTGACTTTCCATTCAAATGAACTTGCGGTGGTATTCACATAAGGTTTGGAGGCGCTGGGGCATTGCACGATGGCAGGTGAATGATTGTAGTCGTACAGCAGCACGAACCAATAGGTCCAGATGTCACGAACAACCGGCAGACAATCGCGATAGTCATTCGCATACAGCATCGCGGAAAGACCTAATTGCTTCTGATTGCTCAGGCATTTTATCGCTTGCGCGCTTGCGCGGGCCTTTGACAGTGCCGGCAGCAGCATGCTGGCGAGGATTGCAATAATAGCAATCACTACCAAAAGTTCTATAAGAGTAAATTTTTTCATCAACATAACTCCTTCTTTTTGTTTGGTCCTTGTTCTCAATTTTGTGAAACACATCCATTATGTTCATGCCGATTCCATTGAGCCACCCGGCCGGAAGTCCTCCCATGCTCCGGCACTAACAAACCATTTTTCAATAAGATATCTCAAACACTTTCCGTTCCCAGGGCTGATATGCGGCCTCGATTTTTCCGTTGTTCAATTCAACCGCTTTATTCTCAAAAATCGAATTGACGCGAACCGGAGCTCCGGGAATTGCAATCGACACATTTTGAACGGCGTCGCATTGGTTGACGGTAATGAGCCAGCTTTTGCCATTCTTCGTGCGCAACGAAGCATACACCCCGAGCGGAACCGTATTCCCGTCAACCTTCAACTCCTTCCGGTACGGCGCGGTGATGGCGTCCGCAATCAGCAGATTTTCCCGGCCGCACTCGGCTTGCGCTTCGCCGAGTTCACCCGCGGGCACACCGATAAAATACAATACCGAGCTGGCGCCGTGAGCCCACACCATATAGGTCATGGCAACAATTTCCGCCTTGGTCGGCGGCGCGGGGTTAAAGATCTCGTAAGCCTGAATCCACCACCGCAAAGGTTTATACCCGGCAAAATTACGCATTTCTTCGGTAATCGGAACCACGGTATTGACCGGCCACTTCCCGCTGGGATAATAATCGATGCTCACCAGATCCGACATGCGCAAAAATTGCAGGATATTTCTTGCGCCCCGGCAGCCGTTCAACGTAACCAGATGGTAAGGGTCGGCTTCCTTGATCACACGGTACACCTTTTCCAGATATTCGGGGGCGATGAACCACTCCGGCTCGTCATATGCTTCATACCCCAGAAGGCTCTTTTCATCCTTCACCAGCTCCACCAGTTCGCGGACCTTGCCGATACGGTACTCATCGCTGAATTGGTGCTTCACAAATGGCGAATGCGGAGCATTGCCCAGCCATTCGCCCATACCGAGGATCACTTTGAAATTATTTTCCTGCGCGCTGTGGAAGAGCTCCCTGACGGTTTCCGCGTTGATATGGATTCCAGTTTCATCGATCGTGTAATATCCGCCGAAAACCAGAAGCGTATTAAAATCAAATTCCTTATACTGCTGCATTCTGAATTTCGCAAAATTCAAATCGAACGAATGCAATTGGGGGCTGTTTCCGATCGAGGAAAAATCATTGCCGCCCACTTGAACGGCCCGATTGAAATACGATATTTTCACCTCGTCAATCTGTTTCGCCGGCGGATACTTGGCGGTCGAAAACTCCCGGACGGCAATTTCACGACCGCCGGCCTCATCGTACAACACGAGCCTGACTCTATAGTTGCCGTTCTTCAACTGTGCGGCGGCAAATGAAAAGTCAACCTGAGCCGAAGCATCCAATTCCCTGGACGCAACGGTACTGCCGGAGGCATCGATCAACTCCGCTTTCAGCTTCAGCCCCTCGGCATACTCCGACAGGAAAACACGTACATTGATCTCTTTTTCCGTTGTGTAATAGTTGAATTCACACCCCGGCCCGTCAATGATATGATCTTTTTTCAACGTCAGATCTTCACTCAGCCAGAAGAGCCTTCCTGCTGCATCATACAACGCCAGCGCCGCAATCAACGATTCATCGTCGTCAATGTCGATCCGGTCGGCAAACACTCTGCTTTTGCCGTTCTTCAGGACCGTGGCGTCCAGCTCAAGCCGGGGCCCATTTCCCTCCGGACTCCACCCCCTGGCTTTCATCGGACGCATGATGTGCCATTTGGCTTCAAACACGCCATCCGCCGACAGTCCGCATACTTCAGCCGACAGCACGCCTTTTTGGGGAGTATTGTCATCCGCAACCCGCATCCCGGCAAGTTCGACGGCCGGCATGGCGCAAACCGCCGGATTTTCCAGCCGCAGCTCCGGCCAAGTCGCCGGCATACGGAATTCTCCGCCCCAACGCATGCGCTTCATTCCCTCCGGCTTGAAGCGCGACAAGCTCAACGATATCTGCCCGTCCAAAGCAGTTCGGTTGAATGTCGCATAAGGGAAAAAGAATTCCGCAATCCATTCCTCGTCAGTAACCTGAGAGGCGGTCTCCCACACGCCGTTCCAGGAACGGTCCGGATCCGCGGCGGCCCAGAGATCGGTCTTATTGCCCTCCGGATTGGTCATGAACCAGTAATAATCATGTCCGTTCCGATTGGGGTCGATATAAACTTCCAGCATATCGTCGCAGCGGAAAAATTCAAACAGTCCGTCCGGCATTTCACACGAAGCAGACAATTTCTCTTTGGGCTTCTCCAGGGGCGAAACGATTACCAGATACAACCCTTTGTCATCATGAAACATGGCAAAGCGATTTGATTTCCGATCCGCATCGACCTTTTTGCTTTTCCCCTCCACGATCGCGATATCGGTTTTTCCGCTGTGCGCCAGTTCGCTGTCAAAGGAAATGAATTCCAAATCGGCATATATTTTATCATCCAACTTCCCATCTACTTTAAAATCAGAGTTTTCAAAGTAAGGAATCACCAGTCCTTCCGCATTCGAAATCAATACGGAAAACAATCCTGCCGAAAGAATTAGATGACGAAGTAATTTCATTTGTGATTTTCCTCTTTCAACAATAATTTTACCGGCAATTTTTCCTGCACCACATCAATTTTCTCTTCGATGATATTCAAAAGCCGGCACACGGCCTGTTTCCCCAGGGCCAGGTCGTCCACGCAAATGCGGGTGGAATTGACATCTTCACTTTCCGTAGCGGAATCGCAGACAATGATTTCGGGACAAGCGCTGCCGCAAATATCTGTCAGCCCCAATCCAACATCTACATTCGCGGCAAGGATCGCGGTGATTTCAGGATGGTTTTGAACTGCGGTCATGGCAATTTCCCGCCCGCATTCCCTGGAAAAGTCCCCGTACTCGGCGATAATCTCAAATTCTCCGGCGACCGTTGAAAAGCCGTTTTCCATTATTTGGCAGACCGCATTGTTCCGGCCGGCTCCCGCCCACAAGATACTCCGGTGTCCCTTGCCGAGGGCATATTCCAACGCCAGTTTTCCACTGTTTTCATAATCGTGAATCACATAATTGCATAACTTCAAGTCATAACATGGCGGACTGATAAAAATCGCCGGATACCCGCGCTTCGATATTTCGATTCCGAAATCCTGCCCGCTGTATGGACCCCATACCAACATGCCGTCGATGGACCTTTCCGTGAACAGCGACAGATATTCCTTTTGTGATTCGAAGTGATTATCATTGAAAATCACCAGCAAACGGTAGTTGGTATCGTTCAAGTTTTCTTCGATACCGGAAAATATCCTTGCCAGATGATGATCGGTCAAGGCATGTTTTTTATGCCGCTCATACGATGGCAGAACCAGCCCGATGACATTGCTTCTTTTGCTGAATAGCCGTTTGGCGTTGATATTGGGGGTGTAGCTGAGCATTTTCGCGGCCTCCAATATTTTCTTTCTGGTTTCTTCGGAGGTATGACGATCGGCGTCCCGGTCATTCAACACCCGGGATACGGTGCTCGTGGCCACCCCGGCATACGCCGCAACGTCTCTTATGTTGGATTTTTTAGCACTTGCCATTTTACTTCACTCTTGTATTTCAATATTTCAGGCAACATGTTGCCTGACTACTCAATAAAAAAGAGCTCACATCCGCCTACCCATATAGGCAACATATTGCCCAATCATTCAACACACCCCTATCAGCCATTCTTTGCTTATTAATTATAACTCGGATTCGTGTCATTGTCAATAGCGGATCGAAGATAAAAACGTATTTTTTTACCATTCCGACTTGCAAATTTCCCGAATCCTCGAATGCGGCTCACAACACCTTCTGCATCACGAAGTCGTCCATATAGAAGCCGTTGCCGATGTCGATCTTCACCGATTCGAGGTCGGTGAAGCCGTTGCGCAGGTAGGAGGCGCGCGCCCGGACGTTGTGTTTGTTGACATTCAAGCGCAGGTAACGGAAGCCGGCCTCGCGGCAGCGGTCGATGACGTGCTGCAGCATCCACGAACCGTAACCGTGGCGGTGAAATTGGCTCAGCAGGTAAATTTTGTGCAGCTTCGCCGTTTCCGGAACATCATAGCGGGCGTACGAAACATAACCGGCCGGAGCGCCGTCGATGACCAGCACGTCGAAGTGGTAGCCATTGGCGAGCTCTTTTTCCATCACCTCCGGCGCGTACATCATCCGCATCATATAGGTGAGCTGCTCCGAAGACAGAATTTCCCGGAACGTCTCGGGCCAGATCCGCTCCGCGATATCCCGGACGATCTGCAACTCCTCCGGGGTTTTCAAGGCTCTGATTTCCATTTTTTCCCTCTGCAATGGTTCACGATAAAAATGTTTCCGCCAATATACATCGCTTCCCTTCCTCCGTCAAGGGTGGGACACGGCAGCGCTTTGACAATGTTTTGAAGATCACCGAACATAATTCCCCTGCTTGCGCTGTATAATTACGAACAGCGCCGGGAAAGCCGGGTGGCAAAATTCCCGTTATGGAGTATAGTATCCGGATTGACAGCAACCACTCACACCAGATATCTCATGGACTTTAATTTTCCGGAATGGCTGGCGCCGATTCTGATCTCGGCGCTGGCGTTGGGCTTTTACGATCTGACCAAAAAACATGCGGTGCGCGATAATTCGGTGATGCCGGTATTGTTCTGGGCGACGGCAACGGGGACGCTCCTGTTCGTCGTCGGGACGCTGTGCGCGGGAACACTCGCCGCGACCGCACACTGTTCGCCGTACTTTTTCGCGCTGATCGTGCTGAAGTCGCTGCTGGTCGGCGCCAGTTGGATCTGCGTCTACTACGCCATGCGCGATCTGCCGATTTCCATCGCGTCGCCGATCCGGGCGACCGCTCCCGTGTGGACCTTCATCGGCAGCCTCATTTTGTTCAGCGAATTCCCGGCTTTCTGGCAGGCGATCGGAATGGCGGCGATCTTCATCGGCTATTACCTTTTTTCGGTACTGGGCAAGCTGGAAGGAATCTCGTTCCGCCGCCACCGCGGCATCCATCTGATTTTGCTGGGAACTTTGCTGGGCGCCGGATCGGCACTGTATGACAAGTATCTGCTCGGAATCGTCAAAGTTCCCCGCGACACGGTACAGTTCTGGTTTTCCGTGGACCTGGTGGTGATCCTGGGAATCAGCTACGCCATCCGGCGCTTCTGCTTCCGGGAGGGACGCGCGTTCGTCTGGCGCTGGAGCATCCCGCTGACCGGAATCCTGCTGATCGGAGCCGACTGGCTGTATTTCTATGCGGTCAGCGTCCCGGATACCCAGATATCGGTGCTGTCGCTGCTGCGCCGCTGCAACTGCGTCGTCGCTTTCGCCGTCGGCAGCTGGTACTTCCGCGACTCCAACCTGAAACACAAAGCCATCGCCCTCGCCCTGATCCTCGCCGGCGTCTTCCTGATCGCGCTGGCTGCTTGAAAGTCCTTGGGGCAAAGAGAAGGGCCCCCTTTTGAGGAAAGGGGTTCCCTTCTCTCTTCCCCCTCAAACCTTTTCAATGTAATTTTTTGCCCCGTTGGGCAAAAAATGGGGGGAAGGTCAATTGCCGGTGACGAATTCGGCGAGGATCGCTTCGCCCACCTGGGGGCGGCCGGTCGTGCATTGCCGGTACAGCATGTCCACCATCCGTTCCGCCGCCAGCAGATATTTCATGTCGGTGTTGAACCCGATCAGAATTTCCTTGTCCACAAATGCCAGCGAGTAAATTTCGTAGTCGCAGTGCAGTTGCCGTCCGCTCCGGCTCATGCATTGGACGATGTGTCCGCTGCTGCCGCCGCAGAAGCCGATGAAGGCGATCTTGTCGTCGCCGCGCCCGGGCTCCGGTTGCCACTCCTCCGGTTTGATGCCCCGGCAGGGCATCGCCGTCAGATAGTGGCACTCCGACGCGCCGATCCCGTACTCCCGCAACGTATCCAGGAGCTGTGTCCGCCGCTGAATCCAGGCGGTCGCCTGCAAAACGCTCTCCCGGTCATGGGCCAGAAACGCCACCCGGCGGCAATTGGCGCCGGCAATATGCAGCGAAATCTGATCCAGCGCCGGACGGTAATCGATGAATACGCTATTGACTCCGGCCATCTCGAACGACAGCCGCACACATGGAATCCCGGAAGCCAGCGCCATCCGCCACGCCGCTTCGGAAATCTGTTCGTTGGAGTAAATCAATCCGGCACAGCGCTCCTTGATGGCGGCGGCGTCGAAATCCTCCGGCAGCCACAGCGCCTGGTTGCCGTGCGCAATGATCCGTTGTTGAATGTCCTGCAGCAACGCGTTGCGCCAGCGGCACTGACGGAAGAATTCCCCGCCCGGATTGATGATTCCGATGGGTTTGGACAATTTGACCGGACGCGGCTTGCCCGCGGCCGGAACCCGGCTGCGGCGCCCCTTCTGCACCTCCAGCAAACCGAGCTCTTTCAACTCCCGCAGGACTTTATTGGCGGTCACGATGCTGATTTTATACTTCCGCATCAACCCTTCCATCGTATAGAAGTCACTGCCCGGCGGCAAAATACCGGCGGCGATTTCCTGCGCCAGCGCTTCGACCAGAACCACACACTTGCTTCTCTTCCGCGTATTCATAAATGCCGCCTTCCCACTCCGTATCCCGTCTTTATTTTAATAACATACCATAAGATATAAAAAAATCAATCGGAAATATTTCCCGGAACTGCCGCCGCCATCGCCGAAAGAGCATAAATTTTGACCGGATTAATATATATGTTAGAAAAATAAATATATTTTGACGATATTTTTAAATATATTGACTTGTTTTTATTTATTTAACGCTCTATATTATATAGAGAGGAGACGAGATTGCGGAATATCGTCATGGTATTCGCCCCGAAACCCCAAAACGCGAAAAAACAGGGGGAAAAAATGAAAAAAGAAGTTTTTGCCGATGAGGTCAGCCAGATTTATTTCGCCGGCGGCATGATACGCATCGATTTTGCCAGCCTGCAACCGCAGGAGGAAAATAGACCGATGCCGGAACCCTGCTTACGCGTGGTGATGCCGCCGGAAGGTGCCCGTGACGCCGTCCGGTCGCTGCAACTGCTGCTCGACAAACTGGCCGAGGATGGCATCCTGCCGCCGGAATAACAAAAAAGCGTGGAGGGTTCGAGTCCCTCCACGCCTGACGGATCCGCGCTTTACGGTTACCGCGCCGACAGCACCGTACGTTCGTACTGCTTGACGTCGTCCATGAACTTCATGCCGACCGGAACGTCCTGCGTAAGGCAGAAGTAGTTCCACACGGCGGCGAACGGAAGCATTTTGGCTTCTTCCAGCAAGGCCAGACGGGAGGTGTTGTCCCACACCGATTCGAGCTCAAGCAGCTTGGTACGCGGTTCGAGCAGCGCGGCCAGCAGGGCCTTCTGCATATTGCGCGCGCCGATGGCCCAGGCGCCGATGCGGTTGATGCTGGCGTCGAAGTAATCCAGCCCGATGTGAATCTTGTGCAGATAGTCGTAACGCACCGCTTCCTGGGCGATGGCCTGGAGGTCATCGTTGAAAAGCAGTACGTGGTCGGAGTCCCAGCGGACGCCGCGGCTGACATGCAGCAGCACTTCGTCGAGGAAGCAGAAGATCGCCGACAGCTTGTCGGAGATGGTTTCGGTCGGATGGAAGTGACCCGAATCCAGGCACAGCAGCTTTTTGCGGCTGACCGCGTATCCCATGTAGAATTCATGCGACCCGACGGTGTAAGACTCCGTGCCGATGCCGAACAACTTGGGTTCGACCGCGTCGCGGACGAAAGCCGCCGGAATCTCTTCGGTGAAGATTTCGTCGAGGCTGGCGGCCAGCCGCTGCCGCGGGCTCTGCCGGTCGGCGGGGACATCCTTGTAGCCGTCCGGAGCCCAGAAGTTCACCACCGACGGCGATCCCTGGGCTTCGCCGAATTTGGCGGCGATCCGGCGGATGGCCTTGCCGTGATTGACCCAGAAGCGGCGGATCCCGGCGTCCGGGTGGCTCAGCGACAAGCCGTTGTCCAGCTTCGGATGCGAATAAAACGCCGGGGCGACATCCATCGCGACGCCGCGCTCTTTGCTCCACGCCAGCCAACCGGCGAAGTGTTCGATGGTGAGCGCGTCGCGGTCGACGCCCGCGGGCAGGCAATCCATTTCATGCCCCTGCAGGCAGACCCGGTGTTTGCCGGGGATCAGCTTCAGCGCCATATCCAGGTCCTGGCGCAATTCGCCGGGGGTGCGGGCCCGGCCCGGATAGGAGCCGGTGACCTGGCAGCCGCCGGTCAACGCGTGGTTGGTGCTTTCGAAGCCGACGACGTCATCGCCTTGCCAGGCGTGGATGGAAAGAGCGATCTGCGACAATTTGCGCAGCGCCTCGGCGGTATCGACGCCGTATTCGGCATAGGCTTCCGTGGCCAGGCGGAAGGCGTTTTCAACATTGGTACAATTCATTTTTTCGGCTCCTCTTTCGTTTGTATCGGTAAATTTTTTCACGGTTTTCAGGAAAGCGCGATGCCGGAAAAGTCGGCGAAGGCGCGATGATAGCGCGCGGCATTGTGCGCGTTGAAATTTTTGCGGGTATAATCGCGGTGGCGGCGGATGCTGTCCTCCGCCATTTCAATCAGGTCGGCGACACAGGTGACGATCTTTTTTTCGCTGTCCTGAAACACGTTGACCCGCCGCTTCAGCTTGCCGGTGCGGTCGCCGGCCAGAAAGCCGTCGAGCGATTCCTCCCGGGTCAGCATCCGGTTTTCGAAGCAGACCAGCTGGGCGGCCGCAGTCAGCGTCTCCGCCAGCAGTTCGAAATAATTCAACAACCGCCGTTCCCGCAGCGAAGTATCGGCATTGCTGAGCGTCACCACCACCGCGTCGGTGTCGCGGACGGCGCTGTTGAGCAATTCCAGAAGACCGCGGTAGCTTTCGAAGCGCTGGTGCGGCTCCTGCTCGAGCAACTGCAGCGAAAACTGCTGGGTGAAGCGTTCGTAAACCGCGTCGCGTCGTCCCAGAAGCGGCGGCAGATTCATTTTTACCAGATAATCGGCATCGGTCGCCTTTTTTCCGGTACGCGAGCGTCCATGGCCGAAAATCACCGTTTTCAGCTTGCCGAACAGGTCAGTTGCCAGATTAAGTTCCACTCGAATGCCCCGTTTAGATTAGTATTTCTGCTTAAATGTAACATGGCTCGAAAAAAAATCAAGGACTTTTCTTGTTAAAATGCTCTCCACGATGTATATTTAGCTGGAAAAACTCAAAACAGGAGGCGACAATGCAGCGAAAGTTTCGTGCGATTCTGGTGGTGTTGGTGCTGTGCGGCATCGGTGCCGCCGCGATGGCAGCCGAGGTTTATTGCCGTTCGGGGCTGGTGGTGAAGTCCGAAGTACAGACCCGGCAGCCCGCGGTTTCCGACCTGGATCCGTTCGCGCTGGACGAGGACAAGGGGCCGTTCAAGTACCTGATCGTCACCATCAAACCGGATGCCGGGCGCGCATTCAGCATCGTCGATTATGCCGCCGTGGTCAAGGGCACCGAATACCCCTGCATGGCGCTGGCGATCGGTTCCGGGGAATTTTCGGGCTCCGACCGTTCGGTCAAGGATTTCGGCGCCGAGGGCACGGTGCGGCTGATGTTCCGGATCGACTCTTCGGCATTGGGCTACCGTCCGGATGTGACGCTGCGCTACAAGCTGGCGACGACCGGGCTGGTGGACACCAAGCTGTCGTTCTGAGCCGACAACCGAAAGAATGCCTTTATGACGGAGCTGAAAGCCGAATTTCTGCCGATGACGCGGAAGGAAATGGAAGCGCTCGGATGGGATGAGCTGGATGTGCTGCTTATCACCGGGGACGCCTATGTCGATCATCCGAGCTTCGGCGTACCGCTGATCGGGCGGATTCTATTGCGCGAAGGCTACCGGACGGGAATCATCGCGCAGCCGGACTGGAAGGACGTCGAATCGCTGAAAGCGATGGGGGCTCCGCGCCTGGGGTGCGGCGTATCCAGCGGCAACCTCGACAGCATGGTCAATATCTATACGGCGGGGCGGCGGCTGCGCCGCGAGGACGCGTATTCGGAAAACGGCGAGACCGGCAAGCGGCCGCCGCACGCGCTGGTGGTGTATGCGCAGTTGGCGCGGCAGGCCTTTCCGGGGGTGCCGATCCTGCTCGGGGGTCTGGAAGCGAGTCTGCGCCGGGTGGCGCATTACGATTACTGGCAGGACAAACTGCGGCCGGGTATGCTGGTGGATTCCAAGGCGGATCTGTTGATGTACGGCCAGGGGGAGCGGCCGATCCGGGAGGTGTTCGCCCGTCTGGCGGCCGGGCGCGATCTGGCCGGAATTCCCGGAACCGCCCGTTTGCTCGGCAAGAAGGCGGCCGAACAATTCGTCAAGCCGGACAACTTCGAGGAGCTGCCGAGCTACGAAGAGCACCTGGCGCGGAAAAACGCGCTGCTGGACAGCACCCGGATGGTCGAAGCGGTGTCTTCACCGGGTTCGGGGCGCGGTCTCATTCAGCGTTACGGCGACCGGCTGCTGGTGATCGAACCGCCGCCGGAGCCGTTGAGCTCGGACGAACTGGACGCGGTGCACGAGTTGCCGTTTTCGGGGCGGCCGCATCCGCGTTACAAGGGGCGGATTCCGGCGTGGGAAACGGTGCGGCATTCGATCGGCGCGGTGCGCGGGTGTCCGGGCGGCTGTGCGTTTTGCGGGCTGGTGTCGCATCAGGGGCGCCGGGTGACGTCGCGGAGCTGCGAATCGATCAAACGGGAAATCGCCCGGATGGCGACGCGTTCCGACTTCAAGGGGACGATTTCGGATATCGGCGGCGCGGCGGGGAATCTGTTGGGCAGCCGGGTGGTGGATCCGGAGCGTTGCCGGGTATGCAAACGTTCGAGCTGTCTGACGCCGGCGGTTTGTCCGAATTACCAGTGCGACGGCCGGGAAATGGTGCAATTGCTGCGTGATGTGCGCCAAATGGACAAGATCAAACACGTCTACATCAATTCCGGGATGCGTTTGGATCTGGCGTTGCGGCAGCCGGAATTGCTCAAAGAGGTGATTCACCATCATGTTTCGGGGCACATGAAAGCGGCGCCGGAGCATTTGCATGCGCGGGTATTGAAGCTGATGCGCAAGAGTTCGGCGGAGGAGTTTTACGAATTCCGCCGGGTGTTCGAGGAAGAGAGCGCGAAGGCGGGGAAGAAGCAATACCTGATACCGTTGTTCATTTCCAATTTTCCGGGGTCGACTTCGGAGGAGATGAAGGTGGTGGACGACTATTTGAATGCGAACAACTGGAGCCCGCAGCAGGTACAGGATTACATTCCGCTGCCGATGACGATGGGCGGGGCGATGTACTATACCGGCTGCGCGCCGGACGGGACGCCGATCACGGTGAACCGCGGCCTGGCGGAACGGCGGGACCAGATCAACGTGCTGAAACGGGTGCGCCCCGGCAGCCGCCGCGCCGCCCCCCCGATGATCTCCAAGCAGAATAAAAATAATAAAAATAAATAGAGCCGCGAAGCGGGCGTAACGAGACGGTGGAGATTTGACCGGATGCGTGAGCGACGGTCAAATGTCCACATGAAGCAGACTCTGGTGCCGCACCAGCGGCGCACAATCCCCGCCCTACCCCATCCTCCCTCGATAAAAACATTTTCTTCCTGTCCGCACTTGACATTTGCGCTTTTGTTGCTATAATATCAGCAGGCTGATTTGACGTCGAATCAAAAAATGCATTACGATCAGGATTTTCCTTAATATGTCGGTGACGATCAAAGATATTGCCGAAGCGGTCGGGGTTTCGAATCCGGCGGTATCGGCGGTATTGAACAACAAAAGCAATTGCCGGGTGTCGGAAACGACCCGGAAGCGGATTCTGGAAATGGCGCAGAAACTCGGATACACTCCGAGTATCAGCGCCAAGATCATGCGCGGCATGCCGACCAAAACCGCCGCCATCATTTCCAGCCACCCGTTCATGCGCCTGGAGGAACAGATCAACGAACTGATTCTCCGGTTGTTCAACCGCTTCAATCAGGTCGCGTTCAGTTGTTTTCATGCCGTTTATACCGACGACGCAGCGGAAAATGTGAAAATCACGCAGGAGCTGATTTCACGCGGTGTCCGCCACTTCGTGCTGATCGGCCCCCCCGAGGGCGGTGCCGAAATCGAGGCCGCCATACGGAAAGCCGACTGCCGTTACATTCAATACACCGGCTCGATGGAGCGCCGGATCGTCACCGTGATGGACGAAGCCATGCGGCAGCTCTGGAACCGCCTGCGCTCGGTTGAGCGGGAGAACTTCAAGCTTCTGACCGTGGATTCCGATGTCGACAACTCGCGGATCGTCGCATTTCGAAAGCTGTTCCCCGCATGGACGGAGGCGGAAATCGAGCGAAAATTCGTGCTCCGTTTCCCGATGCACAGTGACTACAGCCGTTATTATGCGGACGGTTACACGCTGACGGAACGGCTGTTGGCGGCGCATCCGGACACCCGGGTGATTTTCTACCATTCCGACCATTTTCTACTGGGCGGGGTCGCTTTTCTGCAACGGTATGGGTACCGGGTCGGCCGGGACATCCGGCTGATCGGCGTCAACCATACCGCCGGCGTGGAAAATCACGCCGCCCCGCTGGAATCCGTCGCATTCGACGGCGAAGAAATGGCCGAGTGGCTTTACCGCAGTGTTTTCGACACCGGCCCGATGGAGCACACGGTGCAATTCCGATTGTTCGACAACAAAGCATCGACATTACCAAGTCCTGAATCCATAACCCAGGGAATGACCAATGAGTGAAAAATTGAAAATCGCCATCATCGGAACGGGCGGCCGCGGCGTGGCCTGTTTCGGCGAACTGTTCCGGCAGCGGCCGGACAGCGAGATCGTCGCACTGTGCGACAACAACGAATTGCGCCTGCGCGAAGCCGGCGCCAAGCTCGGCGTCACCGGCCTCTACCGCGATCTGGCCACGTTGCTGAAGACCGAAAAACCCGACGGCCTCGTCATCACCACCCCGGACTACATGCACGAGGAGCACGCGTGCCTGGCGTTGAATGCCGGCGTCAATGTCCTCCTCGACAAGCCATTGGCCATCAACGTGAAAGGCTGCAAAAACATCGTCAGGGCCGCCGAAAAATCCGGCAAGGTCGCGATGATCGGCTTCAATCTGCGTCACCACGCGGTGCTGCGCAAATTGAAATCCCTGATCGACGACGGTGTGCTCGGGCGTATTTTCCTGGCGGAAAACCGGGAATTTTACGACGGCGGCAGGACCTACATGGCCCGCTGGAACCGCAAAAAAGAGTTCTGCGGCGGCCTGTGGATCCACAAGGGCAGCCATGACTTCGACGTCTTCAACTGGCTGTTCGGCTTTCCCAAACCGAAGAAGGTCACCGCGTTTGCCGGCATCGACGTCCTGACCCCGGACAACATCCCGTTCGAAGTCAAGGACGGCGTGCCGGTCGGCCCGACCTGCGAAGAGTGCCACTACCACGACACCTGCCCGGATTGCTTCCGTTATGCCGAAAAAGAGTGGTCGAAGGACGCGCAGCAATTCGACAAATATGCCAAAGACCTGTGCATCTACACCTCGGACAAGGATGTCCACGACAACGGCATCGCGATGGTGGAATACGAAAACGGCATCAAGGCCAGCCACATGGAGTGCTTCATCACCCCGCTTTCGGACCGGCTTTACACCATCGTCGGCACCCGCGGCCAGGCGACGGCTTCACTCGAAGGCATGCAGATCAAGGTGTATCCGCGCTGGAGCAAGGATGTGATCACCTACGATCTGGCGCAGGAAGCAGGCAGCCACGGCGGCGCCGATCCGGGGCTGGTCGAGAGCTTCGCCAAGGTGTTGCTCGGCGCGGAGCAGAACCGCTCCACCATGGAACAGGGTATGTGGTCCACCGCCATCGGCGAGGCCGCTGAAATTTCCCGGCGTGAAAACCGGATTGTCATGATCGATGAACTAGTGAAGGATTGAAACCGATGAACACAAAGATTTTCAACGACAAGTACGAACTGGGCAAAGCCGCCGCCGAGTGCGGCGCGGAGTACATCCGCAAAGCCATCGCCGCCAAAGGGTATGCCAACGTCATCGTCGCCACCGGCGCCAGCCAGTTCGAAATGCTTTCGGACCTGGTCAAGGCTCCGGGCATCGACTGGGGCAAGGTGAATGTCTTCCACCTCGACGAATACGTCAACCTGCCCGAGGATCACCCCGCCGGCTTCCGCAAATACCTGCGCGAGCGTTTCATCGCCCAGTTGCCGGCGGCCCCGGCCAAATTCTACCCGGTTTCCGAGGAAGGCATGGCGGAGTTGTGCGACGTGCTGAAGCAGACGGTGATCGACGTCGCCTTCGTCGGCATCGGTGAAAACGGGCACCTCGCTTTCAACGATCCGCCGGCCGACTTCGACACCGAAGCGCCATATCTGATCATCGCGCTCGACGCCGGCTGCCGCAAGCAGCAGCTCGGCGAAGGCTGGTTCCCCACCATCGACGACGTCCCGACCCATGCCGTGTCGATGAGCATCCGCCAGATCATGAAGAGCAAGGCCATCGTCAACACCGTCCCCGACGCCCGCAAGGCGCAGGCGGTCAAAGGCGCGTTGAATGGGCCGGTATCCAATCTGTGTCCGGCTTCGATTCTGCAGCGGCACCCGGATTGCCATACCTTCCTCGACCGCGATTCCGCTTCTCTGTTGAAGTAATCCGGTAAAGGAAAACATGGCGGCGTCGATGTCGAAAATTCGACACTGACGCCGTCTTGTTATTTATGGCCCATGGCCGGGCATTCGACCACATTGCCGGGGATGACGGTGGTGAGCGTCTGGGCCGGTTCCCCCCGCAACCGCAGCAGCAGCCGGGCGACCAGCTTTTCGGCCACGGCCTGAAAGTCATTGACGGCGAAAGCGACGTCGGCGTAATGCAGGCATGCCATGTCGCTCTTGTGCCGCGCCGAATATAGCACAAAGCGCTTCCGGACCGACTCCGGCAACTCGTTGAAGGCAAACATCGCACTTTCGAAGAGATCGTCGACAAAAAACAACACCAACTGCCGGCGCGAACCTCCGGCGGCCAGCAATTCCTGCCAGACCGCGGGGAAATCGGGCTTTGCCGCCTGAATGGTCACCGGGCGCATCGGCGAACGGACGCCGCACAAAAGCGCGACATTGCAGAAATCCTGAATCAGCCGGTCGCCGAACGCCACCTCGACGCTGACCACCGACAACGCACAATCCGGCTCCAAACGGCGCGACCGCAGCGAAAACAGCAGCCCATCCATAAACGAATTGGTGAAGCTGTCGAAATAAGGCGTTTCCATCGCATCCGCGCTGGTATCGAAGTTGACCACAGGAACTGGAGATGCCGCCAGGTTCCGCAGCAATTCGTCGCACATGGTTGCGTCCGTCTGAAGAATAATGCCGTCCACACTGTGATTCAACGTCCGCCCCATGATCCGGTTGTACCCGTCCGGGGTGTTTTCATACGGATGAATCACCAAATCGTAATCATGCCGTATCAAAAGATTGGTCAGGTGGTGAATCAGAATCGCATGGTTGAAGTCGAATTTGCAGGATGATTCCATGGCGGCGGCAAACAGAATTTGCCGGCTGCTGCCGTGGCGCAGCCGGGCCGCATTGATATTCGGGCGGAATCCGATCCGGTCCGCGTAGGCCAGAATCCGGTCCCGCAGCTCCTTGCGCATCCGGCCGCGCCCCGCCAGCGCATTGGAAACCGTGGCGCATGACGTATTCAAATCCTTGGCGATTCTGTTGATGGACATTTTACCGTTCCTCACTCCGGACGGATTAGTATTTTTTTTGATTATAGCATTTATCATAATTATACATCATTTTTCAAAAAAAGCAAGTAAAAATATTTTTTTTCAAATATTTTACCTTGAGCTATTGACATTTATGGCAAAATGAACTATACTTTAAGCGTGGTAAATGCAATAACCAAAAAAAAGGAGAACCCCAAATGCTGTCATGCGTACGGTCCACCCGACCGCATCCCCATTCACCCGGCAACGAATCCGCAACCGAAAAGGAACTTATCATGAAAAAGAAAAATGATTTCACACTTATAGAGCTTTTGGTCGTAATTGCAATAATCGCTATTTTAGCCAGTATGCTGCTGCCGGCGTTGTCCAAAGCCCGGGCGGCGGCGCAGAAAACCAAATGCCTGAGCGGCTGCAAACAGCTGGCGCTCGGCTGGGTGATGTATGCCAACGACAATGCGGAATATATGATGTTCTTCCAATCGCCGACGCATTGCTGGCAGAACCTCGATCAGTGGTTCGTGCCGGCTTATATTCCGGCCCAGGTCGCCAACTACGGCTGTCCGTCGACCACGCCGCAGACGCTGCCGGGCGGCGGCTACGCATCGAGCTACGCCTACAGCGGCGACCAGCTCGGCGCCGGCTGGTGGAGCGATACGATGGCGAAGCAGATCTTTCTCCTCTCCAGCGTCACCAGCCCCAGCGATACGGTGACCTTCTGTGACGCCCGCTCGGAATCCGAAGTCTGGGGGAGCACCATCGTCTGGTGGCAGAACGGCATGGTCGATCCCGTCAAAAAACCGCAGGCCCACGGCGGCGAGGTCAACTGCGCCTGGGCCGACGGGCACGCCCAGCCGCTGAAGCTCGATCCGTTTTTCCTGAACGACAACACCATGTCCTACGAATATGTCCCGTACTATCTGGCGCGCAACAAGAATCCGATCGGCACCTGGCCGCAGACCCTGCCGCGCCCGTGACCGCCCCGGAGAGCAAAACAATGTCTTACTATCGCATTCGTATTCTCGTGCCGGCCGTCCTGACACTGTTCGTGACGGCAACGGCGGCGGCCATACCCCCCGGCGGCACGGCGATCGCCGAATTCCGCTTCGCTGCACCCGACCCGGCGCGCAACTCGGCCGGCGACGGCGGTGTCGCCGGGGTGAGCTGGCACAATCAAGCCGGCGCCGAAGACGGCCTGCTGCGGCTGAAACCGCGCGCCGTACGCCGGATTCCGGCGGCGGAACTATCGGTGTATCAGGGGCTTCCCGGCGCCTGGGGAATCGCGTTTGACCTGGCGCTGGACACGCTGGAGCGCGACCAGTATATCCTGGGCATGGGCACCATGTACCTGCGTTTTCAGGCGCATTCCAAGTCCTTGCAGTTCGGCGTATTGGGCGACCGCTGGCATGAGATTGCGCTGCCGCTTCCGGAACTCCAACCGGGACGGCAGATCGCGCTGACCGCCGACGCGGACGGAAAGCGCATCCGGCTGCGTGTCGGCGGCAAGGAGGTTGAAATGCCCTGTACGGCGGTGCCGCAGGGGATCTTCTGCCGCCTCGGCTGCGCCGGCTGGGATTCGCCGTTGGCCTCTGAAATGGAGGGGACCATCGCCAGTTTGCAGCTGTACCGTCTGGAATATTTCGACCCGGTATTCGGCGTCGATCCGGAACCGACTTTAGACAGCCTGGCTTTGTTCGCCTTTTCCAACGGTTTCACGGAAACGACCGGCCGGGGAGCGCGAATTCAGCCCGGCGCCACGGCGCAAATCGTTCCCGCCGACGGCGGCTCGCTGCGCCTGACGCCGCGCCGCGAAACGAGCCAGGCCCGTACGCTGGCGCAGTTGCCGGCGACGAAAATGCCGGGCTTCCGGATCGAAGTCGATGTCAAAATGCGGGCGAATGGGCCGATCCCTTTGCGCGATATGGTGATTTTATCCGCCAACGGCTTTTTCCTGCGCTATAGCGTCGACCGGCAGACCTTCGAATACGGTTTCACCGCGGTGGACAAATGGATCTGCGCCGCAACCACCCGCGACCGGCTGGAAATCGCGATGAACCGCTGGTACCGCATCGGCTGCGAGTATGGCGACGGCAAGCTGCGGCTTTCGATCGACGGCAACGAATGCGCCGTAGCGGAAATACCGGCAACGCCGGCTCTGCCGCGCGTCCTGACCCTCGGTTCCTATGCCTGGGGCGATGAACTGAATACAGAATTCGACGGGTGGATCGGCAGCCTGCATATTTCCACCGTCCCCGAAAGGTGATATCCATGAACATGATGAAACTATTTGCGGCGCTTATCCTGCCGCTGCTGACACTGACCTTGTCGGCCGCTTCCGATAATCTGGTGCGCATCCCGCATATCGACCGGCCGGTGCCGATCGACGGCGTCCCCGTCGGCGGCATCTGGGACCGGGCTGCTGAGATCGGCAACCCGGTCTACCTCAACGCCGGGACGATCACCCCGTTGCTGACCATGCAGACCCGCGTGATGTGGGACGACGAAGCGCTCTACGTCGGTTTCGCCATCCGGCAATTCCGGGAACCGCAATGTGTGACGCCGGCCGGCGATCCGGGCGACAGCGGCCTCGAGCGCGACGACGCGGTCGAAGTCACCCTGTTCATCCCCGGTTTCAGCGACCTGCGCCACCACGGCGAAGTGGCGCAATTCAAATTGAACTGCCAAGGCCAACGTGACGACGGGATCCACTTCGACTTCACCTGGAACGCCGAATGGGAGGGCGCGACGCACAGTGACGGGAACGAATGGAGCGCCACGTTCCGGATTCCATTCCATAACTTCGGAGTGACGCCGCAGGTTGGCGACCGCTGGGGCGCCAACTTCTGCGCCTATCTGACCGGATACAATTACCGGGCGTTCCTGTGGTCACCGGTACAGGCCGGACACCAGCATTACGGCGACTGGGGCGTGCTCGAATTCGGCCCCGCGTCGACGCCGGCGCACGCCATCGGCGAAATCAGCCAGAACGCGGACGTCGTCAGCGTCTCCGGGCGCTGTGAAAACACTCCCGGCGCCGCCGTCCGGCTGCTGTTGCTGCCGGCGCGGAAAGAGGAGCGAACTTCTTCGCCGCGCGACGGCTTCCTGGTCACGGACTTCGATACTGAAAAAGAAAAACCCCTACTGCAGGAGATCGCCCATCCGGACGCGGACGGCGCCTGGCACATCGCGTTGCGCGGCATTCCGGCCGGCGACTACCGGTTGAAAATCATCCTCCAGGACACCGCCGGCAATCCATTGAACATCGACGTCAAGCCCCTCGTCGTCGAGCAGCCGGTGGAGGTGCGTTTCCTGCCCTATCCGGTGCGGGGAAGCGCCGACTTGCAGGTGCGGGTGAACGCCCTCGACGCGGCGGGCACCATTGCCGAAAAGGTCGCGGTAAACGTCCGTTCGGGCGGCCGCGAAATTCTGCGCGCCGAATACCCCTGGGAAGGCAAACGTCTGCAAATCAACCTCGGTCAACTGGAGAACAATCGGCGTTACGATGTCGAAGTCGCCGCCCGGAAGGGCGATATCGAGGTCGTCCGCCGCGAATCCTGGGAGCTGACGGAGCGCCCGGTCTGGGCCGACACCCAAGCCGGAATATTGCCGCCGGGCGCGGTCCCGTCCCCCTGGGAGCCGCTGCAATACCGCGACGGAATGTTGTCCGGTACCGGCAAGGAAATTCTTTTCGACAACCGCCTGCTGCCCGGCGCCATGCATTCCAACGGTTTTTCCATCGTTCGCGCTCCGATCACCCTGGAAGCCGCCGCCGGCAAGCGCAGCGAAAGCCTGGGCAAGGCGGATGAGTTCCAGGCCGCCGCCGACCCGGCCCGCTATACTTTTACCGCCCGCGGAACCGGTGCGCTGTGTGTCGCCGAGAGCGAAGTGACTGTGGACTTCGACGGCTTCACCACGGTACGCCTCGGTGTGCAGCCGCTGGAGCCGCTGAACCGGATCAGCGTCCGCATTCCGTTGGGCGCCGGCGCCGACCGTTTCATCAAACCGCTGCCGGGAGCAACCAACCGCGACGAAAGCGGCATGATCCCGCCCGGAGAAATCGGACTGGATCCGCAGAACGAGATATGGCTGGCCAGCCCCGACGCCGGTTTTTATTTCGGTCTCGAATCGACCCGGCATTGGATCGCCGCGCCCGGCAACGCGGCGCGCATCACCGCCACCACTTCCGGCCGGGAATTAATCCTGAACTTTTACGACAGCCCCGAAGCGTCGGCGGAAAAACGGGAATATCTGTTTTTCCTGCAGCCGGCGCCGGTGCGGCCGTATCCGCGGGACCGCTGGGACCAAGGGCTGCTCGTCAACAATCTGACCTGGGGCCACAATTGCATTCCGCTGGAGGATGATGTGGTCCGCCGGATTCCGTTGTCCACACCGGAACGCGGCTCGCTGACGGCGCGGCTGCACAATTACAACGATCTGGCGGCGATTGCCTGTGTCGATCTCGACCACTGGGGCGCCGACGAACATATTCTGGCCATCGGCGACGCCATCGAGCTTATGTATTCGCAACACGATCGCGCCATTGTGCTGAAAACGCCGTGGGGAATGCTGACGGGGCCGCAGCCCTGCGACTGGCAGCCGGACGGCGATCATACGGTGGAGATTTCCTGGGGCGACGCGCTGCGTCTGCGCCTCGACGGAACGGAGTTGGGGTCATTGGAAGTCGCCGGCCTCGGCGGCGGCGAACCGGTGCTGGCGCTCGGCTCGATCAGTGCGCGTTACCGGCTGGACGGACTCGAAATCAACGGAGAAAGCCAACTGGAGCAGCCGCTGGAGCTGCGTTCGTCGCCGCGCGATATCCTGCGAGACCTCAAGGAGATGGGCGCGGGAACGTTGATCTTTTTCGAACACTGGAGCACCGCCCAGAACGGCGGCTGGTCGCGTTACGAACCGGTCCTGAAAAATATCGTCGAAGACGTGCACCGGGCCGGGTTGAAGGTTATCTTTTACTTCGGCTTTGAGATCGCCGACGTGCCGGAACACCGCGACATGATCGTCGAATGCAAGGCGCTGGCCGATCAGAGCCCCAACTTTTACGCCCCGGCCCGCCAGAACACCTGGTTCGCCAGTTACGGCGGCCCCTATCGCGAATACCTGCTTTACAACATGGAGCGGCTGAAACGCGAGCTGGGAATCGACGGCGTTTATCTGGATGCGGCGCTGGCGCTGAGTGCCGCCGACAATCCGGCGTTCGGCGCCGGCTACACCGATGCCGAAGGCGTGCGCCACACCACCGTCCCGGTCCGGCGAATCCGGGAATTCGCCCAGCGCATTCATCAATTGTTCATCCCGGACGGCGGGGTGGTTTTCGCCCATCAACCGATGAGTCCGCCCACGGTGGGCTACCTCACCAGCGTCTATCTCGGCGAACATCTCGGCTTCCTCAACCTGCCCTGGGAAAGCGTGGAAGAGTTGATTCCCCGCGATGTCGCCATTCATCTGTATGCCGGGAAAAATACCGGCGTTCCGATGGTCTTGTGCATCCAGAACATGTGGCCGCATCTGCGGGCGGTGCGCCCCCGCTGGTACCAGCGCGCTTCCGCCTGGGCGAACCTGAACCGGGTCGGCATCAACGTTCTGCTCGAATCGCCGATGTACCGCGACGGGGTGACCGAACTGCAACAGGCCCGGGTATTCCGGGAGTTCGGCGCCGACCGGGCCGAATGGCTGCCCTATTGGGAACTGAGCGACCGGTTGGCGCCTTCCGTCGCCGGAATTCTGGGCAGCGCCTACCGCAACGACCGGGGGGAAGCCCTGCTGTCGCTCTACAACGGCAACGCGGTCGACGCCTCCGGTGTCGCGCTCGATCTGAGGCCGTTGCTGGATCCGGTGGGCAAAACGGCCTGCGATATCGTCTCCGGGCGGGAGTGGGAAATCCGGGATTCGACTCTGCATGTCGATCTACCCGGATACGAGGGCATGACCCTATGGATCCGGCCGCGTCAATAGAGCAAGCGGCAGCCCGGAGTTCCGGCTTCAGACTGCCGTATCACGTCAACGCGGCGGCAAAGATCCTGGCGGCGTTGCCGCCGAGGACGGCTTGTTTGGCGGTCACCGGGAGCCGGGCGAAAATCACCCGGCCGACCTGGTACTCTTCGCTCATGAAGTTCATATCCGAACCCCAGAGCACCTTTTCGGCACCCGCTCCGGCGACCAGATATTCGACCATTCCGGCGGGGCAGCGCGAATAGCTTAACTCCAGATACACGTGTTCGTATTCGCGCGCGAGGCGGATGTATTCGTCCGCTTCGACCGCACCGGCGTGGGCGAGCAGAAAACGAATATGCGGATAACGCCGGAACTGCGGCTCCAGAGCCGGAAGCTCCGTCCCCCACGTATGCACCAATACCGGCAGCTGCCGCGCCTCCGCCCATTCGTATCCGGCCTGATAGACCGGCGCGTCATAGGGAAAGTGCGCCATGGTATGCAGCTTCCAGCCGCACAATCCGGCCGCGTGGGCGCGTTCCATCTCCCGGACCACCGCCGCGCCGGACTCCGCCGGATCGACGCAGAAGTAGCCCATCAGCCGCTCCGGGAAACGCCGGACCAGCGCTATGGTCTCGTCGTTGCCGCGCCGGGCATAGCCGTTGATTCCGGCGTACGCGCTGAGAATCAGCCGCTGTACGCCGATCCGGTCCATCGTCCGGATCAGGCTCTCCGCCGAGGCGTCGAACAGGGGAAAGGACTCGCCGCAACCCCAATGTCCGTGCACGTCGATCAACGGCGTCAGATTCTGCGGCTTTCGCGCCAGTGCCGCCAACTCCAGTTCATCCATGACCGGCCTCCCGCCGCAACCGCAGCAGATTCTCCGAAGCGATCGCCGCGACCGCGGCGTCGCTCACATCGCTGTACAAAATTCCGGTCAGCGCCGCGCCGGGTTCGCTGACCGGGTAATTCATCCCCCACAGGAAACGTTCCATCCCGAAGCGGGCAACCAGCGCGCCAGGTCCGCCGTGAACGCTGAAGGTCGGCGAAAATACCAAATACAAATTCGGGTGCAGCTCCAGCATCTGCTCGTGCCGGACCTGCCGTCCCAGGCGCGGCAGGTCGGAGACAATCACCCGCAATTGCGGAAATTCCTCCAGACAACGGTGCAATTCATCCCACGTGACGTCGTTGGCCGACAACAGCAACGGCAGTTTGCGTTCGCTCAACGCCTCCAGCAGTTTTCCGGCGCACCACCGGGTCAGGTCGAATCCGGCTTCGCGCGGGCGGCTCCACGTCAACCATGCGCCGGCCTGCGCCATTGCCGCCAATGCCGCCGTTTCCCCTCCCGGCATCACGAACCATACCGGCGCCAGTTGCGGCGAAGCCGCCTGCAAATCTTCGGCCAGCCACCGGTTCCCGGCCTCCGGCGACACCACCGGAATATCCGCCAACCGTACCATTGCCCCGCCGATCACCGGCAACTCCGTCAGCCGCCGGGCCAGATCGCCCGCCGTCGCCGGTACCGGCGCGCCGCGGCCGATACAGGCATCGACGGCGATGAAGTTCCATGTTGTTTGTCTATTCATTTTGATTTTCCGGTTTATATCCACCGCCGGTGCGGTGCCTCGTCCGCTCTATGTGTAGATGGAATTGTCGCTCACGCTTCCAATTCCATCTACACCATCGCTACCTCGGGTGGATCCGGATCACCTCCCGGTGATCCTTCCCTGGATTTCGCCCCTTTCGAGGCGCCTGCGGCGCCTGGGGCGACCAGCAGGATCCGCCTGCTGGACCGGCGTCTCCGTATGACGGAGAGCAGACCGCCGCTTCGCGGCTCTATTTTTTTTATTTTTTATTTTCATATTTTTCCAGGATTTTTCCGTCGGCCCTGAAGCGGAGCACTGCGAAATCCGTGGTCACCGTCGCTCCGGTGCCGGGAATCGTTACCGGCGTCTCCGGCGGTGCCGCCAACGACACCAGCACATCATAACGGCCGTCCGCCAGCTCCACCTTGCATGCCACCTGATCCGGATCATCGCCCAGCGGAATCCGCCGCACCGACCGCACCGCCGGCGCCGTGTCATACGGATGAATCAACGCGACGAAGGTCGCCTCGTCCCCCCGGTGCTCCAGCACCAGCCGCGGAAAGGTGAACTCCCCGCCCTCCGGCAGCGATACCCACCCATCCGCCAGCCAGCCGGTCACATCGTCGCTCAATTCGGTGTAGCGCACCCGCGCCGGAGATTCCGCCGAACGGCTCCGGTAATGGTCGGTCAAGGTGAACTCCGCCTGCCACGGTGCCGTCTCCGGCGTCCCGCGCCGCCAATTCGTCATTATGCTCTCCTCCAACTCCGGCACATCTTCCGCCGCCTCGAAAACAATCCCTTCCGGCGCCAGCGCCGCAAGACCGGTATGGAACAATTTGGTCTGCCGTTCTCCCCCCTTCACCCGAAACACATCCCAGACGTAAAAATCCTCCGCACCGATATCGACCAGCACCGCCAGCCGTTCGTAGCGTTCGGTCCCGGGATAAAAATCCTTCCCGTCGGCCCGGATCGCCTGCACCGGGCCCCCGGTCAGCCACAAGGAAGGTGCCGCCACCTTGAACGTGTGTTCGGCATCGGCGTTGCGTTTGCCGTCGACCATCACCGTGTTGTGCGACGCGCTGCCGATGCACCAGCGCGCCTGCGGCGAGAACCAGCCGCCGAACTGGACCGCCGGATAACCGATTTCCGCCATCAGCTCGCTCTCCAGCCCGAACAGCCCCAGATTCATTCCGTCGGCATGCGAATGGCGGCCGCCGGTATGATGGTTGAGCCACAGCGCCCGCGCCCGCGAACCGCTCCCGGAGCGCAGAATCCCGATCCCCCAATCGGCTTTGTCGACGCTGCCGGCCCGGATTTCCGGTCCCAGCTGCGCCACCGCGGCGGCTACCGTCCGCTGGACTTCGGCGACGTCGCCGGAACTCAGGTCGTACGGCAGGCCATCGGTCTTGCCGCCGTTGGCTTCATGCAGGAGCTGCAGGTAGACCGGATCGCCGGTCTCGCGGTACAGATTCCACACCAGCGAATAATTCGACGGCGGCAGCAACGCATTGTAATTGCTGCGTACCGGCCGCCCCTCCGGCGCAAAAACCAGCGCCGGATAATTCGGATACGGTTTGGTGAAGTTGCCGGAGTCTCCGGTCTGCGGATAAAAACGGTTCAAACAACGCATGTCGAGATGGAAGCGGTAGGATTGGCGCAACCCCGGATGCCGCAGCAGCAGCTCCGGCAGCAGATTCGCGTCCAGCTGGCTGAAACAGGCGATCAACTCGCCCATGCTCTGCAGCGACACGGCGGCGTAGACGGTCATTCCATCCTCGCCGCTCAACCCGTCCACCGCGGTGTTGTCGCGGATGATGGCGTCCAGTCCGGTCATCAGCCGCTCCCGGTTGGCCGGATAATTCAGCACGGTATCGATCACCGCCAGCGTCACGTCGGTACGCGGCTGGTTGGAGCGGATTTTTTCCGGCTTTGCGGCGGTGGCGCGCAGGATGCCGTCTTCGATATTGCGCCGAATGTCGGAAAAACTCTTTTTCGGATTGGCCAGGCGGTACGTTTCCGCCTGGCGCGACAGGAATGCCACCAGTTCGGAGTCCTCCTTGATTGCGTCGAAAATCAAATCGTAGGCCAAAGCCAGGCGCCGGGCGTCTTCACAGGCGTTGTGCCAGACGGTGACGAAGCCGGGCTGGTCTTTTTTCTCATAGGCATAAAGCTGGGTGGAGGCATCGAAGCGGGCATACACGTCCGCAACCCGGTCCAGCAGAATCGCGGCTTTGCGCGCATATTCCGGCTCCCCGGTGACCAGATAGGCATTGGACAACGTTTCGATCCCGTGCATCACCCCCTCGTACCACTGCGCATAAACCAGATAGGTGCCGATGAAGTACCAGGTATTGCCGCCGTCATGGTATCCGGTGCCGTCGTCGATGCCGTAGCGGTGCAGCGGATCGGCCGGGTCGGGGTGTTCGGCGTTGAACAGGAGCGACCGGTCGGCCAGGGCCGGGTCGAATTCTCCGTGCTCATCCAGACCGGAACGGTAAAATGCGCCGAAGTCATTTTTCGGGAACAAGCCGCCGCAATGCGGGCAGCGGACTTTCCACGGCGCCGCAAAAAAAGCGGTTTTCCACGCATACATCGGGTTTTTCGCGTTGCAGTCGGGGCAGTAGCTGTCCGACCACACCATCCACGACCGGTCGATGGTCGGCGCAAACATCACCCCCCACAGCGTTTCGTCGCTCATCGCCGCATACGGAGCGGCCATGCGGACGATCTCATCGGCGATATCGCGCGCCCATGGATGGGATTCGATATTTCGCCGCACGGTTTCCCGGGTTTCCGCCGTTTTGAACACGCTCTGTGTTTTTTCCGCCATTACCGGAATCCCTCCGAGGATCAGCAATCCCGCGATCCAGATGTATTTGGTCATATGCATCCCATCGAATTCATGACGTCGGCAAGGTCGAACACGAAGCCGTAGCGCATCGCCACCCGCCACAAGGCCTGCTCCTGGTGTGCTCCGGTCGCACAGCTTTCTTTGTTCTCCACCGACGTCGTCGCCTCCCGGATCGCCGAACATACGTAATGCCGTCTCCACATCTCCGTCATTCCCCCCGGCGACAGGTCCAGACAGAAATTTAACGCAAATCCGATGTAAATCAAGTGGCATATCCCCAGTTTCCGGCATACCGCATCCACCTCGGCGCCGTCGAAGGCAATATAATCCGCCTCCGCCGCCTCCGCCCCCGCTCCGAAATCGGCGTTGAAAAAACCGGCGTCATCGCGGTTGTGCCTGCCGGGACAACCCAGGTCGGCCCGCAGCTCGTCCCATCTTTTCCGTATCTCCGGATGCGGCGCGCGATCCGGAATTTCCGGCGCATGCGTCAATTCCGGATCGCAGGCCAGCGTCCGGCGGTACTGCGCCGAATTCCGGTGCTTGTCGCTGCCCGCAGACACGTGGATCACCGGCACACCGGCCGCCCGTGCCGCTTGCAGCAGCGGCGGGAAGATTTCGCGCATGATCCGTTCGGCGCGGCCCAGGTATTCGACGAAGTTGCGATATTCCGGCGACCGAATCGCCAACGCGTGCATCGACACGATTGCGCAATGGCTCCAGTCCATCGGCAGCGGAACCTTGCGCCAGCCGCCGAAACCGGAAGCCGGATGTTCCGCGGTCAAGTCGGTATCGAAGTGTTGATACACTCCGGCCGGAATCACCGTCTGCATGGGTTACAACTCCCCGTCGATGATTTCAATGCCGCCGGCCAGGGCGTTGTAACTGACACCATAGACATTCTGGGAGATCTTGCGCACACTGCCGTCGGTGACCCCGACGGTGGTGCCGCCGGCCGCGTGGCCGGAATCCCACCAGGTCTTCGAGGCCGCGGCGGCGCAAAAGGTCAGCATCGCCGCCGGCTTGATGTTGTCTCCGGTACCGGTCACCCGGCTGGAGGCGTTGTTGAAACAACCGATCACGCCGTAGCCGCACATATTGCTGCTGTCGTCGCGCCAGTAATTGTAATCGCTCCAGGTGTGGAAACCGTCCCAGCCGGCCGCGGTCGAATTGGCGCTCGGACACTTCATCACCTTCGGCCGGTTGTCGCCGTCGATATATGCCGACTGGACATTGGCGACATAGCCGCGGCACAGAAAACCGAGACCGGAACCGGAGGTTTTGCCGTCGATCATCCCGTGACCGGTATCCAGTGTCGACCCCGCGGTATTCTGTCCCACGGCATCGCCGAACTGCGTCCGCGCGATCGCCATCAGGTGCGAGTTGTTGTCGCCGATGTACATCACCGTGCCGGTGATGATCTGCTTCTGATTCGAAATGCAGGCCACCTCCTGCGCCTTGGCCCGGGCCTTGCTCAACGCCGGCAGCAGCATGCTGGCGAGGATGGCTATAATCGCGATCACGACCAGGAGTTCTATCAAGGTAAAAACTCGTCTCATTTTGCAAATCCTTATGGTTTGGGTTTAAAAATTCGATCGTTGCGTTATTTCAAAATCCCGGCAGGCCTCATAGAAGCTCGCGGAAATGTTCCGAAACCTTGCGTATCGCCGCCGCATAGTGGTCGATCGCAGCGCGATCCGGATGTTTGAACCACGGCATCGGAATCGCCAATTCATCGATCCGTTCGGTCACCGGCAGTGCGCCTGCGTCCTGCCGGACATCCCGCTGGCCATATGCCAGCGCCGTCGGCCGCCCCTGATGCAGCAGATCGGCCTCGAGGAAAAATGGATGCCGGTGCAATTGCGGTCCTCCCGGGTAAGCCGTGGCGATGCCTTCGGCCCGGAGCCCCTCGCAAAAGCGGGCACACGGCAGCTGATCCAGCTCCTCTTTCACATAGAGGCCCATCGGCAGATACCAGCCACCCATGGTCGAAGCGCTTCCCGGCGCCACCCGGTGAGCGCGGATCCCCGGCACGCCCTCCAGCCGATCCCAGAAATAATTCATCGCCTCCTGGATGTCGGCAATGCGTTTTTCAATATGCCGCAGCTGGACCCGCCCCATCGCCGAGCACATCTGGTTCATCCGGTTCTTGACCGCACCCAACGGAATTCCGGCATAATACAGCAGTGCGGAATCGCCGATTGAGGCAGTGCCGTAGCGCGTCGTCAGGGTCCGTTCGTAATGGCCGAAGCTGATCGCGCGTTCGTACAATTCCCGGTCGCCGGTCAACAGCATCCCGCCCTCGCCCACCGGAAAGGGCTTCGCGCTCATCAGACTCATCGCGGCGATGTCGCCCAATGTGCCGATCCGGCGTCCCCGGTACCACCCGCCATGCGCATGCGACGCATCTTCCAGCACCCTGATCCGGTGCCGCCGGGCGATCGCCATGATCCGGTCCATATCCGCCGGGTAACCGTTGCTGTGCACCACCACGATCAGCCGCGTCGCCGGACCGATGCGGTGTTCGATGTCCTCCGGGTCGATATTCAGCGTCACCGGATCGATATCGGCGAAATTCACCGTCGCCCCAAGCGTCAGCGCGGCCGCCGAACTGGCCCAATAGGCCATTGCCGGAGCGATCACCTCATCGCCGGCGCCGACCCCGCATGCCCACATCGCCGCCCGCAGCGCACTGGTACCGTTGTTATGCGCCAGCGCGTACCCGATTCCGTGCCAGGCGGCAAACTCACGCTCGAATTCCACTGTCACACCGGTCTGACTCATCACGCCGGCGCGCATCACTTCGACCACGGCGGCTTCGTCTTCGGCTGTCACGACCGGCCAATGGAACAACGCTTCCGGTACCTGCGCCGGAACCGCGGGCGTTCCGCCTGTCAACGCCAACACTCTCATCACGGTTTTTCTCCTTGGTTCATCCCGGGTTTCATATCAGCACTTCACATGTAATGCATATCGTCAAAAAAATCTGCGACGCCGTTTTGCGGCTGTCGTCACTATCAATTATAGAACATTTTTTAACACATGTCAAGCCTTGAATGCAAAATAATTGAAATTTTCTTTCCCGCCATTGCCAATCCGGCTTGGCGGCATTATATTGATGCGATAGCCACAGGAGATTGCCGATGATGAAACCGCTGCCGCAAAGTGTTCAGGAAGATCGGAAGAGCGTCGGGTAGGGAA
>JAVBQJ010000135.1:0-20393 GCA_031549115.1 Victivallaceae bacterium
GATTATGTCGTAATTTCTTTCGATGCCGCGACCGCGCTGCATGGAATCCGTTTCCGGGTGCGCGGCAACCGGATCAAACTGATCGCCCATGCGCAATCGGCGCCGGAGGCGGGCGATCTCTTGTTCCGGCTGGAAACGCTGGGCAAAGAGCTGGGAATTTCCCGCGGGGTATATTTGTACTTTACCGGCGAATTGGCCGGCGGCGGCTATTTCGAATGCCGCACTGCGGATCTGCCGCGCCGCGAAATGGCGGACAGCCTGGTGTTTTCCGCCGGAGAACATCTGCCGAAGCTGCCGGATTTTTGCCGGACCGAATTCGTCGCCGGCGTTCCCGCCGACGGCATGGTGGCGGTCAAAGCGTACGCTTTCCCCGCCCCGGCGCTGGAGCCGTGGAACGAAGCGTTGACGGCGCTGAAATGGCGCCCGGACGGCTTTATTTACCCGTTGCTGGCGCTGCCGGAACTATCACCGGAGAGCGCGGTGTTGCTGCCGGAGCTGGGAAACGATTTTTTCCGCCGCAACGGAAGCTGGGTGCCGGCCGTGCCGGAACCGCCGGAGTGCAACCGGGAGTTGAAACAATATCTGGCGACCTTTTTTCCGGAAGGCTTCGGCGACGACGCCTTTCTCGGATGTGCCCTGGTGGCGGCGCGGGTAGCGCAGCGCGACTTCGCCGCGATTCGTCCGGTCATGGCGGTTTTCCCGGAAGCGTTGGCGCCGCGGCGCATCCGCAGGCAATTGCAGTCGACGGTGCTGCTGCTGTCATTGTGGCTGGCGGTCGGGTTGTGGTATATGGGACAGGCCATTTATACGTATGCTTCGGCACGCACCCGGCTGGTGACCTCCATCGACGATTTGACCTCGAAAACCATGGAGCTGGAGCGCAAACTGAAAAGTCAGGAAAAAAACCAGAAGGAATACAAACGGATTCTGGAGCTGTCCAACGGCGACCGCGATTTTCTCGGGCGTCTGGCGCTGCTGTCGGGAATCCTGCCCGATGATGTGCTGTTGAGCAATGTCCGAGCCGCGGAAAACGCCTGGGAACTGACGTTGCTGACCGAAAGCGAAGAGTTGGATCTGGGCCGTGAACTCCGGCGTCTCGCCGGTTTCAAGTTGACTGGGTTGCAGCAGCGGGCGATGAATTCATCGATCACATCGATCACAGCGAAGCTGACCGCTGTGCCGCCAGCGGCGCCGGAGGAGAAAAAATGACGGCAATCACGAAAAAGGGATTTCTCTCCACCCAGCGCGGCAAGGTGGTGTTCTGTATCGGCGGTTTGCTGTTCTCGCTGTTGTTTCTGATGTGGACGCTGGATATCGAGCTGGCTTCGCTGTTTCCGAGCGACTCCCGGCTGACGGAGCTGCGCGACGAGGAGACCAAAGCCAGGAGCCGTTACGAAGACGCCCTCGCCCGCTACAATGCCGTGCGGACGACGGAAAACGCCTACTTCGCGGAAATCGCCGACTACTGGTATATGCCGGAACAGGGCGATCCGGAAACGGAGCCGCGGCAGTTGATTGAAAACGCCCTGAAAGCGGCGGAGTTGCGGTTGAATATCGGTACGGTGCGGCGCAGCAAGATCAACACCGATATCTATGCGCTGGAGATGGATTTGTCCGGCTCCGCGGCGCTGGAGCCGCTGACGCAGTTTCTGCGCGCCATGCACGATGCCTCGCCCCGGGTGTTCTGGAAACGGGTGGAGCTGCGCAGCGATCCGCGGCAGAGCGACGGCCTGTTGAACTTTTCCGGAACCCTGCGGCTGATGGGCCGGGAAAAAGCGCTTCCGGCGACTGCCCAGAAAGGACAGAAATCATGAAACTATTGCTGATTCTGGTCAATCTCTTGTTGGCCATCGGCCTGGCGGTGGCCGGAATGAAGCTTTTCGGCGCTTCCGGCGAAACCGTTTTCGCTCTGGGCAAAGACCGCTCGGAACGGGACGAAACACGCACTGCGGTTCGCGCCGGCACCGGCTTTCAATTGCCGGAGGCGGCGGCGGCGGCGCATCAGGTCGTTTCCCGGAATGTTTTCGCATTGGATCGCTGCCCGTCGCTCGCCAGCTCCGGGTCGCGCGAATCCCAGATGGAATTGGTCGGCGTCTATTTGATCGGCACCAGCCGCGGCGCGGTTATTCTGCAGAGCTCCCGGAGCCAGAACGACAACAATATGGCGATGATGATGGGGCCCGGCGGCGGACCGGGAGGTCCGGGCGGCTTCCCGCCGTGGATGCGCCAGCGCCGCCAGCAGGTACAGGCCGAACAGACCGCCAAGGTTCCGCAATTTTTCCGCGTCGGCGAAACCCTGCCCAACGGCTGGAAGCTGAGCGCGGTCGGCGCCACCACCGCGACGCTGTCCAGGAACGGTTCGGAGCGTACGCTGGAATTGGCATCCGCCTCCAAGAATTTGAACACCGGCAGCACGAGCGCTACCGCCGGAAACACCGGCAACAACCGCCGCGACGCGATGATGCAGCAGATGATGATGTTTCAGATGATGCAGATGAATATGGGGCGCGGCAACCGTAACCGGAATACCAACACCCCCTCCGCGCGCGGCGGCAACACCGGCGGCAATACCGGAAACCGGGCCGGCGGCGGCATGGGTGGCGGCGGCGGTTTCGGCGGCGGTATGGGCGGAGGCCCTCCGGGACGCTGATGGCTGCTTGAATATCGACGAGTATGTAATTTTTATAGATACAGTTATGGAAGGATACACGATGAATCGGATGAACAACGGCTTTTGGCGCTCCCGCTGGAGGTCCCGCCTGGGATTTCTGTTGCTGGTGCCGTTTCTGGTTTCCTGCAACGGCACTGGCGAAGGCAATTTCTGGGGCGGTTCGGCTCAGGAAGAGGATCCGGATGCCGGTATCGGCAAATTCGACTTCCTGAAACACACCGACCGGACGATGGAACCCGACCCCGATGCCGGACTGCCGGAGGAAATCACTCCGGCCGCGGCCGCCCGGTCGGGCGAATCGATGGCCGCCGTCAGCGACGCGGTTTACCCGTCGCCCCCCTCCCCCGGCGTGACGCCGCAGGATAAACGCCGGGAAGTCCGCTTCTATGACGATCTGATTCTGTTGGACGGCAATGAGGAGCTCGAAGTGCTGGTGACCTTCAACTCTTCGCCGTTGGTGGACGTATTGCCCGCGTTCGCCGATATCCTCGGTTTTAACTATACGGCGTCGAGCGAATTGAAGGGCGTCGTGAACGTCAACCTCAACTCGATCATGACCCGTCGGGAGTTGTGGGAGAGCTTCGATGAAATGCTGCGCCTGGCCGGCGCGACGGCATTGGCCGACGGCGATCAACTGACCATCATGCCATTGTCCGAACTGCCGCGCAAGGGCGGTTTGCGCACCGCCGGGCGCGGCGTTGCCACCCAGGAGGTGATCTCCCGGACATTGCTGCATACCGGAGTCAAAAACATCTCCGAGTCGTTGAAAAACTTTGTCACCGCCGCCGGACAGATCATCGTATTATCCGACGCCAATGTGATTCTGATCAGCGACACCTCCGACAATATCGCGAAGCTGAAGCAGCTGCTCGATGTGATCGACCAGCCCGGACGCGCCAGCTGGCCGCGCGCGGTGATGAGCTGCCGCAACGTCAAACCGTCGACCGTGGCGACCGAACTGGCCGAAGTGCTGCCGGTGATCGGATTGCCGGTGGAGACCGGCACCGGCAGCAGCTCCGATTCCTCGCCGGGGACGATCCAGCTGACCGGTATCGACCGGCTGCAGATCGTGGTGGCGACTGCCGCAACCGAGGAGGCCATCGAGGAAATCCGTCAGTGGATCCGGATTCTCGACAACTCCGAACCCGCGGACCAGGAGCGCGTCTATGTCTACAAGGTGGCGCACGGCAAAGCGGAGCAGCTGGCGCAGGCGCTGTCGGTGATCTTTTCCACCCAGGGGACTTCGCTCACGGTCAATACCGATTCCGGCAACGACCAGACCACGACGCTGAGCACCCAGCGGACCCAGACCACCACCAGCAATACGGTGCGTTCGTTGGTGGGCCCGGTGACCAATCAGTTGACCAATACCGAAAGCGAACGCGATTCGGGTATTTTCGCCGCCCCGGTCCGGCTCTTCGCCGACGGCGTCTACAACCGTCTGGTGATCCGGACCACGCCGCGTACCTACGCGATGATAAAAGCGTTGCTGGACCGTCTCGACTGTGTGCCGGCCCAGGTGCTGCTGCAGGTATTGATCGTTGAAGTGTCGCTGGATGATTCCACCCAGTTCGGCATGGAATTCGGCGCCTCCGGCACCAACGGCAATACCAACACCATTTTGAATACCAACTATCAGAATATGGACCCGGTCACCCAGACCGACGGCTTCACCATGCAGATCACCGACCAGAACGACCCGGACGAAAAATTCGTCACGCTGCGGGCACTGGCCGGGCGCAACAATGTCAAGGTGGTATCCAGCCCGCAGCTGGTGGTCACCAGCCATACCGAAGCCAAAATCCAGGTCGGCGACGACGTCCCGATCCTGACCAGCGATTATACCAACTCGAGCTCGGAAGGCTCGACACAGCGGTCGTACGATTACCGCGAAACCGGAATCATCCTGACGGTGACGCCGCAGGTGACCAGCACCAATCTGATTTCGCTCGAACTTACGCAGACCGTCTCCGAGGCGATCCAGAACACCATCACCACCGCCACCGACACACCGGTGATCCAGATCCGCCAGATGGAGACCGCGATGACGATCGCCAACGGCCGCACCATGATCATCGGCGGCCTGATTCAGGAAAAGCGCAAGGACAAACTGTCCAGCGTGCCGATTCTGGCCGATATCCCGTTGATCGGCCGCGCTTTCGGCAGTACCGACCTGTCAGTGCAACGCGTGGAGCTGCTGGTGATGATCACCGGCTATATCATCACCGAAAAGAGCCCGGTGGAGGATATGATCCGCCGTTACAACGCATCGGTCAAGGCGCTCAGCAAATTTGAGGACAGGCTGGCGGAAGAGGATAAAGAGGAAATGGAAAAAGCGGCGAAGCTGACCGCATCGTCCGCATCCGGCGAGGAGGCGTAAACCCGATGGCGGTGACAATGCACATCGATTGGCGACAGCCGGAGGCACAGCTCGGCATGTTGCGGCGGTTGTTGGAGGAGCGTTGCCCCGGCTACGGTGTCCGCGCCGATGCGGAAGGGCCGCGTGCGGCCGACCGGCAGCTGGTGGAGGAAGGCGTCCTGACCGAGCAGGAGCTGGTGCGGTTTTACGCCTCCACCTTCGGCGCCGAAGTGCCGGACGAGGATGAATTGGTATTTCAGGATGGCAATTGCGGCCTTTCGCCGGAATTCCTCAACGCCAATTTATGTTTGCCTCTGAGCTGGAACGACGAATACGCGGAGCTGCTGGTGGCCGATCCGTATTCGCTGGGGGAGTTGAATTATCTGGTCGCTCGCTCGCTCGGCGTCCACTGCCGTTTCCTGCCGGCGCGGCGGACCTTTCTGGAGCGTCAACTGGCACGTTTCTCCCGGCAGGAGGAAGAAGACTTCGGTGTAGCCGAGGATGAGGAATCGTTGCGCAGCATGGCCGGCGAGGCCCGGGTGGTGCGGCTGGTGAACGACATTTTCAACCGCGCCATCGAGCTTGGCGCCAGCGATATTCACGTTGAACCGGGGGAGGAAAAGGTTTCGGTCCGCTGCCGGGTGGACGGCGTATTGACCGAGATTTTTTCGTGTCCGCCGTCGCAGTTTCCGGCGATCTCGTCGCGCATCAAGCTGATCTCCGGATTGAATATTGCCGAAAGCCGTCTGCCGCAGGACGGCCGGACCTCGTTTCAACTCGGGCGCATGGAGTTGGACATGCGCGTCAGCACCATTCCGATTCTGACCGGCGAAAGCATCGTATTGCGGTTGTTGAACAAAGATGCGGTCAGCTTCGACCTGAAAACCCTGGGGATGTCCGAAGGGCACCTGGCGCAGTTCGAAGAGTTGATCCAGATTCCGCATGGCATGATTCTGGTGGTGGGCCCGACCGGATCGGGGAAAACCACCACAGTGTACAGTGTGATTTCGCAGTTGAACGACGCCAAAAAGAAGATCATCACCATCGAGGATCCGGTCGAATATCAGACCCCCGGACTCTGCCAGATGCAGGTCAACGCCAAAATCGGCGTCACCTTCGCCGCGGGATTGCGTTCGATCGTGCGCCAGGACCCCGACATCATCCTGGTGGGTGAAATCCGCGACCGGGAAACCGCCGACATCGCGATCAACGCGGCGTTGACCGGACATTTGGTATTGAGTACATTGCACACCAACGACGCGGTCGGCGCGGTGACACGATTGGTGGATATGGGAGTGGAGCCGTTTCTGGTGGCTTCGTCGCTGTACGGCGTATTGTCGCAGCGGCTGGTGCGCAAGATCTGCAGCGAATGCCAGGGCTCGGGGTTGGATATGACGGTGACCGGCAATCGCTGCCGCCGCTGCAACGGTACCGGTTTCAAGGGCCGTTCCGGGATTTTCGAATTGCTGCGGGTCAACGATGAAATGCGTCGGGCGATCAACCGCAACCTGCCCAGTTCGGAGATTGAAAAGATCGCGGTCGCCAACGGCATGGTGACGCTGCTCGAGGACGGGCGCGCCAAGGTGGCGAAGGGAACCACCACCGCCGAAGAGCTGGCACGCTCCACGCGTGAGATGTAATAAGAAAAAAAGAAAAATCAAATAGAGCCGCGCAGCGGCGGTCTGCCCTCCGTCATACGGAGACGCCGATCCAGCGGGCGGATACCGCTGGTCGCCCCAGGCGGCGCTGCCGCCTCGAAAGGGGCGAAAGTAGGGTCAGCGAACCGGGAGGTGAGCGGAAGCCGCCCGAGGTAGCGATGGTGTAGATCGGATTGGAAGCGTGAGCGACAATCCAATCTACACATAGAGCGGACGAGGCTGACACTGGCGGTTGAATTGGGAAACACATGTAACGGAAGGAACTCCGATGCCGTTGTTCAAATATCTGGCGGCGCTGCCGGGAGAGAGCGCCCGGGAAATTCAGATCGAGGCGGAAAATCCGACCGAGGCGCTGAACAAGCTGCGCAGCCGCCGGCTGGTGCCGGTGCGCTTTTTCGGCGAGACCGAACCGACTCCGACCGGTTTTTTGGCGAACCGGAAGAAGATCGATACCTACGATTTCACCGTGCAATTGTCACCGCTGCTGGCGGCGAATATCCCGCTGGAGCGGGCGCTCGGCATCATCGCCGAAGGTTGCCGCAACGGCGACCAGAAGGAGTTCGTCAACGCATTGCGCCAGGGCTTGCACGAAGGTAAAAAGTTTTCCGGGCTGGTGCGTTCGTACGGCAAGGCGTTTCCGGGCTTCTACGCCAATCTGGTGGAATCGGGCGAGGAGTCCGGGTGTCTCGGCGAGGTGGTGGAGGAGCTGCGCAAGTTCATGGAAGAAAACAAGGAGATGCGGGAGTTCATCATCTCCAGTTCGATTTATCCGGCGGTGGTGTTCGGCGTCACCATTCTGGTGTCGCTGCTGATGTTTATCGTGTTTATCCCGCGTTTTTCGCAAATTTTTCTCGATATGGGTCGCGAATTGCCGGGATCGATGGTATTTTTAATGTCATTGAGCGGATTTCTGCAGTGGGCATGGTGGTTGGTGCCGCTGGCGCTGTATCTGGTGTGGCGGATGTGCAAGTGGCGCTTCGGCGAAGCGCGGCTGCAGGAGTGGCGCAGCCGGGTGTTGCTGACGACGCCGGTGCTGGGGCCGCTGGTGATCCAATTGGAGTTGGGGAAGTTCATCCGGACGATGGCGATTCTGATTTCGAATCATGTGGAGATCATCCGGACAGTGAAAATTTCGACCCGGGTGATTCAGAACCGGGTGTTGCGGTCGTCGTTCGATTCGCTGGAGGGGCGTCTGAAAGGCGGGCACAAGTTGTCCGAGGGGTTGCACGACAACCCGTATCTGCCGCCGGGATTGACCGCCAAGCTGCGGGTCGGCGAGGAGTCCGGCTCGGTGGGACCGATGCTGACGAAGTCGGCGGAGCAGCTGGAAAGCGGTTCGCGGCGGCAGATCAAGCGGTTGTTGAGTATGTTCGAGCCGCTGGTGATCGTGTTTCTGGCACTGGTGGTGATGGTGGTCGTGGTATCGATCTTCCTCGCGATTATGGAAATGAACTCGGCAGAGTAAAAAAAAAGAGAATAGAGCCGCGAAGCGGCGGTTTGCCCTCCGTCATACGGAGACGCCGATCCAGCAGGCGGATTCTGCTGGTCGCCGATGGCGCCGCGGGCGCCCGAAAGAGGCGAAAGTAAAGTAAGCGAGCCAGCTGGCGAGCGGAAGCCGCCCGAGGAAACGACGGTGCAGGGAAAGCGAAGCGATTCCCGGAACATGGAGTGGACGCAGGAGCCGCACCGGCGGCCAAAGTCAGCGGATGAAAACATAAGAGAGACAACTGAAAAATAAAACAAGGAGCAAGTAGAATGAAACAGAAAATCCGGCGCAAATCTTTCACCCTGGTGGAAGTCATGGTGGTGATCGTGATCCTGGTGATGCTGGCCTCGATTGCGACGCCGCTGTACTTCCGGCACCTGAAAAATTCGCGGATCGCCACCGCGAAAACCCAGATCAATATGATCGAACAGGCGCTGAGCGATTACCGTCTGGACACCGGCAGCTATCCGGATTCGGCCAACGGTCTCGACGCTTTGATGTCCAACGTCGAACAGCACGAGAAGTGGGACGGCCCCTACCTGAAGCCGTCGGTGCCGAAGGATCCGTGGGGGCGGGAATACATCTACGCCTGCCCCGGCGAACACGGTGAATTCGATCTGTCCAGCCTTGGCAAGGACGGCAAAGAAGGCGGTGACGGCGAAGACGCCGATATCGTCAACTGGGAATAACCGGGAAGCGGTATCGCCTTATGCGGGTCAGGAGAGCCTTCACACTGATTGAAGTCATGGTGGTGATCGCGGTGATGATGTTGGCGCTCGGTATCGCCGGCGTCCGGTTGCGCAGCGGTTCCCCATCGGTGGTATTCGAAAACCGGATGCGCGATTTCCAGCGCTTCCTGTTGCGGGTGCGGGCGCGTTCGGTGGAGCTCGGGCGCGATCTCGAGCTCACGTACGACCCGGCCATGCGTTGTTTCCGGGCCGAAGCGGTCAAGCCGGTCGCTTCCGGGACTTCCGGTCTGGCGGCCGACGCGGAGCCGATCAATGAGTGGATGGCGCCGGACGATTTGATGTTGCGCAGCCGTTCACAGGAATACACCGAATTGGCCGCGGCTGAAGAGGGAGGAAGCCTGACTCCGTTGGAATGGACCTTACCGGAGGAGCTGACGCTGGAGGATACCGCGGATTCTCCCACGGTGAGTTTGAATTTTCGTTTTCACGCCGACGGCGGCGGAGTCGGCTCCAGCCGCATCCGGCTGACGTCGGGCGCCTATCAGGCCGCGTTCCAGATATCCCCGGTGACCGGACATTTGCGGCGCCTGCGCGAAGAGGAGCTCAAAGAGTGAACAGACGGCAACCATTCACCCTGCTCGAAGTCGTGATCGCGCTGGCCATCCTGACCGGCGGACTGGCCGGTTTTCTCTCGTTGGCGACGCAGTCGCAAAACCGGATGTCCAAGGCACGCGACCAGTGGAAGCAATTTCATCTGCTGGAACAGGCGGCGGAATACTATTTATTGCAGAAAGGCGAAGAGATCGAACCGCCGCCGTCATATCTCTTTGATTACCCCGGCTACCATACGGAGTGCGTGTTTGCGGATTCCGAGGAGCTGCCGGACGAATTCAAGGTCACCACCGGCCAGGCTAAATTACGCCGCTGCACGATTTCTCTCATTCGCGAAAGCGACCGGCAAACCGTGGACTCCATCATCGTGGATCGCATCGATTATGACAATGTATCGCAATAACCACTTCACTCTGGTGGAGATCGTACTCGCGCTGACCATTCTCGCGATGCTCGGCGTGATCGTCGGGACATCGCTGAATATCTTTCTGCGCGGTTACCAACGCAGCCAGAAGGCGGCGGCGGAGCTGGAACGCAATCTCACGCTGGACCGCTTCGCCGACGGCGTCCTGGCGCGCAGCATCGCGTTTCACTGGCATTCGGATGACACGCTGACCGACGAGCTGGTGTTTCGCGGCGACTACGAGGAGCTGTGGCTGAGCACGCTGCGGCCGGCGGACCGGGAAAACGGCGGCGCGTTTCTCTTCGGCCGCCTTTACGTCGAAAATGACGAGCTGCGTTTCGATTATTCCGAGGTACCGCTGCTGCCGTGGATGGAAATCGACCGCCAGCGCTACGCTACTGAAACGCTGGCGACCAACGTCGAGCGCATCGCCTTTCGTTATGCCGAACGCGAGGATGATGAAATCGTCTGGTATGAGGAGTGGAATGAGGACGACCACCCGGATATTCCGCTCGCCATCCAATTGGAGGTATTCTTCCGTGACAACACTTCGGAGCGCTGGCTCCGGCGCGCGCCGGGCGCCACCGGCAACTCCACGCTGGGCACCCGGCAGACAGGGACATCGTCATGAACCAACGGCAACACGAAAACGGCGGCGCTCTGGTGCTGGTATTGGCGTTGCTGGCGACGGCGGGAGTGTTGGTCGCCGCGATCACGGTGTTGAGCCGGATCCACCGGGACGAGGTAGCTGCACACGTACAGCGGGGGCACTCGCGTTACATCGCCGAAGGCGCGTTGAACCGGATCGTCTGGCTGATCGAAGCGGACCGCTCGGTCTATCCGAACGATTCGGCCGGTTCGGTGGATTACGCCGATTACAGCATCGACCGCTACATGGCCGACGGCATCGAACATGAGATGGATTACTACGGCACTCCGGTCCGCTTCACGCTGACCGACGCATCCTCCGGTCTCGATCTGGCGGCTTCGAGTCAGACGGCGCTGGACGATCTGGCCACCGGGCGGACGGATCAGAGTTATATCACCGACGCGCTGCGTATATTCGGCAACCGCCTCACCGATTACAAAGACAGCGACGACACCATCGGTGAAGACGGCATGGAGGAGAGCGATTACGAAGCCTTGGAGCTCGACCCCCTCCCCCGCAACGGCGCCATGGAATACCGCGAAGAGATCCTGTGGATCCCCGACGCGCGCCGCTTCGCCCCGGTGGATCGCTTCGGCCGTTTGACCAGTGTGCGAACGGTCAAAGCATCGGCGGCGGCTTCAGACAGTACCCAGAATCAACCCGGCCCGCCCGGCAGCCAGAGCAGCGCGTCGCTGCCGAATCTCTTTACGGCCAACTACACGCTGCTGTGGACTTACGGCGGCTTGGAAAAGGAACAGGCCGCACAGGTATTGACGGCATTGGAGGTATGGCGGCGCGAACGCACCTCGCTCGAAGACCAGCTTGATTCCGACCTGTACAACTCCCTGACGCAGAAATTCAGCATGACCGAATCGGGCGCCTATACCGTGACCGTCACCCGCGCCGCGCCGGAGGGGGACGCAACCGGCCGCCTCAGCGCTTCGTTCGAAGCTGCCGGCATCGCCGGTCCCACTTCGGGGACGCTCGAATACTGGGGCTGGATGCGTTTCTGACACGATAGCGATTACGACAACGGCGGCGGCACGGCGGCAAACAACGCCTGCAATTCCGCCACGGTTCCCGCCGGCTGCCCGCCGGCCATTCCCTGCGTCCACACCAGCTGATCCCGGGTGAAGCTCCCGGCCAGCGCCTGCGCACGCAATTGCGCCAGGACAAACGGCCCGGTCTGCTGTCCGTTCACCGCGACGAAAAAGTTGATTTCCGGCGGCAACGGCGGCGGTGCCGCCGCCGTTTGGCCCGCCGTTTGGCCCGCCGTCTGGTTTGTCGTATTCGCCAGCTGCGCTCCGACAAACATTCCCATCATATTCCCCGCGCCGCCCGGATTGTCGGCCGCGGCCCGCATCGCGTCGGCGGCCTGCATCTGGGTATACGGCTGCATGACATCGGCGAGCGCTCCCAGCCCGGTACGCTTGTCGAGAACGGCGTTGACTTCATCCGGCAGTGAAATATTTTCCACCGCGAAATCCAGCACTTCGAGGCCGAGCCCGGAAAAGTGCGGCGCGAGATCCCTTCGCATGGTGTGGCTGATCTCATTGTACATCGACGCCAGCTCCAACGCCGGAATTTTCAATTCGCCCAGCGCATCGGAAAATTCGGAGACCACCTTGGCTTTGACCTGACCTTCCAGATCTTCGCAGGTAAATTCCGCTCTGGCGCCGACGAAACGGGACAGAAGCTCGTTGTCGGTGCCGATCTTATACGAAAAATACCCGCGGGCACGCAGCCGGACCATGCCGAAATTGCTGTCGCGCATCATCACCGGGGTCGCGGTCCCCCACTTTCGGTTCAATTGTTCGGTGGTGCGGATGAAATACACCTCCGCCTTGAACGGCGATTCGAAGTTGTACGGCAACGACAGCAAGGTGGTGAGAATCGGCAGGTTGGCTGTTTTCAACGTATAGGTGCCCGGCATGAAATGGTCGGCGATCCGCCCTTCGTTGACGAAAACCGCCATCTGCCCCGGACGCACGATCAGCTTGGCGCCCATTTTGATTTCATGATGAAAGCGTTCGAAACGGTGCACCAACACCTGGGGTGATTCGTCCGGCCATTCGACGATATCGATGAATTGTCCACGAAAAAGATTAAAAATGCTCATATCCGCTCCTTAAAATAACTTTTTTTTAGTATAACCTGAAAGAATCGATTTGTCAAATGACGATTTAATGATTATGGTATGCAAATAAAATCAAAAAAACAGTTACGGTGAAAAATGGAACAACAAAAAAACTGTCCCGCTTGCGGCAATCCCCTGGAATTCAACCCCGAACACGGCACACTGCATTGTAGCAATTGCGGTGAAAGCGCAGGCGGAATTTCCACCGGGGATACCGTCATCGCCCATGAAGACCTGCTGTTGCAGCTACGGCAGCAGGAAGCCGAAGCCGACCTGATCGAACAGCTGGTCTTTTCCTGTTCCGGCTGCGGCGCGGAAATCACCCTGGATCCCAATATCATCGCCGATCATTGCCCGTATTGCGGCTCGCCGGTGGTGGCGGCAAAGCACAGTGTGCGCAAAATCCGCCCCGCCGCGCTGCTGCCGTTCCGGATCACCCGGGAAAACGCGATGCAGTGTTATCAGAAGTGGCTGAAATCGCGCTGGTTCCTGCCGGGCCGGGTCAAAATCGAGGCGCGCATGATGCCGCCATCCGGGATGTATCTGCCGCATTGGAGTTACAACGCCGGGGCGGTCACCCATTACACCGGAAGCCGGGGCAAACATTATTATGTCAATGTTTCCTACACCTCCACTGTGAACGGCAAAACCGTGCGGAAAACCCGCCGGGAGCGCCGCACCCGCTGGTATCCGGCGGCCGGAGTGGTGCAAGACCGCTTCCAGGACCTGTTGGTTCCCGCCACCCGGTCGCTGCCGGCCGATATGCTCCATGAACTGACCCCCTGGGACCTGCCCCAGCTGCAGCCGTATGCCGCGGATTTCATCCGGGGCTTCCGGGAGGAGAGCTATTCGGTCACGCTCAGAGAAGGCTTCGACGTTGCCGACGACATGATGCGCCAGGCGATCACCTGCACGGTGAAGCGGGATATCGGAGGCGATGTGCAGCGGATTCATTCCATGCAGGTTTCGTATCACGACCTGACCTTCCGGCATATTCTGCTGCCGGTCTGGACCGGCTCCTTCCAGTTCCGGGAAAAAAGTTATACGGTTCTGATCAACGCCCGAACCGGAGAAGTCCAGGGCCGCCGACCTTACAGCATATGGAAGATAACCGCATTGGTTCTGGCTATCGCCGCCGTGTGTCTCGCCATCGGTTTCTGGATCAGCCAGAACTGAAATACAGGAAAATATATCATGTACAAAGCACTGAAAGAGGAATGCCATCAGGCCAATATCGAATTGCCCGGACTCGGGCTGGTGCTCTATACCTTCGGCAATGTCAGCTGCGCCGACCGCGCCAACGGCGTTTTCGCCATCAAGCCTTCCGGGGTGAATTACGATGCGATGACACCCAACGACATCGTGATCGTCGACTTCGACGGCAATGTCGTCGAAGGGCATCTGCGTCCCTCCAGCGATACGCCGACCCACGCGGTCCTGTACCGGAATTTCACCGGAATCGGCGGTATCGTCCACACCCATTCGACCTACGCGACCGCCTGGGCGCAGGCGCTGCGGGAAAGTCCGCTCTACGGCACCACCCATGCCGACCACCTGGCATTCGCGGTGCCCTGTACCGAATGGATGGACGATTCCCGGATCGCCAACAATTACGAGGTGGAAACCGGGTTACAGATCGTCGATTGCTTCCGGCGGCGGCAACTGAACCCCGAAGAAACCGAGATGGTCCTGGTCGGCGGGCACGGCCCGTTCACCTGGGGCGGAAGTGCCGCCAAAGCCGTTTACAATGCCCGGGTCCTGGAAGAGCTGGCGCAAACCGCGCTTCTGACCGAGCGGATCAACCCGCAGGCGCTGCCGTTGAAAGCGTCCCTGGTGAGTAAACATTACAACCGCAAACATGGAGCGAATGCGTATTATGGACAGAACGACGACAAATGAACTGTGGTTCCTCACCGGCAGTCAACATCTTTACGGCGAAGAAACCCTCCGTCAGGTTGCCGCCGATTCCCAGGCCGTGGTCGAAGCCTTCTCCTCCAACCCGGTGAAAATCGTCTGGCAGCCGACGGTCAAGACCGCATATGAAATCACCGCGGCAATCATGGCGGCGAACGCTTCACCCTCCTGCGTCGGCATCATTTGCTGGATGCACACTTTCAGCCCGGCCAAAATGTGGATCGACGGACTGCGCAAATTGCAGAAGCCGATGCTGCATTTGCATACGCAGTTCCACCGGGAGCTGCCGTTTGACACCATTGATATGGACTACATGAATCTGCATCAGGCCGCCCATGGCGACCGCGAATTCGGCTACATCTGCACCCGGCTCGCATTGCCGCGCAAAATCGTCGCCGGTCATTGGAGCGATCCCGCGGTCAAACAGGCGGTCGCGGATTGGAGCCGGGTCGCCGTCGCGTGGGCGGATTCGCAGCATCTGCTGGTGGCGCGCATCGGCGACAATATGCGCAATGTCGCCGTCTCCGAGGGGAACAAGGTCGATGCGCAAATCACCTTCGGCTACACCGTCAACGGCTACGGCATCGGCGATCTGGAGGAATTCATCCGGGCGGCGGGCGCCGGTGCCATTGACGCACTGGTGGAGAAATACCATGCGCTTTATACCGTCAAGGGCGGAAAGGAGTCCGTTCGCGAAGCCGCCCGGCAGGAGCTGGGCCTCAAAGCTTTCCTCGACAGTGTCGGCGCCAAGGCGTTCACCACCACCTTTGAAGACCTCCACGGCATGCATCAGCTGATGGGTCTTGCCAGTCAGCGGCTGATGGCGCAGGGGTATGGCTTCGGCGCCGAAGGCGACTGGAAAACCGCCGCGCTGGTGCGCACGATGAAGGTGATGGCCGAAGGCGTCGGCGGCGTCAGCTTCATGGAGGACTATACCTACCATCTGACGCCGGGCGCGGAAATGGTGTTGGGCGCGCACATGCTGGAGGTCTGTCCGTCCATCGCCGAAGCCAAACCGGTGCTGGATGTGCAGCCGCTCGGCATCGGCGGCAAAGCCGATCCGGCCCGGCTCATTTTCCACGGCGCCCCCGGACGCGCGCTCAACGCTTCGCTGGTGGAATTCGGCTCCGACTTCCGGCTCATCGTCAACACGGTCGACACGGTCCGCTCTCCCAAGGCATTGCCGAAGCTCCCGGTGGCCAGTGTCCTGTGGCGTCCGCGCCCCGACTTCAAAACCGCCGTCACCGAGTGGATCCGCGCCGGCGGCGCCCACCATACCGTCTACACCCAGGCGGTTTCCTGCGGGCAACTGGAGGATTTCGCCAATCTGGCCGGCATTGAATATCTCGTGATCGACTGACCGGACGCGATAAAAAAATCACGCGAGGGATTTTTCTCCCTCGCGTGAAAAAACTGTTACACTACACGCTAAGGTGTGTCAGTCTTCGAAATCATCGGCCGGCGGTTGCGGCGCGCGATCTCTCGGCGGACGATTGCCGCGCTCACCACGTTCGCCACGCTCACCGCGCTGCGGTCCTTTGCCGTCACGCTGGAACTCCGGGCCGTCCTCGCCGGGGGCGAACATTCCGGGGCCCTGCCCGCGTTCCGGGCGTTTGCCCTCTTTCATCCGCTCGAACTGCTCGTTCACCGCGGTATCGATGTCGGCGGCGCGCTTATTCAGCTCCGCTTCCATCTTTTCCAGGCGCTCCCGGTTCTTCGCCAGACGCTCCTTGCCGTCCTTCAGCATTGCTTCCAGATCGGTTTTGAGGAGAGCTTTGATTTTGGTTTCCGCATCCGGCTTCTGGGCGTCGTCAAGCTTGCGATACGCCTGCATCGCCTTGTTGATTTCCTGCCGGCGGGCCCGCATGGCCTGGAATTCCGGCGAATCCTGCATGCGTCCGCCCTCCATGCCCATTCCCATACCGCCTTCGCGCATCCGCGGCGGCGGCGGCGCCTTGTCCGGAGCATCCACACCCTCTTCGGCGATTGCGGCAAATGTTCCTATTCCCACCACCGAAGCCGTCAACCAGGTCAACCACATTTTCTTGTTCATGACTCACCCCTCTCCTTTAATTGATTGCCATTTGCTGTTTCCAGGCCGTCATGTCCGCGTCAATCGCCGCTTCCAATTCGACCAGTTTCGACTCAATGCCATCCCAGGCCAGCACCAGCTCGGCGGAGCTTTCCGCCGGCCGCTGCTGCCGCATACCGATTCCCCACGCGGAAGCCGCCACTACCCCGACCAGGGCCAGAGCCGCCACCCGCCACACCAGCCGCCGTTTCCTGCGCGCCGCGGCCCGCAGTAGAATCGGCCCGAGTCCCGGCGTCCCCGTCACCACCGGCGGCAGCTCCAGAGCCTGCCGGGTGAAGTCCGCCAGGGCGCGACACGCCGGGCATCTTTGCAGATGCTCCCGCACTGCCGCGGTATTTGCCTCCGTATCCGGCAACCGCGTCACGATCTCGCGCGTTTGTTCACATGTCATCATGGCAACACCTCCTCAGTGACTTCATCGCCAAATTCATCCGTCCCAGCGCCGTATTCAACGGACACTTCTGTATTTCCGCAATTTCTTTGAAGCTCAAATCATTCTGCCGCCAGTGAAACACTTCGCGCTGCTCCGGCGGCAATTGCTCCAACGCCTGTTCCAACTTCCGCCGCCTGCCGTTTTCATCCATCTCGTGCCATACCGGCGCAGCATCATCCGCGGTTTCCGGCGTGGCCTCTTCGTCACCGGCCGGAGTGAAAAACTTCAGCCAATTGCGCCTCCGACGGTAGGCCGTCCGAAACTGATTGGCCGCAATCTGAAACAGCCAGGCGGAAAACCGCCCCGATTCCCGGTAGTTCGGCAGATACCGCAACACCTTGACCCAGACCTCCTGGAACATATCGTCGGCCGCCATCGTGTCGCCACCGGTCATCCGGTTGAAATACGCATACAAAGGACGGCGGTAACGCTCAAAAAGCTCCTCCAGTGCCCGCTGATTTCCGGAACGATAGGCGGCAATCAATACCGCGTCGCTGTTCTTTTCCTCTTCCGCCATCACCCACCGTTTCGTTGTCGCTTGTGCTTTCACCCAATATAATCCCGGCCCGGCGGGATTATTGTCGGGGATTTTGAGTTTTTGTGAAAAAAATACGGCGCCATGAAGAATTTATTGATGCGGCTTGCGGGCAATCAGGGTCAGCGCTTCCGTCGGTTTCTGCAATCCGAGACATTCCAGCGCCCAGCGGATTTTTCCCATACCGCTCCGATAACAGAGGTGCAGCGGGTTCAGCTCCCGGTCGCGGCCGCGCGCTTCCCATTCCAGCGCCTGGCGGCCGACTCCGGCGACAATCATCGCCGGACGGCAATCCGCCGAATCCACCGTCAGCCCCGCTTCCTGCGCCAGCAGCCGCAGCCCTTCCGCATTGAATACGTGAAAGTGGCGCGGCACATCCCAACCGGGCCAGTAACGGCCGAAGCGGCGCGCCGAACGCGCCTGGTTGTTCACGGTCTGAATCACCAGGCGCCCGCCGGGCTTCAACATCCGGAATGCCGTTTGCAGCATCTGCCGCGGTTCCGGCATATGTTCGATCACGTTACAGGAGTTGACGACATCGAAAGAATTTTTCTGCCAGGGCAAATGCGTCATGTCACCGCAGCAGAGTGCCGTCTGGTCATGGCAGCGAATCCGGGCCGCTTCCACGGCGCCGGGATCGACATCCTGGCCGCAGCAGCTCCATCCGTGCCGCTGCATCCATTCCAAATAGAAGCCGCCGCCGCAACCCAATTCCAACAATCGACCGGGCGGCAGATCGGCTGTATGCCGCCAGACGTCGGCGGCCAGCGCCCGGTATCCGGGACAGAACCGCAACCAGCGGCGGGAAGCCAGTTTTCCCAGCCGGGCGACACCGTTTCCCGAAACGTTTTCCACCCGGTGTAACGATGGCAATTGCTCCCACGGCAACGTGTGGCTGAGGAAACAGTGGCCGCACGAGGTGCAGCGCATGATACTCCAGCGTCCGGGAACGCCGTAAAAATAATCCGCTACCTGCCGCAACAGCGCTTTCGGCCTGCCGTGGCACAACGGACACGTTTCACGAACTTCCCACGCATTGGCTGCGGTCATAAAAACCTCATCGTTTGCCGGTACGTTACTGTTCCGGTAATAGCATAAACCCGAAACCCGCCGCCGTCAAATCATGGAATGGTTTTTCCCGAAAAAATCTGTACCTTCAAACACTCTCCTCTTCCGGCGCCGCATCGGCGGCGGCATCCTCCAGAAGTTTGGCGGCATCGGCGGCGGGAAGCTCTTGAACGGTACGCAGTTTGCGCACGATCGCCCGGCTCCGGACGCCGGCGTTGTCGATCTCCGTGACCGCCGACTCCAGTTTGTTGCGGGTCTTGTCGAGAATGTCGCCGAAGCGGCCGAATTCGGTTTTGACCGCCCCGAGAATCGACCAGACTTCACCGGAACGCTTTTCGATTGCCAGCGTCCGGAACCCCATCTGCAGGCTGTTTAAAAATGCCAGCAGATTCGACGGCCCGACCACCGCGATCTTCCATTCGCGCTGCAACTGCTCGAAGAGGCCGGGCAAGCGCAGAATTTCCGCATACAACCCCTCTGTCGGCACGAACATCAACGCAAAATCGGTGGTCGCCGGCGGATTGATGTATTTGCCGTGGATATCCGCAGCACACTTCTTTACCGCGCTCTCAAAGGCCCGCTGCGCGATTTTCAGCTCATCCGGCGCCGCCTGTTCGTACGCCTCCAGCAACCGCTGGTAGTCCTCCACCGGAAATTTCGAGTCGATCGGCAGCAGCACCGCCGGCAAATCGGCATCGCGTCCCGGCATTTTGACCGCGAATTCGACCCGTTCGGCACTGTTCGGCCTGACCGCGGCATTGACCACATACTGATCGGGCGCGAGACACTGCTCCAGAATGGCCGCCAATTGAATTTCGCCGAGATTGCCGCGGGTTTTGACGTTCGTCAGCACTTTTTTCAAGTCGCCGACGCCGGTGGCCAGCGACTGCATTTCTCCGAGCCCCTTGTGCACCAGGTCGAGCCGCTCGCTGATGTTTTTGAACGACTCGTTGAAACGCTTTTCCACCGACTCCTGCAGCTTCTCGTCGACGGTCCGGCGCATCTCCTCCAGCCGCTTGCCGTTGTCCTCCTGCATGCTCTTGAGCTTCAAATCCATGGTGTCGCGAATCGCGGTCAGACGCGTGTCGGTGGTGGTGGTCAGCAAATGGAATTTCTCCTCGTTCGCCTGCGTCAAGGCGCCAAGCTGGCGGGAGAAGCTTTCCAACATTTTCGTGGTTTGATCCGCCAGCAGCTGAAAGGAACTCTTGACTTCATTGCGGTTGTCCGCGAAATTGCGGCCGAGCTCTTCGCGGTTGCCGGCGATTTCGCCGCGCATGCCGGATTCGAGCTGGCGCATCGCATCCTGCAGGGCGTCCAGTTTGAAGCGCAGCTCCGCCAGTGCCGGCGCGGGATCGGTCTGCCGGTTCCGCCGGCATATCGCGATATTGATTCCGGCCATCGCCACCAGCACCAGAGCGATGGCGGTCAAAACGTACATCATACACAAACCTCCACAAGTTTTTATCTGCTAAGTTACATCCGAAATGACAAAAAAGCCACCCGCAGGCCATAGTTTCGCCTAAAAAAACTTCATCACGGGGTTGCAAAATGATTTTCACCCGACTACTGTATTGATGCGGCGACTAATTCGGCTTACCATGACACAGCGAGAGATGAGAAGCTGCCGTGCGGTTCCCGGGAGGGGCGATTAAAATAATTGTAACACCCGCCCCACCAAGGCCAACCA
>JAVBQJ010000065.1:0-46852 GCA_031549115.1 Victivallaceae bacterium
TTCCTCGGATCGACTGCTTTTCGTCATCATTTTGCAAGATTTCTTTCGTTATAAGCTCCATTTCTTGCAATAATATAGCACAATATAGCAATATTATCCATTGTCATTCAATGATTTAAGATATTTTTCATGATCGACTAAAGTAAGCGAGCCTGCTGGCGAGCGGAAGCCGCCCGAGGTAGCGATGGTGTAGATTGGATTGGAAGCATGAGCGACAATTCGATCTACACATAGAGCGAACGAGGCTTGGCGCCGGCGGTTGAATCGGGAAAAACTCTTTTGCAGACAACCAGGGTTGACACTGTCGGATTTCATGCCGGAAAAATATCCTGAAAAAGCCTTTTGGGGCGGTTGCAAAAAACCGGGTTTGTGGTAGTGTATAAAGCGGGTGTTTCCCGGTGGAAACAGTGCTTGCGGCGAACCGCCGGTTCCGGCGGATTTTTTTTCAGTTTTTTTCCGGTAGCGGGGGAGTAAATTTTCATGTTGTATTGGCTGACCGACCTGTATGTGTATTGGGAACCGTTGTGGATTGTGCGTTATCTGACCTTTCGCGCCGGCGGAGCGGCAATGACCGCGTTTCTGATCACCGTGCTTCTGGGGCCGTGGATGGTGCGGCGGCTGAAGAATTTCCGGGCCATGGCCCCGAACCGTTACGGCGGCGGCCTGATGCCGGCGGAATTGATCAACAAGGAAAAAGAAAAAACCCCCAGCATGGGCGGCATCCTGGTCATCGGCGCGGTATTGGTCGCCGGTTCCCTGTGGATGCGCATCACCAACCCGATCGCGTTGATTCTGATGGTGTCGACGGCGCTTTTCGCGCTGATCGGCTTTGCCGACGATTTTGCCAAGGTCGCCTACCGGCGCCGGGACGGAATTCCCGGCAAACTGAAGCTGGTCGGCCAGTTTCTGGTGGCCGGGGTGGCGGTGTATTGCCTGGATTGCCTGCCGGAGTACCGGAGCTACATGCAGGATCTGATGGTGCCTTTCCTGAAGGAGCCGGTGTGGCAGAGCCTGTGGGTGCTGCCGTTTTCGGTGGTCGTGGTCGTCGGCGCGTCCAACGCGGTCAATCTGACCGACGGCAAAGACGGGCTGGCGGCGGGCTCGGCGATTTTCTGTACGCTGGCTTACGCGGTGTTCGCCTATCTGTGCGGCAATAAGATCTACGCCGGCTACTTGCATATCCCGTACATTCCCGGCTGCGGCGAGACGGTGGTTTTCGCCGCCGCCCTGATCGGCAGCTGCATCGGTTTTTTGTGGCACAACTGCTACCCGGCGTCGATGTTCATGGGGGATACCGGTAGTCTGGCCCTCGGCGGCGCCATCGGTCTTCTGGCGGTGATGGTGCGGCAGGAGGTGCTGCTGCTGTTGGTCGGCGGCGTGTTTGTGATGGAGGCGGTTTCGGTGATCCTGCAGGTCGGCAGTTTTAAATTGACCGGGAAGCGTATTTTCCGGTGTACGCCGATCCATCATCACTTTGAGTTCGGCGGCTGGACCGAAACGCAGATCGTGGTGCGTTTCTGGATTCTCTCCGGCATTTTCGCGCTGCTGGCACTCGGAACCCTGAAAATCCGGTGAGTCCGACGATGAAACTGGCAGGGGCAAATATTCTGATCACCGGAGCCGGACGCCGGGTCGGTGCGGGGCTGGTGCGTTATCTGGCCGGGAAGGGGGCGCATATTTTCGTGCACTGCCACCAATCCATGGCGGAGGCGGAGACATTGGTGGATTCGCTTCCGGGAGGCGTGTTGCGGCACCGGGTGATCTGCATCGATTTCAACGCCGAAGACGCTGCCGCGAAAATCTTCAATCAATGCGGCGGCGCCGTAATCGATGTTCTCATCAACAATGCCGCGATCTACCGCCGTGCATCTTTGCTGGAGGGAACGCCGGAGGAGCTGGAGGCGCACCTGGCGGTGAATTTCAAAATGCCGCTGGCGCTGATGCGGGTTTTCGCCGCGCAGGACAAATTGCGGCATGGCGTCATCGTCAACATGCTGGATAGCGAAATCGGTCACGAAGTGCCGCTTGACGGCGCCTATGCCTTGAGCAAGCGCCTGCTGCGGGATGCGACGCTGGCGGCGGCGCGTGAATTGGCGCCGCGGATCCGGGTCAACGGATTGGCCCCGGGGCCGGTACTGGCGCCGGATGCGCTGGCGCACTTGAACATGCGCGATACTTTGCCGAAAATCCCCATGGCGCAGGTGCCGACTCTGGATGAACTGGGGGACGGCTGCCGTTTCCTGATTGAAAACAATGCGGTGACCGGGTTGATTCTTTTCGTGGACGGCGGGTATCATCTGGTCGGAAGTGAAGACAAAAAAAGAAAGCAGGTAGTATAAATCTTAATCGAACTCTGTACTTTAGAGTCAAGTTAGACTCTGATGCATAATTATTCTAAGATTAACCTGCTTTCTAATGCTTACTATACCGTTGAAACGGGGAAATGCAAATCGAAAAAAGTGAAAAAGGAGTGGATGCGGATAAAAAGTTTTTTTTCCGCAAAAGCCCTTGCGAACGCGGCAGAGTGGAATTATATTAACGGAATTATGATTTTTTAATTTTTTGATTAACATAAAGGCGGAAAAATTTACCATGGAAGATCTGAATTTACTGAAAAATGATGCCGCCAGCCGGGCGGATTATTTGGAAGTACCCTATTTGCGGGCTCTTCAGTTGAGCCGGTTGCAGCGCGTTGTGAAACACACCTACGACCATGTCGAATTGTTTCGTACCCGCATGCAGGCCGCCGGCGTCGCCCCCGGGGATATTCAAGCGCTCGACGATCTCCGCAAGCTCCCCTTTACCACGAAAATCGATTTGCGCGACACTTACCCGTACGGCCTTCTGGCGTGCCCGTTGGAAGATGTGATCCGTTTGCATGCATCGAGCGGCACCACCGGGAAGCCGATCGTGGTGGCGTATACCCGGCAGGATATCGACACCTGGTCCGAGGTGATGCAGCGGACGCTGATCTGCTGCGGGCTCGACCGGCGCGATATCGTGCAGGTGGCGTACGGCTATGGCCTCTTCACCGGCGGCCTCGGCGCGCATTACGGCGTGGAAGCGCTCGGCGCCACCGTGATTCCCATTTCCGGCGGCAATACCCAGCGCCAGATCATGCTGATGAAGGACTTCGGCACCACGGCGATCTGCTGTACGCCCTCGTACTTCAACTTCGTGATTGAAAAAGCATTGGAAATGGGGATCGATTTGAAGAGTCTGCCGCTCCGCGCCGGTATCTTCGGCGCCGAACCGTGGACCAACGAAATGCGTCAGCGCATCGAAGCGGACGCGGGCATCAAAGCATATGACATTTACGGTCTGTCGGAAATCATCGGCCCCGGCGTCGCGATCGAATGCCGTTGCCAGGACGGACTGCATATTTTCGAAGACCACTTCTATCCGGAAATCATCGACCCGGATACCTGTGAGGTGCTTCCGGACGGAGAAACCGGCGAATTGGTGCTGACGACGCTGACCAAGGAGGCGTTCCCGATGATCCGTTACCGGACCCGCGACATCACCCGCATCATCACCGAACGCTGCGGATGCGGCCGGACGCTGCGGCGGATTGCCCGGATTGCGTCGCGCTCGGACGATATGTTCATCATCCGCGGCGTCAACGTGTTTCCGTCGCAGATCGAGACCGCGTTGCTGTCGGTCAAGGGGACGCTGCCGCACTACAATATCATCCTGTTCCGCGAGGGCGGCATGGATAATATCGAAGTCGACGTGGAAATCACCGGAGAACTGTTTTCCGACAAGGTGCGGGCGCTGGAGCAGCTTCAACAGGAGCTGGTCCGGGCGGTGGAATCCACCATCGGGCTGCGGGTGAAACTGAAATTGGTGGCGCCGCAGACCATTCAGCGCTCGGAAGGCAAAGCCAAGCGGGTGATCGACCGCCGCAATATGTAAAAAAGTACGACATACATCGAAAATTATTTCGATTTTCAATCCATTATTTTCGCAGGAGGAGAATCATGTGCAGGCTGAAACGCTGGTTGGGGGTGGCGGCTGTGGCTGTCGGGTTGGGTATGGCTTGGCTGCCGGCGGTGAATGCCGCCGAGGGTGAGATCAGCATCACCAAGTCGCCGAAAAACGAAAATCCGAAATTGTTTTTCGCCGGGATTTCCGGCGATGAAAATCTGAACAAGGCGATGCGTTCGCTGCTGCTGGCCTGCGGCTGGTTCGATGTGGTAAAATCGCCGGACGCGGCGGATTTCACCGTCTCCGGCAGTGCCGCCGGCGGACAGGCGCAAATCGCGGTGACTTCCGGCGGAGCTGCGGTGATGAATCAGATATACCGCTACACGGCGCCGCGCCAGGCGGCCCAGAGTGCCATCGACGCGATGCTGGTGAAGATTTTCGGCAAGGACTTCAATGTCCAGGGCGTCGCCAGTTCGCAGATCGCCTTCTGCGCCGAAACCGCTCCCGGCACGATCAACATCTATCTGTGCGACATCGACGGCGGCAATATCATCAAGTTGACCGATTTTTCCGGTATGGCGGTGGAGCCGAGCTGGTTTCCGGATGGAAAATCGCTGGCGTATACCAAGTACAACCGCTCCAATACCTCCATTTTGCAGACGGTGATCAACCCGCGCAAGACCCGGGTATTGGCCAATTACAACGGTATGAACGTCGGTGCCGCGATCAATCCGGGCGGGAATGCGATGGCATTGGTGATGAGCAAGGACCGTCAGGTCGATTTGTATGTCCGCACCGTGACCGAAGGACAATTGCGCCGCCTGACCAACGATGCCGACGTCGAGGCGTCGCCGACCTGGAATCCGGACAGCACATTGATCTGTTTTGCCTCCGGAGCTTATTCCGGAGCGAAATTGTATACGATCAGCCCGAATGGCGGTACGCGTCAACTGCTGCCGCGCCAGAAGGGCGACAGCGTCAAGCCGAGCTGGTCGAAGGACAACAAGATCGTCTATTCGACCAAGCGCGGCGGCGAATACACGCTGGCGGTGGTCGACATGGGCGGCGCCAAGGGCAAAGGCGGCTTTGCTGGCTACGAAAACAACCCCGAGGGATTGGTGTTCGCCAGCAATCCGGGCGGCAACTGGGAATCTGCCTCATGGGCGCCGGACAACCGCCATGTGGTGGTGAGCCGGCGTTCCGGCAAGTCCTGTACCTTGCATGTGGTCGATACCTGGACCGGCAAGACCCGGACGCTGCTGACGATGCAGGGACGGTTGCTGATGCCGAGTTGGTCGCCGCTGCAGAAATAAAGGTGTTCATGACGGATTTCGAAACGGTAGAAGCGTATTTGAATCGGTTGCAGATGTTCGGCATCAAACTGGGATTGGATAACACTAAATCCCTGTTTGATGCGTTGTCTGTTTCGTGGGAGCGGATGCGTTTTCTGCATATTGCCGGCTCCAACGGCAAAGGCTCTACCGGGGCCATGCTTGCAAGTATGTTGCAGGAGGCCGGCTTCAAAGTGGGATTTTATACTTCACCGCATCTGATTTCACCCCGGGAGCGGATCCGGATCGACGGCAAGGCACTTTCCGAAGCCGCCTGGTGCGCCGCTTTCGAGCGGGTCCGGCCCGGAGCGGAGGCGCTGGAGACGGGACCGACTTACTTTGAGTACCATACCGCGATGGCGGTCGCCGCGTTCGATGCGGCCCGGGTAGATTTCGTGGTCTGGGAGACCGGGATGGGCGGACGTCTGGACGCGACCAACGCGATTCCGGCGCAGGCGAAGGCGGTGGCGATCATTACCGGAATTGCGTTGGAGCATCAGCAGCATTTGGGCGGAACCCTGGCGGCGATTGCACAGGAGAAAGCCGGGATTATTCTGCCGGGCGTGCCGGTTTTCGCCGGTGTCATGCCGGAGGAGGCGCTGCAGGTGATCCGGCGGCGGGCAGAAGAGCTGCAAGTATCCTGTACCAGCGTTGCGGCCGGCGACATTCCGGTGCCGGTGAGTGCGCCGGAAGCGGCTCAGCAGCGATTGATTTGGCATGGATATGAGTTTGCGCTGGCGTTGCCCGGGGCCATGCAGCGGCGGAATGCGGCTCTGGCGTTGGCGGTGACCGCTTATCTGGGGACACGGTACGGGTTCGCGTTGGAGCAGGCGTTGCCGGGGCTGGCCCGGGTCAAATGGCCGGCCCGGCTGCAGGAGCTGCCGGACGGCACCTGGGTGGATGGCGGGCACAATCCGGATGGTATTCGGGCATTGACGGAGGCGTTGCAAGAGCGTTGCCCCGGGCGGCGTTTTCATTTCATCTTCGGCGCGTTTGCCGATAAGGATACCGCCGGCGAACTGGCGTTGCTGGCGGAGTTGGCGGACGGAATCGTTTTCGTGCCGATAGCCGGAGCAGTGCAGCGGCCCAGCCGGGCGCCGGAGGAATTGGCGCGTTGCTGGCGGGAGATTTCGGATGTGACGGCGCAAACGGCGCCGGACGCGGCGGCCGCGTTGAAGTTGTGCCCGGTCCGGAACCGGGTGGTGTGCGGGTCTTTGTTTCTGGCCGGTGACGTGTTGCGGCTGCTGCTGGGGCCGGATGCGGCTCTGGATATATAACGGATTGAACAGGAGTGTTATAGGTGGGTAACGGTTTTATTACAGTCAGATCCAACAATTTCGGTGCCGGTCCGGAGAATTCGGTCCTGGTGCTGCCTTTGCGTTTTAACGTGGTGTTTCCGTTTGTGCTTACTCCATTGACGATCGAGGGCGACGAGGAGGTTGCCGCGATCAAGCGGGCGATGAACAGCGATCGCGAGATCGGACTGTTTAATCGCGTCCCGGAGAAGCGGCATCTGGAGCAGGGAGTCGAAATCGAATTCCCGACCTTTCGTTATCGCGAGGAAAATCTGGCCATGATCGGAACTCTGGTCCGGATCGTCAAAATGCTGACCTTCCCGGATGGCTCGCTACGGATTCTGGTCCGTGGTTTGAAGCGGATTCAGGCAAAAGAGATCATCGGATCGCAGGCGGGCGAAGGCAAGGTCATCTACGAGGTGCCCGGCGATGTCTCCGACGAAGCTCCCGAGGTCGGCGGATTGATGAAAAATGCGATGGCGCAGTTCCAGTCGATTGCGGCGATTTCACCGGGAATCCCGGATGAAATCAAGATTGCGATGGCCAATATCACCGATCGGACACGCCTGGTCGACATGATGGCGGATTCGCTGGGTTTGAGTTATCTGGAGAAGCTGGGAATCCTGATCCTGCCGACGGTATTGGAGCGTTTGCGGCTGCTGTCGGTGTTGTTGAACCGGGAATTGGAAGCGCTGCAGATGGGCGCCCGAATTCAGCAGGAGGTGCAGCAGTCGATCGGCAAAAACCAGCGGGAATATTTCCTGCGGGAGCAGCTGCGGGTGATCCAGCAGGAACTCGGTGAGGAGTATGCCAACCCGGATATCGCGGAATTGAACCAGCGCCTGGCCGAAACCGTATTGCCCGACGAGGTGGCGAACACGGTTCGCAAGGAGCTTTCACGTCTGGAAATCATCCCTCCGGCTTCGGCGGAATATCATGTGTCGTACAACTTCGTGGACTGGCTGCTGTCGGTGCCGTGGCGGGTTTATTCGGAGGACAGCCTCGATGTGGGCCGGGCCCGCGAGGTGCTGGACGAGGATCATTACGGCCTCGAGGATGTCAAGGAACGCATTCTGGAGTTTCTGGCGGTATTGCAGCTGCGCCGGGATCGCGGCAAAGCGCCGATTCTGTGCCTGGTCGGCCCGCCGGGGGTGGGAAAGACGTCGTTGGGGCAGTCGATCGCCCGGGCGATGAACCGGAAGTTCATCCGGGTGGCGTTGGGCGGAATTCACGATGAGGCGGAAATTCGCGGCCACCGGCGGACGTATGTCGGGGCGATGCCGGGGCGGATCATTCAGAGTCTGAAGCGGGTCGGCACCGCCAATCCGGTATTCATGCTGGATGAACTGGACAAGTTGGGCAAAGACCTGCGCGGCGATCCGGCTTCGGCACTGCTGGAGGTATTGGATCCGGAGCAGAACAAGAGCTTCAGCGACCACTATCTGGAGCTGGAATTCGATTTGAGCAAGGTGTTTTTCATCGCTACTGCGAACGTGCTCGAAGAAATTCCGGGGCCGTTGCAGGACCGCCTGGAAATCATCCGGCTTCCCGGCTATACGCAATTGGAAAAACGTCAGATCGCCAAGCGTTATCTGGTCGACCGGCAGTGCCGCGAATGCGGCTTGAAGCCGTCGAAAATCGGTTTCGGCATGGCCGCCATCGATGAGATCATCGATTACTATACCCGCGAGGCGGGGGTGCGGCAATTGGAACGGACCATCGGCCGCGCCTGCCGGAAAATTGCGCGCGGCATGGTGGAGGGGCAGCACGACGCCAAAAAACGCCTGAGCGTCAATGACGCCATGATTCGCGAGCTTCTGGGACCACGCCGGTTCCTGCTCGATGAAATCGACGTCGAACCGGAGGTCGGCAGCGCCAACGGATTGGCTTGGACCGCCTGCGGCGGCACCGTATTGACGGTGGAAGCCAATTGTCTGCCGGGGAAGGGGGCGTTGAAGTTGACCGGTTCACTGGGCAATGTGATGAAAGAATCGGCGGAAGCCGCTTATACCGTGGTCCGCAGCCGGGCGGCGGAGCAGTTGACGCTGCCGGTGGATTTTTTCGAAAAGAACGATTTTCATATTCACGTCCCGGACGGCGCCACCCCGAAGGATGGTCCGTCGGCGGGGATTACGCTGGTGACGGCGCTATGGTCGCTGATTACCGGAAAGCCGATGCGCAAGGCGTTGGCGATGACCGGAGAGATCACGCTGCGCGGCCGGGTCACCGCCATCGGCGGAGTCAAGGAAAAAGTGATTGCCGCGATGCGCGCCGGCGTGGACACGGTATTGCTGCCGGCGGAGAACGGCAAGGATCTGGAGGAGTTGCCGCCGGAGGTGAAAAATCATCTGAAGTTCCAGTTGGTGAAAAACATCGACGAGGCGCTGCCGATCATTTTTCCGGAAATCCCGGTGGATAAAACTCCGGGCCCCGAAGAGAAAAAAGCCCGGAAAACGACACGGCGGCGCCAATCGGCGGGGGAGGAGTTGGAAGCATGAGGAAAAAATGGTTCGGGACGATTGCGGTGGCCGTTGCCTGTTTGACGGCCGCCGTCGGCATGGCGGAGGAAATTCCGGCGGAGGTATTCTTGCAGCAGGCGCGGCGTCCCCACGCGGCGCAAAGCACGTATTCGAAAATGGAAGGCCAAGTACAGCATCGCCGCCGCGGCGCGAGTGTCATTTCGGCGCCGTTGTATCTGGGCGTGTGGTTTACGCCGGAGCGGACTGCGGCGCAGTTGATTATCGACGGCACCCAGGGGTATATGATCGGGCAGAGCTTCGATGCCGGTACGGAAGGCAGTTCGGTGATTCCGATGGGGGAATACGCGAAGCCGCTGCTGGATGATTTCGGCCTGCGTGCCAGCGATCTGACGCTGGCATTCATCTTCTGGCCATTGGTGAAAGAGGTGGACAAAAGCTCGGTCAAGATGCAGTCGTGCCGGGTATTGGTGCTGAAGTCGCCGGAGGCGGCGGATTGGGTGAAGGTTTATATCAGCGAGGAATACCGTTTCCCGCTGAAAGCGGAATGGTTCACCACCCTGGAGGCCGTCGATACGGGAAAACCGTACCGGACGCTGGAGGTGCCGGCGTTCCGGCGCGAAGGTGACTTCTATGCGCCGAGCGAATTGAGTATCAAGGGGCCCGGCTGGGCCACCAAGGTGGATTTCGAAAAATTCGATATGGGGATTTGCGAACCGGGGAAGGCGCCGGATGTTTTCCGGTCGCTGCCGGAGAATCCGTAAACCGGACACGGAAGCAAGGAGAAGCCGATGGTGGGGTTCTGGGCTGTACTGACCGATCCGGGAATGCCGTTTCTGCGTTACGCGGTGATAGCCGGACTGCTGGGCGGCATCGCCTTCGGCATGGTGGGGACCGTGGTGGTGACCCGGAATCTGGTGGCCATCGGCGGAGCTATTGCCCACGCGGCATTGGCCGGAATCGGTGCGGCCTGCTACTGTCAACAGAGTTTTCAATGGCAGTGGTGTACGCCGTTGCTGGGCGCCACGGCGGCGGCGATGCTGGCGGCGTGGCTGGTCGGTCTGGCCAGTCTGTATGCCCGGCAGCGCGAAGACACGGTCATCGGCGCCATCTGGGCCATCGGCATGGCGATCGGAATGCTGTTTCTGGCCCGAACGCCCGGTTATGTCGACTTGCAAAGTTACCTCTTCGGCAATATTCTATTGATCGGCACGCGGGATCTCTATTGGCTGGTGGTGTTGGACTTCGTGGTGATCGCCGGCTTCGTGCTGTTCTTCCGTTGGATTCTCGCGGTGATTTTCGACCGGGACTTCGCTGCTTTGCGTGGCGTCCGCAGCAATCTGGTATTTCTCGGGCTGTTGCAGTTGATCGCGCTGACGGTGGTGTTGCTGGTGAATATCGTCGGGGTATTCATGGTGATTGCGCTGCTGGCGCTTCCGGCGGCCACAGCCGGCGAATTGAGCCGGAGGCTGCCGGGGATGATGGCGCTTGCCATTGCGTTCAGCGCCCTGTTTTCCCTCGGCGGCATCTGGATCAGCTACTCGTGGGAGCTTCCGACCGGGCCGGTGATTGTGGTGCTGGCGGGAATTCTGTATCTGGCGGTGTTGGCGGCCAGATATCTGTGGAGCCGCCGTTCTCCCGGTAATGCGACGGCGAACACCCCGCCGTTTCGCGAAAACGCTTATTGAAGTGAGCCGGATCGGGATAACCGACCCGGGTTCCGATTTCCGTAATCCGCATATCGGTGGATTCCAGATACAGCATGGCGCGGTCGATTCGCTTCAGGCGCTGAAACTCCGGTATGCTGGCGCCGAACAGCTCCCGGAACTGCCTGGCCAGATAATTGCGGCTCAGCCCCGCGCGCCGCGCCAATGCCTCGGCGGAACCCCCGCTTTCAGGATATGTGGCCAGCTCCCGCCCCAGCCGCCGCACCGCGCCAACGCTTTCCGACCCATTCTCCTGCGTCAGGCGGTGGCATTCGGCCAGAATCATTTGCGTCAACGCACCGGTCATAATGGCGTTGCCGCCTGTTCCCTGCGGCCGGCTCAACAGTTCCCACAGGCGCAGAATCCACTCCCCGATGATGTGATTGGTTGCGCTGTCGATGTATTGCGGCACCTCCAGCCGGACTCCATGCCGGGCGCTTGGAAAATACAACAGATATTGGAATCCCTCGTCGGCGACCGAAAAGCGCACCTCTTCGCCGGCGGCGATCAGCAGCATGTCACCGGATGCGAAGCGAGTTCGATTCCCGTTGCGTTCGCAAGTCCCGCGGCATTGAAGCCAGTGAAGCCGGTGCCAGCGCGGTGAATTCCAGACGGTATTTTCATCCTGCCGCAGCAGTGGAAGGCAGGCGATATTATAGAGTTCGGTCAAATTTTTAATGATAAATTGTGTTGTTTTCATACTATAAAAAGCTATTTTTGTCCTTGTATAATTTGTCATTATTATAACACTATTATTTTGTTTTTCAATATACTATAAATAAATAATTTGAAATATCACTTATGTTGCTTTCGTCCTGATTATAAATGCCCGGATTCCTTTCGTGCCGATCCGGTTTTCCTGTAAGAAATTACTTGCAAAGAACGCTTTATCATGGTATAGTAATAGATGCGTTAAATTTTTTTCATCAAGGAGAGTGGTAAAATGAAAAAGACTGCACGTGCTGCCGTCTTGGTTGCGCCGAAGAAGTTCGAAATGCGCGAATTCCCGATTCCCGCGATCGGCCCGGATGAAATGCTGATCAAAGTGGAGGGGTGCGGCGTCTGCGGTACCGACGGCCATGAATACAATCGCGACCCGTTCGGGCTGTGCCCGGTCGTGCTCGGTCACGAAGGCTCCGGCGAAATCGTCGAAATCGGCGCCAATATCAAGAGCGATTCCGCCGGTGTTCCGGTCAAACTCGGCGACCGTATCGTCACTTGCATCATTCCCTGCGGCGAATGCCCGGCCTGCAAAAATACGCCGGCGCGGACCAATTTGTGCGACCGTTGCGGCGTGTACGGCCTGTTCCCGGATGACGATACGCATTTGAACGGCTATTATGCCGAATACATGAAAGTGCGCGCCAATTCGACTTTTTTCAACGTCAACGGCCTCAGTCTCGATCTGCGGATGCTGATCGAACCGGCGGCGGTGGCGATTCACGCGGTGGAGCGTGCCAAGACCACCGGATTGCTCAAGTTCAACACCAAGACGCTGATCCAGGGCACGGGGCCGATCGGCCTGATGGTGCTGGCGGTGCTGCGTACGATGGGCATCGAAACGTTGATCGCGGTCGACGGCAACGACAACCGGCTGGAGCTGGCGAAGAAGTTCGGCGCGACCCATATCTTTAATTTCACCAAATATGCCTCCTTTGACGATATGCTGGCGGAGATCAAGAAAGTCACCGGCGGGCTCGGCGCCGAATTCGTATTCCAGTGCACCGGCGTGCCGGCGGCGGAAGCGAACGCCTGGAAGATGGTGCGGCGCGGCGGCGGCCTGTGCGAAGTCGGCTTTTTCATGGACGGCGGCAATTGTTCGGTCAACCCGCACTTCGACTTCTGCAACAAAGAGGTCACGATGGTCGGTTCGTGGGTGTACACCCCGCAGGATTATCCGATTGCGTTCGATTTCCTGCGCCGCGCCACCGGCATCGGTCTGCCGATGGAGTCACTGGTGACGCATCACTTCCCCCTGGAACAAATCACCGAAGCGCTTGAAGCCAATGTCCAGATGAAAGGCATCAAGATCGCCGTGGTCAATCAATAAAATTTGGAGCACAAACGAGAAATGAGTGAAGATCAGAATATTCCGGAAGAGGACTTCGAAGCCGCATCCGAGGGCATTTTCGCCCAGCGGGTGGCCAAGGCACAGGAGCTTCAGGCCGCCGGCATCAATCCGTGGGGTGAACGCTTCGACGGAGTCCGGAAAATCGCGGATTGCCGGGCGGCGTTTCAGGCTGAAGTAACGGAGCCGCAGCCGGTGACGGTCGCCGGCCGCCTGATGTCGATGCGCCTGATGGGAAAATCAATTTTTGCCGACCTGCAGGACAGTTCCGGGCGTATCCAGCTCTTTGCCGGGAAAAACGATCTGGGCGAAGACAACTTCGCGTTGCTCAAAAAACTCGATATCGGCGATTTGCTCGGTGTGGACGGGGAAATGTTCACCACCCGTACCGGCGAATTGACCGTGAAAATTCATAAGTTCACGCTGCTGTGCAAGTCACTGCGCCCGTTGCCGGAGAAGTTCCACGGGCTGGTGAATGTCGAGCAGCGTTACCGGCAGCGGTATCTGGATCTGATCATGAACGACGACAGCCGGAAGATCCTGCAGACCCGTTTCACGATTCTGAAGGAAATCCGCAAGTTTATGGAAACCAAGGGATTCGTCGAGGTGGAAACCCCGATGATCCAGCCGATCGCCGGCGGCGCCAACGCCAATCCGTTTAAGACCTATTACGAGGCGCTGTCCGCGGAGATGTATATGCGGATTGCGCCGGAGCTGTATTTGAAGCGGCTGCTGGTCGGCGGATTTGAAAAGGTCTTCGAAATGAACCGCAACTTCCGCAACGAGGGGGTTTCGCGCCGTCACAATCCGGAATTTACGATGATGGAGGTCTATCAGGCTTATGCGGATTGCCGCAGCATGATGGAGTTGATCGAAGAGTTGGTGACGACCGTCGCGATGAAGGTCGTCGGTACCCTGCAGATCGACCACGGCAACGGCAAGATCATCAATCTGGAGCGGCCGTGGCGCCGGGTGACCTACCGGGAGCTGGTGGAGGAGCGGGCGGGCAAGGACTGGTTTGCGTTGTCGTACGACGACAAGGTCAAGCGTGCCGAATCGTTCGGTTTGTACGTTGCGCCGGGCGTGCCGGAGTTCGAAGTCACCAACGAAGTCTATGAAAAACTGATCGAATCGACGCTGATTCAACCGACTTTCGTGCTGCGGATGCCGGCGGAGCTGGTGCCGTTGGCCCGGACCTGCGCCGACGATCCGAGTGTGGTCGATGTTTTCGAATTGGAGATCAACGGGGTCGAAGTGGCGCCGGCGTATTCGGAACTGAATGATCCGATCGAGCAGCGCCGCCGTTTCGTGGAGCAATTCGAGCGCACCCGCAAGCCCGGAGAAACCATGGCGGAAAAAGTGGACGAGGATTTCCTCGTCGCATTGGAACACGGCATGCCGCCGGCCGGCGGTATGGGGATCGGGATCGACCGGCTGATCATCATGCTGACCGGCGCCGAATCGATCCGCGACGTGCTGCTGTTTCCGCAGATGAAGATCAAGAAATAATGCAATGGTTGCGTCCGTCCCGGCATTCTGCCGGGGCGGACGAACTTTTTAGCGCGGATGGAGGCGCCGACAACGGATGGCGGATGGTTTATTCGATCTGGAGGGTGAAGTCAGCCGGGTGATTTATGACAATCCCGATAACGGGTTTGCCATTCTCAAGCTGGTGGACCCGGACGGAGTCGAACAGACGGTCAAGGGTTCGCTTTCCGGGGTGGTCGAGCGGCAATATCTGCGGGTGACCGGCGATTGGGTGGAGCACCCGGATTTCGGGCGGCAGATGCTGGTCCACGAATATGAAATTCAACTGCCCTCTTCTCCGGAGGGGTTGAAGCGTTTCCTCGCCAGCGGCGTGTTGCCGGGCATCGGCGCCAAGCGCGCCGCCGCCATCGTCGATCACTTCGGCGAAAAAACGCTGGAAATTCTCGACCGCTACCCCGGACGCCTGGAAGAGATCGGCAAGCTGAGCAAGAAGTCCATTCAAAAGATCATCGAGGCCTGGCAGGGCCAGCGCGACCAGCGCGAGATATTTATTTATCTGCAGGGGCTCGGCATCTCCAACGCTTATGCCCGGAAATTGATGAAGCGCTATGGCGCGCAGGCGCCGGCGATCGTGCGCCGGAACCCCTACCGGCTGGCCGAAGACATCGAAGGAATCGGTTTTCTCAAAGCCGACGCCATTGCCATGCAGCTGGGCGTTGCCGCCGATTCGCCCGAGCGTTTGGCCGCCGGCGCGGTTTATACATTGAACCAGCAGACCCAGAACGGCCACGTCTGTTATCCGGAAACGCTGTTTCTGGAGGCGGCCGCCGAATTGTTGAAGGTCGATGGCGAAGCCGCCCGTAGCGGGTTGCAGGTGGCGTTGAACCGGCGGCTGGCCGTGGTCGAAAACGGGTACCTCTATGCCGCCACCTTGTACCGCACCGAGACGGCGATTCCCGAAGAGATCGCCCGGCTGGCCCGGGCGAAGGAGTTTGCCACTGTCCGCTGGGACGCCGCCGAAACGATGACGAAAATCGTCTTGAATGAAGAGCAGCGCCAGGCGGTGGAGCGCGTCGGCGAAACGCCGTTGTCGCTGATTACCGGCGGTCCCGGCGTGGGGAAGACCACGGTGATCGGCGAAATCGTCCGGCGGGCGCGGAAGCGCGGGCTCAAGATCGCGTTGGCGGCGCCGACCGGGCGGGCGGCCAAACGGCTTTCCGAAGCGACCGGGCTGACCGGGAAAACCTTGCACCGGTTGCTGATTTTCGACCCGTTGAGCGGCCACTTCGTGCATGACCAGACCAATCCGTTGGAGAGCGATCTGGTGATTGTGGACGAGGTTTCGATGCTCGATGTGCATCTGGCGCTGGCATTGCTGAAAGCGGTCAAAACCGGCGCGTCGCTGGTGCTGGTCGGGGATGCCGATCAATTGCCTTCGGTCGGGCCGGGAACGGTCCTCGCCGATTTTATGCATTCCGGCTGGTTTGCGGTGACGCGCCTTACGCAAGTGTACCGGCAAGGGGAGGGGAGCCGGATCATCACGGCGGCGCACCAGGTCAATCACGGCATCGTCCCGGAGCAGCCGCGGCCGGGCGAGGAGCTGCGCGATTTCTACTGGATCGAACAGGACGATCCCGAAAAGGTGATGGATATTATCGGCCGCCTGGCCGGCGAGCGGATTCCGGAGCGGTTCGGCCTGCATCCGGTCGACGAAATTCAGGTGCTGGCGCCGATGAATCGCGGCAGCTGCGGGACAATCAGCCTGAACCGCCACCTCCAGGAGATTCTGAATCCGGGAGAAAAACCGTCGTTCCGGGTCGGCGAGCGCACCTTCAAGCTCGGGGACAAGCTGATGCAGACGAGCAACAACTACGAGAAAAGCGTCTTCAACGGCGATTTGGGACGGCTGCTGCGGATCGACGAGCGCAACCGGCGTTTCGCGGTCGCGTTCGACAATGCGCATCTGGTCGAATATACCTTTGACGAGGCGGAACAGCTGATGGCTGCTTACGCGGTGACGGTGCACAAGTCGCAGGGATGTGAATTCCCGGCGGTGATCGTGCCGATGCTGTCGCAGCATTTCATGATGCTGCAGCGTAATTTATTGTATACCGCGATGACCCGGGCCCGGAAGCTGCTGATCCTGATCGGCCCGTACAAAGCGGTCCGCATGGCGGTGGAAAACTCCCGCCAGGAACCGCGTTATTCGCAACTGCTGTCACGCCTGCGCGCCATCGGCTGAAAATTCCAGCCGGAACGCCTGAAACTCGGGGGTGGCGCCCATCCCGATCGACAACAGCGGGCGTCCCGGCAGACGCAGATCGATCCGGCTGGAACGCTTGCCGCGGTAGCTGCCGCGGATGCCGTCGGCGTGATAGGTGTATTCCAGCTCCCGGTCGCCGAGTTGCAGCCGCTGGCCGCAGCCGGCGAGTTTTTTCGGCGGCACAACCGGCGCCAGCGTGATGGCGCCGCGCAATTCCGGTTGCACCCCGTGAAAGTATTGTTGAAAAATCCGGATGAAATTGGCCGGGTATTCGCAATATGTCGCAATTTTGTAAGCGCCGCAGAATCCGGTTTTTTCCGAAAAGTAGCGCTCCATGTAGCGGTAATGATCGCGGGCTCCCCGTTCGGCGACCTGCCGCAGGTTGCGCAGCAATTCTTCGCCGTCGCCCTGACGGTATGCCGCCATCGCCTGCAGCATCCACACCCGGCCCATCGCGGCGACATCGTGGCGGTCGATGCCCTGAACCTCCCAATCCGCATAACGGTCGGGGTGTTCGGCGATGCCGCCCGGCATGCCGTCGTAGCAGAATGCCGGATTGCCGGGCAGACGCGGCCAGAGCTGTTCGATCTGCTCCGGTGTGGCGATATGCAGGGCGACGGCGGCCCAGTCGCTGTCGGTCAAACCGTGCGCAACGATCGCTCCGTGCTCCGGATTCAGATATTCGGCGAATTGCGTGCCCTGCCAGAAGTGTTTGCGGAATGCCTCCGCTATGGCGTTGCCGCTATCGCGGCAGGCGTCGGCCAGAGCATCGCGGCCGAGGATGGCAAAGAGCTCGGCCGCCTCCCGCAGCGTCGCGGCGGAATAACACTGGTTGACGCCGTCGTAACGGTTGCGCAACGGCCGCTCCAGATAAAATCCGGCGCCGCGGATCAGGCCGTTGTCATCGACCTGGCGCAGCAGCCACCGGGCGATCCGGGCGAGATAGTCGCTTTGACTGTACAGCCAGTTCATGTCCTGCCCGTGCCGGTGAATCCGATCGGCGAGCCGGAGCGCGGTGACGTTGGCCAGGGTGTACAACGGATTACCCGGCACCCAATGCTCGTAAACCGCGCCTCCGGCCGCAATCGGCAGATTGCCCGACATGCATGCGGCCGGAACGCCGGGGAAAATCGCAAACGGCACCAGGCCGTCTTCGCGCTGGAAGCTGCGGACATAGTCCCACGCCAGTTTGACACGCTCCATTTCGCCGAGCCACAGCAGCGCCTCGGCGCTCTGGCCGAAATCCAATCCGGGGAAGGTCGTATTCCAGCCGTGTCCCTGGCCGGGATCGGCGCATACGGTGAAAAAACCGGGGTGGATGTCATCGTTCAACGCCGCCAGAATGTTGTCGGCGGCATTGTGAAAATACGCCTCCGCCAATCCGGCTTCCGGCATCCATAACCGGCTGTGATTGAGCCGCAGCCGGGTTTCTTCTCCGGGACGCACACAGGCCAACATGATCTTCTCCTGAAAAAAGGAACGGCGGCCTTGTGAGCCGCCGTTCCGTGGTGATTACTCTACTTGGCTTGGCGGATTGCCGCCTGCGCCGCCGCCAGACGCGCCACCGGCACCCGGTACGGACTGCAGGAGACGTAATTCAAGCCGAGCTCGCAGCAGAATGCCACCGACTGCGGATCGCCGCCGTGTTCGCCGCAGATACCGAGCTTGATATCCGGACGGCTCTGTTTGCCCTTGGCCACCCCGATGCGCATGAATTCCCCGACGCCGTCCCGGTCGAGCACCTGGAACGGGTCGTAGTCGTAGATGCCTTCGCGGACATAATCGTCGAGGAACTTCCCGGAGTCGTCGCGCGAGAAGCCGCACCCCATCTGGGTCAGGTCGTTGGTGCCGAAGCTGAAGAATTCCGCGACTTCGGCGATCCGGTCGGCGGTCACCGCCGCGCGCGGCACCTCGATCATGGTGCCGACCTTGATCGACAGCTTGATTTTGCGGGCTGCTTCCACCTCTGCCACGATGCGGTCGATGATCGCTTTTTGCAGCGCCAGTTCTTTGACGTTGCCGACCAGCGGCACCATGATCTCCGGCTTGGAGCCGGGAACTTCGGCGGCGGCTTCGGCAATGGCGCGAATCTGCATGGCGGTCACCTCGGGGTAGGTGATTCCCAACCGGCAGCCGCGATGCCCCAGCATCGGATTGAATTCATGCAGGCTGTTGACGACCTTGGCGACCTCTTCCGGAGAGAATCCCAGTTCGGCCGCCATTTCCAGCTGGCCCTTGGCGTCCTGCGGCAGAAATTCATGCAGCGGCGGATCGAGCAGCCGGACCGTGCACGGACGGCCGTCCAGCGCCTCGAAAATTCCCTTGAAGTCCGCCTTTTGCAGCGGCAGCAAGGCCGCCAGCGCTTTGCCGTATTGCTCCACCTGGCGCGAATCCTTGACCAATTTCTTCAATGCCGCCAGATCGTCGCAGCGGTGATCCAGCTTCTGCCGCCGCACCGTCTCCGCCACCAGGATCAGCCGGCGGAATTCGACGATCCGGTCGTCGTCGAAGAACATGTGCTCGGTCCGGCACAGTCCGATGCCCTCGGCGCCGAATTTGACCGCCACCTGGGCGTCCTGCGGGGTGTCGGCGTTGGTCCGGACCTGGATGGTCCGGTAGCGGTCCGCCAGCTTCATGATCTCGCCGAAGGGACCGGTCAATTCCGGTTCGACGGTCGCCACCTGGCCGGCGTAAACCGCGCCGGTGGAGCCGTTCAGGCTGATCCAGTCGCCGGCTTTGAACACTTTGCCGTTGATGGTCAGCGTTTGAAGCTTATAATCGATATGCGCGTCGCCGCAGCCGGCGACGCAGCACTTGCCCATTCCCCGGGCCACGACCGCCGCGTGGGAGGTCATGCCGCCGCGCGCGGTCAGGATGCCGGCGGAAACGTGCATGCCGCCGATGTCCTCCGGGCTGGTTTCCACCCGGCACAGAATCACCGCCTGGCCGAGTGCGAAGGCCCGCTCGGCCTCTTCCGCGGAAAATACGATCTGGCCGGTGGCGGCGCCCGGCGACGCCGGCAGCCCGACGGTCAGCTTTTCCGCCTTGGCCTCGTCGCGCTTCAGAAACACCGGATGCAACAGCTGGTCGAGCTGTTCCGGCTTGACCCGGAGCACCGCGGTGGGTTCGTCGATCAAGCCTTCGTTCAATAAATCCACCGCGATGCGCACCGCGGCTTGCGCGGTCCGCTTGCCGTTGCGGGTCTGCAGCATGTAGAGTTTGTCGTTTTCGATGGTGAACTCGAGGTCCTGCATGTCCTTGTAGTGTTGCTCGAGTTTGACCCGGATGGCATCGAGTTCGGCGAAGCACTTGGGCATCGCTTCTTCCAGCGACGGGAAGCGTTTGGCGCGCTCCTCTTCGGGAATTCCCTGCGACTGCGCCCACTTGCGCGAACCGGCCAGCGTGATCTGCTGGGGGGTGCGGATGCCGGCGACCACGTCTTCGCCCTGGGCGTTGATCAGAAATTCGCCGTAGAAGAAAGCATTTTCGCCGGTGGACGGGTCACGGGTGAACGCCACCCCGGTGGCGCTGTCTTCGCCGGAATTACCGAACACCATCGATTGAATGTTGACCGCGGTGCCGAGCAGGCCGCGGATGTCGTTGAGCCGGCGGTAATAGATTGCGCGCGGGTTATTCCAGGAGGCGAACACGGCGCGAATGCCGTGCCACAGCTGGGTTTCCGGGTCGGCCGGGAAATCGTTTCCGGTGACTTTTTTCACCAGCTTCAGATATTCGTCGATGATGGCGCGCAGGTCGTTGGCCGTGAGATCGGTGTCCAGCGCGGCGTTGCGTTCGGCTTTTACCCGGCTGAGAATGGCTTCGAATTCATGGTGCGGGACGTCGAGCACGACGTCGCCGTACATCTGAATGAAGCGGCGATAGGAGTCCAGCGCGAAACGTTCGTTGCCGGTCAGGCGCGCCAACACTTCCACGGTGGTATTGTTCAAGCCGAGGTTCAGAATGGTGTCCATCATTCCCGGCATCGAGTCGGCGGCGCCGGAGCGTACCGACACGAGCAGTGGATTCGGACCGGCGCCGAAGGTCTTTCCGGTGACCGACTCCAGACGGCGCAGCGCCGCCAGCACCGGTTCGCGCAGACGGTCGAACAACGCCTGCTCGCCAATCTCGTAATACTCGGCGCAGGCTTCGGTGGTGATGGTGAATCCGGGGGGAACCGGCAAGCCCAGCTCCGCCATGTCCGCCAGATTGGCGCCCTTGCCGCCCAGAATGGAACGCATCGAAGCGTTGCCTTCGGAGCTGCCGCCGCCGAAGTTGTAGACGTACTTTTTCAAAGTAACTTCCTTTCGCGTGTTGCATGTTTTTTTCGTACAAAAAGGCAAAAGGAGACGACAATACGCGAAGCGTTGCTGTTCCAGCTGGGAGCCGGTCAAGGTGGTTTTCCAAAAATGAAAAAACTCCATGAAAAATCATGAAGCCCTTTCATTTGCGGAAACCCAGCCCGCCCCGACCACCACCGGCTGTCAACCAACCGGGAACATTCCGTCTTGTGGTATTGACGTTTCTCTTTTCCTGCTGACAATTATTAATGTAACCGGCTTTTGTGGAAATGCTAACCCGGAATGGACTTTTTTGTTAAAAAAATAGATTCTCGTGCATAAGGATGAAAAAAGCTCCCCGAGGCGTGTCGATCCGGGGAGCGGAAAAAACGGTTATTCAGCGCGGATGAAGTCGACGATTTCATCGACTTGTCCGAAGCACAGCCCGACCGCGGTGTCGGCGCAGCCGTAATAAATCGCCACGCGTCCGGTACCGGCATCGGTCACGGCCGCCACCGGGAACGCGACATTCGGTACATAGCCGGCGGTTTCATACGGCGCTTCGGGGGTGAGCAAATAGCGCTTCCCGCGGGCGATGACCCGCCAGGGCTCATCGAGGTCCAGCAGTGCGGCGCCGATGCTGTATACGTAACCGCAGCAGGTTTGCACCACGCCGTGGTAAAACACGAGCCACCCTTCGCCGGTTTCGATCGGCACCGGTCCCGCGCCGATCTTCAGGCTCTGCCAGCCGGCGTCGCGGCTCATCACGTGGCGGTGCCGCCCCCAGAACTCCAGATCCGGGCTCTGGCTCAGGAAAATATCCCCGAACGGCGTATGCCCCCAGTCCGACGGACGGCTCAACAGCATATACATACCGTTGATTTTGCGCGGGAAAAGCACGCCGTTGCGGTTGGACGGAATCACGGCGTTTTCCAGCTGCCGGAAATTCCGGAAGTCGTCGGTTACCGCCATTCCCAGCGTCGGGCCGTGATAATTGTTGCACCAGACCACATAGAATCTGCCGTCGATTTCGGTGATGCGCGGGTCATACTGCGATTCGCCCTCTTCGATGCCGTCGTGATCCGGGGTCAGGCGGATTTTTCCGGGCTCGATTTGCCACTGGATGCCGTCGGCGCTGAAACCGGCGTGCAGCTCGCTGTACCCGGCGGTGTTGTCGCAACGGAATATGCCGGCGAAACCGTCCTTGAACGGGATAACCGCGCTATTGGAAATCGTATGGGTATCGGGCACCGCGTGACGGGTGATGATCGGGTTGGCCTCGTAGCGCCACAAAGGATCGGTGCAGCCTTGCGGCCGCTCCTGCCAGGGCATACAGGGGAGGGGAGTGGCAATGATTTTCATTTCTCTCGTTTTCTCTCGCTATTGGGTTCAGTCGATGCGCCAGAGCCGGAAGCCGCGCGCTTCCAACTCCTGCATACTATCGCTCACAACTTCACCGGTCAATGCGTCGGTGATGTTTCGGTTCGAATGTACGGGAAGCGTGAATGGCACCGCCTGGTACGCCGGATTGAAAATGACCAGCATTTCCGCGCCGCCGCGTTTCCAGCTGCTGACGGCGATGCCGTCGGGGTAGCGGCTCAACGGATTGCGCCAATAGGGAATCCATTCGGCGTCGGCCTCGTGGACGCCGAATTGCGCCAGCGCATCCCAGACCTGGCGCAGGCCGGCCAATTGCTCCTCCACCCCGTTCCACATGGATTCGCCATGCAGGAAGGTGATGCCGCAGACCTCCGCCAATGTAACCTGCGAGATCTGCGCCTGCAGATAATGGAGCAGCAGCAATCCGGGGAAGAAGTTCGACACTGTGCCCAACTGCCTCGTCCCCATATTGCCGAGCTGGAATGTTTCCAGCGCGAAGGTGCTGTAGTCCGGCGCCGTGGTCCACTCTTCGCCCATGGTGGTCACATCCATCCACAACGCCATCGGCGTACTGATCGAGGAGTGCATTACCAGCAATCCCTCGGGGTCGTTGGCCTTGACCAGATTCTGGAAGCGCATGAACATCTCCCGGCCGTTCAGGAACGGAATCACCGGCAGCCACGCGCCGGTGCGCTCGTCGCGCACGCCGCAGCCGTGGAAACGGTTGTCGCACGCATGGAAGGCCGACATGTCCATATAAAAGGACCGGACCCCCTGTTTCATCCGGTTTTCCGCTCCGTAGAGGTAATAATCCGCCCAGGTCCGGGTCGGGCACATCATCGTGCCGTATTGTTCGATCGGCAGCCGGCAACGCGGGTTCAGCTCCCACTCCTCGACGAAGTCGACGGCCTGCGGCAGATGGAACATCGAAAACAAGCTGTCGTACCACAACAGCGGCGAACCGCCGATCGTGTCGTTGATGGCCTTGACGAAGCCGTCGATGGCGGCGGTTTCCGCCGCGTCCGGTGTCGGGTTGCCGATCATGACGGTGGGGACCAGCCACGAGGGCAGCATCGCGGTGGCGAAATAATCTTTCGCGAACGGCTTGAGCTCGCGGTCGTGGAAGAAGCGCCACCCGGTCGGTTTGGTATAAAGTGCCGGGTCCTGCTCCATGATCCGGCGCCCGTCCGGCTGCAGCCGCTGGTAGGCGGCACCGGTCTTCCACAAGCGCGCCACGTCTTCGACCCGGCGCGTCGGGGTCAGGACGGTGCCGAATTCGTAGCCGAACGGCTGCCGGAATTCGGTCGGCGTATCGATCAGGTTGATCCGGAGCGTGAAATTTTTGCCGTCGTCGGTCACCGAGGTGAAATCCTCGGCGATATTCAGGTTGCGCCGGGACGGGAGGATGAAGAACATGCCCCGGTCTTCGCCGCCGAGCCAGAGGAAGTTGACAAAGGATTTGTCGAACTTCCAGCCGTCGCCGGAGACTTCGATCGCAAACGGCATATTCGGCTTCGGCAATTCGCGTCCGGTCCGGGCTTCGCTCACCAGCGCATAGAGCGCGGTGCCCTCCATCGTCCCCATGGCGTTGCCGCCGCGCATATAGCGGAGTCCCCGCGGCTCCACCGGCAGCACCAGCGCCAGATGTTCCACCGTGGCCGTGTCCCGGCGCGGCGTCAGCGTGACCCGGTACCAGGCCATGGCGTCGAATTCGACCCGGATTTTCGCCTGGAGCGTGAAGTCGGCGCTTTCGCCGTTCCACTCCAACGTAACCCCGCGGGCGTCTTCGGCGGCGACCGTTGCCGCTTGACCATGTATTGTCTGCGTGCCGTCGGCGGTGGCGAGGTCGAAGCGCATGGCGCCGGCGGAAAACGCTTTTCCCGCCAGCCCGATTGCCTCCGGCAGGAAGCTGTCGGTGAAGGTGTAGGAATTATCCGCAGCTTCGGTCACAATCGCATGCGCTTCCCGGTTTACCCGCAGCGCCGTCCACCCCGGAGGCGGGACAGTCACTTCGCCGGGGTGACGCGACATCCATTCCGGACGCGGCACGTTGCGGATTTTCTTCTCCACCCGGTACCGGACATTGCCTGTGGCGTCCAGGAGCGTGGACTCCGCGGTCAGCTCGGCGTTGACCGGGAAATCGGCCAACGGCAGTGCGGTTTCAAAGTCGGCGGCGGCCGCTTCGATCTCGCGTTCCACTTTCGTCCCATCGGCGGCGGAGAGGCGATTGATTACTTTCATGCCGTTCCGGTCGGCGATTTTTGCCAGATCGCCGAGGAAGACCACCGCATCGCGGCTGAACACAGGGGCGATAGCGACGCTGAACGGCGGAATCACTTCGCACAACAGCTGCGCTCCGGCGATTTCGCCGGCGTCGTCGGTCAACTTCCACTGCATCATCACCGGTTGCCGGACGGCGATCGGCAGCTCCCGCCGCCAATCGACTTCCGGACCGGAAACGGCTTCGGCGGTCTGGGCGAATACCTTGTTGTAATCGGCGGTATCCCAGATCCGGGCGGTCAGCCGCGCCGTCGGCGCTGCCGCCGTGAGAGTTCCTTTGACGCCGCCAGTGCCGCCGGCGAAATCGGCGTAGGAGCCGAAGCGGAACACCGGTGCGTCACCGCCGAAAATCACGCGGCCGAAGCCGGTCGGGTCGATGATGTTCCAGATGCTCGGCACCGGTGCCCAAGTGCTCTGCCGGTGATTCACATCCGGAGTGCGCCGGACATTGCCGGCATAGCGGGTGATCTGCAGCGGCAGCACGTCGCCCGGCTTGGGCATGGACATTTCCAACGTGCTCCACGGGATTGCGACTTCGGCTTCCCAGATATTGGCGGCGAAGAACGCCTGCGGCAGAATCCGGCAGGCCGCCTGCCACGCCGGATTCCACTCCTCGGCGGGAAGCCGGACTTGTCCTGCCACCCGTATGTCGCCGGTGCCGCCGCCGCGTTCCAGACTGAACTTCATCCATTGCCCCACCCCCGGCGGCACGATGCCGATGCGGATGGAGTCGACGGTGGTGATATCGAGATTGTCATGCGGCAGGGGGGCGATTTCCGGTTCGAAGTCGATGACGGCCCGAAACGCGAAATAGAGATTTTCCCCGTCGTACTGCAGCATGGCCAGGGTCGGGGAGGGGGGCACCCCGCCGCCGCCGGCGTCGCAGAATTGCGACAGCACGGCCGCGTTTTCCCATTCGCCCTTTTCAATGACGCCATCCATGACCGGCGGTTTGGCGGTGAATGGTATCCGGCTCACTGTGTGATCGGCCGCCGCCATTCCGGCTGAGGTGGCCAATATACTCAGAAATGGGATGGCAATTCGTTTCCACATGGTATGAAGTTCCTCTATTCGCTTGCTCAGTAGTTACCGCCGGACCATTCGCCGTTGTAGGTGCCGAAGAAATAAACCTCGTTCACCTGCCGGGCGTCGCGGGTCATCACGCCGAGTTTGGCCATTTCGCCGCCTTCGACGTGACCGTCAAGACAGCCGACATTGGCGCGGTTGTTGTGGCGGAAGTGGATCATCCCGCCGACGGTGGCGCCGTTGACGTGGGAGAATTTGTGAACTTGCACTCCCGGCCACTCATTGAAGCCCCGGCTGTCGGCAAAGAGAAAGGTCGAGGACGGTACCTTGGGTACTTCCATATTGACGGCGCTCCACCAGGGATTCGAGCCGTAAATCCAAGTTCCGTCCGGCATGTCTTCGCTGATGCCGTAACACAAATACGGAGTATCCTCCGGTTTCCCATCTCCGGCTTGCCACGAGGGACATACACGGGAAGAGGCCGGCGAGTACTGTGTTATCACATTGTACCAGTTTCCGACTCCATTTTCTGTGTAGCCGGCAAGCTTGTGCTGGTTGTCGTTGCCGTACAGCACCGCACCCAGTACCGTCTGCTTCAGGTTGCTGACGCATTTGATGTTCTGCGCCGCCGCCCGCGCTTTCGACAGCGCCGGCAGCAGCATGCTGGCCAGGATGGCGATAATTGCAATCACTACGAGAAGTTCAATCAAAGTAAATCTGCGTGTCTGCTTCATTTTTCAAGTCCTTTCCTGATTATTTAAAGGGTGATTGGCAACTCAGATACAATTTTTTACCGAGCGGCGTTCGATGATTTTGTCGGTCGACAGCACCGCATTGGACAACTGGTCCGGCTCCTCTTTCCGGTCGATTCGGCAGATCCGCTCGATGATGGCATCGGACAGAGCCTCCAGGTCCTGCTCGATGCAGGTCCAGGGCGGGCACATCCATTGCGTCAGTCCGGGGATTTCGGCGGCAACTACGGAAACATCGATGGGGACCGAATAACCGAGTACCTGCAAATAATAATGCAGCTGCATCACCCAGTCCTCATGCAAACATATCAATGCCGTGGCCTGCCCGTCGCGGAGAATCCTGCTCAACCCCTCCGGCGCCAACGCTCCGGTCGGATCCTGAGGACAGATCAGCGCTTCATCGAATGCCACGCCGGATTCCGCCAACGCTTCCCGGTAACCGGCCAGCCGGTTCTGGCTGCCCCAGTTGTGGACGACGCAATCCAGCCAGCCGATCCGGCGGTGGCCGCGCTCCAGCAAGTGCCGGGTCGCCAGCCTGGCGTCGCCCGCGTGGTCAGTACAGACATTGCAATGCCCCGGAATCTGGTTGTTGATCCCGATCAACGGCACCCCCATCGCCGCCAGCTGAGCGTAGGTATCGGTGGTTTCGCGCCAGTCAAAGGCGAGTGCGGCGACGGTGAAATTCGGCAGCAGCTTGGCAATATCCTGCGGTTCGATCAATTGCGGGACGAAGCCGGCCTGGCAGATCCGCTGCATGATCGTCCCGGTCAGCATGCCGGCGAACCACGACGGCGGTTGAATCGCCTGGGTCGATGGAATCACGATGGCGACGTTGTTTTTCCGGGCAGTCTGCTGCGGTGCGTAATTGAGATCGCGCGCCGCCGCCAGAATTTTCGTCCGGGTTTTCTCGCCCACCGTGGCCGCGCCGGAAAATACCCGCGACACCGTCGCCGGGGATACTTTACAGAAACGCGCCAATTCCGCAATATTCGTACACGCTGCCATTCCGACTGCTTCTCCATGCAAATTTTCGGTTCAAAATGAAACTCTTTCATAAGTATAGCAAATGTTTCAAAGAAAGTCAATAGGCGATTGTGAAAAAAGCGAAAAAAAGTCTTCCTGCCGGGAGAAAGTTGCAAAAGTACCGATATGGGGTTATATTACCAGGCTATAAAGAAAAATACTGAAATCTGAGGTTTATTTACGCATGGCGGAACTTTCTCTCATTCGCAATTTCTCCATTATCGCTCACATCGACCACGGCAAATCCACGCTCGCGGACCGGTTGCTGGAGTTCACCGGCACGGTACAGAAGCGCGACTTGCAGGAACAGTTGCTCGACGGCATGGACTTGGAGCGGGAGCGCGGCATTACCATCAAGTCCCATCCGGTCCGGATGGCATACCGGGCGCAGGACGGCAAAGTGTACGAATTCAATCTGATCGACACGCCCGGGCACGTCGACTTCACCTATGAGGTCAGCCGCTCGCTCGGGGCCTGCGAAGGGGCACTGCTGCTGATCGACGCGACCCAGGGGGTACAGGCGCAGACCGTTGCCAACGTCAATCTGGCGTTCCGGCAGAAGTTGAAAGTGATCCCGCTGATCAACAAGATCGACCTGCCCGCCGCCAATCTGGAGATGTGTTTCGAACAGATGGAGGAAATTCTGGCGATTCCGCGCGAAGAGGCGCTGATGGTTTCCGGGAAGACCGGCGCCGGCGTTCCCGAGGTGCTCGAAGCGATCGTGAAGCGGGTTCCGGCGCCGGCGGCTTCGACGCTGCCGGGGTCCAGCGCGTTGATTTTCGACTCCACCTACGACCCGTACCGGGGGGTGGTCACCTACGTCCGGGCGGTTTCCGGCAAATTCGAACGCGGCAGCCGGATCCGGCTGTTCAGCACCGGATTGGAAAGCGAAGTCAAGGAGGTCGGATTTTTCGGACCGGAAATGAAGGCCGACGCGGCGTTGACCGCCGGATCGGTCGGTTATATCATCCCGAACATCAAGAGCCCTTCGGATACCCGGATCGGCGATACCATCACCAACGTCAACGACCGCTGTCCTGCGCCGTTGCCCGGCTTCAAAGAGGTGCGGCCGATGGTGTTTTCCGGGATCTATCCGATCGATACGGCCGATTACGACCAGCTGAAGTTCAGCATGAGCAAACTGCAGTTGAACGACGCGGCATTCTTCTATCAGGCGGAAACCAGCGCGGCGCTCGGTTTCGGCTTTCGCTGCGGCTTTCTCGGTTTGCTCCACATGGAGATCATCCAGGAGCGGCTGCGCCGGGAATACGACATGGATATCATCGCCACCTATCCGTCGGTGGTTTATCACGTCTACATGAAAGACGGCTCGATGCTCGAAGTCGACAATCCGGTGTTTCTGCCCGATCCGGCCGGAATCGAACGGATCGAAGAACCGCTGATCGAGGCGCACTTGATGCTGCCGTCCGAATACATCGGCGACGTGATGAATCTGATCATGTCCAAGCGCGGCGTCTGCACCCAGACCAATTCGGTCGACGGCCGCCACGTGATCATCACCGCGGAGCTGCCGATGCACGAAATCCTGATCGACTTCCACGACAAATTGAAGTCGATCACCCGCGGTTACGGCAGCATGGATTACGAGCCGGCCGGCTATCGCGCCGACAAGCTGGTGAAAATGGATATTCTGGTCACCGGCGAACCGGTCGACGCTTTCAGTTCGATCGTCCACGCCGATATGGCGCAGAGCCGGGGACGGCAGTTGACGGAACGGTTGTGCGAAGTGATTCCGCCGCAGATGTTCCAGGTGGCGATCCAGGCGGCGATCGGCGGCAAGGTGGTCGCCCGCGAATCGGTGCGGGCGCTGCGCAAAAACGTGCTGGCGAAGTGCTACGGCGGCGACATCACCCGGAAACGGAAATTGCTGGAAAAACAAAAAGAGGGCAAGAAGCGCATGAAGCAGATCGGGAAGGTCAACATCCCGCAGGAAGCCTTCGTCGCCGTGCTCAAGAACAGTGCTGATAACTAGAGGCGATCATGAATCCGTTTGCTTATTTCACCTTGCGCCGCTGGCGTAAAAAGGTACGCAAACTGGCGCGCCAGTTGGCGGACCGGCGCCACGTGGACGACGACATCCTCGCGCCGGAGGCGGCGGAGGAGCTGCGAAAACTGGAAAATCAGGCCCGGATGTTGTCCCGGACCGCCGACGTGGAGGGGATGCGGGCATTTACGGAAACGTTGCCGCATCAGATGGGAAAAATCCTGCCGGAGGAGCGCTTCGGCTGGCTGCGCGGCTGGCTCGACCTGATCGCGGTGGTGTGCATGGTCGCGGGGGGAATTCGCGGCTTGTTTTTTCAGCCGTTTGCGATTCCGACCAGCAGCATGCAGCCGACGTTGTACGGCATTCACTACATCGAGGATGCCGCGAAGACGAATTCCTGGATCGGCCAATTGCCCCAGCCGTTGGATTGGCTGCTGTTTTCGACCCGGCGGGCGGAGCTGACTACGGAAAAGCCGGGGCGGGTGGAACAATTGAGCTCCTTTTCGCAGTATCACTTTCTGGACAACACGCGTCTGGATATCGGCGGCGTGAATTATACGCTGCCGGGAGCGCCGGCGAAGGTGGCCGAATATGCCGACCTGCGCACCAATTACCGCTACCCGGCGCAAACCACGCTGTGCGATGGATTTCTGTCTTCCGGCGACCATCTCTTCGTCGACCGGGTCAGCTTTCATTTGACCGGCTTGTCGCGCGGCGACATTGTGGTGTTCACCACCGACGATATTTACGATGAAAACCGGCAGCCGCTGGCGAAAACCTCGGGGTATTTTTACATCAAGCGGCTGGTCGGCCTGCCCGGGGATACGTTGAAAATTTCACAGGGAATGCTGATGCTCAAACCTGACGGTGCCGCCGACTTCCGGCCGATCACCGATTTCTCGCCGGTATTTGCCAAGCTGTATTCCGGGAAGGGCGGTTATCAGAATCATTCGATCTATCTGGCCGGGCGCCGGACCGGAAATTATCTGTCGCGGGAGGAGGAGGAATTCCTGGTGCCGCCCGACAGCTTCTTCCTGCTGGGCGACAACGTCAACTTCAGTTCCGACGGCCGCATCTGGGGGACGGTACCGCGCCGCAATGTGGTGGGACGCGCCTGGGTGGTGTTCTGGCCGTTGTCGCGGCGCTGGGGCTGGATCGATACGGCGGAACCGGTGGAGGCTCCGACCGGGTATCCGGGGCGCAGCACCTTCCGGGTCATGGGCATGCAATAATACCAATTTGCAATCATAAGGTTTGTAACTGCCTTGGTCTTGCGGGCAGAAATTCGGCTTGACTCGTTGCTGTTACCTCTGGCAGCAGCAAGCTCATCGGTATAACACGACAGTGAATGGGAAATATGGACAAACAAGCGGTTTTTCTGATTAAGAGCGTTGATCGCAAGGGGTTGCTGGCGGAGATTTCGACCTTCTTTTATTCGCAGGGTTTCAATATTCTGCAATGCCGCCAATACACCGACGAATGCGCCAATGAATATTTCATGCGCATCAAACTCGATCTGAATGATATGGTGTTGACGCGCAAGGATATGGAGGCGCGCTTCCGGGATTTCGCCATCGAGCGCGGACTGGAATACACCTTGCATTATCTGGATAGACCCATACGGGTGGCGGTGCTGGTGTCGAAGACGACGCACTGCCTTTACGATCTTTTGGTCCGCTCGCGCGAAGGGGATCTTTCGTGTGAAATTCCGCTGGTGATCGGCAATCATCCCGACCTGGAGGAGGTCAGCGATAAATTCCGGGTGCCGTTCTTCTGTTTTCCGATCGCGCCGGGCAAAAAGGAAGAACAGGAAAAAGCGATTATCGAGTTGCTGGACAAGCACCATATCGAACTGGTGGTGTTGGCCCGCTATATGCAGATTCTGACTCCGGAATTCATCAGCCGTTATCCGGGGCGGATCATCAATATTCATCACGCGTTCCTGCCGGCGTTCCAGGGCTCGAATCCCTACCAGCGGGCGTGGGAGCGCGGCGTGAAAATGATCGGAGCGACCGCGCATTATGCGACCGCCGATCTGGACGAGGGACCGATCATCGAGCAGGATGTGGAGCGGGTGAACCATGAGCTGACGCCGGAGGCGATGCGGCTGTTGGGCAAGGATATCGAACGCCGGGTGCTGACCCGGGCGGTGAAAGCACATCTGGAGCACCGGATCATCACTTCCGGGCGCCGGACCATCGTATTTTCCATATGAAGGACAACACGCTTATGATACGGGAACACTGGTTCGACATGGATCATACGCTGATCGACAATGATTGCGATGTTTCGTGGAAGGATTTCATGGTGGCGAAGCGCCTCGCTCCGGTTGACGCTCTGGAGCAGGCGGCGTACTTTTTCAAACAATACCAGGCAGGCACGCTGGATTTGGAGGCATTTTCCCGCTTTCAGTTGACGGAGTTCGTCGGGCAAACGCCGGAAACGATGCGGGCGTTGACCCAGGAGCACTTCGACACGGTGGTGAAGCGGAAAATATACCCGAAGGCTTTCGATCTGGTGCAGGAACTCAAGGACAGCGGCCTCCGGGTGACGATCCTGACCTCGACCAATACGGTGTTGGCGCGCCCTTTGGCGCGTTACTTCGGGGTGCATGCGTTATTCGGCATGGAGCTGGAGGTGATCGACGGGCGTTTCACCGGCCGGTATGCGGGGCGTTCCACGGTGGGACCGGGCAAAGCGGAAGTCGCCCGCGACGATGCCGCGCTGCGCGGCGTGAAGCTGGAAGAGCTGGCGTATTACGGCGACAGCATCAACGACCGTTTCGTTCTGGAAGCGGTCGGCAGAGCCTATGCGGCCAATCCCGATCCGGCGCTGGCGGCGCTGGCCGAAGAGCGCGGCTGGCAGACTTTGAGTTTCCGGGATTAACCCAAATATAAGGTGGTGAAAAATGAAAGATTCGGTGATTTCGCACGATCGCGAGGAACTCGGCAAGTATCTCGGCTCCACCGGGCAATTGGCGGGGATCCGCCGGGTTGTTCTCGATGACGGCCGCGGCCGCGGCTGCCGTCTGGCGGAGGTCAACAACGGCTCCGGTTTGGAATTTACCGTCAATTGCGAACGCGGGCTGGATGTCGCGGATGTCCGTTTCAAAGGTGTGCCGCTGGCGTGGATGTCCCGCACCGGAATCGTGAATCCGTCGTATTATGAACCCGAGGAATTCAACTGGCTGCGCAGCTTCACCGGCGGTCTTGTTTCCACCTGCGGCCTGCGCAACGTCGGCGGCCCCGGCGAAGTCAACGGCGAAAAATTCGGCCTGCATGGCCGCATCGGCCATCTCCCCGGCGAGTCGGTGAACACCTCCAGCGAATGGCAGGACGGTGTCCTGACGCTGGCGGTTTCCGGCGTGGTGCGGGAGAGCCGGGTATTCGGCGAAAACCTGGTGCTCAAGCGTAAATACACCACCGGTCTCGGCTCCAACCAGTTGGTGATCGACGATGAAATCACCAACGAGGATGCCAATCCCACCCCGTTCATGATGCTGTATCACATGAATTTCGGGTATCCGTTGGTGGCGCCCGGCGCCGTGATCGAAACGGTCCAGCCGCATCCGGTGACCCCCGCCAACCCCGCCGCCAAGGCCAATCTGGCGAAATATGCCGAGATGGAGGCGCCGCAACATGGCTTCACCGAGCAGGTGTTCTGCCATGAACTTCCCGCTGGCGATTGCGGCTATGCGTCCGTCACATTGAAAAATCCGGCGCTGGGACTCGCCGTCCGGGTCTCCTACCGTACCCGCGAACTTCCGTATCTGGTCGAGTGGAAGCAGATGGGGGAGGGGGACTATGTTCTCGGTCTGGAGCCCGGCAACTGCTTCCCGTTCGGGCAGGCCAAGTTCGCCGAGACCGGCAAACTCCGCATACTCCAGCCCGGTGAAACCGTCCGCCATTCGCTTATCCTCGACTTCATCGAGTTGTAAGTTTCCGGCATAGCCCGGAGCAGTTGAAACGAGCCCTTTTCCTGAAAAAAAGATGGCTCGTTTTTTGTTGTGCATAGGGTACATGTACCCTGGGAAATTACGGGATTTCTTGGGTGAAAACCTTGCTATTTTCCAATTTTGCGTTAAGTTAACAGCTTAACATATCCGCGGCATTCATCGCGGATGACAGAGAGAATTCAGGGTTACAGTTATGGACAACACAGATGCCGCTTGCATTTCCGCCTCAACGGGAAAAAAGCACTCGAAGATCGCCGTCATCGGCGCCGGCGCCGTCGGCGCCACCACCGCCTACTCGATCGCGATGAAGAATTTAGTTTCCGAATTGGTGATTATCGATGTGAATACCGATAAGGCCGAGGGCGAGGCGATGGACATCAACCACAGCCTTTCCATTCTGGGGGAGATGAACGTTCACTGCGGCGGCTACAGCGACATCAAAGACTGCAGTGTCATTATCGTGGCGGCGGGAGTGAGCAGAAAGCCGGGCGAAACCCGGCTCGATCTGGCGAAGAAAAATGTCGCCATTGCCAAAGACATCACCCGTAACATCATGGAGTATTATAACGGCGGCGTCATCATGGTGGTATCGAACCCGGTCGACGTCATCACCTACGTGATTCAAAAGGAAAGCGGCTTGCCCCGGGGCGTTGTTTTCGGTACCGGCACGGTGCTGGACAGCGCGCGCTTCCGCCGCATTCTCAGCGTCAGACTCGGCGTCGACGTCAAAAACGTGCATGGCTTCATCGCCGGCGAACACGGCGACAGCCAGTTTGCGGTCTGGAGTTCGGTTCACATCGGCGGCATGGCGCTGGACGAATACTGCAAGGCGCAGAATATCCCCATCGACAAAGCGCAGGTCGAGGACGAGGTGATGAAGTCCGGCGCGGAGGTCATCAAAAGGAAGGGTGCGACCTATTACGCCATTGCCTCCATTGCCGCCTATCTGGCCGAGGTGATCATAAAAGACCGGAAGAGCATTTTCTTCACCAGCAATCTGGCGGACGGGTTCTATGGCCTGAACGATCTGTGCCTGAGTCTGCCGAACGTCCTGGGCATGAACGGCGCGGAGTCGACGATTCACTTCAAATTCACGGACGAAGAGCTCGCCAAGCTGCGGAAATCGGCGAACGCGATCAAAGCGGTTATCAACGAAACTTACAAATAAGGCAGTCATATGTACCACAAAGGAATGTCGCTTCAGAAGCACAAAGAATGGCTGGGCAAAATCGAGATCGCCTGCCGCATGGAGCTCAATAACAAGGATGACCTTTCCGTAGCCTACACGCCGGGCGTCGCCGTGCCATGTCTGGAGATATCGCAGGATGTGGACTTGTCCTATACCTACACCCGCAGAGGCAATCTCGTCGCCGTCGTGACCGACGGTACCGCGGTCCTGGGGCTGGGGGATATCGGCCCGGAGGCGGGTATGCCGGTCATGGAGGGCAAGTGCGTGTTGTTCAAACGCTTCGGCGACGTGGACGCGTTTCCGTTGTGCGTGCGTTCCAAAAGCGTCGACGATATCGTAAAAACGGTGGAACTGCTTGCCGGTTCGTTCGGCGGCATCAATCTCGAGGACATTTCCGCACCCCGCTGCTTCGAGATCGAAAAACGCCTCAAGGCGGTCTGCGATATTCCGATTTTTCACGACGACCAGCATGGTACGGCGGTCGTCACCCTCGCGGCGATACTCAACGCGCTGAAGTTGGTCAAAAAGAATCTTTCCGACCTGTCGGTGGTCATCAACGGTTCCGGTGCGGCTGGCATCGCAATCACCAAGCTGTTGATGAGCACGGGGCTGAAGAAGGTCATACTTTGCGACACCAAGGGCGCCATTTACAAGGGCCGTCCCGGCCTCAATGCGATCAAAGAGGAGATGGCGGAAATCTCGAATCTCGAAATGAAAAAGGGGTTGCTCCAGGATGTGATTGCCGGCGCCGATGTATTTATCGGTGTCTCCGCTCCCGGTACTTTGACCGCCGAAATGGTCAAGACCATGGCGCAGGATCCGATCGTTTTCGCGATGGCCAACCCCGTTCCCGAGATCATGCCCGACGAAGCCAAGGCGGCAGGGGTGAAAATCATGGGGACCGGGCGGAGCGACTTCCCGAATCAGATCAATAACGTGCTGGCGTTTCCCGGAATTTTCCGCGGCACCCTGGACGTCCGCGCCAGCGACATCAACGACGCGATGAAAATCGCCGCGGCCAAGGCCATTGCGGGAGTGATTCCCGAAAACGAACTGACCTGCGATTATATCATCCCCGATACTTTCAACAACAAGGTCAAGGACGCGGTGGCGAAAGCGGTCGCGCAGGCGGCAAGAGATACCAGGGTGGCGAGAATATAACTCTCCCCCTGCAACGGTGGATTGCGATGGAGCCGGTGGAACTTTTACAACAAAAGGTACTGCTGCGCGGAATTGTGGAAGGCGTGGGAATGCGTCCCGCCCTGTTCCGGCTGGCGCGGAAACTACGGTTGGCCGGCTGGGTCCGCAATCGCTCGCGCGAAGTCGAAGTGCTCTGGCAGGGCGGCGCCGCCGATCTGGCGCGCGCCCGGCGTGAGCTCGTCGGCGCTTTGCCGCCCGGAAGCCGTATCGACATCCTGGAGTTCGGGCCGCCGGAAGCGGTGACGGCGCGGGAATACTGCGGCGAATTTTCGATCCGGGAGGAGGCCGGCGCCGCCGGATCGGTCAATTTGCTGACGCCGCCGGACCGCGCTTTGTGCGCGGCGTGCCGGACAGAACTGTACGAGTGCAACGACCGTCACTTTCACCATGCATTCAACGGTTGCGCCGCTTGCGGACCGCGCGCGACCGTGATCGATTCCTTGCCTTACGAGCGCCAGGCTACCGCGTGGCGCGATTTCCCGCTCTGCCCGGCGTGCCGGTACGAATACGAAAATCCTGCCGACCGCCGCTTTCACATCGAGGGCATCAGTTGCCCGGAATGCGGTCCTGTGCTGGAATTGCTGGCGCCGGACGGTGCGCCGGTGGCATCGGCGGAAGCGGCGCTGGAGGCGGCCGCAAGCGCGTTGCGGGCGGGAAAAATTCTGGCGTTGAAGGGTGTCGGCGGTTTTCAACTGCTGGCGGATCCGCGTTGCCGCGAGGCGCTGACGGCGCTGCGAAAGCGCAAACACCGCCCCGATAAACCGTTGGCCTTGATGGCGGCCGATCCGGAAACCGTCTCGCGCTATTTTACTCTTTCTCCGGCGTTGCGCGAAGCTCTGGAGGATCCGGCGGCGCCGATTGTATTGGCGCCATGGCGTGCCGGCGGCGATTTTCATCCGGAATTGTTGGCTCCCGACCGGCCGGAGGAGGCGGGCGTGATGCTTCCCGCTTCGCCGCTGCACGAATTGCTGATGCGGTCGTTCGGCGGGCCGCTTCTGGTGGCGACCAGCGGCAATGCCGCCGGCGCCCCCCCGGCGCTGACTACGGAAGCGGCATTGCGGGAGCTGGCGGGAATTGCCGACTTGTTTTTGACTCACAACCGCGCCATCCGCTGGCGGCATGACGATTCGCTGGCGGTGGAAAACGGCGGCGTCAGCCAGTTGTGGCGGCGGGCGCGCGGCTGCGGCTGGGCGTTGGAACATGTTTCCGGCGGCGATGTCCGTCGTCCGGTGCTGGCATTGGGCGGCGCGCAAAAGAATACCTTCGCCGCCGCCGGACGCGGCTGGCTGCTGCTGTCGCCGCACCATGGCGAATTGGAGGCGGAGGCCGCCGCCGCCGAGTGGGAGGAGGCGTTGCGCCGGACCGTTTCGCAACTGGCGGAGACGCCGGAGTGTATCGCCGTCGACGCCCATCCGGATTATTACAGCTCCCTTTTCGGCCGGAAGCTGGCGCAGGAGTGGGCGCTGCCGCTGGTCGCTGTGCCGCACCACGCCGCGCATGCGCTGGCGGGACTGTACGAATCCGGTTTCCCGGAGGCGCTGGCGCTGGTGTTCGACGGTTCCGGTTGGGGAATGGATGGAACTTTGTGGGGGGCGGAATTGTTCCGCATCGGCCGGGAGTCGGGGATCCGGCGCCTGGCCTCTTTCGCTCCGGTGCCGTTGCCGGGCGGGGCGGCGGCGATCCGCGACTGCCGCCGCCAATGGCTCGGACGGCTATGGGCGGCCGGAGTGCCGGAATTCGAGGCGGCACGGCAGTGCACGCTGCCCGTTCCGGTGGTGGAAACCCTTTACCGGCAGTGCGCCGCCGGTGTGAATGCGCCGTTGTCTTCGGCCGCCGGGCGCTTGTTCGACGCGTTCGCGGCGCGGCTGGGGCTGGCGCCGGAGCGCGTCAGTTACGAAGGGCAGGCGGCGATCCGGCTCGAGGCGGCGGCGTGGCGCGAGCCCGCCGGAAGTGTCCGGCCGTTTCCGTGGGAGAAGCGGATCGAAAACGGATTGCTGCGGATCGACTGGACGCCGTTGTGGCATGAGCCGCTGACGCGGCATGTTTCACCGGCGCGCGACTTTCATGGCGCGGTTACCGACGCGGCGCTGGCGATGCTGGAGCATGCCGGAGAAGCGTTGCCGGTGCTGCTGACCGGCGGGGTGATGCAGAACCGGCTCCTGACCGCGCTGTTGGCCGAAGAGCTGCGGAAACGCGGCCGGTGTTGTTGGCTGCCGCGGCGGATTCCGCCCAATGACGGCGGTATCGCGGTCGGCCAGATTTTCTGGGACGGATGGAATTTCGAAGAAACGAAGTAATTTGTGTTGTATTTCCTTGCTTTTAAGGGAGTGTGGGGCTATATTGAGTTTATGTGTGCGGTTTACTATCGCGTTGATCACGTGTTTTCTGGAAGTATTCGGAACCGGGAGTTTGGGTATGTGTGTGGCACTGCCGATGAAGATAGTGGAGTTGCAGCCGGAGGCGCATGGCAAGGTGGCATATGGCGGCCTCGAACGGCGCGTCAGTTTGCGTTTGCTGGAGCATTGCGCGGTCGGCGATTACGTATTGGTGCATGCCGGATTCGCGATCGAGCGGATCGATCGGGACAAGGCTCTGGAACAGTTGCAGCTTTTTCGGGAGATGGAACAGGGATTGTCATGATGCAGATGCCGGTTGTTTTCTGGCGCGATACATTGCGCGCCGCCGCAGCCCGGCTTGAACGCCCGGTCCGATTAATGGAGGTATGCGGCAGTCACAGTTTCGCCGTGGCGAAATACGGGTTGCGCGCGTTGCTGCCGGAGTCGGTCCGGCTGCTTGCCGGGCCCGGTTGCCCGGTCTGTGTGTCCGGCCCCGGTTTCATCGACCGGGCCATCCTGTTGGCCCGCCGTGGTGTCAAGGTGGCGGTATTCGGCGACCTCTTGCGCATCCCCGGTTCGGCCGGAACGCTGCAGGGGGAAACCGGACTGCTGGTGATTTATTCTCCCGAAGAAGCGCTCGACTACGCCTGTAGCCATCCACAACAGGAAGTGGTGCTGGCGGCGGTCGGCTTCGAACCGACTTTGAGTGCGGGCGCGGCGATTCTCGAGGCGGCGGCGCAGCGGAATCTGGTTAACTTCTCGATGCTTTGCGATTTCAAGCGGATCCGGCCGGTGCTCGGGCTGCTGGCGGCGGATACGGACACCCGGCTGGACGGGTTTTTGCTGCCTGGCCATGTGGCGTCGGTGATCGGCGAACAGGGCTTCGCCGGTCTGGCGCTGCCCGGTGTGATTTCCGGTTTCGCGGCGGAAAATATATTGCATTCGATTTTGTCGTTGCTGGAAGCGATCGGCGCCGGAGCGGCCGGAGTCCGGAATAATTACCCCGAAGCGGTGGAAACTGTGGGGAACCGGGCGGCACTGGCCTTGATCGATCATTGTTTCGTGCCCGGCGCGAGCGAATGGCGCGGATTGGGCAAGGTGGTCGACGGCGGTTGGTTGATCCGGCCGGAATTCCGCCGATTCGATGCCGCTGTCCGGTTTGAACTGCCGGCGGCGGAGGCGCGGGAGCCGGAGGGGTGCCGTTGCGGCATGGTGCTGCGCGGTGCGTTGCTCCCCGAGGAGTGCCCATTGTTCGGGCGCGGCTGTACCCCCGGACAACCGGTCGGCGCGTGCATGGTCTCGGGCGAGGGGGCTTGCGCCGCCGCGTTTCGTTACCGGGAGGCGGGGGACGTATGAGCGAATTCATCACCATGGCCCATGGCGGCGGCGGCGGCGCTGAAACCGAATGGATCGCCGCGGAAATTCTCACCCGCTTCGGCGACGGGCCGCTGGCGGGGTTGCCGGACAGCGCGCTGCTGGATGGCGAATTGGTGTTTTCGACCGACAGCTTTGTGGTCAGTCCCCGGTTTTTTCCGGGCGGCGACATCGGCAAACTGGCGGTCTGCGGTACGGTGAACGATATTTATATGGGGGGCGGGATTCCGCGTTACCTGTCGCTGGCGTTGATTATCGAGGAGGGCTTCCCGCGTGAAGAGCTGGGACGGATCCTCGACTCGGTGGCGGCGGCGGCACGGAGTTGCCGTGTCACGGTCGCCACCGGCGACACCAAGGTGGTGCCGCGCGGCGGTGTGGACGGCGTCTATTTGAACACCGCCGGTATCGGCCGACGCAATCCGATGTTGCGGCTCGGCCGCGACCGCTTTCAGCCGGGGGACCGGATTCTGGTCAATGGCGGGATCGGCGAACATGGCATGGCGATTCTGGCGGCGCGGCACGGGCTGGGCGGCGCGGGGGTGAAAAGCGACTGCGCCGGGCTGGGCCCATTTGTCGAAGCGGCGCTGGCGGTTGCGCCGGACGCGGTGAAGTTCATGCGCGATCCGACCCGGGGCGGCGTCGGCGCTGTCGTTCAGGAGGTGGTTGCCGGAAGCGATGCCGGTGCGGTGTTGCGCGAAGCGTCGCTGCCGCTGCGGCCGGAATTCCGGGCGATGAGCGAATTGCTCGGCATCGACCCGTTGTTCGTCGCCTGCGAGGGACGAATGGTGTTGGTGGCCGACCCGGAGGCGAGTGAGGCGATTCTGGCCGCGTGGCGGCAGTTGCCCGATGGCGAACTTGCCGGTGAAATCGGTGCACTCTCCGCCGACGCCTGCCGGGTGGTGCTGGAGGGCGAATGGGGCGGGCGCCGTCTGTTGATTGTGCCGGACGGCGAACAGCTGCCCCGGATCTGTTGAGGAGGCGGCGATGCATGAGTTATCGATTGCGGAGGCTTTGCTCACGACGTTGACAGCCTGGCAGAAAGAGCACGGCGGCGTGATCCTGCGGGTGCGGGTGAAGGCGGGGCGGTTGGCGGGAATCGATCCGGCGGCATTGCGTTTCGCGTGGCCGATGGCGGTTACGCACGCGGTTCCGGCGGTGGCCGGCTGCGAATTGGAAGTGGAAATGTTGCCGCTGGCGCTGCGTTGCGCCGCGTGCGGCGAGGTGACGATGACGGAAAAATTACAGTTGATTTGTCCGGCCTGCGGTGAACAATCGCTGCGCCGCCAGGGGGGTAGAGAATTGTTGATTCAGGATATTGAGGTGGAACATGTGTAAAAATTGCGGTTGCGACGACAGCCACGCGCATCATCACCATGAACACGGCGGCGAATCGCACGTTCATTACGATGCCGACGGCAAAGCGTATACGCACCGGCACGAACACGAACCGGCCGGAAAGGTTTTCTCGCTGGAGAGCGCGGTATTGGCGGCCAATGACAGTGTGGCCGAGGCGAACCGGGCGTGGTTCCGGGAGCGCGGCATCACCGCCTTTAATCTGATTTCCTCGCCCGGCTCCGGCAAGACGCTGTTGTTGGAAAAGACGCTCGACGCATTGCATCTGGCGGGTATTCCAACCGCGGTGATCGTCGGCGACCAATACGGCGAAGCCGATGCCGCGCGCTTGCGCAACCGCGGCGCGGCGGTGACCCAGATTCAAACGCACGACAGCTGCCACTTGAACGCCGGACAGCTCCAGACGGTATTGGCGGACGCGGTTCCGGCCGGTACCCGGCTGGTGTTGATCGAAAATGTCGGCAACCTGGTCTGCCCGGTCGCATTCGACCTCGGCGAAGATGCCAAAATCGCGTTGTTGTCGACACCGGAGGGGGAAGAGAAACCGCTCAAGTATCCGGGTTTGTTTGCGGTGGCCGCGCTGGTATTGTTGACGAAAATGGACCTCGCGCCGGTGTTGGAGTGGGACCGGGAGCTGTGCCTGGCCAATCTGCGTACGGTGAATCCGGACGCGATCGTGTTGGAGGTATCGGCGCGCCGGGGCGGCGGTATGGATGGCTGGATCGATTTTTTGAAGTGTAATTTGCGATCGAAATAACATAAAAAACAGGGAGTGAAACATGGCGGAATGGGCATTGTTCGGTCTGATCGGCGTGCCGCTGATCGGCGGAGTGCTGGCCTGGCTGACGACCTCCGACCGGCTCCGCAACGCATTGGTGATTGTCTGTGCGCTGCTGGTTGCGGTCGGGGGCGTCGGTGTGGTCGCACTATCGCTGCAGAGTGAAGGACCGGGGCGAATCTGGAGCTACAGCGTGTCGGGCGGCTGGGCCGGCCTGGGCAGTTTGCTGGAGCTGTTGATTCTGGCGGTGATTCTCGGAGTGGCGGTGAAAATCCGCAATGTGTGGATTATCATCTTCACGGTGGTGCAGTCGATTCTGGCCATCGCGGGGCATTTTTACGGCAGTGAAGCGCATGAGCTGGTGTTGTTCCGTATCGACAATTTGTCGCGGATCATGCTGCTGGTGACGTCGCTGGTCGGTTCGGCGATCCTGGTCTTCGCGGTCGGTTACATGAAAGAACACGAGCATCATAAGCCGGAGGGGGCCGGTTCGCTGCGCCGCTTCTATTTCTTTTTCCTGATCTTCCTCGGCTTCATGGTCGGACTGGTGGTGTCGAATCACCTTGCTTACTTCTCCTTTTGCTGGGAGGCGACGACGCTGTGCAGCTACGCATTGATCGGGCAGGACGGCGGCGAGGCACGCCGGGTGAACGCGGTGCGGGCGCTGTTTTTGAACAGCCTGGGCGGCGTGGCGCTGCTGGCGGGGATATTCCTGCTCAAGTATTACACCGGCAGCGAAACCTTTCAGTCGATCTTTGAAAACACCGGGATCACGCTGCTGCCGGCGGTGCTGCTGTGCATCGCCGCCTTTACCAAGTCGGCGCTGTTTCCGTTTCAGAGCTGGCTGTTGGGCGCGATGGTGGCGCCGACGCCGGTATCGGCGATGCTGCATGCCGCGACGATGGTCAAGGCCGGGGTCTATCTGGTCATGCGCATCGTCCCCGGCTTCTACCAGGACAGCCGGGTGATGCTGGTGATCGCGTTCGCGGGATCGCTTTCGTTCGTCGGCGGGGCGCTGTTGGCGTGTACGCAGAGCAACGGCAAAAAGGTGCTGGCGTATTCGACGATCTCCAACCTCGGGCTGGTGGTTGCCTGCGCCGGGATCGATTCGCCGCTTTCGTATGCGGCGGGGCTGGCGATCATCACCTTCCACGCGATCTCCAAGGGACTGTTGTTCCTGTGCGTCGGCCGGATCGAACAGCGCATCGGCAGCCGCGATATCGAGGATATGGACGGGATTCTGTTCAAGATGCCGTTTACCTCCTGCGTGATTCTGCTCGGCATGATGTCGATGCTGCTGCCGCCGTTCGGCATGCTGCTCAGCAAGTGGCTGGCGATCGAAGCGACGATCCGCTCGCCGTTCCTGCTGATCTTCATGGTGATGGGGTGTGCGTTGACGGTGTTCTTCTGGGCGAAGTGGATCGGGCGCATTCAGCATACCGGCTACCACGAGTTTTTGCCGAAGGAGGATATCCCGCCGTCGATGCGCTTCTCGCTGACCGCGCTGGCGCTGATGGTGCTCGGAACCGGACTGATCACGATGACGATCTACACCGATGTGTTCGTGCCGATGGCGCGTTCGGCGTTCCGCAATGCCGTGAACCTCAATTGGGGGGCGCTCGACGAGGTCTCCAAGTTCTCGGCGGTGGTGATTTTCGTCGGGATGGCGTTGGGGTTCGTCGTTTACTATTTTTGGGTCTGGAGGCGCTTCCACAAAAACAACGTGCGGCTGCCGTTTTTGTGCGGTGAAAACGTGACCGCCGCCGATGCCGGGGAGGGGGACGATGATATCCGTTCTTACGACTTCCGTTCGGTGGGCGGCAAGATCGAGCACTCGCAGGTGCGAAGTTACTATTTCCGCGGCATCATCAATGAGCGGGTCGCGACCATTTGTCTGAATTGGTGTGCGTTCCTGATCATTGTCGTACTGATCGGAAATACCATTGCGGCCATGCGTTAACGAAGGAGCGTTCCGGATTATGGAGCAGATATTGAATGAGGTTTCCGCAATTTGCGGCAATACGTTTGTTTATTCCGCGCTGGTGCTGATTCTGGCGCCGTTGACGGGGGCGGTGTTGATGAGTCTGGACCGGATCATCACGGCCCGGATGCAGGGGCGCGTCGGGCCGCCGTTTTTGCAGCCGTTTTATGATATCGTCAAACTGTTCGGCAAGGAGCCGCTGGCGTTGCACCGGCCGCAGATCATGTATGCGATGATGCATCTGGTGTTCATGATTCTGGCGGTGCTGCTGCTGGCGCTGGGCAGCGATTTGCTGATGGTGCTCTTTGTCCAGGCGTTTTCGGTGATCTGCCTGGTGCTGGGCGGCATGAGCGTGCGTTCGCCTTACAGCTGGATCGGCAGTCAGCGCAAAATTCTGCAGATGCTGGCGTTGGAGCCGATTCTGCTGCTGCTGATTCTGGCGGTGAATCTGCGCGACAACAGTTTCCTGGGGTCGGCAGTACTGGCGAATCCGCAGCCGCTCTTGCTGTCGATGCCGCTGTTGTTCGTCGCCTTTCTGTGTGTGGTCGGGATCGAACTGGAGAAATCCCCCTTCGACCTGGCGTCTTCGCACCATGCGCACCAGGAGATTGTGAAAGGGATTACGTTGGAGTTCTCGGGGCCGTTTCTCGGACTGATCGAAATCGCGCATTTCTATGAGGTCGCGTTTTTCTTCGGGTTGATGATGGCGTTCTGGCACACCAGTATCTGGGCAGGGCTGGCGCTGGCGCTGGCGGGCAGTCTGCTTTTGCTGGTGATGGATAATGCATTCCCGCGTCTGACGACGACCTGGATGCTGCGTTTCATGTGGACGGTGCCGCTGACGCTGGCGTTGGCGAATTTAATCTGGTTATGGGTGATATAAAATATGTCGAAAGCAACTGCAAAATCTCCATGGGTGGTTCATTTCAACTGCAACAGCTGCAACGGCTGCGATATTGAATTTCTCGCCTGCCTGACGCCGACTTACGATGTCGAGCGCTTCGGCGTGCTGCATGTCGGCAATCCGAAGCATGCCGACATTCTGGTGGTGACCGGTTCGGTGAATCACCGCAACCGGAATGTGTTGAAGAACGTGTATGAGCAAATGCCGTCGCCGAAGGTGGTCGTCGCCATGGGCGTGTGCCCGGCGACCGGCGGTATCTTCGCGGATTGTTACAATGTCATCGGCGGCGCGGGCAAGGTGATTCCGGTGGATGTGTACGTCCCCGGCTGCCCGCCGCGCCCGGAGGCGATGATGGACGGCATCATTGAGGGCGTGAAGATTCTGGCGCGCAAGCGCCAGGAGTCCGAGACCGTGCAGCCGGAGCTGCCGGTGAAAATCGTGCGGCCGCTCCCGGCGGCGGCTGAAACAGCGGCTCAGGCAGCCGGTCAGGCAGAGGAAAAATGATGGAAATTCAAGAAGAATTGACGCAGGAGAATCTGATCGAGAAGCTCGCTTCTCTGATTCCCCGCGGATACCGGTTCGTGACGATGACCGTGGTCGATTCCGGCGACGGTTTCGATGTCTTTTACCACTTCGACGAAGGCTACCGGATGGAAAACTATCTGTTGAAGCTGGCTTACGGTGAAACACTGCCGAGCATTTCGCCGGTCTGCTTCGCCGCGGTGATCGTCGAAAATGAAATTCAGGACCTTTTCGGCATCACGGTGACCGGGCTGGTGATCGATTACAAGAAGCATCTGCTGCTGGCCGACGGCGCTCCGGCTTCCCCGTTCTGCCGGGTCCCCGGTGTCGGCGTCTCGGCGGTCAAGGCGGAGGAGACCAAAAGCGAGGGAGGTGCGTTATGAGTATGTTGATTCCATTCGGTCCGCAACATCCGGTGCTGCCGGAGCCGTTGCAGCTGCGTCTCGAAATCAACGATGAAAAGGTGATTTCGGCGATGCCGGTGATCGGCTACGTGCACCGCGGTCTCGAAAAGTTGGCGGAGCAAAAGGATTTCCACCAGGACACCTACCTGATCGAACGGGTCTGCGGCATCTGCAGCTTTATCCATTCGCTGACCTATTGCATGGGCATCGAGGAGATGATGAATATCCCGGTACCGCCGCGCGCGAACTATCTGCGGGTGGTCTGGAGCGAGCTGCACCGCATGCACAGCCATCTGCTGGCGCTGGGGCTTTTGGCCGACGCATTCGGCTTTGAAAATTTGTTCATGCAGCTGTGGCAGACCCGTGAACACGTGATGGACGCGATGGAGGCCACCACCGGCGGCCGGGTGATGCTCGGCAGCTGCTGCATCGGCGGCGTGCGCAAGGACATCAGCCCCGAGCAGGCGAAGTATGTGCTCGAACAGGTGAAGCAGGTGGAAAAGGAGCTCAAGGAGCTGGTGCCGGTGCTGTTGACCGATTACGGCGTGAAGCGGCGTCTGGTCGACGTCGGCGTATTGGATCCGCAGCTGGCCTACAGCCGCGGCGCCGTCGGGCCGACCCTGCGCGGCAGCGGCGTGCGCAGCGACCACCGCCTGACCGGCTACTGCGCCTATGGCGAGCTGGATTTCGAACCGGTGGTGCGCCATGGCGGCGACTGTTATGCGCGTACCGACGTGCGCGTCGGCGAATTGTACCAGTCCATGGCATTGGTACGCCAGGCGCTCGACAAGCTGCCGGATTCGGAGCTCAAGACGCCGTTCAAGGGCAATCCGGACGGGCAGGTCGCAGTGCGCGCCGAGCAGCCGCGCGGCGAAGTGTTGTACTACCTGCGCGGCAACGGCACCGACAAGCTGGACCGGCTGCGGGTACGGACGCCGACGTTTGCGAATATCGCCCCGCTGATCGGGATGCTGGTCGGCTGCAATCTGGCGGATGTCGCGGTGATCATCCTGTCGATCGATCCATGTGTAAGCTGTACGGAGCGTTGAAATGAAACTGTTTACGATTTTTCGCAATATTGTGCGTCACTCGTTCGGCGGGCCGGTCACCCGGAGGTACCCGGCGGAGGTCCGCGAGCCGTTTCCGGGCGAACGGGGCAAGCTGGTGATCGAGGCGGAGAAGTGCATTTACTGCGGCATCTGTTCGCGGAAGTGCCCTGCCAACGCGATCACGGTGACCCGCAAGCCGGACCAGTCCTGGCAGTTCGAACGCTTTCGCTGCATCCTGTGCGGCTACTGTGTCGAGGCCTGCCCGAAAAAATGTCTGAAGCTGGTTCCCCGGCTGGAAAAGGAAGAGAACGCGGAACAATAGGCGGCGGCGTTTGCGGCCGGGAACGATCGTTCCCGGCCTTTTTCACAGTCGATCATGAAAAATATCTTAAATCATTGAATGACAATGGATAATATTGCTATATTGTGCTATATTATTGCAAGAAATGGAGCTTATAACGAAAGAAATCTTGCAAAATGATGACGAAAAGCAGTCGATCCGAGGAAAT